>NZ_JBBPEU010000003.1:0-290603 GCF_040225985.1 Shimia fortis
GGGCTGGAGGTGTGGGTGGTGTTGATCTGGAACTGCGAGGCGGTCGCCGTGCCGATCCCGAATTGCAGCACATCCCCTTCGGCGGCATTGTAGTCTTGGATCCAGTCCGAGCCATGGTCGCGAATGCCGATATGGAAGAATCGGTCCGCGCCGGTGCCACCGTTCACGCGGTCATGGCCCCAGCCGCCGTTGACGAAGTCGTCGCCAGCCCCGCCGAAGATCAGGTCGGACCATGCGCTGCCTGTCAGCAGATCCGCTCCGTCGCCACCTATCACGGTATCCGCACCAAAGCCGCCTTCAATGGTGTCGTCGCCAGCGTCCCCGCGCAGCTCGTCATTGCCATAACCGCCCTCGATCAGGTCGTTACCTTCGCCGCCAAAGGCGAGATCGCGAAGGTCGCGATCATCGTCGCCGCCGATCAGCGTGTCGTTGCCAGACCCACCGACAAGCTGGTCCGTGCCGGCACCACCCAGCAGGCTGTCATTGCCATCGCCGCCAAGCAGGGTGTCATTGCCGCCCTGCCCCAGAATGGTGTCATTGCCCGCGCCGCCATCCACACGGTTGTCATCGGGATAGGAATAGATCAGATCATCCCCATTGGTGCTGCCCGCCACGGGTGCAAGGCCAAGAACCTGCGCATAGCTGAGTGTGGTGTCCGTGAACTGGAAGAATTCGACGTTGTTTTCAACCGAGTCCGACCCTTCTGTGGAACTGACGATCACGCCATTCCCGCTGGACCATTCCCGCACCTGAACATCAGTGCTCGCTACCCCGTAAACCGCCGTATCGGTGCCATCGCCGCCGATCAACGTGTCATCTCCGGCACCACCGCGCAGGGTATCATTGCCGCCATTGCCATCCAACCTGTTGGCATAGTCATCGCCGGTCAGGCTGTCATTAAAGCCGTTCGACCCCTCGACGTGTTCAATATTGGACAGCTCGTGACGGAAACTTTCACCACGCCAAACACCTGTGGCGATGCCGGTGGCCAGGTTCACGATTACGGCCTCGACGCCGCTGCGATCATAGCGCACGCGGTCAAACCCGCCGCCGCCATCCAGCGTGTCATTGCCCGCCATGAGAATAAAGCGTTCGTCGGCGTCGCTGCCAAAGACGATGTCGTCTTCCATTGAGGTGCGCAGTTCAGAGGCCGACCCGACAATCGTGTCCTGATCTCCATAGCCGTCATTGCTTACGATGCCCGCCCCGAGATCAATCGCAACGCCGACGCCGGTGCCGGAATAATCGCGATAGTCGAGCCGCACCGTGCCTTGGCTGGCGTCGATGATAATCCGGTCATTGCCAATGGCCCCGCGCACCTGCATCCAGCCGCCGTTCGAAACCGTGACATTCAGAACGTCGTCGTGGTCTGACCCGGTCAGGCCAAAGCCCCAAGCATTCATCGGGTTCATCACGTCAAGAACCGTCGTCGTGGCGTCGGCATTGCTGACCGTGCCGGTATTGGTGACCCCGTTCAGAACGGCATTCACGCCCGTGTCAAAGTCCCAATAGCCGAGTTCGGCAAAACCGTTGACGATCTCGCCAAAGTCCACTGTATCATTTCCGGTTCCGGGCAGGATCTGGTCATAGCTTTGCGCGTTGTCCCCGGGGTTCAGATAATCATCGCCGGGTCCCCCCAAGAGCGTGTCATCCCCTGCCCCGCCACGCAGCGTGTCATTGCCGGCGTTGCCCTGGATCGAGTCATTGCCCGCCAGCCCGTCGATATTGTCATCGCCGTTGCCGCCGATCAGGATATCGTCGCCGTTTGTGGGCGTACCGGTGGCACCTTCGGGCAGAACGATATTGCCGTCATCAAGATGCAGTTCCTCGACCCCGTAAAGCACGTCGGTGCCTTGCGACGATACCACCGTGACGCCTGTTCTTGTGTCCCCGCTGATGGAAAGATCAGCCTGACCCAGCCCCCGGTAAAATGCCTCGTCATGGCCGTCGCCGCCGAACAGGACATCATTTCCGGCACCACCTTCAAGGTCATCATTGCCTCCGCCGCCGTTCAGCGTGTCATCACCGCCGCGCCCCGCAAGATAGTTGTGGCCGCCGTCGCCGGTCAGCGTGTCGTTGAAATTGTTGGTCCCGCGGATTTCCTCGACACCGGAAATCGAGTGCGAAAAACTGTTGCCATGCCACGTTCCCGTGGCCATGCCGCTAGCAAGGTTAACCGATAGGTTTTCAACCCCGTCGCGATCATAACGCAGCACATCCCATCCGCCACCGGCATCGAGCGTGTCAGAGCCCCCATGAAGAATGAACCGTTCATCCCGGCCGCTGCCGGTAATCGTATCGTTCATTTCGGTGCCCTGAATCTCAACGCGCACAGATGCATTGTGTACGTTGATCGTGTCCCTGCCCCCGAACCCGTCATTGGACACAACTCCGGTGTTCAGGTTGATGTTGACCCCCGTCGTTGCGGGCACCCCGAAAGAGCTTTCGACAAAAACAAGGCGCACAACGTTGCCATCATGGATGTTGAACGTGTCATTGCCCCCGCCCCCGGCAAACCCGGCCCAGGTGCTGTCTGAATTGACGCGGACATTGAAGGTGTCGGCGTGGTTGGTGCCCGATATCCAGGCGCCGGTGCCAATGGTCCAGTTCGACGCATCGTGATAGTCCACGATCGTATCGCGCCCGTTCATGCCTTTGTCGACCTCGGCCTCGTCATATCTGTGGTCAAGATTGACCGTGATGCCAGCGTTCAGCTGGTTGTATTCAAGGCGGTAAAAACTGCTGGTGTTCATACCGGTATAGATGAACATGTCGTTGCCCGCCGAGCCCAGCAACAAATCCTGATATTCGTTTAGTCCAGGCACATAAATATCGTTGCCCGCGGTGCCAGTCAGCGTGTCGCTGCCGTCGGTGCCTTCCACAAGGTTTGCGGCTTCGGATCTGACGTTCAGCAGACTGCTGAGTGGGATGTTCACATTCGGCCGCAACGGGCCGGTGGTCGGGGCCGTCGTGATGCCCGTGACCTGGCTGTTCACCGCGTTCATTTCGGCCAGTGAATTGATCGGTGGCAGCGGCGTTCCCCCAATCCCGAACACATATTCGCGCGAGGTGCCGCCGCCGGTATCCACCCAAAGTGTCATGATCGTGGTCTGGTTCCCGCCCCAGCTCAGGCGGCCGATATGGGCTTCGAACGCATCTGTTTCGGGGTCCGCCCCCAGCGCATTCAGAGCATTGCCGATGAACTGGCTGCTGTTGAGGTCGACCGTGCTGGCGCCGCCGTCGCTGACGCCTGTCACGCTGTAGGAAAAGGTGGCCGCGCTGTTGGCTGTCACAATCCTGGATTCCACCGCATGTGCGTCATAAGGTGTGTCGTTCTGGGAATAGATAATGAACCCGGTCAGCGTAAATACATGCATAAGTGTCCCCCCTTAAAAGCATTTTTTGAGCCGCTGCAATAAATGCCGGCGAGCCAGTTATGTCCGCGCCCCGTCAGAGTGTCTCTAATCCGCGTCAAAATCAAGTGACGTCGCGTAATCCCAAAACCCGCAGGCGGAGGCATCCTTGCTCATGACGCCCCTTGGACCTGACCGGGCTTGCACATATATGCCCGTTCAGGCAAACCCAAGGCATCCCGGCGGGCGACAGCGCGTTCTTGCGCGAAACCGGCCTGTCCCTTACACAACTGGCAGCGCGAACATGATGAAAATAAACGAAAAACCAACGGGTCTGGAATACCTGATCTACGGCTTCATGGCCGTGGTGATCTTGGTCGGCATCATCTGGGTCCGCGTCGATCTCGACACGTTCAAGAGCATCTACATACGCGAAGACGGTGTGCTGGAATATTTCACCTCGATCATGCTGTTTGCGGCGTCTGTTCTGATGATTAGCCGGATCGCCCGCATCGGATTTTCCAAGGGCGCGGGTTTCGTCGTGATGAGCGGTTTGATCGCCTTTCTGATGTTCTTTGGCGCGGGCGAGGAAATCAGCTGGGGCCAACGTATCCTTGGCGTGGAAAGTTCCGAGTTCTTTCTGGAAAACAACCGCCAGCGCGAAACCAACTTTCACAACATGGAAGTCAACGGCGTCAACCTGAACAAGCTGATCTTCGGCAAGATGCTGACCACCTTCCTTGTGCTTTATTATCTCGTGCTGCCGCCGCTCTATCGTCGCAAGGAAGGGCTGCGCAACCTGCTGGACCGGTTCTATGTGCCGGTGCCCTATCTGCGCTATGGTCTTGCGCTGCTGATTGCGGGCCTGTCGATCCTGCTGGTGACGGCGTCGAAAAAAGGTGAACTCAACGAGGTTTGCCTCTCGGTGATGTTCTTCCTGACGCTTTATGCGCCGATGAACGCCTATATCTACGACCGCGAGGACACATGACCCCGCGGCGGCGTGTCCTGTCGGCCCTGACCGTGGCCAGCGTCGCCCTCAGTGGTTTGGCGGTGGCAACCCATGCACCGCTTGACTGGGCGTTCGAAGTGGCCCCTGTGCCTGTCTCGGACGCCGAGCCAATGTTTGAAACCGTGTTTGATTACACCTCGCAAGCTGGCGCCGCCCATGCGCCCGCCGTGCGCAATTTCGACGACGGGTTTTCACTGATCTGGTTCGATGGCACGCGGGAATCCCACGAGGATGTGGTCATCAAGGAAAGCCGCTTTTCCAAGGGCGCAGACGGTTGGACCCATACCGACCCCCTGCCCCTGTTGAGCAAGGAAGAAATGAGCGCCGTCTCGGAGCCGCGCCAGGCGATCCTGTCGCTGGGCAATACGATTGCCCAGCATTCCGACCCAAACACCCTGTTTGCCACCGTGGTCTCGGCGGGCGGTTGGGCGGCGGCGTCGATTGCACGGGTGACGGTGGATGGCGATACCGTGACGGGCACCAAGAAACTGTCGCTGTCGCCCTTCCTGAACCGGTCGCATCTGGTGCGCTCGCCCACGCTGTCCTATGCTGATGGCAGCGTCGCAATCCCGGCCTATTTCGAGATGGGCAATTCCTTTGGCGAATTGGTGCGTCTGGACGCAGAGGGTCATGTACGTGACAAGCGCCGCATGACCCAAGGACGGTTCGGCATCCAGCCGGTGATCGTGCCCTTTGATGCCCAGAACGCCGTGGCGCTGCTGCGCAATTTCGACAAGGCCACGGATCGGCTTGTCGGCACATGGACCAATGATGGTGGCCGAAGCTGGAGCAAGGCCGAACTGCTGGACCTGCCCAACCCCAATTCGCCGGTAGCGGCGCTACGCCTGTCGGACGGGCGTATCCTGATGGCGTTCAATGACTCGCCCACCAACACCACGATCCTGAAACTGGCCCTGTCCTCGGATCAGGGGCGCAGCTGGACCCGCATTCACACGCTCGAGCAGGATAACGGTTCGGCCCGGTATCAGATGATGACCCACCTGCCAGATGGCACGATCCTTCTGGTCTACTCCATCGCCAACAAGACCGCGATCCGCGCGCATGTCTTCAATGAATCCTGGGTGCGGGCGCGTGAGGAGGCTGTGCAATGACCGTGGCTTATGAGACCGCCGGGGCGGCCGTCATCATTTTCTGGGTGGTGTTCCGGATCGCCCGCTGGGCTGTGGCAGACCGCATCGCCGCTGCGCTGGCTGCCGCCGTCACCGTCGCGTTGCTGACCGTTCTGGCGGACAGCGCCATAACCTTGATGATCGTTGCGGTGCTCGCGCCTTTCGGCGCCATGCTGCCCATTCTGGCAGGCGCGAATATCCTTGCGAAATTCGGGAGGCCGGTGGACAGGTTTTCCACGGTCGAGATCTTGCTGGCCCTGATCTTTGTGACACTGTTTCTCGCAGCCTCGATCGGCGCGCTGCCCTTTGATCCCTACCGTTTCGGGTATGATCCCCTGCCCGCCGGAGCTGTGGCGCTGGCGTTGTGCCTCTGGGCGCTGTGGCGGGGGCATGTCACGCTCGCGCTGGCGGCGGTTCTGGGTCAGGTGATGTGGATGACAGATACCGGCAGCACCAACTATTTCGACCACGTATCGCACATGCTGTTGGTGCCGGTGCTGGCGATCACGCTGTTGCTGCGACTGGTGGGCATGTTGCGCCCTGCCCGGCCCGCACCGGACAAGGCCTGAGCCGGTCAGCGCCAGTTAGCCAAGGGCATAGCCCGCCCCACGCACCGTGCGCAGCACGTCTTCGCCCCCATGCACACAAAGCGCCTTGCGCAAGCGGCCGATATGTACGTCCACCGTACGGCTGTCGACATAGATGTCGCGTCCCCAGACCCGATCCAGCAGCTGTTCGCGGCTCCAGACACGGCCCGGTTTCTCCATGAAGGTCGACAACAGGCGGAACTCGGTCGGCCCCAGTTTCAGCGGTTTTTCGCAGCGGGTCACGCGATGGGTTTCAGCATCCAGCACGATGTCCTCGTACTCAAGCCGCTGCCCCACGGCCGCAGGGCGGACGCGGCGCAACTGGCTTCGGACCCGCGCCATAAGTTCGAGCACCGAATAGGGTTTCACCACGTAATCATCCGCGCCGGTCTCAAGGCCGCGCACGCGGTCCACCTCTTCCGAGCGCGCCGACAGCATGATGACCGGAATTCCGTTGGTCTGGGGCTTGGTTTTCAGGCGGCGACAGATCTCGATGCCCGAAATACCCGGCAGCATCCAGTCGAGCACGATGATATCGGGGGCTTCTTCCTCGACCAGAAGAAGCGCCTCGTCGCCATCGGCGGCCGATACCACGTCAAAGCCTTCGGCCTTGAGGTTGTAGGACAGGACGTCGCGCTGTGCGGGTTCATCCTCGACAACAAGAACGGTGGGGTGATCGTGGGACATGGGTCTTGATGCTCGGTCTGGTTAGTCGGCGGGGTGCAGTTCCGGGCGATAATGATCTTCGCGCGGGCGGTTTTCATCCGGCATCTCGCCGGTCACCAGATAGATCACCTGCTCGGCAATCGCGGTCACATGGTCGCCCATGCGTTCGGTGTTCTTGGCGATGAAATGCAGGTGCATACAGGGTGTGATGTAACGCGGGTCTTCCATCATGAAGGTCAGGAATTCGCGGAACAGCGCGTTGTACATCTGGTCAATGTCGCGGTCGCGTTCCAGAATATCGCGCGCCAGTTCGGCATCGCGCTGGATATACGCGTCCAGCGCGTCCTTCAGCATCAGTTGCACCTCGCGCGCCATCCGGCGCAGCGCGCCGCGCGCCCCTTCGACAGGGGTCATATGCACCAGAACGCCGGTCCGCTTGGCCATGTTCTTGGCATAGTCGCCGATACGTTCAAGGTTGCCTGCGATTTTCATCACCGACAAGGCCACGCGCAAGTCCACCGCCGTGGGCGAGCGCAGCGCGATCAGCTTGAAACATTCGTCATTGACCAGTTGTTCCAGACGGTCGATGGCCTTGTCGTTTTCACGAACCTGCTCGGCCAGTTCTTCGTCGCGGTTCTTGAGCGATTTCGAGGCATCCAGGATGGCCTCTTCCACGAGACCGCCCATCTTCATGATATGCGCCTGAATCTGTTCCAGTTCGGCGTCAAACGAGGACACGATGTGTTTGTCGTTCATTTGGTGATCTCCTTACCCGATCCGGCCCGTGATATAGCTCTCGGTGCGTTCGTCTTTCGGGTTGGTGAAAATAGTGGCGGTGTCGTCATATTCGACAAGATGCCCAAGGTGGAAAAACGCGGTCTTCTGGCTGACGCGCGCGGCTTGCTGCATCGAGTGGGTCACGATCACCACCGAAAAGCGTTCGCGCAGTTCGTCGATCAGTTCCTCGACCTGCGCGGTCGCAATCGGGTCAAGCGCCGAGCAGGGTTCGTCCATCAGCAGGACTTCGGGTTCGGTTGCCACCGCGCGCGCGATGCACAGGCGCTGTTGTTGGCCGCCCGACAGGCCGGTGCCGGGGGCATCCAGACGGTCCTTGACCTCGTCCCATATGGCGCCACGGCGCAGGGCCCGTTCGACAATCTCGTCCAGTTCAGCCTTGTTCTTGGCCATGCCGTGAATGCGCGGCCCGTAGGCGACGTTGTCATAGATCGACTTGGGGAACGGGTTGGGTTTCTGGAACACCATACCCACCTTGGCGCGCAATTGCACGGGGTCGACACGTTTGTCATAGATGTCTTCGCCGTCCAACAGGATGTCGCCTTCGACGCGGCAGATATCAATCGTATCGTTCATCCGGTTCAGGCAGCGCAGGAAGGTCGACTTGCCACAGCCCGACGGGCCGATAAAGGCGGTGACGGTCTTGTCCTGGATTTCGATGTCCACGTCCTTGATGGCATGGGTGTCGCCATAATAGACCTGACATTTGCTCGCCGAAATCTTGATGTCTTTTTGTTCCACTTTGACCCCCAGGTTCGGTGCGTCGTACATTTTTTGGTTTCCTTCCGGCGTTACCAGCGGCGCTCGAAGCGGCGACGAAGGATAATGGCAATGGCATTCATGATCAGCAGGAACACCAAGAGAACGATGATGGCGCCGGAAGCACGCTCTACAAAAGCAGGGTCCGAACGCTGGGTCCAGTTGTAAACCTGAACCGGCAGGGCGGCAGCGGGGTCAAAGAACCCTTCCGGCGGGCCTGCGGGATATTCGCGCACGAAGGCCACCATCCCGATCAGCAACAGCGGCGCGGTTTCACCAAGGGCCTGCGCTAGGCCAATGATCGTCCCGGTCAGAATACCGGGCGCGGCCAGGGGCAGCACATGATGGAACACCGCCTGCATCTTCGAGGCCCCGACGCCCAAGGCCGCGTCGCGGATTGAGGGTGGCACGGATTTGAGCGAGGCGCGGGTGGCGATGATGATCGTCGGCAGGGTCATCAGGGTCAGCACAAGCCCCCCCACGATGGGCGCCGATTGCGGCAGCCCCATGAAGTTGATGAAGATCGCCAGACCTAGGATACCGAACACGATGGACGGCACCGCCGCGAGGTTCGAAATGTTCACCTCGACAATATCGGTGATCCAGTTCTTCGGCGCAAACTCTTCAAGATAGATCGACGCCGCCACCCCAATCGGCAGTGTCAGGCACAGGACCACGATCATCATGTAGAACGACCCAAGGATGGCCACGCCCAGACCCGAAGCCTCGGGGCGGTTTTCCGAGGCGTCCGCCCAGATCAGGAAGCCCAGATTGAACGAGGTCTTGAGATAGCCCGCCTCTTTCAACTGGTCGGCCAGCATCAACTGCTCGGGCGAGACGTTCTTGTCCAGTTTGGCGGTCTCTTCCGTCACGCGGCCCTTGTAATAGCCGTCGATCCGGCCATTCGCGAGGAACTTGAACGTCACCGTTTCCCCGATCATGTCGGGGTTTTCGAGGACGAAGCGGCGCAACTCGGCCGGCCCTTCTTTCGAGATCATCTTGCCGGCGTCCTTGGCCTTGAGGCCCTCAACACCAATCTCGGGATTTTCGGCGATGATCGTCTCGAAGGATTTGGTGATCAGCGGCGCATAGCCGAAGGTCGACACCTTGGCGATCTTTTCAATGTCGCGGGTGCCCGCCTTGTCCAGCTTGGCCGGATCCAGATAGACATCCATGGTGATGAATGTCTGGCGGAAGGCCGACGACCCGTTGGCAAGGATCGACCCCAGAAGACCAACCAGCGCCAAGATCGCAATCGCGATGGCAATCACGCCATACATGCGGAACCGGGCCTCGGCGGCGTTGCGTTTCTTGGTGCGTGCGTCCTGAACCAGAAGCGAAGTGCTGTGCACGCCGGAATTGTTGGTCGCGTCGGTCATTCGTACTGCTCCCGGTACTTGCGAACGATATAAAGGGCCAGAACATTCAGCCCCAGCGTCACCACGAAGAGCGACAGGCCAAGGGCAAAGGCCACGAGCGTTTCAGGGCTGGCAAATTCTGTGTCGCCGGTCAGCTGGCTAACGATTTTCACAGTGATCGTCGTCATTGCCTCGAACGGGTTCATCGAGAGCTTGGCCGCGGCCCCTGCCCCCATAACCACGATCATGGTTTCGCCAATCGCGCGCGATGCGGCCAGCAGCACGGCGCCGACAATGCCGGGCAGCGCGGCAGGCAGGATCACCTGTTTGACGGTTTCCGACCGGGTCGCGCCAAGCCCGTAAGAGCCGTCGCGCATCGCCTGCGGCACCGCGTTGATCACGTCGTCAGACAGCGACGACACGAAGGGGATCAGCATGATGCCCATGACCAGCCCCGCTGTCATCACCGACGAAGACGAGGTGCCCAGCCCAAGCGGCTGGGCAAAGTAATCGCGCAGCAGCGGGCCAACCGTGATCAGGGCAAACAGGCCGTAAACGATGGTCGGGATCCCGGCGAGGATTTCAACGGCGGGTTTGACGATCGACCGCACCCGCTTCGAGGCGTATTCCGACAAGTATACCGCCACCAGCAACCCAATCGGCACGGCAAAGATCAGCGCCACGAACGACACATAAAGCGTGCCCCAGAGCAGCGGCGCAATCCCGAGATCCGACCCGCCGGTGAATTGCGGGTTCCAAGTCAGGTTGAAGAAAAAGTCCTTGGCCGGATACAGCCGGAAGAAATGCGCGGTCTCGAACAGCAGCGAGGCGATGATTCCGACCGTGGTCAGGATCGCCACGGTGGAAGACAGGATCAACAGCGCCTTGACCGCCGCCTCCGATACGTTGCGCGCGCGAAACTCAGGGCGGATGCGCATCAGCGCAAACAGGAACCCGGCGACAGACAGCGCCAGAACCACAACCGACATGGCCACGCGCAGTGTCGCGGTGATCGCGCGGTATTCCTTGGCGGCGGCCAGCACGTTCTGCGGAATGTCCGAGGCCACTGCGACCCCCACCTCGGCCAGCACGGCGCGCACATTTGTGGCGCCCGCGTCAAGGGCATCAATCTGGGGTTCGGTCAGCGCGCCCGCGACCACCGCCACGTCCAGACCGTCCGAAATCCGGCGCACATCGGCCATCACGAGGTCAAGCGAGGTCGTCTCGGCCAGCTTGGCCGGATCAATCATCCCGCTGACCTGGCTTTCAACGTAAAGCGGCTGCAACAGCAGCCAGGCAAAGGATACCAGAAGGGCCGGAACAGCAGCTGCCAGAAACACGGTCTGGCCATAATAACTGGGCAAGGAATGCAGCTGTCGCACATCCCCCCCGACCATCGCGAGGGAACGTTTGCGCCCCACGAAAAAGCCGACGGTCGCGATGGCGACCACGGCGAGAAGAACAAGACCGGCGCTCATGGAATCTCCGACGGGTAGTCAAAAAAGGTTGAGGGTGGCGCCGGACCATGGCGCCACCCGGTCGTTTCGGGCGCGCTTAGTTCAGCGGAGCCATTGCGGTGCCGTTGGCAACCATTTCCTGGGTCTTGGCCAGCTCGGGGTCAGACACCAGACCGTACTCGGCCAGCGGGCCGTCGGGGCCTGCGATCTCGTCCGAGACGAAGAAGTCGATGTATTCCTGCAGGCCGGGGATCACACCCAGATGCGCGTTCTTGACGTAAAAGAAAAGCGGACGCGACACGGGATATTCACCCGAAGCCACGGTTTCGGTCGACGGGGTCACGCCGTCCATGGTGGCCACGATCAGCTTGTCGGTGTTGTTCTGGTAGAACGACAGGCCGAACACGCCGATGGCCTGCGGGTTAGCGTCCAGTCGCGCGAGGGTCTCGGTATAGTCGCCGTCGATATCAACCGACACACCGTCGGTGCGCAGCGCGTGACAGGCTTTCTTGCCGGCTTTCTTGTCGCCGCCATTGGCCTCGACCAACAGGTCCAGCGCGCCGGTGGCTTTACAGCCGGCTTCCAGAACCTTCTTGTCGAACACTTCGCGGGTACCGTGCTTGGTGCCGGGGATGAAAGCCAGAACGTCTTGTGCAGGCAGGTCGCCGTTCACGTCGGCCCATTGTTTGTTCGGGTTGGCAACCAGCTTGCCGTCAACCACGACTTCTTTGGCCAGCGCATTGAACCAGTCGGCGGGGGTGAAGGCAAAGGCCGGGCCGTTGATGTCCGAGGCAAACACGATGCCGTCATAGCCAAAACGTACTTCCATGATTTCGGTCACGCCGTTCGAGGCACACAGGTCGATGTCCGACTGTTTGATGCGCGAGGACGAGTTCGCGATGTCGATGGTGTTTTCGCCAACACCTTCACACATGGCCTTGCGACCTGCACCCGAACCGCCACCTTCTACGACGGGGGTCGGGAAATCAAAGTTCTCGCCAAACGCTTCGGCGACGATGGTGGCATAGGGCAGAACGGTCGAAGACCCTTTGATCTGCAGCTGATCGCGGGCAGAGGCGGTGGTGGCAGCGGCGATGATGGCCAGTGCCGAAGCGGTCAGTTTTACGGACATGATATGTACTCCATTGGTTTTGGCCTTGTGTGCACAAAGCCTCGGGAGCGGGTGCTAAGCCCCTCGGGCTAAGCTTTTGTGACGGGTATGTAACGCTTTTATGACAGGGTGCCGGATGGGGCGCGGTTTTCCTGTTTTTTAGGCAAAATAACCGTGAAAGTTGATCCCTTCCCCAAGGTACTTTCAATCTGAAGGCGACCGCGATGGCGATTCAGAATGTGTTTCACGATGGCCAGACCCAACCCGGTGCCCCCCATCTCGCGCGAGCGATGCGAGTCGATTCTGTAGAATCGTTCGGTCAGGCGCGGGATATGCGCAGAATCGATGCCCGGCCCGTTGTCCGAGACCGAAATCAAAAGCGCAGGCGTGCGCAATACGTGATCGCGCGGCGTTTCCGACAGGTGCACATCGACATGCGTGCCCTGTCCCCCGTATTTCAGCGCGTTCTCGACGAGGTTCATGAACACTTGCACCAATTGGTCCGCGTCCCCCACCACCATGGGCAGTGCTTCGGGCGCGGAATAGGTAAAGGTGCCGCCGTTTTCCTCGGCCACGGTGGACAGGTTGCGCAGCACCGATTTCAACACCTGATCCAGATCGACCGACGCCGTGGGGCGCATCCGCGCGTTTTCCTCGACCCGGCTCAGCGACAGAAGATCGCCCACCAGCCGGTTCATGCGGCTGGCTTCGGACGACATGGTGGAAAGGAACCTTTCCTGCGCTTCGGGATCGTTGCGCGCGGGGCCCTGCAGGGTTTCGATAAAGCCAAGGATCGCGGTCAGCGGCGTACGCAGCTCGTGGCTGACATTGGCGACAAAATCGCGGCGCATCTTGTCAGCCTGCAACATGTGGGTCACGTCTGTGAAACACAGCAGCACCCCGTGCATCCCCCCGCCCGACACTTTCGAAAAGGTCACGTCATAGCGGATGTTATGGGGGCCGTCATGGTGGTGATAGACCGCCGATTGCCTGTCCCCCTGCACGAGGCAGGCCTCCAGCGCATCAATCAGGCCGGGCTGACGAAACACCAACACAAAGGGGCGTTGTTGCCCTGCATTGGCATTCAGCGTCAGGGCCGCCTTGTTGGCCGCCATGATCCGGGCATCCGCCCCGACAAACACCGAAGGCAATGGGATGCCATCGACAAAGGATTGCGCAAGGTCAAGAGACATGAGTCCGGTCCGCGGTAAGGTCGCCCAAAGACTTTCCGAGACTCGGGGGTTTGTAAACTGGGCAAGACAAAAGTTTCACCCAGTTGTTACAAATCGCACTTTTAACATTAAAATCAACGCACTATGATGGGCACTTAAGGTAAATCACTCCGATAACCTAGACAGGCTTCAGGCCCGCGCGGAACCGGCGCATGTTTTCCTGGTAGTGAAGGGCACTGGCGCGCAGCCCGTTGATGGCCGCCTCATCCAGTTGCCGCACCACCTTGCCCGGCGCGCCCATGACCAGCGATCCGTCGGGAATTTCTTTGCCCTCGGTAATCAGGGCGCCTGCCCCGATCAGGCAGTTCTTGCCGATTTTGGCACCGTTCAACACGGTGGCCCCCATCCCGATCAGGCTGTTGTCGCCAATGCTACAGCCGTGCAGCATCGCCTTGTGCCCGATCGTACACCCCGCCCCGATGGTCAGAGGAAAACCCATATCGGTGTGCATGACGGTGTTTTCCTGCACGTTCGATCCGGCCCCGATCAGGATCAGTTCGTTATCGCCGCGCAGGGTGCAGCCGAACCAGACCGACGCCCCCTCTTCCACGCGAATCTTGCCCACCAGATTGGCATCCGGCGCAACCCAGCTGTCTTCGGCAATTTCGGGCGCGGCCCCGTCCAGTTCATAAAGCGGCATTACGACATCTCCTCGAATTCGGCCTGAAGGCTGCGCACGTGCGATTGCAACATCGGTTGCTGTTCGCGGCGCATCCGTTCGGCAGTGATGATGGTTTTCAACTGGGTCTCGGTGGCGTCCAGATCGTCATTGACCAGCACGTAATCATAGGCCCCCCAGTGGCTGATCTCGTCCCAGCTTTTCTGCATCCGCTTGGAAATCACCTCGTCACTGTCCTGCCCGCGCGTGACAAGACGGCGGTGCAGCTCGGTGATCGAGGGCGGCAGGATGAAGATCGACAGCGCATGTTTGCCAAGGTTCGAATTGCGGATCTGCTGTTCACCCTGCCAGTCGACGTCAAACAGCACGTCGTTGCCCGAGTCGATCACCTTTTGCACCGGGGCCGAGGGCGAGCCATAGAAGTTCCCGAACACGTGGGCATGTTCCAGCATTTCGCCACTGGCCACCATGCGTTTGAATTCGTCTTCAGAGAGGAAGTAATATTCGCGGCCATGTTCTTCGCCGGGGCGCGGCGCACGGGTGGTGGCCGAAACCGAGAAGCTCAGGCCCGGATCCCACTCCATCAGACGCCGTGCCAGCGTCGATTTTCCCGCGCCCGAGGGCGAGGACAGGATGACAAGAAGGCCGCGTCGGTTGGTCATGTCGGTCATGAGATCATTCATTCCACGTTTTGGACTTGTTCGCGCATCTGGTCGATCACCGCCTTGAGGTCCAGCCCGATGCGCGTCAGATCGGTGTTTTGCGATTTGCTGCACAGGGTGTTGGCCTCGCGGTTGAACTCCTGCATCAGGAAATCCAGCTTGCGGCCCACGGGGCTGCCCGCAGCGAGAAGATCGCGCGCCGCATCCACATGGGCGCGCAAGCGATCGATTTCTTCGGTGATGTCCTGCTTGACCGCGATCAGCGCCAGTTCCTGCGCGATGCGGGTCTCGTCCATGTCATCGACATTGTCCATCACCTTGGCAAGGTTGCGACGCAGCGCGGCGGCGGTTTCATCGCGCCGGTCTTCCAGCACGCCGGTGGCGGCCTCGGTCAGGGCAGCAATCTGGTTCAGCTGATCTTTCAGCACGGAGTCCAGGGCTTCGCCCTCGGCGCGGCGCATTTGCAGGAACGCATCCAGAAGGTCGGGCAAATCGGCAAGGATCGCCTCGCGCAGGGCTTTCGTGTCGGTCTCAACGCTGGCCGCGTCCAGCACGCCGCGCTGCGCCAGAACATCGCTGGTCGTGGCGGGGGCCAGAGACAGGCCGCGCTCCAGCGCGCGGGTTTCGATTTCAGCCAAGGCATCCAGAACCACGTCAAGCTGGCTGGTATTCAGCGCAAGCGTTTCGCCCTCTTCCTCGCGCGAGATGCGCAAGGACAGGCTGACCGAGCCGCGCGCCAGCGCCTTGCCAAGGCTGGCACGAATGGCGGGTTCCAGCCCTTCGATCCAGTCCGGCACCCGCAGGCGCAGATCCAGCCCCTTGGCATTCACGCTGCGCAGGTCCATCGACCAGCTGAACCCCAGTGCCGCCCCTTTTTGCGCGGCAAATCCTGTCATTGATTGCAGCAAGGGCCGCTCCTTTTCTGATTGCCCCGACACCTAATGCCATCCCCTGACAAGGTGCAAGGCTTTCACGGGAACTGCGCAGCGGAAGTTAACCATTTTCCACGGTTTTTCTACGCATTTGGGGAAAATCTGACATAGTCCTTTAAGGAGTTGTTAGGGAATTGGGAGGGCCGCACCATGTGGTCAATCACAGGGTCCATGAAAGGCCCGGACAAAGGATCGCACACCACCGCGCGGGATGAGACCGGTCTGCGCCGGCTGCAGGACATCGAAACCTATTGGGACAGCCTGCGCCGCGATCGCCGCCTGCCCGCACGGGCCGAAGTTGATCCGCGCAGCCTGCAGGCGGCACTCGCCCAGACCTTCATTCTGGAACGGATCGCACCGGGTATGGCGCGGGTGCGCGTGGCCGGGCATCTTTTGTCCGATCTTCTGGGCGTCGAGATGCGCGGGATGCCGGTCGGATCCCTGATTGTGCCCGAGTCGCGGATGGACTTTGGGGCGGTGCTGGAAGACGTATTTCGCGGCCCGGCCAAGGCCACGCTGCGGTTCAGCGGGGATCCGGGCCCGACGCGCCCGCGCCTTGCGGCGGATATGATCCTGTTGCCGCTGACCGGCCATCGCGGCGATGTCTCGCGCGTATTGGGCGGCGTGGCGTTTCACGGCCAGATCGGGCCGCGTCCGCGCCGCCTGGTCCTCGAGGGCAGTTTCCTGCGGCAGGTACGCCGACCAGAGGCTGCCCCCCTGCCCCAGACCCGCGCCACGCATGTGCCGCATCTTCGCCTTGTAGAGAACTGATATAAAACGAAAAAGGCGCGCCATGGAGGGCGCGCCTTTTGATCTGTCTGGTGTCGGGCCTTAGCTGGCTTCGGCCTGCCGTGTGTCGCGCAACGACGAAAGTTCTTCGGCCACGAGGAAGGCCAGTTCCAGCGATTGCGACGCGTTCAGACGCGGGTCGCAAGCGGTGTGATAGCGGTCCGACAGGTTCTCTTCGGTCACGGCGCGTACGCCGCCTGTGCATTCGGTCACGTCCTGACCGGTCATCTCGAAATGCACACCGCCGGGGATCGTGCCCTCGGCCTTGTGTACGGCAAAGAACTCGCGCACTTCGCGCAGCACGCTGTCGAAAGGCCGCGTCTTGTACCCGGTTGCCGACTTGATGGTGTTGCCGTGCATCGGGTCACAGGTCCAAAGCACGTTGGCGCCTTCTTCCTGCACCGCCTTGATCAGGCGCGGCAGGTGTTCGCCAACCGATCCGGCCCCGAACCGCGCGATCAGCGTCAGACGTCCGGCCTCGTTTTCGGGGTTCAGCTTCTCCATCAGCACCTTAAGGTCATCTGCGGTCGTGGTCGGGCCGCATTTCAGACCAATCGGGTTCTGTACGCCGCGGCAGTATTCCACATGCGCGCCGTCGGGCTGACGGGTGCGGTCACCGATCCAGATCATGTGCCCCGACCCGGCCAGCCATTTGCCCGAGGTCGAATCAAGACGGGTCAGCGCCTCTTCATATTCCAGCAGCAGCCCTTCGTGACTGGTGTAGAATTCCACCGTGCGCAGCGCGCTGGAGGTGGCCGAGCTGACGCCCGCAGCCTTCATGAAGTCCAGCGTGTCGCTGATACGGTTGGCCATATCGCGGTATTTCGCGGCCTTCTCGCCCTCGGTAAAGCCCAAAGTCCAGGAATGCACCTGATGCACGTCGGCATACCCACCGGTCGAAAAGGCGCGCAGAAGGTTCAGCGTGGCGGCGGCCTGCGTATAGGCCTGCAGCATCTTCTTGGGGTCCGGGATGCGCGCGGCCGAGGTGAAATCCAGCTCGTTGATGATGTCACCGCGGTAGCTGGGCAGTTCAACCCCATCCACGGTTTCCGTCGGGGCCGAGCGCGGTTTTGCGAACTGGCCCGCCATGCGGCCCACCTTGACCACGGGCACCTTGGCGCCATAAGTCAGCACCATTGCCATCTGCAGCATCACCTTGAACGTGTCGCGGATCGCGTCGGCCGAGAACTGCTCAAAGCTTTCGGCGCAATCCCCGCCCTGCAACAGGAAGGCTTCGCCGCGCGAGGCGGCACCAAGATGGTCTTTTAGGCGGCGCGCCTCACCGGCAAAGACAAGCGGTGGATAGCTGGCCAGCTGGGCCTCGACAGCCTTCAGCGCGTCCTCATCCGTATAATCTGGCATCTGGATCCGCGGTTTGTTCCGCCAGCCAGATTTAACCCATTCTGCCATTGTCTTAACTCCGGTAAACTATTTTCAGGGTCTCTATACAAAAGCTCTTGAGCAAGGGCCATAACTGAATTAATGCGCCCGCCACCAAACTTGGACCTGTCGCGGCGCCAACAATCGGGCGCAGGGGCCTTGACCTCTGGCCGTGATCTGGCGCTAACATTGTACCATCAAGGCGCGCGCCGCCCCACACTTTGCAGGAACGCCCGGAATGTCGCAGTTGAAACGTCTCAACGCCACCCTTGAAAAGAACACGAAGACACGCCGCTTTGTGTTTGTTTTGCTTGAGAATTTCACCATTCTGTCCTTTGCCTCGGCGCTGGACTGTCTGCGCCTTGCCAACCGGCATACGGAAACGCCTCTTTACGAGTGGATCCTGATCGGCGAAGGCGGCGAGACCGTCAAAAGCTCGACCGAGACCGAATTCACCCTGCAGGACGACCTGATAGATTTGCACCGTGACGATACCGTGATCCTGTGCGGCGGGCTGGATATTCTAAAGGTCAGTACCAAGCGCCTGTTGAACTGGCTGCGCCGCGAGGCCCGCAAGGGCGTGCGTATCGGCGGGCTGTGTACGGCCGCCTATCCCATGGCCAAGGCCGGTCTTCTGGACGGCAAACGCGCCACGATCCATTGGGAAAACCAGGACAGTTTCACCGAGGAATTCCCCGAAGTCGAACTGAAGAAGTCGGTTTTCGTGATCGACGGCAACCGCATGACCACGGCGGGGGGGACCTCGTCGATCGACATGTTCCTGCAGATTATCGCGAATGACCATGGCGAGGAACTGGCCAATTGGGTCGCGGACCAGCAGATTTATTCCTCGATCCGCACCGATCAGGACACGCAGCGTCTTTCGGTGCCCACCCGCATCGGTGTGCGGCACCCCAAGCTGAGCCAGGTCATCCAGATGATGGAGGCCAATATCGAGGAACCTATCAGCCCCTCTCTCTTGGCCAAAGAGGTGGGCATGTCCACGCGCCAGCTTGAGCGATTGTTCCGGCGCTATCTCAATCGCTCGCCCAAGCGGTATTACATGGAACTGCGTCTGCAAAAGGCGCGCAACCTGTTGATGCAAACGGATATGAGCGTGATCAACGTGGCGCTGGCCTGTGGCTTCGCCTCGCCCTCGCATTTCTCGAAATGCTACCGGGCGCATTACGACACTACCCCGTATCGAGAACGGGGCACCCAGGCCGCGCGTCTGTCGATCTGAGGCGTCAGAATTCCTTCAGCATCTTGTCCGGCAGGGAGTTGAAAGAAAAGCGCAGCACGACAAGTTCGTCGTCGCGCTGGTGCAGCATGAAATAGAAATAGACATAACGCAGCCCGATCCAATAGGCCCGCGCCTCTTGCGTGATGCCGTTGCCCAGATCCTTGCGATTGAACACCACCACATTCTCGAAATCCTCGGGATACAGCGCGAGGAACTGACCCTCGATATTCCGGATCTGTTCGGAAGTCAGTTCATCCCGCCCGCCCAGGATCGACAAAAGCGTTGCGATATCGCGCGACTTGGCCTCTCGGTCGACGAACCGTTCAAAGGTTTTGTAGTCCTTGAAGACTGAATCCTGAATCTGCGCCAAGGCAAACCCGGGCGCGCAAATAAGCACCGCCAAAAGCGGTTTGAACCATTTCAAGGTAAATTTCCTTTCTTAAAACAAGGCGTTCAGCTTGTGGAAATCGGCATCAAAGCTGAAATTCAACAGGCGGGGTTGGTTATCGACGGTATGCATCAACAGATACACATAAAGGTACTGGCTCTCGTTCCAGTAGGCGATGATCTCTTGCCGGAAGCCGTTCTTGTGAATCTCGGACCGGACAAGCGCGACATCGGTGAAATCGTCGGGATAGAGCGCGCGCAGACGCGTATCAAGGTCTGCGCGCTCGGCTTCGTCCGGCTGTTCCAGCGCCTTGAACATCGCAATTGCATCGCCCAAGCGGCGCTGCAGGATCAGGCTGTCCATCTGTTCGCGGGCTTCGTTATAGGTTGCACGCGGCAGAGGCGGCTTGGTCTCTTGCGCCAGGGCGGACAGGGGCAAGGCCGACAGGGCAAGGGCGAATGTCGCGGCGGTCAAAACGGAATTGGACATGGGAAACCTTCTTTGTTCAGTTGCCTCGAGATTGACCGGTTCCGCCCCTGTTCGTCAATCACTGCATGGGCGAAAGCCGGAAAACCGCGCCCTCGTCTTCAGAGATGAACCAGAGCGTGCCGTCGGGCGCCTCGCGGATGTCGCGCACGCGACCTGTCTGGGGGCCTTCAATCCGCTCGCGTTCGTTGAGGTTTGACCCAGAAAGCCTTGAAATATAGTCGAACTTCAGGCTTCCCACAAAGATGTGCCCACGCCATTGCGGCCAGAGCTTGCCCGAGTAGAAAGTCATGCCCGACGGCGCGATAGACGGATCCCAGTAAAAGGCGGGCTGCTCCATGCCCTGCTTGCGGGTGCCTTCGCCGATCTTGGCACCGGAATAATGCGTGCCATAGGAAATCACCGGCCAGCCATAGTTGCGCCCCGCGCGGATGCGGTTCACCTCGTCCCCGCCGCGCGCACCATGTTCATGCACCCAAAGCCGCCCCTGCAAATCCAGCGCCGCACCTTGCGGGTTGCGGTGCCCGTAGGACCAGATTTCGGGCTGCGCTCCGGCCACCCCGACAAACGGATTGTCAGACGGCACAGCCCCGTCACGCCGGATCCGCACGATGCTGCCATTGTGACGCGACAGATCCTGTGCCGAAGGACGGTCGGCCCGGTCGCCAAGGGTGATGAACAGCGTGCCGTCACGCGCCTCGACGATACGGCTGCCGAAATGGCGCCCGCCGGATGACCCCTTGGCCATCTCGAAGATCGTCTTGACCCCGGTCAGCCGCGTGCCGTCGGCGGACAATACCGCCCGCGCCACCGCCGTGCCCGACCCCGCCCCCTGTCGCATAGCGTAAGACAGGAACAGCTCCCGGCTTTGGGCAAAATCACGCGGGACCAGGACGTCCAACAGGCCGCCCTGATTCTGTGACTGCACTTTTGGCACGCCCGATACCTTGCTCTTGGCTCCGCCCGGCGCGACGCGCCACAATGCCCCTGCGCGTTCGGTCACCAGAAATGATCCATCCGGCAGAAAGGCCAGCGCCCAAGGCGTACGGAACCCGTCTGCCATCCGTTCAATGCGCAACGCCCCCTGCGAGGTCGACAGCGTTTGCGCCAGCGCGGCAAACGGCAACAGGCACAGGGCGAAAATTGTCAGAAAACGGAACATGCGGGGCCTCTTTGTTGCTTTGACCCATAACCTAGCATGGTTGCGGAAAAATCCTGCCCAAACATTGCGCATTTCCGCGTGATCCCCCCTTTTCATTCGAAAAATTGCACCGTAGGCTCCGGCGCAGGAACAAGAATTCCGATGATCCAACTAGGGAGTGGACTAATGAAAAAATTCCTGATGGCGTCTGCCGCCGCTGCACTGATGGCCGGCGCGGCCTCTGCCGAAGACATCAAGCTCGGCGTTATTCTCGGCTTTACCGGCCCGATTGAATCGCTGACCCCGGCCATGGCCGGTGGTGCCGAAGTCGCGATGGCCGAAGTCACCAAATCTGGCAAGCTGCTGGGTGGTGCGTCGGTGTCGCCGGTGCGCGCGGACTCGACCTGTATCGATGCAGGTGCGGCCACCGCTGCTGCCGAACGCCTGATCACCGCAGAAGGTGTCAAGGGCATCATGGGCGCGGACTGCTCGGGTGTGACCGGTGCGGTTCTGGCCAACGTCGCCGTGCCGAACGGCATGGTCATGATCTCGCCCTCGGCGACCTCGCCCGCGCTGTCCGATGCCGAGGACAACGGCATGTTCTTCCGCACCGCCCCGTCGGATGCGCGTCAGGGTCAGGTTCTGGCAGACGTGCTGATCGAGCGCGGCTTCAAGTCGGCAGCGATCACCTATACCAACAACGACTATGGTAAAGGCCTGGCAGACAGCATCTCGGCCGCCTATCAGGCCGCAGGTGGCGAAGTCACCGCAACCACCGCGCATGAAGATGGCAAGGCCGACTACTCGGCCGAAGTGGCCGCCCTGGCAGCCGCGGGTGGCGACATCCTGATCGTGGCCGGATATGTGGACCAAGGTGGCCCGGGCGTGATCCGTGCCGCGCTGGACACCGGTGCGTTTGACACCTTTGCCCTGCCCGACGGCATGATCGGTACCGCGCTTGAAACCAACTTCGGTGACGAGATCGAAGGCTCGATCGGCACCGTGCCCGGCAGCGACGCGGCAGATGCAACGGCCGTTCTGGAAGCCGTGGCCGCGACCGGTGCGGATGCGTCCGGCCCCTATATCGGTGAAAGCTATGACGCTGCCGCCCTGATTATGCTGGCCATGCAGGCCGCGGGTTCGGCCGAACCCAAGGACTATGCCGCCAAAATCATGGACGTGGCCAACGCACCGGGCGAAAAGATCGCTGCGGGTGAGCTGGACAAGGCGCTTGAAATCCTTGCCGGTGGCGGTGACATCGACTATGTCGGCGCGACCGCGGTGGAACTGATCGGGGGCGGCGAAGCCTCGGGTGGTTACCGTGAAATCGTGATCGAAGGTGGTAAGATCACCACTGCCAAATTCCGCTAAGACCTGTTAAAACCTTAGCTTGATATCGAACAGCCCGGACATGTTCCGGGCTGTTTCAAATTCTGAAAGGCGGAGCATGCCGCCGACGGGGGAAGACATATGATCGTCGTAGAGGGCGTTCACAAGCATTTCGGCGGGTTCCGGGCCGTCGATGGTGCGACACTCACGATCGAGCCGGGATCCATCACCGGGCTGATCGGACCAAACGGAGCCGGAAAAACAACCCTTTTCAATGTGATCGCTGGCGTTCTTAAACCTACGTCGGGCACCGTCACCATGGCGGGCGAGGATATCACCGGCCTGCCGCCGCATGAATTGTTCCACAAGGGTCTGTTGCGCACCTTCCAGATCGCGCACGAGTTCAGCTCGATGACCTGCCGCGAGAACCTGATGATGGTGCCGGGCGCGCAATCGGGTGAAACCTTGTGGAATACGTGGTTCGGCCGCAAGCGAATCGCTGACGAGGAACGCGCCCTGCGCGCCAAGGCGGACGAGGTTCTGGAATTCCTGACCATCAGCCATATCGCCGATCTCAAGGCGGGCGAAGTGTCGGGCGGCCAGAAAAAGCTGCTGGAATTGGGCCGCACCATGATGGTCGATGCCAAGATTGTCTTTCTGGACGAGGTCGGCGCCGGTGTGAACCGTACCCTGCTTTATACCATTGCCGACGCGATCAAACGCCTGAACGAAGAGCGCGGCTATACCTTTGTCGTGATCGAACACGACATGGAGTTCATCGGTCGCATCTGCAACCCCGTCATCTGTATGGCCGAGGGCAAGGTTCTGGCCGAAGGCACGCTGGACGAGATCAAGGCCAACGAACAGGTGATCGAGGCCTATCTGGGCACCGGTTTGAAGAACAAGGAAATGATGGAGGCCTGATCCCTTCGACGGGGACCAAGGTCCGGTCGCTGCCCCCTGCCCGTCCGCTGGCTGCGTTGGCACGGTGCGCTGCGACCCTTCCAGTCGGACACGCTCCGACGACCGAAAGGACAAAACAAAGATGAGCTTTCTGATCGGACAGAACATGACCGGCGGCTATGGCAAGGGGCCGGACATCCTGCATGATTGCACCATTTCCGTCGACAAGGGCGAGATCGCGGTGATCGTGGGCCCGAACGGCGCTGGCAAATCCACCGCCATGAAGGCGGTGTTCGGGATGCTGAACGTGCATACCGGCAAGGTGATGCTGGATGGCGAAGACATCACCAACCTGACCCCGCAGGCCCGCGTTCAGAAGGGCATGGGGTTCGTGCCCCAGACCCACAACATCTTTACCTCGATGACGGTCGAGGAAAACCTCGAGATGGGCGCCTTCATCCGCAAGGACGACATTTCCGAGACGATGGAGCAGGTCTATGAGCTGTTCCCGATCCTGCGTGAGAAACGCCACCAGCACGCGGGCGAACTGTCGGGGGGCCAGCGCCAGCAGGTCGCCGTGGGCCGCGCGCTGATGACCAAGCCGAAACTGTTGATGCTGGACGAGCCCACCGCGGGCGTGTCGCCCATCGTGATGGACGAACTGTTCGACCGCATCATCGAGGTCAGCCGCACCGGCCTTCCCATCCTGATGGTGGAACAAAACGCCAAACAGGCGCTGGAGATCGCCGACAAGGGCTACGTTCTAGTACAGGGCAAGAACGCCTATAGCGGGTCCGGCAAAGAACTGTTGGCCGATCCCGAAGTGCGCAAGTCGTTCCTGGGGGGCTGATGCACGGCTTGAGCGTCATATCCGCAGGTGTGCGCCCGCCCCGACGCGGGGTGCGGAAGGCGTCCGGCCTTTTGGGCGGCGTGGCTGTGTCGGTCGGGGTGATGTTGACCGCCCTGCCCGCTGTTGCAAAAGGGATGACCTGTCTGGCGGACACCCAATGCCGGGGCGACGCCGAGGCCATGTGCGCGGCTTCGACGCTGGAAATCAAAATCAAACCGCGTGGCGGATATACCGATCTGTGGATCGGCGGCGAAGGCCCCTATGCGGGTAAACCCGACCACACCGGAGACAAGCGGCGCTGGATCGTTTCGGCCTTTGGCGGCAGTCACGCGCTGACGCTGCAACCGGACGGCGCGTTCCTGTACCACGGCAATCGCGGCAAGCGGTTCACCGGAACCTGCACCGAAACATGACAACGATAACAAGAACAATGACGAAACGAGAGATGTGACCTGATGGACTTTCTAAATGGCCTTGTGGCCCTCTCAAACTTTGTGCTGATCCCCGCGGTCGCCTATGGCAGCCAGTTGGCTCTGGGTGCGCTGGGGGTAACGCTGATCTATGGCATTCTGCGGTTCTCGAACTTTGCCCATGGCGACACCATGGCCTTCGGGGCGATGGTGACGGTTCTGGTCACATGGTGGCTGCAGGGCATGGGGGTCAGTTTCGGCCCACTGCCCACCGCGCTTTTGGCGCTGCCTTTTGGCATCTTGGGGACAATCGCGCTGGTGCTGTTGACGGACCGGGTGGTCTACAAGTTCTACCGGGAGCAAAAGGCCAAGCCGGTGATCCTTGTGATCGTGTCGATGGGTGTGATGTTCGTAATGAACGGCCTTGTACGTTTCATCATTGGCCCCAACGACCAGAAATTCGCCGATGGGGAACGGTTCATCATTTCCGTACGGGAATTCAAGCAGTTGACCGGCCTGCGCGAAGGTCTGGCGATCAAGACCACCCAAGGTCTGACCGTGGTGGTTGCGGTGATCTGCGTGGTCGCGCTGTTCTGGTTCCTGAACCGCACCCGCACCGGCAAATCCATGCGCGCCTATTCGGACAACGAAGACCTGGCGCTGTTGTCGGGCATCAACCCCGAACGCGTGGTGATGTACACGTGGATGATCGTGGCCGCGCTGGCGACGATTGCGGGTGTGCTTTATGGGCTCGACAAGACGTTCAAGCCGTTTGTGTATTTCCAACTGCTGCTGCCGATCTTTGCCTCGGCCATCGTCGGCGGCCTTGGCAACCCATTGGGTGCGATTGCGGGCGGGTTCATCATCGCCTTTTCGGAAGTCACGATCACCTATGCGTGGAAGAAGGTGCTGACTTACTGGCTTCCTGATTCGTTGGAGCCTTCGACGCTCGTGCAGCTTCTGTCCACCGACTATAAATTCGCGGTCAGCTTCGTGATTCTGATCGTGGTGCTTCTGTTCAAGCCGACCGGCATCTTCAAAGGAAAAGCGGTATGAGCGATACAGTGAAAAACTCTCTCCTGTTTGGTGCCGTGGCCCTGCTGATCATCGGCACCGGCTTCATGCAATCGTGGAACTCGGCGCTGGTCTTGCTGAACATGGGGCTGATCTCGGCAATCATGGCGCTGGGTGTGAACCTGCAATGGGGCTTTGCAGGCCTGTTCAACGTGGGTGTCATGGGGTTCGTGGCGCTTGGGGGGCTGGCGGTCGTGATGACGTCTATGCCGCCCGTGACCGAGGCCTGGGCGGCAGGCGGTGCGCGTGTGATTGCGGCGCTGTTGTTTGGCGCTGCGACGATCGTGGCGGCGGTGCTGGCTTATGGCCGTCTGCGTGGCACGACCCGCACCGTTGCAATGCTGGCGATCCTGATTGGCGGCTTCTTCATCTACCGCGCGCTATTTGATCCCGCCGTGCAGGCGATCGAGGCGATCAACCCCGCCGCCACCGGATATCTGGGCGGGCTTGGCCTGCCGGTGCTGCTGGCCTGGCCGATGGGCGGATTGCTGGCGGCCGGTGTGGCATGGCTGATCGGAAAGACGGCTTTGGGCCTGCGCTCGGATTATCTGGCGATTGCGACGCTGGGCATCGCCGAGATCATCATCGCGGTGATGAAGAACGAAGACTGGCTGGCACGCGGCGTGAAAAACGTGAACGGCCTGCCCCGTCCAGTGCCCTATGAGGTGGACCTGCAGGATACCGAGAGCTTTGTGCAATCGGCCCAGAACCTCGGGCTGGATCCGGTCACGGCGTCGTCGCTTTATGTGAAGGCCAGCTATTCCTTGTTGTTTGCCGGTGTGCTGATCCTGATTCTTGTCGCGGCGCAGCTGGCGCTGCACAGCCCATGGGGCCGCATGATGCGCGCGATCCGAGATAACGAGGTTGCCGCAGAGGCGATGGGCAAAAACGTCACCCGCCGACATTTGCAGATTTTTGTGCTGGGTTCGGCCATTTGCGGCATCGCGGGCGCGATGATGACAACACTGGACGGGCAGCTGACGCCGGGCACGTATAACCCGCTGCGCTTTACCTTCCTGATCTGGGTGATGGTGATCGTCGGTGGCTCGGGCAACAACCTGGGCGCAGTGCTGGGCGGCTTCCTGATCTGGTGGCTGTGGATCCAGGTGGAGCCGATTGGCCTGTGGCTGATGGAACTGATCACCAGCGGCATGGCCGAAGACAGCGCGCTGGCCGCGCATCTGATCGACAGCGCAGCACATATGCGACTCATGACGATGGGGATTATCCTGCTGCTGGTCCTGAGATTCAGCCCGCGCGGCCTGATCCCCGAGAAGTGAGACCGGAACAGGGAAACTGCAAAAGGCCGCTCATTCGAGCGGCCTTTTTTGTGAGTATTTGCGGCAAGATGAAGACAGGGGAGTCAGCGCCCCTTGAACAGGCCCCCCAGAATGCCGCGCACGAGTTTGCGGCCCGTGGTGCCGGAAAGTTCCTTCATGACCATCTTGCCCATGGCCTCGCCAAAGCTGGGTTCCTTGCGGGTGCTGCGCGAGGTCGAGCGGGTCACGCGGGTGCCGGAATAGCGCCGCCCTGCGTTGAACTCTCGTTCGTGCGCGGGCATGTCGTCTTCCTTGTCTTCCAGATCGGCGGCCTCTTTCGCGGCGGCTTCTGCGCGGGCCTTGAGGATTTCATAGGCCGATTTGCGGTCGACCAGCTTTTCATATTTGCCTGCCACCGGTGAGGTCTGGATCACCTCTTTGCGGGTTGCGGGATCAATCGGGCCGAGTTTCGACGAAGGCGGACGGATCAGCGTGCGTTCGACCACGCCGGGCACACCCTTTTTCATCAGCATCGAGGTCACGGCCTCGCCCACACCGACCTCGCGGATGGCGTCTTCGGTCGAGAAGCGGGGATTATCACGATAGGTTTCGGCGGCCAGTTTCAACTGTTTGCGGTCCCGCGCGGTAAAGGCGCGCAGCGCGTGCTGGATCCGGTTGCCAAGCTGGCCGAGGATATCCTCGGGGATGTCGGCGGGGTTTTGCGAGATGAAATAGACCCCGACCCCTTTCGAGCGGATCAGGCGGGCCACCTGTTCGACCTTGTCGACCAACGCCTTGGGGGCCCCGTCGAACAAGAGATGCGCCTCGTCAAAGAAGAACACGAGCTTGGGCTTGTCGGGGTCGCCCACCTCGGGCAGTTCCTCGAACAGTTCCGACAAGAGCCAGAGCAGGAAGGTCGCATAGAGGCGCGGCGCCCCCATGAGTTTGTCCGCGGCAAGAATATTGATCCGACCCCGGCCATCCGTATCGGTGCGCATCAGGTCCGTGAGTTCCAGCGCCGGTTCGCCAAAGAGCTTGGCCCCGCCCTGGTTTTCAAGCACCAGAAGGCGCCGCTGGATCGTGCCCAGCGAATTGGTCGAGATCGTTCCATAGCGCAGGGTCAGCGCCTGCCGGTTTTCCCCCACCCAGACCAGCAGCGATTGCAGGTCCTTGAGGTCCAAGAGCGGCATGCCTTCGACATCGGCGACTCGGAAAGCGATGTTCAGGATACCTTCCTGCGCTTCGCTGAGTTCGAGCAGGCGCGACAGCAGAAGCGGCCCCATCTCGGCCACGGTGGTGCGCACGGGATGCCCCTGTTCGCCCAGAAGATCCCAGAAGGTGACCGGAAAGGCCTCGTAGCTGTAATCGTCAAAGCCGATTTTCGCGGCGCGGTCTGTGAAGGCCTGATGCAGCTTGAAGCTCTCGCTGCCGGATCCGGCCAGACCGGACAGGTCGCCTTTGACATCCGACAGGAAGACCGGCACGCCGGCCTTGGAAAACCCTTCGGCCAGGATTTGCAGGGTGACGGATTTCCCGGTGCCCGTGGCCCCTGCCACCATGCCATGCCGGTTGGCGTATTTCAGCGCCAGCCCCTGTTTGACGCCATAGTCTTCGCCGCCGCCACCAATAAAGATCGAATCTTCCAAAATCCGCCCCCGAAGAAAAATCACACATTCGAAAGACAGTTTTAACCATTTTACGCCATCATAAAACCCGTCACGCGGCCGATTTGGCCCGTGAATTGTTTCCTCCCTGTTAGACTTGGCCACGCATTCGCTTGCGTGGCTTTTTTTGTTGAAAATCAAACCGTAAAACTTGATTTTTTCCTGTTGACGCTTGGTCGTTTTCTTCGTAGCGTTCCCCCCAATGAATAAGTCGGCCAGTCCGACGGGGAGTGAAAATCGGAAAAGAGGCCTTCGGGCCTCTTTTTCATTTGGCGGGTGTTTTGCGGAAAACGGGCCGGACGCAACAGCGATTTCTTGCCTTTGACGAAATTCCCGTCCGCTTGCCACTGACATTGCCCTTGGCCCGTGTTAAGCGTCTCGCGAAACAAGAAACTGGCGGTTTGATTCATGAAGAACACAGCACTCTCTCTGGCAACCCTGGCCGTGATGGCCCTTTCGGCTCCGGCCTTCGCGCAAGGCGTTGGTTCGCTGTCGAACGGCACGCTGGAAATGGGCGAAACGGTGACCAATTCCAATCCGGCCCCCGTGGATGACGTGACCAACGAAGCCTTCGGAGACTGGAACCTGCAATGCGCCAAGACCGGCCCCGAGCCGCGCCCCTGCCGCATGTACCAGCTTCTGAAGGACGGGGCCGGTACTCCGGTGGCGGAAGTGACGGCCTATCGTCTGCCCGAGGGTAGCGCAGCTGCGGCTGGTGCCACCTTTGTCGTGCCGCTCGAAACGCTGCTTACAGCGCAACTGTCGATGACCATCGACGGCACCTCGACCAAGCGCTATCCCTTTGCTTTCTGCAACACGATCGGCTGTTTCGCGCGGATCGGGTTCACGGCCGAGGAAGTCGAAGAACTGAAAGGTGGCAGCAAGGCGAGCCTGGGCATCGTTCCGGCCCGCAACCCCAGCCAGCCGGTGACCGTGATCATGTCGCTGAACGGTTTTACCGCCGCCTATGACAAGTCGACGGTTGTGCCGGAATAAGCAGACCTGCGATCTGACAGGACAGCGCCCGCAACCGATTGGTTCGCGGGCGTTTTCTGTATTTTAATGGGGGTATCAGACCTTGCGCAGGGCAATCACGGCGTTCAGCCCGCCAAAGGCAAAGGCGTTGGACAGAATCGCATCGACCTTGGCCTCGCGGGCCTCGTTCGGGACGACGTCCAGCGCGCATTCCGGATCGGGTTCCTCGTAGCCGATGGTGGGGGCAATGACCCCGTCGCGCAGCGCCATGATCCCGGCCAGGAGTTCAACCGCACCGGTGCCCCCGATCAGGTGCCCGTGCATGGATTTGGTCGAGGAAATCATCAGGTTGTCGGCATGGGCCCCGAACACATCGGCCACGGCGGCGCATTCGGTCTTGTCATTGGCGGCGGTGCCGGTGCCGTGGGCGTTGATATAGCCCACATCCGACGGGTTCAGACGCGCATCGGCCAGTGCCCCGGCAATGGCCCGCGCGGCACCTTGTTTCGAGGGCATGACAATATCTGCAGCGTCCGAACTCATCGCGAACCCCGCCACTTCGGCAAGGATCTCTGCGCCACGCGCCTTGGCGTGGTCATAGTCCTCGAACACGAAGATCCCTGCGCCTTCACCCTGCACCATGCCGTTGCGGTTTGCGCTGAACGGGCGGCAGGCGTCCTTGGACATGACGCGCAGACCTTCCCATGCCTTGACGCCGCCAAAGCACAGCATGGATTCCGATCCGCCCGAGATCATGACCGGCGCCATGCCGGTGCGCACCATCTGGAACGCTTGGGCCATGGCGTGGTTGGAGGACGCACAGGCCGACGCCACCGTAAAGGACGGCCCCTTGAGGTTGAACTCCATGCTGACATGGCTGGCCGCGGCGTTGTTCATCAGTTTCGGAACGACAAAAGGATGCACGCGGTTTTTGCCCGCCTCGTAAACGGTGCGGTAGTTTTCATCGAGCGTGGTCATCCCGCCGCCCGAATTGCCCAGAACAACGCCGGATTTCGCGGCCATTTCGCCCGAAAATTCCAGCCCCGCCTGCGCGATCGCCTCGCGCGCGGCGACAAGAGTGAACTGCGTGAAGCGGTCATAAAGCGACATCTGCTGGCGGTTGAATAGGCCCTCGGCCTCGAAGTCCTGCACCTGAGCGCCGATCCTGACGGCGAGACGGTCGACGTCCGGCATATCCAGCGGCCCGATCCCGCAGCGCCCCTCGCGAAACGCCGCCAGCGTGTCGGCCACGTTGTGCCCGAGCGCGTTGATGGTGCCTGCCCCGGTGATGACAACGCGTTTCATGGCCCTGCCCTTAGCCTTTCTGCTCGGCGATCAGCTTTTCAATGCCCGCAATGATCGTGGCCACGGATGAAATGTCGAAATCGCTTTTCTCAGGTTCGTTGGCGTTGAAAGGCACCGAGATGTCAAAGCTCTCCTCGATGGCAAAAATGCTCTCGACCAGCCCGAGACTGTCGATCCCGAGATCTTCGAGCGTGCTGTCCATGGTCACATCCGAGGGGTCCAGAACGGCCTGTTCGGCAATGATCCCGATAACCTCGTCCTTGATGCTCATTTTGTTCTTCCTTTCGCCAGATCTGGCAGTGATTTAGTCATTGCTGTCCGAAGATTGAATGGTTTTCTTCAACGCGGACACATCGTCAAAAAGACGCGGCAGGCGTCTGAGGCCCTTATACATCTCCAAATGTGTCTCCATCTTGACAGCCGGATATCCCAGCATGACCCGACCGGCGGGCACCTTGGACATCATCTTGGTGCCGCCCCCGGCGATCACGTTGTCCCCCACGGTGATATTGTCCGAAACACCGCATTGGCCACCAAAGACCACGTTTTTCCCGATCCTGGTGGATCCGGCGATACCAACCTGCCCGGCCAGCAAAGTGTTGTCGCCGATTTCGACATTGTGGGCGATATGGACAAGGTTATCCATCTTGACGCCGTTGCCGATCACCGTGTCGCGGATGGTGCCACAGTCGATACAGGTGTTGGCGCCGATTTCGACATCGTCGCCGATGGTGACCGAGCCAAGGCTGTGAATGCGGGCCCAGACCTGGGACTTGACTTCACCCTGATCGCCAAGGGTTTCGCGGGCGGCCTCGACGCCGGATTTTTCAGGCGTGACAAAGGAAAACCCGTCCGAGGCGATCCGGACGCCGGGTTGCGCTATGAAGCGCGCGCCAATCGTGGCGCGGGCGCCGATCGAGACCTGTTCGCGCAGGAATGCCTCTTCCCCAAGCGTCACATCCGCACCGATGGTGCAGTTCGGGCCGATGATGCTGTTGGCGCCGATAATGGCGCGTGGGCCGATACTGGTGAACGGGCCGATGGTGACGTTTTCGCCGATCTCGGCGCTGGCGTCGACCACGGCCATGGCATGCACACCGCTGCCATAATGCTGGCCCGGATCCATGATGCGCGACAGACCCGACAGGGCAAACCGCCCACGCGCCGATACGATGGCCCCTTGCAGCCCCATCCCCTGCCAGTCGGCCCCTTCCCAGAGCATGGCAGCCCGCGCCTGCCCCTGGGCCAGGCCGTCAGCGAATTTCGGATTGGTCAGCAAAGCCAGATCATCCGGTCCGGCCGAAGCGGGTTCGGCGACACGCGCCACGATTAAGGAAGTGTCCCCCAGGGCAGTTGCCCCGATGGCGTCGGCGATCTGCTGCAATGTATAGGCCATGGGTCCCCCGCGTTTTGCGGGCGTTTTACCCCTGCACCGCGTCCAGCGCCACCCCTTCGTTCACCATGGCCTGCCAAATCTTGGCGTCACGGCCATAGACATCGCGGCGATAGTTCATGTGACCTTTTCCGTCGCTGAACGCCGTACGATAGATGATGTGTACGGGGATGTCCTGTTCAAGATCCACCTTGGTTTCACGCCCTGTTTTCAGGCGAGACTGGAAGAACTCTTTGGGATCCTCAACCTGTTTTGCCAGGATTGTATAGGCAAAATCAAAGGGTTGATGCAGGCGGATGCAGCCGTGGCTATAGGCGCGCACCTCGCGGGCAAACAGGTTTTTGGCCGGCGTGTCGTGCAGATAGATGTTGTGCTTGTTCGGGAACATGAACTTTACAAGCCCCAGCGCGTTGCGCGACCCCGGGGGCTGTTTGATATCAAACGGGAAATTCCGCGCGCTGAACTGGCTGAAATCCACCGCGCCACGGTTGACCACCTGCCCGCGCCCGTTCACCAGCTTGAGATAGCTGACCGCGTTCGGGTTACGTTTCAGCATCGGCAGGTATTCCTTGGTCGCGATCGAGCGCGGCACGTTCCAGGTCGGGTTGATGACCATGTGCTCCATCACGTCCGAAAACTCGGGGCTGCGCCGGTCGCTCTGGTTCTTGCCCACGACCGAGCGTGTTTCGAACGTCACGGTGCCATGATCGACAATGCGCGCGGTGAAGTCTGTCAGATTCACCAGAACATGCCGGTCGCCCCGATCCTTGTTCAGCCAGCGTTCCCGTTCCATCGCGACCATGATGGATTTCAGACGGTCCTGTGGCGTCCGGTTCAGTTCCTTGATCGTGCCGGCCCCCGCCACACCATCAGGTTCCAACCCGTTGTCGATCTGGAACGCCTGCACGGCCTTCTGCATGTCGGTGTCGTAGACCGCACTGGGGCTGCGATCCAGATATCCCAGTGCGATCAAGCGGTTGCGCAGCGAAATGACTGCGTTTCCGCGATCCCCCGGTTCGATCTTGTTGCCTTTGACGGTCGGTCCCCAACCGCCCTGCGCGATCACGGTCTCAAGACGTTTCTTTTCCTTCATAAGCGCGAGGTATTGCGAGGTCGTCGGCGGCAGGCTGTGCATGAACCGCGCGGGATCACTGTTCAGGAAGCTTTCCAGATTCTCGCGCGGATCCCGCACCGGGGCGTCACGCTTGATCCCGTCATCCAGCGAGGTCGGCTTGAACATGCCACTTTGAACGTCACGCGCATAGATGATGAATGCCTTGCTCATCGCCACCTCGGCCAGGCCCAGTTCGCGTGGAGTGTCCGCCTCGCCCAGTTGCTCCAAAAGCGCCTCGAACTGATACCGTTTTACCGGCAACCCGTGCTGGTCAGCATCGCGGAGCGCCCGCAACAGGGCCGAACGCCGGTCGATCCCGGCCTCTGTGTCTACGGTCCAGACCGGTGCAAAGCCGTTTTCCCGATAGAAAGCTGATAGTGCCTCGTCCCGCGACGCGGCCTCGGCCACAGCCTGTTTGAACGCCGTCACCTGCGCCTTGAGCGGTGCCGGGGTCAGTGACAAGGCGCCCACAAGGGCGGCGCCTGATACCATGGCAATGCGAGAGGCTTTCAGAAGGGGTTTGAACATGCGCGCGTTCCTCAAAATAAACTTGTGACCTGATTAACGAGATTTTTCGAAAATATGACAATCATGTCTACTAACATTTTTTTGAGCACATGCAGGAGAAGCCGACTTGATGCAAGCTCACCGCAGTTTCCGACCCGAATCCCACAAACCGCAGAATTGCGCAAAAATTCGCCTAAATCCCTTGATTGTGGCATCCGCGCCAAAATGAACGCTTGGTCGGTGATTCCGGATATGTCATAACGTCCCCACATCTGGGGATGTTAACAATACCACGTAACATCGTGGTGGCAGGTAAGCGACGGGACAGGCGCTGAAAACTATGACTGAGAACAACTCGCTGAGTATGACACGGCGCGGACTACTGCGCGCATTCGCAGCTACGACAATCGCTGCGGCACCCACCTTCTCGAATGCGGCAGGGTTCCTGCGCGGCTCGGGCGATATCCGCCGCATCCGTATGTATTCGGGTCGGACCGGGGAACGGCTCGACACGATCTACTGGATCGAGGGCGAATATATCAAGGACGCGGTGAAAGAGATCAACCTGTTCATGCGCGACTGGCGCACGGATCAGGTCAAGGGCATCGACCTGCGCACCGTCGATATCATGGCCGCATCGCTTAACCTTCTGGATACGAACGAACCCTACATGCTGCTCTCGGGCTATCGCAGCCCGCAGACCAACGCCATGCTGCGTTCGCGCTCGCGTGGGGTTGCCAAGAATTCGCTGCACATGAAAGGCCAGGCAGCCGATCTGCGGTTGTCGTCCCGCTCGGTCAGCCAGGTGGCCCGCGCCGCGGCGGCCTGTAATGCCGGTGGTGTCGGACGCTATTCGCGCTCGAACTTCGTGCATATGGATTGCGGCGTGGTCCGCACCTGGGGCCGCTGAGCCCCACCTGTTCCCGAAAAAATTCTGGTGCCGGTCCTGACCTTGTCACGGGCCGGTTTTCTTTTGTCTGCTGGCCCCTGGCAAAAAAGGCGCGGGGCCGCCCCCGCGCCTGATCCGAAATCCGGTGGGTCTGCCGTCTACCCCTCTGCGACAGGTTTCAACCGTTCCGGTTCGTTGCTCTCCAGATAGGCCTCTTGTTCAGGCGTCAGGTCGATCTCGTCATAGCCCGTCACCATCGGTTTCACATGTTCGCGGAACCCGTGCCCCACGGTCAGCAGGTAGACATGGATGATGATGAAAGCCCCGATCACATAGGCCGACAGCAGATGCAGGTTGGCAATCAGCGTGATCGCCAGAACCGAGTCGCTGCCGGCCCAGAAATTATAGGTCAGATACAGCAGGCCGGTGATCCAGATCGCCGGAAAGATGAACCATTTCAACACGAAATAGGTCGCGGCCTGCAGCGGGTTGTGCTTGCGCCAGAAGATTTTTTCATAAGGGTGCTCCTCGCCTTTGAAGACGCCATAGGCATAGAAGCGCGCCACGGCGACCATGCCTTCGATCTTGGGGATGAACTGTTTCCACGTGCCCGTGGTGAACAGCCAGAAGGTTGCGAACACCCACAGCGCCAGCAGGGCCAGCGCGGCCAGCGTGTGCAGCATCACTGCCTGTCCGAACGGGATCAGACCATGCACCCCGTTCAGCCCCATGCCGGTGACCATCAGTGTCAGGATCAGGATGACCTGCATCCAGTGCCAGAGCCGTTCAAAGGCCGGGTAAACCTTGACGATACGCTTAGCCATGGTGATCTCCTTTCGAATTGCGCGAGAAGAGGCGCAGCAGGGAATGGCCGATGACGCCGAGGAAAGACATCAGGATGATGGCCTTGCCCAGCAACCCGATCCAGCTGTTGGGATCGGTGCCCGGCATGAATACGCCCGCAACATCGGCAAGGCGCCCGTTTTCCTGGTGGCATTCCACACAACCCACCGCATCCTCGGCCGGTGCCACCATGTGGGTAATCGGCCAGTACATGTAGGTGTCGACGAAGCCGAACTCTCCCGAATAGGGCTGGTTGGCGGCCTTCATGCCCGCGTCAATCGCCTTGGCCCAGTCGAAATTGGTCCAGAACGCAGTGTCGGTCGTTGGCCCCCAGACATGGGTGTAGACAAGGTTTTCGTTCACCTTGTCATAGGCCTGCCGCCCTTCCATGCGCTTGAACGGCCAGATACGCGAACTGCCATCGGCGCGGTCGCCATGGATCACGTTCACGTCAACCGTGTTGGTCGGGTCTATCTTGCGGTCGATCGTGGTGTATTCCACCTGCCCGTCGAACCACGCGTAATGCGGCACGGCGTTTTCGGCATATTCGAAATTGCCCTTTGTCGACATGTAGGTGTGCATGTGCTTGCCCATGGACGAGGTATACTTGTCCTCGCTATAGGGTTTGCCGGTTTCATCCATCTTGCCTGCGGTCGACCAGTCCCACATGGATTTCGTGGGCACGCCGCCCCGCGCGAATTCCGGGATGTGGCAGGTCTGGCAGGCCAGTGTGTCGGTGTGATCGTTCAGCTTCATGCCCTTGATATTGGTCGGGTGCGGCGCGTCCCCGTGGCAGGACTGGCACGAGGCGGCATGGCGCTCTTCGCCGGGTTTGCCGGTGCCGTGCGGATCCGAGGCCAGCACGTTATAGCGCGATCCGGCCCATTGGTGGCGGTCGCTGACGTGGCAATCGGAACAGACCATATCCTCGCCGCCCTCGGATTTGGGCGACATGTGCACATCGACGTCAAAGCTGGGATTATAGAGAACCGACGACAGGTCGCCATGTTTCACGTTATCCCCGCCGCCGCCGTAAAAGTGACAGTTGCCGCAATTGTCACGGTCCGGCATGCCGACACTCATCGCGGCCTTTTTCAGGTCCACCGCCCACGCCTTCTGACCGGTGATGGTCTTGCCTTTGGCTTCCATAGGCGGATGCCCTGCCCCGGTAGCCAGCTTGGTGTACTGGTCCGAAGTGTCGTGGCAGACGAGGCAGTCCTTGGCGGTCTCTTTTTGCGGCGGGGCCTCGTTCATGTCGTCCCAGCCATATCCGGCGTGGCACGAGGTACAGCGCGGTTCGTTTCCGGCGACGCTGCCACAAAATGCGTTGATGACGTTTTTCTTGCCCAGCTTCTGCCCCGTGTCGGGGTGATCGTATTCCCACGTAAAGTGGATCGAATGCATGAACTGGTCGTCTGCCTCGGTATGACATTCAAGGCAGGCTTCGGTCACTTCAGGACCGGATTTAAAGTCCTTTTGCAAGGACGGGAACTTGGAATGGTCGGCGGTCGATTTGCTGACGGCGTCTTCGGCGACGGCGTTTCCCGCCGTGACGATAGCCAAACAAAGCCCCGCAATAGCTTGTTTCAAAAGCATAAAGATACCTCGCGATCAGAAACGCGCTGGGTGCACATTTCCCTTGGGTAAAGAAGTATTCGCGTTACATCTTTGATATATATCAAAAGTAAAATATATAAAAACCACCATATTTTACGCGCCACACCTGTGCCTCGCCAGGGCATCTCGGGATATCACCAAGGCTTTTCAAAACAAGATAACATGTTTACCATCCTGTGCGGGGAGACGAGACATGACACGCATTTTTTCCGACAAAACGCGACCGGTGCATCTGGGGCCATATCCGCTCGAAACGCTGCTGCGCCAGTCAGGGCCAATCACCACCAAGGTGCCGCCCATGTTGCCGCTTGAATTTCGTCGCCTCGACACCCCGCATTCGCTTGTGAACGCGATGGGCGAGTATCAGGCGATGATGGACACCATACGCGAGGGTCTGGTCAATCCGGTACGCTCGGAGGTGCCGACAGATACCTTTGAAAGATCCAACCATCTCAAGGCGTTCGGCTATTTCAACGATGCCTCTATGGTGGGAATTGCCCGCCTTCCGGACAGCGCGCTGTTGCCCACACCCCTGCGCAACCCCGATATCGACCGGCTGGCCCGGGATCTGCGCACACGCCAGACGAAGACACTGGCCGCTGGCATCGACATGATCATGGCCGACCTGAAAGAGTCGGTCGAAGCGCCGCCGACGGGCATTGACGGCCACAGCCACGTAATCGTGTACCTGTACGAACATCACCGCGACCCCGATCCGTCCGAACCCGGCGCCGAATGGATTGCAGATGCCCAGGACCACCGCGCCTGTTTACGCGCAACGGAAACTGCCTGTGTCATCGCCAACTATCTGAGGTTGCTTGGCTTTTCCGCGCGGGCCCACAGCCGCACGACAAGCGATATTGACCTGAACCGCGTCGCAGTCGAGGCCGGTCTGGCCACGGTCGAGGCAGGACAGCTGGTTGCGCCCTATCTCGGCACCGGATTTGGCGTCGCGGCGGTGACCACTGACATGCCGCTCTCGGTTGATCTTCCGCTAGCCGCCGAGCAGCCCTATCTGAAAACACACGGTCCCGCATGGTGGCTGGGCAAACACTCGGCCAAAAGCGCGCTGAACCGTGATCCCTATCGCAAGCGCCGCTATGTGGATGGTGCCCACCCGTTCGAACGGCTGAAACGCGTGGACAGCCCGACGACCTATATTGACGAGGCCAATGTCGCCCGCGTCCCCAAGCGCGCTGATATGTTTGCCCGCGCCCAGTTCGGCGACATGGGCAAGGCCAACCAGAAATACGCCACTGGTGGCCATTACGTGCGCAAATCCGCGCCCTCGATGGCGCAGCGCCGTGCACTTGGCGCTTTTGTTCTGTTGCAGGACGGAGAGGCTGATCCCAAAGGCAGCCGCCCGAGCGAAGCGCAGCGCAATGCGGATAACGTAAAGGCGGCGAGCTATTTCCTCGGGATTGATGCGGTGGGCATTTCCCGCTGCCCCGACTGGGCGTGGTACAGCCATGACGCCGCGGGCGAGCCCATCGACCCGCCCCATGATCAGGCCATCTCCATGATCGTGGATCAGGGGTTCGAAACCATGGAGGGCGCCAGCGGCGATGACTGGATCTCGGTTGCGCAATCCATGCGCGCCTATCTGCGGTTTTCCCTGCTGGGCGGCGTGATTGCCAAACAGATCCGCAATCTTGGCTACAAGGCCAAAGCCCATAGCGTGATGGATGGCGAGGTTCTGCAACCACCGCTTCTGTTGCTGTCGGGGCTGGGCGAGGTCAGCCGTATCGGAGAGGTCATCCTCAACCCATATCTGGGGCCGCGTCTGAAATCGGGGGTGGTGACCACCGATATGCCCATGGCCCATGACAGGCCAATTGATTTCGGGCTGCAGAATTTTTGCGAGAACTGCAACAAATGTGCCCGCGAATGCCCGTCCGGGGCCATTACGGCGGGCCCCAAGCTGATGTTCAACGGCTATGAAATCTGGAAATCCGACAGCCAGAAATGCGCCACCTACCGGATCGGCACCGAAGGCGGGGCGATGTGCGGGCGCTGTATGAAAACCTGCCCCTGGAACCTTGAAGGGCTGTTTTCCGAGGCGCCTGCCCGCTGGGCCGCCTCAAACATCCCTTCCGCCGCCCCGCTGCTGGCGAAATGGGACGACAAGCTCAAGCATGGCAGCCTTAATCCGGTCAAGAAATGGTGGTGGGATCTCGAAATCCAGCCCGAGGGGCATTACGCGCCGACCGACAAGCCGGTGAATGAACGTGACCTGCAACCGGACCTTGATCTGAAATACGAGGATCAGACGCTGGCGGTTTATCCCGCCCCGCTGGCCCCGCACCCGTGGCCCTATCCTTTCCCGATGGATCGCGAGGCCGGAATTCGTGCCTATCAAGACATGATTTCCGCCGACCAGTACAAGGCGGAACTGGCGGCGGGGGACACAAGCCATGTGCATCGCTATCGCAACGACGCCGAGTCGCCGGTGCTGCGTGTCGAGGTCAGCAAGGTCGACCCGATGACCAGCTCGGTCACGAAATACGAATTCCGCGCCCTGGACGGCAGCCCCCTGCCCGACTGGACCGCGGGCGCGCATCTCGACATTCTGGTCGCGCCGGAATTCCTGCGCCAGTATTCCATGTCAGGTGATCCCGCCGACCCGAGCCTGTATCAGATCGGCGTCCTGCGCGAGGATACAGGGCGTGGTGGCTCCAAGCTGATGCACCGGATCTTTTCCGAAGGGCGCAAGGTGTTCATTTCGCGCCCGATCAACCATTTTGAACTGGTCGAAGAGGCCAGCCGCAGCTTTCTGATGGGCGGCGGCATCGGGATCACGCCGATGATCGCCTTTGCCCACCGGCTGCACGCGCTGGGCCGTGACTTTGAGCTGCACTATTCTGCCAGTCGCAAGGCCGATGCGGGGTTCCTGGATGACCTTCAAATGGTGCCATGGGCCGAAAAAGTGCACCTGCATTTCTCGGATCAGGGCAGTCGTGCCGATCTGGATTCCATCCTGACCGGGTATCAGCCGGGCTGGCATGTCTATACCTGTGGGCCCGACCGTTACATGGACGGGGTGATGCAAGCCGCCGCCCGTCAAGGGTTTCCCGAAGAAGCCCGCCACCTTGAATATTTCAGCGTCCCGGAACAGCCCGACCACGTGAACCACAGCTTCAAAATGCGCCTCAAGGACGGTCGTGAACTAGTTGTTCCAAAAGAAAAAACCGCGAGTGACGTGTTGCTGGAAAACGGGGTGCATGTTGATGTGAAATGCGCCGATGGCATCTGTGGCGTCTGCAAATGCACGGTGCGTTCCGGCAAAGTAGAACACCGGGATTTCGTATTGTCCGAAAAACAGCGCGAGACCACAATGATCCTGTGCCAGTCTCGCGCGGCAGACCCCGATGGCGTGATCGAAATCGACCTTTAGCGCCCGATCACGATATCGGCCTGCAACCCGCCCAGGGCTTCGCTCTGCCCCAGCCGCAGCACGCCACCGTGAGCACGCGCCACGTCGGCCGCAATCGCAAGGCCAAGCCCCACGCCCGTACCCTTGTTCTGGTTGCGCGCGGGATCTAGGCGGGAAAACGGTTTCTGCGCCTCTTCGCGGTCTGCCTCGGGAATGCCGGGGCCGTCATCCTCGATCCGGATGCGCAGATATCGGTCGCCCAGCACCACCGACACCTCGGCCTTTGATCCATAGCGCACGGCGTTGCCGATCAGGTTCTCGACCGCACGTCGGATGCCCACCACCCGCAACGAGGCCAGCCCCGTCCCTTCGACCGAAGCCAGCGACACGTTATGTCCGGCGCGCGCGCTATCATCGACAATCCGCTGGACCAGTTCGACCGGATCAACCTCTTCGGGGTCGCCTTCCTTGGCGTCGCGCGCATAGCTGAGAAACACCTCGAGCAGGCGCTCCATCTCTTCCACGTCCCGCATCAGCAACTCGGCATCTTCCCCGTCTATCAGCGACAACCCCAGTTTCATCCGCGTGAGCGGCGTGCGCAGATCGTGGCTGACCCCCGAAAGCATCATCGTACGCTGTTCGATCTGGCGTTCGATCCGGTTGCGCATATCAACAAAGGCCCGCCCAGCTGCGCGTACCTCGACCGCGCCGCTGGGGGAATAGGGCACGTTGCGCCCTTTGCCAAAGGCCTCGGCCGCATTGGCCAGGCGGGTGATCGGACGCAGTTGGTTGCGCAGGTAGAAATAGGCGATCAGGGTCATCAGCCCGCCGAAAAACACCATGCTGACAAGCAGTTGGTGCGGATTCGAGGCCGACACGCGCCGCCGGTCAAAGGTGATCCGCACCAGACCGCGGTCAGTATCGGTGAAGATGTGCACAAAGTCATTGTCGGGCAAATCAATCGCCCGGAATGTCGGCACGCGGTCGTCAAGAATGCCGGTGATGATGATGCCAGACACGTCATACCAGCGACGCGTGGCGCGGATGTCGCTTTCGTCGACATAGGCCACGCTGGAATCCAACATGCGCGTCAGATAGGCCAGCGCACGGACGCGGTCGGTCTCGGTCTCGGCGCGGTTGATCGTGTCGACCACGAGGTTGATCTCACGCGAGGCGGCGGTTGACATCTGGCGGGTGACGCCCTCGAAATGGCGCTGGATAAAGACCACCGACACCACCAGTTGCAGTGTGATCACCGGCAGGATCAGGATCAGTGCGGCACGGCCATAAAGGCTGCGGGGCATATAGTGTTTGAGCCAGCGGAAGGTCATGGCTAAACCATGCAGTGAGACAGCCCGGAAGGAAAGACCATGGACCCCGAAATTCTTGCCTTTGACCCAACCCCCGGTGTGGCGGAAGAGATCGAGCCCGGGTTGCGCCGGTTGCTGGCGCCGAATCCCTCGCCGATGACCTTTCGGGGCACCAACACCTATCTGCTGGGCACGCGAGGATTGGCAGTGATCGACCCCGGCCCCGACCTTGACGATCATTTGCAGGCCATTCTTGACGCCGTGGAAGACGACCAGACCATTACCCATATCATCGTGACTCACGCACATCTGGACCACTCGCCCTTGACCGCGCGTCTGTCTATGGCCACTGGCGCCCCGATCTGGGCCTTTGGCGGACCGTTCGCAGGGCGCAGCGCGGTAATGGCGGACCTTGCGGACAAGGGGTTTGCCGGTGGCGGCGAAGGGGTCGATCTGCAGTTCCGCTGTGACCATACGGTGGCCGATGGCGACGTGATCGCCGGCGACGGCTGGAGCCTTGAGGTGATCCACACGCCCGGCCATTTTGGCAACCACATCGCGCTGGGGTTTGGGGATGTCTGCCTGACCGGGGATCACGTGATGAACTGGTCCAGCACGCTGGTCAGCCCACCCGACGGGGACCTGACCGATTTCATGACCTCTTGCGCCCGTCTTCAGGCGCGCGACTGGCGGGTCTTTCACACCGGCCACGGCGCCCCGATCACGAACCCCTCCGGACGGTTGGCCTGGCTGGTGGCTCACCGTCAGGGTCGCGAGGCGGAAATCCTTGAGGCCCTGAAAGACGGCCCTGCCCGCGCTTATGACCTGGCCTGCCGGATTTACACGGAAACCCCGCCCGCGCTGATGGGCGCGGCCACGCGCAACGTGTTTGCGCATCTGGTCGATCTGACCGGTCGCGGCGTGGTCAAACCCCGGCAAACACTTGAATCCGAAGCGATTTTTGAACTGCTCTGAAAAATCCCGCGGAAAATGAAAAAAATGTGATACCCCCTCTGGACGTGGCAATTCCGGTTGGCTATACGGTGCCTCGTGTTCCGGCGTAGCTCAGCGGTAGAGCAGTTGACTGTTAATCAATTGGTCGTAGGTTCGATCCCTACCGCCGGAGCCAAAATCTTCTCACACGGTCACGGGTGAGAGATTGCTACAAATCTAGATGTTCCGGCGTAGCTCAGCGGTAGAGCAGTTGACTGTTAATCAATTGGTCGTAGGTTCGATCCCTACCGCCGGAGCCATAAAAAGCCCTTCAAGGTGAGAGCCTTAGAGGGCTTTTTTGGTCTTCGCACCTTGAGTACCGGCATGAAATCGGCACGAAATTAGCCCGCTTCCGGCATCAGGTTGCCCTGAAAACCTGCTCTTGTGGACCCCATAACAACAGGAGCAGACCCATGCCATATACCAACCCGGCCCCCAAGCCCGCCAAACCCAACCCGCAAGATCCCGCCGCCAAGGGGGGCAACAAGCCGCAGGAACCCGCCAAGCCGCTATTTAGCGACTGGGCCATGATCTGAGCCACAGTCCCGCCTGTGGCACGTCGCCCGACCGGGCAACACGGGCTTTTTCTTTGGCGCGATGTTTTCTAGACTATTGGGACTTGCCCGCTTCAAGGCCCGCCAGTCATGACCAAAGTGCCCATATTATCCGCCCTTGTACTGGTGGTTGTCCCGCACAAGCTGTGCATCACGCTGACGCCCAAAGTGGCCTCGACGACCCTGCTGGGATTTGCGATGGAGCTGGTGGGCGAAGATATCGGCGATGAAAACCCACGCAAATATGCCCGAAAACATGCGGACCGACTGGCCGAAAAGGGCCTTTTGCAGCGTAGGGTGCTGAAGAAGAACATTCATACACTGGCCGAGGAATTCCCCGGCTTCAAATGGGTCGCCGCCGTGCGCAACCCTTACGCCCGCGCGGCCTCGGCCTATCGCAGCAAGGTACATCGTTTCGCCAAGGAACACCGCAAGGGCATCTATCTCTGGACCGGCCTAATCAAAACCCTGAAGGGGCCGAAACACTGGGACAATTCCCGCACCCATGCGATTGAGGCCGCGAATTATATCTCGTTCGAAGACTTTCTTGAGGGGCTGGCGGCGGGCAATGTCGAGACAAACGGCCATTTCGACCGGCAATCCACGATCCTTGAAATCCCATCCGTAACGTATGACCTGCTGTTGCGGCAGGAAAGGCTGGCCGAAGACGTCGCGAGCTTGCGCCGGATGGTTGGACTGGACGCGCCCGATGTCGCCGCTTTGAGCGAGGCCAATGTCACGCGACGTGGCGGGTTTGATATCTCGTCCTTGTCGGCGCGCGAAGTTGCCCTCGTGAACGCTATCTACGCCAGTGACTTCGCCAATCTGGGCTATGACATGGTGGATCCAGCCGCACAGGCCATGCGGGTATTGGCCTGAACGATGGGCACCCCGATTTCCACGATCCGCAATCTGGGCCCGGCCATGGAAGAGGCCTTTGACCGCGCTGGCATTCACAGCGCCGAGGAACTGCGCGCGCTGGGGCCGGACGCGGCTTATGCGCGGTTGTTGCAGACCGGCACGCGGCCGCATTTCATCGGTTATTATGTGTTGGTCATGGGATTGCAGGGGCGTCCCTGGAACGATTGTCAGGGCAAAGAGAAAGAGGCCCTGCGCGCACGGTTTGACGCGCTCAAAGCCGGGAACAAGGCGCCGGACCGCACCGGCATCGAAAAGATCCTGAACGAGATTGGCGTGATCGAACGCAATTAGGCAAAAGAATAGGCCGCCCCGGTTCTTCGGGACGGCCCTGATCCTGTCAGATCGAAACGGGGACTTAGCCGACCAGTTCCAGACCCGAGAAGAAGTATGCGATTTCGACCGCTGCGGTTTCCGGTGCGTCCGAGCCGTGAACCGAGTTTTCGCCTACCGATTCCGCGAATTCTGCACGGATGGTGCCGGCGGCGGCGTCTGCGGGGTTGGTGGCGCCCATGACTTCGCGGTTTTTCGCGATGGCGTTTTCACCTTCCAGAACCTGCGCGACGATCGGGGCCGACGCCATGAATTCGCACAGTTCGTCATAGAACGGGCGTTCCTTGTGCACGGCATAGAATTCACCGGCTTGCGCCTTGGTCAGGTGAATGCGCTTTTGCGCAACGATGCGCAGGCCGGCCTCTTCGAATTTGGCGTTGATCTTGCCGGTCAGGTTGCGGCGGGTTGCATCGGGTTTGATGATCGAGAAAGTGCGTTCCAGAGCCATGTGTCTTCTCCTGTTGAGGGGACCGGCACCCTGCCCGCCCCCGTGTTCGAATTGGCGCCCCGATACCATGGGCAAGACGACTTGAAAAGCGATGATTGACGCTGCTCGCCAGATGGGCGAAACCGGGCGTCATGCTGCGGATTGATGACATCTCTTACAATGTGGCCGGACGGCCCCTGATCGTGAACGCCTCGGCCACGGTGCCCACCGGGCACAAGGTGGGCCTGGTGGGGCGCAACGGCACCGGGAAAACCACCCTGTTTCGTCTGATCCGCGGGGAACTGGCGCTGGAAACCGGCCAGATTTCCCTGCCACCAAACGCCCGCATCGGCGGTGTCGCCCAAGAGGTGCCTTCGTCCGAGGTGTCACTCCTGGACACGGTGCTGGCCGCCGATACCGAACGCGCCGCCCTTATGGCCGAGGCCGACACGGCGACCGACCCGATCCGCATCGCCGAGATCCAGACTCGTTTGGCCGACATCGACGCCTGGAGCGCCGAGGCGCGGGCATCGTCTATTCTCAAAGGTCTGGGATTTGATTTCGATGACCAGTCGCGCCCCTGTTCGGATTTTTCCGGCGGCTGGCGGATGCGCGTCGCGCTGGCGGCGGTGCTGTTTTCACAGCCGGACCTGCTGCTTTTGGACGAACCGACCAACTATCTCGATCTGGAAGGCGCGCTCTGGCTGGAAAACTATCTGGCAAAATATCCCCATACGGTCATCATCATCAGCCACGATCGTGGCCTTTTGAACCGGGCCGTGGGCGCGATCCTGCATCTGGAAGACAAAAAACTGACCTTCTATCAGGGCCCCTATGACCAGTTCGCCCGCCAGCGCGCGGAAAAGCTGGCCCAGGCAGAGGCGATGGCCAAGAAGCAAGAGGCCCGCCGCGCCCATCTGCAATCCTATGTGGACCGGTTCCGGTACAAGGCCGACAAAGCGAAACAGGCACAATCCCGCCTCAAGGCGCTGGCGCGGATGGAACCGATCGCCAGTCCGCAAGAAGCCGCCCTGCGATCCTTTGCCTTCCCTTCGCCCGAGGAACTGTCGCCGCCCATCATCCGCACCGAATCCGGCGCGGTCGGGTATACGGACACGCCGGTTCTGAAACGGCTGAACCTGCGCATCGATCAGGACGACCGCATCGCGCTTTTGGGTAAGAACGGTCAGGGTAAATCCACACTGTCGAAACTGTTGTCGGATCGTCTGCCACTGATGGACGGACAGATGACCAAATCCTCGAAGCTGCGCATCGGGTATTTCGCGCAGCATCAGGTGGACGAGCTGCATATCGACGAAACACCGCTGGACCATCTGCGCCGCGAACGTCCCGATCACCTGCCGGCCCGCCTGCGGGCGACCCTTGCGGGGTTCGGCCTTGGGGCGGATCAGGCGGACACCGTGGTCGGGCAATTGTCGGGCGGCCAGAAGGCGCGGCTTTCGTTGCTATTGGCAACCCTCGATGCGCCGCATCTGCTGATCCTCGACGAGCCGACCAACCACCTTGATATCGAGAGCCGCGAGGCGCTGGTCGAGGCCCTGACCAATTATTCCGGCGCCGTGATCCTTGTGAGCCACGACATGCACCTGTTGTCGATGACCGCCGACAGGCTGTGGCTGGTGGCGGACGGGACCGTGAAACCCTATGAGGGCGATCTGGAAACCTATCGGGCGGAACTTTTGGCGTCAGACAAGGCGGCGCAGAAACCGAAAGAGACCAAAGCCGCCCCCAAACGCGCGTCACGCGATGTGGTGCTGGCCCTGCGGGCCGAAGTGCGCAAATGCGAGGAACGGGTCGAGAAACTGACCGAGATGCGCGAGAAGCTGGATGAAAAGCTGGCCGACCCGGCGCTCTATGAAGGCGGCAGAACCGACGACATTGCCAAGTGGCAGAAGAAACATGCCGAGGTGATCGAGGGGCTGGAGCGCGCGGAATCCCTGTGGATGGTTGCGCTGGAAAAGCTTGAAACGGCCGAGGCCTGAGCGATAGCGTGATCCCATGGACAGTGCCGGACTCATCACAGCCTTTGTCACGCTTTTCGTGATCATCGACCCGGTGGGGCTGACGCCGCTGTTCATTGCCCTGACCCACGAGATGGACGCCACCCGCCGGCGGGCGATTGCCCTGCGGGCCTGCCTGATCGCCTTTGCCATACTGGCGCTTTTTGCCTTTTTTGGCGAGGCGGTGCTGGGCTTTATCGGGATTTCGATGCCGGCCTTCCGCATCGCGGGCGGCATCCTTCTGTTGCTGACCGCGCTGGACATGCTGTTTGAACGACGGACCAAGCGGCGCGAAGATCAGGCCGATGACGACGACCACGATGACCCGTCGGTCTTTCCCATCGCCATTCCGCTGATTGCGGGGCCGGGGTCGATTGCGACGGTGATTTTGCTGTCCAGCCAGCACAGCGGCGTCACCCATACGCTTTTGGTACTGGGGGTGGCGCTGGCGGTGCTGGGGGTCGTGCTGGGGCTGTTCTTGATGGGCGGCCTTCTGGCCAAGGCGCTGGGAAAAACGGGCATCAACGTGGCCACGCGGCTGTTGGGGATGCTGCTGGCCGCGCTGGCGGTGCAGTTCGTTCTGGAGGGTCTGCGCGATTTCGGCCTGATGGGGTGACCTCTTCCTATCAGGCACGCCCTGCCCTATATCCACTGAAAGAAAGCAAGAGGTGCCCATGAGTGGCGATCAGATCGGGCAATTGACATATCTGGTAGTGTTGGGGGCTGCGGTGGTGTTCTGGTTCGTGACCAGCCACCGCCAGTCCTTTGGCAAAACCGTACAACAGGCGCTGGCCTGGATCCTGATCGGGCTGGGGCTGGTGGCGGCCTACGGGTTCTGGGACGACATCCGCAGCACCGTCACCCCGAGTGCGGCCAGTTTCGAAAGCAACGGCCAGATCGAGATTCCGCGCGGGCCGGACGGGCATTATCACATGACGGTCGAAATCAACGGCGCGCCGATCCGTTTTATCGTCGACACCGGCGCAACGCAGATCGTGTTGAACAAGGCCGACGCCCGCCGGATCGGGATGGACCCCGAAACCCTGCCTTATTTCGGACGCGCCATGACCGCCAATGGCGAAGTGCGCACCGCGCCGGTGCGGCTGGACGAGATGCGCGTGGGCGACATCGTCGACCGGAACGTGCCCGCGCAGGTCAACGAGGGCGAACTGGGCAAATCATTGTTGGGCATGACCTATCTGCAAAAATTCCGACAGGTGACGATTGTCGACAACACGCTGATCCTGCAGAGATAAAGCCGCACTTGATGTGCGTGGGGATGGGTCGGATTTGAGTATTTTTGGCAAGATGAAGACCGGGACGCTTTAAGAGAGGCTGTTAGCTTTCTGCTTTTTCAGCTTTTTCTCCCATCGACCACTTTCTTCGGACCAGTATTGTGCCGCACATCCCGCGTCGGTCAGCGCCTTCCACTGGGTGCGGGCATGGGCGACGGCGTCCAAGTCATGGCCGTCGAACAGAATGCAGACACGGTCTGCGGCGCGCACCTCGTCCGGTGTGACCGGCGCGCCGTCGATCGACATCAGGCACCCTGCGGCATTGCCGTTGCTGCTGCTCTCATGGGTCAGCAAAACCGGCTGGTCGGCGTCATGGGGACCCCCGGCCAGCCCGTGTGGCAGAAAGCTCTCATCGCCCTGCAACCACAGCTTCTGGTCCAGCCAGTCCATACGGTCTGCGCTGCGGCCCCGTACCAGAATGCGCCAGCCTGCGCCGCGCGCCTTGCCGATCAGCATCGGCAAGGTGACGTCGATGGGCTGGCGCGTCAGGTGATAAAAAAAGGCCGCGCCCAAATCACCCGGCCTCGTCTTTGCTTTCGAACCGGTCGGCAACCAGACGGTCCAGCGCCATCACGCCCCAGCCCGTGGCGCCCGCGGGCGCATAGGTGGTGGCGGCCTTGACACTGGCGACCCCCGCGATGTCGAGATGGATCCACGGCACGTCATCGGACACGAAGCGGTGCAGGAATTCCGCTGCGGTGATCGACCCCGCCGGGCGTCCGCCAGTGTTTTTCATGTCGGCGATGCGGGATTTCAGCATGTCGTCATAGGCCGGTGCCAGTGGCATCCGCCACGCGCCTTCGCCCTCTTGCCGCGCGGCGCGCAGGAAGGCGTTGCAGAAAGCATCGTCATTCGAGAACACGCCCGCATTTTCATGCCCCAGCCCGATGATGATGGCTCCGGTCAGCGTCGCCAGATCCACCATCGCGGCCGGCTTGAACCGCTGTTGTGTGTAGTGCAGAACGTCACACAGCACCAACCGCCCTTCGGCGTCGGTGTTGATGACCTCGATCGTGTCGCCCTTCATGGATTTGACCACGTCGCCGGGACGGGTCGCCTTGCCCGAGGGCATGTTCTCGACAAGGCCCACCAGACCGACCACATTGGCCGGGGCCTTGCGCAGCGCCAGCGCGCGCATCACGCCCGAAACAACGCCCGCACCGCCCATATCCATGGTCATGTCTTCCATACCCGCGGCCGGTTTCAGCGAAATGCCACCGGTGTCGAACACCACGCCCTTGCCGATCAGGGCCAGCGGGGCGGCGTCTTTCTCGCCGCCCTTCCACTGCATGACTACCACTTTGGACGGGCTTTCCGATCCTTCCCCCACCGAGAGAAGCGCGCCCATGCCCAATTCGGCCAGCTTGTCTTCTTCCAGAATCTCTACCTCAAGACCCAGCGCGGCCATGTCGGCGAGGCGGTTGGCGAATTCGGTGGTGGTCAGCACATTGGCCGGTTCATTGGTCAGATCACGGGTAAAGAACACGCCGTCCGCCACGGCCAGCATCGGCGCGGCCTGCGCCGAAATCTCGTCAGGCCTGGTGACCATCATGCGCACCGCGCGGGGGTCTTCCTTGGGATCGGCACTGCGGTGATCTTCAAATTCATAGTCGCGAAGGGCAATGCCCATGGCCAGAGACGCGGCGCGCCGATGCGCCCCGGCACAGACCAAAAGCGGGGATGTGCCACGCAGCTTTGCCAGCGCCACACCGGCCTTGCGCGCCTCGACCGGCGTGCAGTTGCGCTCGAGGAACATCACGTCCAGCGCCTCGGCGGCCATGCCCGCAGGGAAGGCAATGGTGGTGACGTCGCCGGACTTGGCCTTTTCGGCCTTGGCGTCGATCACGCGCTGGACCGCGCCACGGGTCAGACGGTTGGCACGGCGGGCGGCCACGTCCATCCGGCCCTCGCGCGTGACCAGCACGGCCACACGGCCCTCGGCCCCTGCCAGCACATCGCCGTCGACCTCTTCGAAATTCACGGAAACGGGTTTGACCACGTGTTTTACTCCCTGTTGTGTGCCTCAGTCCTAGCGTGCCACCGTCCCCTTGACCAGATAGCAGTTTTCCCCGCCGTTTGTTTCCACTAAACTGCCGCCAAAACAGGCAGGAATTGGGGGCCGTCACACGTGAGCAGATTCGACAGATATGTGCTGTCGCAGCTACTGGTCCTGTTCGGATTCTTCTCGCTGATCCTTGTGGCTGTCTACTGGGTCAACAGCGCGGTCGAACTTATGGACCTCTTGATTGCCAATGGCCAGTCGACCTCGGTGTTCCTTGAGTTCACGGTGCTGAGCCTGCCCGGAATCATCCGCCACGTGATCCCATTTTCGACCTTTGCGGCGACGGTCTATGTCATCAACCGCCTGAGTAGTGAAAGCGAGTTGACGGTGATGCAGGCCACCGGGTTCAGCCCGTGGCGCCTTGCCCGGCCTGTCATGCTGTTTGGCGTGATCATTTTCGTGATGATGTCGACGCTGACGCATTACCTCGTGCCAAGTTCACTCTATCAGTTCAACCTGCGGCAGGCAGAGGTCAGCCAGAACCTGACCGCGCGCCTGCTGACCGAGGGTGAATTCCTGCATCCGACCGATGGCGTGACCTTCTATATCCGTGACATCACGCCCGAAGGCGTTCTGAAGGACGTCTACCTGTCGGATCGGCGCGACGATGAACAGATCAGCACCTACACCGCCGCCGAGGCCTATCTGGTGAACGATGCTTCGGGCGCGAAACTGGTGATGGTGGACGGGCTTTCGCAAATCCTCGTGCAGCCGGGCGGGCGTTTATTCACCACGAATTTTTCGGATTTCACGTATGATATCAGTAGCCTGATCCGCAAACCTGCGATTGTCCGGCAATCCATCCGTTATATGCCGACAGGGCAGCTTTTGACGCGCAGCTACGAGATTGCCGATGAATTGAACACCAATCGCGGCGATATCTTGGAAGAAGCGCATTCCCGTTTTGGGCAACCCCTCACCAGCGCCCTTGCCGCGCTGGTGGCCTTTGGTACGTTGCTTTTGGGCGGCTACAGCCGGTTCGGCGTGTGGAAACAGATCGTGCTGTCTTTCGTCATGCTGATCTCGCTTGAGATCGTGCGTAGTGCGGTGCTGGATCCGGTGCGGGCCAATGGGGATTTGTGGCCCCTAATCTATCTCCCCGCGGCTCTGGGCCTGTGCCTTGCGCTGGTTCTCTTGTCCCTGTCGGCCTATCCGCCGTCCATGTTCAAACGACGAGGGGCAGCATGACGATCCACTTTTATTTCGCCCGCAAATTCATCTGGGTCTTTCTGGGCATTTCGGCGCTGTTCCTCGCGCTGCTGGGGCTGGTCGATCTGATGGACCACCTGCGCCATTTCGATGTCGAGCAGATCGGGTTTGACCAGGTGCTGCGCCTGACCCTGTTGAATGCACCGGCCTCAATGTACCAGATCCTGCCGCTCTTGGTGATCCTGTCGGCGGTGGCCCTGTTCCTGAGCCTTGCAAGGTCCAGCGAACTGGTGGTGGTGCGCGCCTCGGGGCGGTCGGCGCTGGTGTCGCTTTTGTCGCCGGTCATGGTGGTGTTCTTGATGGGGGTCGTATCGGTCACCATGCTGAACCCGATCGTGGCGCTGACCTCGTCGCGCTTTAGCGAACTGAAAGAGAGCTTTGATTACGGTGGCAGAAGTGCCTTTTCGGTATCGGATCAGGGGCTTTGGCTGCGCCAGGGCAGCGACCGCGGCCAGGCGGTGATCCATGCTGACCGCACGAACCCGGATGCCTCGTATTTCTATGACGTGACCATTGTGCTTTATGCCAAGGATGGTGGCCCGGTGACGCGGATCGAGGCCGAGGCCGCCGCGCTGGATGAGGGCGCGTGGGAGCTTTACAACGCCAAGGCCTGGCCTCTTCATGCGGGGCTGAACCCCGAAGAAGGGTCCAAAACACACGAGTTGCTGCGCGTCGAAAGCAGCCTGACACGGGACCGTATCCGCGACAGCTTCGGGTCGCCTGCCGCGATTTCGATCTGGGATCTTCCCGAGTTCATCGGCGATCTGGAAGAGGCCGGATTTTCGGCGCGGCGCCATCAGGTCTGGTTGCAGATGGAATTGGCCCAGCCCCTGTTCCTTGTCGCGATGATGATGATTGCCGCGGCCTTTACCATGCGCCACACCCGCGCCGGACGCACCGGCCTTGCAGTGCTGGGGGCAGTGATGACCGGCTTTGGCATGTACTACGTGCGTAACTTTGCGCAAATCCTTGGCGAGAATGGACAAATTCCCGTGGCACTGGCCGCGTGGGCGCCCCCGTTTGCAAGTGTCATGTTGGCACTGGGGCTTTTGTTGCATATGGAGGACGGATGACGCCCCTTGTTCGGATTCTCTGTCTTGCGGCCCTCGGGGCCACGGCAACTCCGGTTGCAGCGCAAGAGATTCCGCCAGCTGTCAAGGAAAATGCCTCGCAAAACGTGGTGCTAATCGCGGACAGCGTGCAGGTGACCGTCGACAACCGCCTTATCGCCAAGGGCAATGTCGAAGCACTTCAAGGGGATGTGCGGATCGAAGCCAAGCAGATCGAGTATGACGGCAGCGCCGACATCGTGCGCGTGACCGGCCCGATCCGTCTGTCGCAAGGGGATCACACCCGCATCATCGCCAGCTATGCCGAGATGGACACTGCGTTCCGCAACGGGTTGCTGCGCAGCGCCCGCGTGGTGCTGAACCAGCAGTTGCAACTGGCTTCGAACCAGCTGAACCGCGTTGAAAACCGCTATAATGTGCTGACCAAGACCACGGTCAGTTCCTGCCGCGTCTGCGCGGATGATCTGAATGCCGCGCCGCTGTGGCAGATTCGCGCCCAGCGGGTGGTGCACGACCAGCTGGAACGACAGATCTATTTCGACCACGCACAGGTGCGCGTTCTGGACGTGCCGATCTTCTATTTTCCGCAACTGCGCCTGCCCGACCCGACCCTGGACCGGGCGCGCGGTTTCCTGATCCCGGAACTGAACCAGAGCAGCCTTCTGGGATTTGGCGCCAAGGTGCCCTATTTCTTTCCCATCGGGGAATCCAAGGACCTGACGCTGACCCCCTATCTGGCGGACAAGACCCGTACCATGGAGTTCCGCTATCGGCAGGCGTTCAAGCAGGGACGGATCGAGTTCAACGGCGCGGTTTCGGATGATGACATCTACCCCGACCAGCCACGTGGCTACCTGTTTGGCGAAGGGCATTTCTATTTGCCGCGTGATTACACGCTGACCTTCGACATCAAGGCGACCTCGGACGAGGCATATCTGATTGATTACGACTATTCAGACGATGACCGGCTGGAAAGCGACATCACCGTGCGTCGGGTGAAACGGGACGAGAACACGCGCTTTGCGCTGATCCATTACAACTCGCTGCGGGACACCGAAGACAACGACACGATCCCGACGATCATCGGCGTGGCCGAAACCGAGCGGCGGTTCTTCCCCAAGGCGATTGGCGGCGAAGGGCGCTGGTCGGTGTTGTTGCATCACCACCACCGGACCTCGGATCTGGATGTCGACAGCGGCGACCCCGACACCATCGTGGACGGGCGCGACGTGACGCGGGCTAATGCGAACCTGTGGTGGCGGCGCAACTGGACCATGTCGAGCGGGTTGCGCGCGGGTCTGACCACGCAATTGACTTTTGACGCCTTCCAGACCGATGACGACGCCACCCGCGACGGGTTCGAAAGCCAGTTCACCCCGAGCGTCGCAGCGGACCTGCGCTGGCCCTTCAGCAAGGTGTCGCCTTCGGGCGTGTCCTATATCATCGAACCAGTGGCAATGATCGGCTATAGCGGAGGCGACACACTGAACGTGGCCAATGACGAAAGCTCGCGCGTGGAGTTTGACGAGGGCAACCTTCTGTCCCTGTCGCGCTTTCCTGCGGGCGACCGGCGCGAACGTGGGGCGCAGGCGGCGCTGGGGCTGAACTGGTCGCGGATCGACCCGGATGGCTGGCAGGCCTACCTATCTTTCGGGCAGGTGTACCAGAAAGACGTGCATCCCGATTTCACCACCAGTTCCGGCTTATCGCAATCGCCGTCGGATTTCCTGATCGCGGGCCAGTTCCGCAACAATAACGGGCTGACCTTCACTGCGCGTGGTTTGTTTGACGGTTTCAGCGGGCTGAACAAGGCCTCGGCCCATGCGGCGTGGAGCAACGAAAAACTGTGGCTGGTCGGCAGCTATGTCTGGCTGGGGGCCGATCCGGCAGAAGGGCGTGCCGACAAGGTGGCCGAATGGACGCTGGATTCGCGCTATCGTTTCAGCCGCCATTGGACCGGCCTTCTGGACTGGCGCTATGATCTGGCCAGCGACCAGTCCGCCGAAGCGGGGATCGGCCTTGAATACCGCAACGAATGTGTTCTGGTCGGGCTGGATGTCTCGCGCAGCTTTATCACCAACACCAATGTCGAACCGCGTACAAGTGTGGGCCTGACAATTTCTTTCCTTGGCTTTAGTGTCAATTCCAAGGACAAGAGCTATCACCGCACGTGCAGTAACAAAGCAGGGTAACCGCAACATGATTTCATTCCGCCCTCTGGCCCGCCTGACGACCGCGCTGGCAGTGTGTGCCGCCCTGACCGGCCCTTTGGTGGCCCAGGATTTTTCCGCTGCCGTGACCGTCAATGACCGCGTTGTCACCAATTTCGAAATCGAACAGCGCGCACTGCTTCTGTCGATCATGAACGCCCCCGGCAATGCCCGCAAACAGGCCAAGGAACAGTTGATCAACGAACGTCTGCAATTGCAGGCCGCCGAAATAAACGGAATCCAGCCCAGCGAAGAAGGCGTGCAGGCCGGCATTCAGGATTTTGCCCGCCGGGTGAACATGCAGCCGGAAGAACTGATCAAGGCGCTGGAAACCGAGGGGCTGTACGAGGACTCGCTGCGCGATTTCCTGTATGCCCAGATTGCCTGGCGCGGCGTGATCCAAACCCGCTTTGGCGCGCAGGCCAATATTTCCGAGGAAGAGATCGACCGTGCCGTGGCATCGAATACCGGCACCGGCGGCATCAATGTCTTGCTGTCCGAAATCGTGATCCCGATCACGCCGCAAACGGCCCAGCAGGTGCAGTCGCTTGCGTTGCAGCTGTCGGAAATCACCGAGATCGACCAGTTTGCCGAAGCGGCCCTGCAATATTCGCAATCCCGCACCAAGGATGAAGGCGGGCGCATCGACTGGATGTCGGTGACGAACCTGCCGCCCGAATTGCGCCCGCAGATCATGGCGCTGAAACCAGGCGAGGTGACTGCGCCCTACCCCTTGCCCAATGCCGTGGCCCTGTTCCAGCTGCGCTCGATGCGCGAAACCGGGCGCCGCGCCCCGTCTTACTCGGCAGTGGAATATGCCGCCCTGTCGCTGCCCGGCGGACGGACCGAGGAAAACCTCGGGCTGATGCGCCGGATTCTGGACGATCTCGACACCTGTGACGATCTTTACGGGCTGGCCAAGGATCTACCGCGCGACAATCTGATCCGTGAATCCGTGACTCCCGGTGAAGTGCCCCGCGATCTGGCGGTGGAACTGGCCAAGCTGGACGAAAACGAAGTCTCGACCAACGTCGTGCGCCGCACCGCCGCGGGCGAGCCGGTTCTGGTGCTTCTGATGTTGTGCGGTCGAACCGTCGCCCTTGGCGAAGAGGTCTCGCGCGAGGACGTGGCGAATTCCCTGCGCAACCAGCGCCTGCAATCCTATGCGGATGGCTATCTGGCGCAGCTGCGCTCGGAAGCCATTATCGTGGAGTAAACATGACCGCCCCCATCGCGCTCAGCTGTGGTGAACCGGCCGGTGTCGGATTGGAACTTGCGGTCAAAGCCTGGGAACGCCTGCGCGAAGAGGTGCCATTTTTCCTGATCGCGGATCCCCGCCATCTGGGCGCGTCTGTGCCACTCGCGGAAATCGAGACGCCGGCAGAGGCCCTGTCGGTGTGTAAGAGGGCATTGCCGGTCCTGCCTCTGGATTTTGGCGGCGAGGCCGTGCCAGGGTCGCCCGATCCGACCAACGCCAAAGGTGTGATGGAGGCGATTGCCCTTGGCGCGCGCCTGGCGATGGAGGGCGCCGCAAGCGCGCTTTGCACCGCGCCGATCCACAAGAAGGCGCTTAAAGACGGCACCCTGTTTCCGTGGCCAGGCCACACAGAATACCTTGCCCATCTGGCCGGGGTCGAGAATGTCGTGATGATGCTGGCCAGTGACCAGCTGCGCGTGGTACCGACCACGATCCATATCGCGCTGGCCGATGTGCCCGCGGCACTGACGCCAGACCTGCTGCGTCGCACGCTCGAGATCACGCGTGCGGGTCTTGTCGACCAGTTTGGCATCAAAGCGCCGCGCATCGCAGTCGCAGGACTGAACCCGCATGCGGGCGAAGGTGGTGCCATGGGCCGAGAGGACATGAGTGTGATTGCGCCGGTTGTCGACTCGTTGCGCGCCGAAGGCTGGGACATCACAGGTCCGCTGCCCGCCGACACCATGTTCCACGCCGCAGCCCGCGCCCGCTATGACGCGGCGGTCTGCATGTATCACGATCAGGCGCTGATCCCGATCAAGACGCTGAATTTTGATCGCGGTGTGAACGTCACACTTGGCCTGCCCTTTATCCGCACCTCGCCCGATCACGGCACAGCCTTCGACATTGCCGGCAAAGGCATCGCCAATCCCTCCAGCCTGATCGAGGCGCTCAAACTTGCAGCGGCAATGGCGGCATCGAGGGCGGGCATTTGAGTATCTTAGCAAAGAAGAAGACATGAGCGGCATCGATAGCCTTCCCCCGTTGCGCGACGTGATTGCCGAGCATGGGCTTTCAGCGCGCAAATCGCTGGGACAGAATTTCCTGTTGGACCTGAATCTGACAGCCAAGATCGCACGGCAGGCGGGCGATCTTTCGGAATGTGACGTGCTGGAAATCGGGCCCGGCCCGGGCGGGCTGACCCGGGGCCTGCTGGCCGAGGGCGCGCGCAAGGTGCTGGCCATCGAGAAAGACACCCGCTGCATGCCGGTGCTGGACCAGATCGGTGCGGCCTATCCCGGCCGGCTGGAGGTCATCAACGGCGATGCTCTCGAGATTGATCCTCTGGCGCATCTGACCCCGCCCATCCGCATCGCCGCCAACCTGCCCTATAATGTCGGGACCGAGCTTCTGGTGCGCTGGCTGACCCCAAAGGACTGGCCCCCGTTCTGGCAAAGCCTGACCCTGATGTTCCAGCGCGAGGTGGCCGAACGGATCGTGGCCCAGCCCGGCAGCAAGGCCTATGGGCGGCTTGCGATCCTGTCGCAATGGCGTGCGGACGCCAAAATCGTGATGAGCCTGCCGCCGGGGGCCTTTACCCCACCGCCCAAGGTGAGCAGCGCAGTGGTACACCTGACCGCCCTGCCCGAGCCCCGTTTCCCGGCCGACGCGCGCGTTCTGAGTCACGTGGTCGCCAAGGCGTTCAACCAGCGCCGCAAGATGCTGCGCGCGGCCCTCAAGGGCGTGGCGCCCGAGATCGAGGACCGTTTGCTGGCGGCGGGGATCAAACCCACGGAACGCGCCGAACAGGTCTCGCTGGAACAGTTCTGCGCCCTCGCACGGGAAGTCGCCAAGGCGTGACCATAGCCTGAACGAAAAAGACCCGAAGCCTTGGCTTCGGGTCTTTTCTTTTATTCGGCCGCCTCAGGACTTTCCGGTGCCGGTTTGTCCTCGGATTTGGATTCTTTCTTTGGCGCGGGTTTGCGGCGCGGCTTGCGTGTTGTCTTGGGCTTTTCTTCCGCCTTAGTCTCGGGCGTTTCCACCAGACCGGCGTCGCCGCTGCCTTCTGCGATCTCGATCACGTCCGGTTGCGGGGCATCTGCCGGATCGGGGTTCGCATCATTGCCGCCGCCATTGGCTTCACGTTCCTGACGCTCCATCCGTTCCTGACGCTCGCGGTCACGTTCGGCCTGGCGTTCACGGTTCTGGCGTTCCTGTTCTTCGCGGCGCGCTTCTTGTTCGCGCTGTGCCTCGGACAGCATGCGCAGGTAATGTTCAGCGTGCTGCTGGAAATTCTCGGTCGCCACGCGGTCATTGGCAAGCTGGGCGTCGCGGGCGAGTTGGTTGTATTTGTCAATAATCTGTTGCGGCGTGCCACGCACCTTGCCCTCGGGACCCGAGCTGTCAAACACCCGGTTGACGATATTGCCTGAGGGACGGTTGCGATTGTTCTTGTTCCGCGAACGGGATTTTGAAGATCTCATTTTTGTTGCTGTCCAGCCTTGGTCACAAAATCGGTCGTTATACCCGTTTCGCGCCCCTTGCGCTCAAAAACCGGGAATCGACTTTTTGGCTTGATGTCCTGCGGGACCGGCGGTGTCACCATCTTCGCAAGGACATTTCCTGAGTAATCGGGTCTGGCACTGCATACAAGGGCCTAAGTGTTAATTCATGGCGAAAATGCAGGTTTTTTTGCCAAACTCACGCAATTGTCGCGGTCACCACACGATCGCGGCCGTCCAGATCGGCGAGGATCTGCACATGGCTCAGCCCCGCTTCGCGAAAGATCGCCACCACGTCTGGTCCCTGTTTCCAGCCGATTTCCACCATGAGACGCCCCGCCGGTGTGAGGTGGCGCGGCGCATCTTCAGCGATGGTGACATAAGGTGACAAGCCATCCCCACCCGGTGTCAGCGCAAGATGCGGATCATGGTTCAGAACCTCGGGCGCAAGGTCGCGCATCTCGGTTTCGGAAATATAGGGCGGGTTCGACAGGATCAGGTCGAACTGACCGATCACCCCGTGAAACCAGTCCGCCTGTTGCAGGGTCAACCGGTCCGCTACGCCATGGGTTGTGGCATTTGCCGCCGCCACGCGCAGGGCGGCAGGGCTGACATCCGTGGCCAGCGCCGTTGCCCCGGCACATTCCAGCAACAGGGTTACGGGCAGGATGCCCGATCCGGTGCCAAGGTCCAGAATACGGCGCGGCGCGGGGCCTTTAAGGGCTTCTGCGATCAGGGTTTCGGTTTCGGGGCGCGGGTCCAGAACGGCCTCGCTCACTTGAAAATCGCGCCCCCAGAAGGCGCGCCGCCCGATGATCTTCGAGACCGGTTCGCGATGGCAGCGGCGTGTCAACGCCGCGTCGAACCGGGCCTGCTGTGCCGCAGTCAATTCGAGATCCGGTTCCAGAGACAATCGCGCGGGCGGCAAGCCCACCGCATCGGCCAGCAAAGCGCGCGCATCGCGTTCGGGCCCGTGGATCCCGGCATCGCGCAGACGGGCCATCCCGTCCTGCAACGCCTTGCGCAGGATCACGCCGCAATCTCCGCAAGCATCCGCGCCTGATCGTCTGCGGTCAGTGCGTCGATGATCTCGTCCAGATCGCCGCCCATGACCGCATCCAGCTTGTATAGCGTCAGGTTGATGCGGTGATCCGTCATCCGGCCTTGGGGAAAGTTGTAGGTGCGTATGCGTTCCGACCGGTCGCCCGACCCGACCTGCGACTTGCGATCGGCGGACCGCGCGCTGTCGATCCTCTGGCGTTCCAGATCATACAGCCGCGTTTTCAGAACCTGCATCGCGATCTCGCGGTTGCGATGCTGGGATTTCTCGGAACTGGTCACGACGATCCCCGAGGGAATATGCGTGATCCGCACGGCAGAATCGGTGGTGTTGACGTGCTGCCCGCCCGCCCCCGAGGACCGCATCGTATCAATCCGGATGTCATTGGCATCAATCTGGATATCCACATCCTCGGCCTCGGGCAGAACCGCGACGGTCGCTGCCGAGGTATGGATACGCCCACCGCTTTCGGTTTCGGGCACGCGCTGCACGCGATGCACGCCGGATTCATATTTCAGCCGGGCAAAAACGTTCTCGCCCTTGATATGGGCGACGACCTCTTTGATGCCGCCAAGCTCGGTCTGCTGTTCCTCGATGATCTCGACCTTCCAGCCCCGCGCCTCGGCATAGCGTTGATACATGCGCAGCAGGTCACCCGCGAACAGCGCGGCCTCGTCCCCCCCGGTGCCAGGCCGGATTTCCACCATGGCCGGGCGCGTGTCAGCCTCGTCCTTGGGCAAAAGCGCAAGTTGCAGCGCGTGCTCCGCCTCGGGCAGCCGCTGTTTCAAGGCCGGCAGTTCTTCTTCCGCCAGTTCGCGCATGTCAGGGTCATCCAGCATGCTCTCGGCCTCTTCCAGATCAGCCAGCAACTGGCGATAGGCCGCGATCTGTTCGACCACCGGTTTCAGGTCGGCATATTCCTTGGCCAGCCGCGCGATATCCTCGCCCGCCGTGCCCTCTGCCATCTGCGCCTCGAGAAACTCGAACCGCTGCTTGATCTGTTCTAGACGCTCAATAGGAACCATAAGGGTAAGTGGGCCAATCCGCAGACTTGGTCAAGGGGGCGGAGTGGTGTAGATTGTCCCCCATGCGAGGATTTCTGATCATATCGGCCCTGACACTGGCCGCCCTGCCCGCCGCTGCAGACTATAACCTCAACGGCAAGGTCATCGACTGCTACTGCACCGACAGTTCCGGCGCGCGGGTCGATCTGGGGGAAACCATCTGCCTTCAGGTGGACGGGCGCATGTTCATGGCGCAATGCCAGATGTCGCTCAACGTACCGATGTGGCGCGAGGTGTCCGAAGGTTGCCTGTCCTCGGGCCTGTCATCGCCCTCAATAGGCGCGCAAAGCATCGATCCAGGCATCGACACGGGTCGCGTTGACGCCGAAATCACGCCGCCCAAATCGTGAACGCGCATAGATCAGCACCTCTTCCCCGTCCTGCTGTACCGTCGTGTAGTCCGGAAAGCCGACCATCCGTGTGCGGCTGATAAAGGTGATCATGCCACTGTCAACGGACCCCGCCAGAACATCGGTGCGCGGGTCGGCGGCGGCAATCGCCTGAAACCGCTCGAGCCCGCCTGCGCCGGTCATCACACGGCGGGTCACACCATTGCCAAACGTCTTGTCCGCCTCGACCTTCGGGGGTACGTGCCAGATTTCGGGCCGGCTGGGGGCCAGCCGGATATAGGCCAGCATCACCAGTGCAAGGATCGCAATTCCCCAGACAAGCGTCATCCCAGTCCCTTTCAAAATCCGCAGCACCGCCATCTCCCTTGAAATCCCTGGAAGACCTGGCGCAGTCGCAACTTATTTCAATACGACCATGTAACCCACGAAGGCCCGCTTCGCCAAGCCCGGGATGGGCCCCGTGATGCCGCAGGGGCGCGCTAGCGGCGCGTCGCCCCCCAGATCTGCAACAGTTCGGTCGCTATATGCGCCCCGGCAATCGCCGTGGCCCCGGTCGTGTCAAACGGTGGCGACACCTCGACAATATCGCCTCCTACCATATTGATCCCGGCAATGTCGCGCAGGATATGCGCCGCCTGCGCACTGCTCAGCCCGCCCCAGACCGGCGTACCCGTGCCCGGCGCAAAGGCCGGATCCAGACAGTCGATGTCGAAACTCACATAGGTCGGGTTGTCGCCAAGGATATCCTTGATTTTTACCACCACCGCTGCGGGGCCGGTGTCATGCACCTCGCGCGCATCAATGATTTGCACCCCAAGCGGGTCTTCATTCACCGTTCGGATGCCCACCTGAACCGACCGTGCCGGATCCACGATGCCGCTTTTGACCGCCTTGTAGAACATTGTGCCATGGTCGATCCGCTCCATGTCATCATCGGCCCAGGTGTCGGTATGGGCGTCGAACTGCAACAGCGACAGCGGGCCGTATTTCTCGGCATAGGCTTTCAGGATTGGGAAGGTGATGTAATGGTCGCCGCCCAGAACAAGGCTCGCCGCGCCCGCCGACAGGATGCCGCGGATATGCTCGGTCAGGGCCGCCGGAAAATCCTGCACCCGCGCGTAATCAAAGGCCAGATCGCCGTAATCGACGATGTTGAACGCCTCCATCACGTTGTAATCCCAGCCGTAAGGCGCATCCGGGCTTTGCAGCGCCGAGGCCTCGCGGATTGCGCGCGGACCCAGCCGCGTGCCGGGCCGGTTGGTCACCGCCTGGTCAAAGGGCACGCCGGTCACGGCAATATCAACCCCGCTCAGATCCTTGCTATAGCGGCGGCGCAGGAACGAGGTCGCCCCGCCAAACGTGTTCTCGAAACTGCACCCGCGCATGTCGCGCCGGGTGAACGCCTCGTCCACCTGTGTTTTTGCATCTTCCAGTGCCATCTGCACCCCCGTCGTAAAATTTGATCAAATTCTGAACAAGACAGGAGCCCCCGTCAAGTCAAACCGCAAGCCCGCACTTTTTCTTGGGACAAATACCTCGGGGGTCCGGGGGCAGCGCCCCCGGGGCTCACTGCGGTCCGGCGGCAGCGTCCCCATTCCGGCCTGCCCCCTCAGACCGGCTGGGCCGTCTCGACCAGCCGCGCGAAAAACGACGCGCCGACCGGCGAAATCTCGTCGTTGAAATCATAGTTCGGATTGTGCAACCCCGCGCCCGGCCCCTGGCCGAGAAACAGATAGGCCCCGGGCCGCGCCTGCAGCATATAGGCAAAATCCTCGGCGCCCATTTCCTTGCCCGTATTGTCCTGCACCGCGTGATCGCCCGAAATCTCGCGCGCTACATCTGCGGCAAATCCCACTTTTGCCGGATCATTGACCGTTGCGGGATAGCCGCGCTCGTAGCGCAGCGTGGCGCTCACGTCGAAACTGGCGCCATGGCCTGCCACGATCTGTTCCATGCGACGGATGATCATGTCTTGCACCTCGGGCTCGAAGGTGCGCACGGTTCCGTTCAGATAGGCCGTGTCGGGGATCACGTTATCGGTACTGCCGCTATGGACCTGCGTCACAGACACCACGGCCTCTTGCCGCGTGTCGTGATTGCGGCTGATGATGGTCTGGAAGGCCTGCGCAATGGCAATCGCGGCGACCACCGGATCGGCAGTCTCTTGCGGATAGGCGCCATGTCCGCCGCGCCCCTGAATATCGACGTGGAATTCGTCTACCGCAGCCATGATCGGCCCCGGCGTGGTATAGAAATGGCCGGTTTCGATCTCGGGCACATTATGCAGCGCATAGACCTGATCAATGCCGAACCGGTCCATGATGCCTTCCTCGACCATCACACCGGCCCCGCCGCCGCCTTCTTCGGCGGGCTGAAAGATCAGCGCCACGCGCCCCGAGAAATTGCGCGTTTCGGCCAGATATTTCGCAGCCCCCAGCAACATCGTGGTGTGCCCGTCATGGCCGCAGGCATGCATCGCCCCCGGCACGGTGGAAGCATGGTCCAGCCCCGTGGTTTCGGGCATGGGCAGCGCGTCCATATCGGCGCGCAGCCCGATCGTGCCGCCCGCGCCCTGCCCGTTCACAATGGCCACCACGCCGGACGTCGCGATGCCTTCGTGAATTTCGTCTACACCGAAGTCGCGCAACCGATCCACCACGAAGCGCGCGGTTTTATGACAGTCAAATTCCAGTTCGGGATGGGCGTGCAGGTGCCGCCGCCAGGTTTTCATCTCGTCTGCATAGGCGGCAATGCGATTGAGCACAGGCATGGGGTGGACTCCGGGTTGGGCTTCATCTGATATGCAACTGAACACCGGAATAAGGGGAACTGCAATGGCCGACGATCTGATCCACAACCCCAAGGGCGGCATGCCGCGCCTGCTGGAAATCATGCGCCGCCTGCGCGATCCCGAGACCGGATGCCCCTGGGATATCGAACAGGATTTCGCAACGATCGCCCCCTACACGATCGAGGAAGCCTACGAGGTGGCCGACGCCATCGACCGGGAAGCCTGGGACGAATTGAAGGGCGAATTGGGCGATCTTCTGTTCCAGTCCGTGTTCCACGCCCAGATGGCGGCCGAACGGGGGTTGTTCACCTTTGACGAGGTCGCCGACACCATGTCGGACAAGATGGTCGCCCGTCACCCCCATGTGTTCGGCGATGAAAGCCGGGATAAATCCGCAGACCAGCAGACCCGCGATTGGGAAACGATCAAGGCCGCCGAACGCGCCGGGAAGGCGCAAAAAGGCACGCTGGACGGGGTGGCGGTGGGTCTGCCCGCTTTGCTGCGGGCCGTGAAATTGCAAAAACGCGCCGCGCGGGTCGGGTTTGACTGGCCTGATATCGGGCAGGTTGTGGACAAGATCGTCGAAGAGGCCGGAGAGCTTGCCGAGGCGCGCGACCGCATGACCCAGACCGAGATCGAGGAAGAGTTCGGCGACATGCTGTTCGTGATGGCCAATCTCGCACGCCATCTTGACGTGGACCCAGAAGCGGCCCTGCGCGCCACCAACGCCAAGTTCATCCGCCGCTTTGAAGGGATCGAGGCCAGGCTGGCCGAAGCCGGCAAAACCCCCGCCGAGTCAACGCTCGCCGAAATGGATGCGCTCTGGGATGCGGTGAAGGCCGACGAGAAGCGAAAATAGATACCTGAATGTTTTATTCAGGTATTGACCCAACAAAAATGCTCGGGTATTTCAGGACCAATCGAAACCGCGAAAACGAGAGCATTCACACATGTTGTCCAAGTTCAAAACCGCCCTCTTTGCCACCACCGCCATGGCCATCGCTGCGCCTGCAGTCGCTGACGAGGTCAATGTCTATTCCTATCGGCAGCCCGAATTGATCAAGCCGCTGACCGATGCCTTCACGGAAGAGACCGGCATCAAGGTAAACGTCGCCTATCTCAAGAAGGGCATGATCGAGCGGATGCAGGCCGAGGGCGAGCGTTCCCCTGCGGATCTGGTTCTGACGGTGGATATCTCGCGTCTGGCCGCCGTGGTTGACGCGGGCCTGACGCAAGCCGTGGAAAGCGATGTTCTCAAGGCCAACGTGCCGGATCTTTACCACGATCCCGAAGGCCACTGGTGGGGTCTGACCACACGCGCGCGGATTGTCTATGCCTCGAAAGACCGCGTCGCCGAGGGCGAAGTCACCACCTATGAAGACCTGGCCGATCCCAAATGGAAGGGGCGCATCTGCACCCGCTCTGGCACCAATGCCTATAACGTCGCGCTGACCTCGGCCGTGATTCACCACCTCGGTGAGGACGGTGCCAAAACCTGGCTGGAAGGCGTGAAAGAAAACCTTGCCCGCAAACCGCAGGGCAATGACCGCGCACAGGTCAAGGCGATCTGGGCCGGCGAATGCGACATCGCGATCGGCAACACCTATTACATGGGCAAGATGCTGAATGACGAAGAGCAGAAGGAATGGGCCGAAAGCGTCAACGTGGTCTTCCCGACCTTTGAAGGCGCTGGCACACACGTGAACATTTCGGGTGTGGCTATGGCCAAACACGCCCCCCACCCTGAAGCTGCGCTCAAGATGATGGAATTTCTGACTTCGCCCAAGGCGCAGGAAGTCTATGCCAAGGCCAATTTCGAATACCCGATCGCACCGGGCACCGCGCCCGACGCGTTGGTACAGGGCTGGGGTGACTTCACCGCGGATGACGTCAATCTGATGGATCTCGCCAAACTGCGTCCGGCTGCGCTGAAGCTCACCGAAGAAGTGGATTTCGACGGGTAAGTTCTCGAGTGGTTTCAGTCATTTGAAGGCGCCCTTTTGCGGGCGCCTTTTTCATGAAAGCGCGCAGGCGCGCTGTGCGAGGCGCTGCCTCGCGCTCCGAGGTATTTGGCCAAGAAAAAGCACATGTGCCGATTTTTGCCGAGGGGCGTGGACAAGACGTGTCGTCTGTGGCCAAAGTCGCGGGCAGACACGGACAGGAAAGGTGCCGCATGGCCGCGCGAAAAATCATCATCGACACGGATCCCGGACAGGACGATGCCGTTGCCATTCTTCTGGCACTGGCCAGCCCCGACGAGATCGAGGTTCTGGGCATCACTGCGGTGGCGGGCAATGTGCCCCTACCCCTGACGCAGAAAAATACGCGTATTGTCTGTGAGTTGGCCGGCAAAGCTGATGTAAAGGTCTTTGCCGGATGTGATCGCCCGCTGGGACGCGATCTGGTCACGGCCGAACATGTGCATGGCAAGACAGGGCTGGACGGGCCGGACCTGCCCGATCCGGTGATGCCCCTGCAAAAGCAACACGCGGTGGATTTCATCATCGACACCCTGCGCGCGCATGAGGCTGGCTCCGTCACCCTTTGTCCGCTTGGGCCCCTGACCAATATCGCGATGGCGTTTGAGAAAGCGCCGGATATCGTGGGAAAGGTTCAGGAAATCATCCTGATGGGTGGCGCTTATTTCGAAGTGGGCAACATTACCCCCGCCGCCGAGTTCAACATCTATGTCGATCCGCAGGCCGCCCATATCGTGTTTTCCTCGGGCGCACCGATCGTGGTGATGCCGCTGGACGTGACCCACAAGGCGCTCGTCACAACGCCGCGCAACGATGCCTTCCGGGCCTTGGGCACGCGCGTCGGGATCGCGGTGGCCGAGATGACCGATTTCTTCGAACGCTTTGACAAGGAAAAATACGGCAGCGCCGGGGCGCCGCTGCACGACCCCTGCGTCACCGCCTATCTGATCCGGCCCGACCTGTTTTCAGGCCGTCATATCAATGTCGAGATCGAAACCCGCTCGGAACTGACGCTGGGCATGACGGTTGCGGACTGGTGGGGCGTGACCGATCGCACGCCCAATGCCCTGTTCATCGGGGATGTGGATGCTGACGGATTCTTCGACCTTCTGACCGAGCGGCTGGCCCGGCTATGAGCGCAGCCCTGCACCTCGCCCGTCCCGAGAATATCGAACGGCTTTTGCCCCTGGTTGCCGCGTTTCACGCGGCAGAGGGCATATCCCGGACCGAGGACCAGCGGCGCGCGGCGCTGATGCCCTTGCTGGAAGGGTCACCCCTTGGGGCGGTATACCTGATCGGGCCGACCCGCGCGCCCATCGGCTATATCGTGATCACTTTCGGCTGGTCGGTAGAGTTCGGCGGCATGGACGCCTTTGTGGACGAGCTGTTCATCCGCCCCGCCGTGCGCGGCCGCGGCATTGCGACCGAGGTACTGATCACCCTGCCCAAGGCACTGGCCGAGGCGGGGGTCAAGGCGCTGCATCTTGAAGTGGATCGGGACAACAGCGCCGGACAACGGCTCTATGCCAAGACTGGTTTTCGCGCACGTGACCCCTACATGCTGATGACACGCGAATTGTGAGTTGCCCCATGGCCCTGCAGATCCCCTTTGACAACAGTTATGCACGCCTGCCAGACCGGCTGTTTGCGCGGGTGGCGCCGGTGCCCGTGGCCGCGCCCGAGCTTCTGGCGTTCAACCATCCGCTGGCGCGCGAACTGGGCATCACCGGCACCGAGGATATTGACGAACTGGCCCGCGTGTTCGGCGGCAATACCGTGCCCGACGGGGCCGATCCTTTGGCACAGCTTTACGCCGGGCACCAGTTCGGGCACTGGAACCCTCAACTGGGCGACGGGCGCGCGGTGCTTCTGGGCGAGGTCGCGGGGTTTGATCTGCAATTGAAAGGCTCGGGGCGCACGCCCTATTCGCGCAATGGCGACGGACGCGCCTGGATTGGACCGGTGCTGCGGGAATTCGTGGTCAGCGAAGCGATGCATGCCCTTGGCATTCCCACGACCCGCGCCCTTGCGGCGGTCGCAACCGGTGAAACAATCCGGCGCGAAACGGAATTGCCGGGCGCGGTTCTGACCCGTGTTGCCAGCAGCCACATCCGTGTTGGCACCTTCCAGGTGCTGGCCGCGCGACAGGACATCGAAGGGCTGCGCGCCCTGTTCGACCATGCCGTGGCACGTCATTTTCCCGAGACCCGGGATCCGGGCGAATTTCTGCAGGCGGTTGTGAGGCGGCAGGCCGCGCTTGTCACGCAGTGGATGTCCGTCGGCTTTATTCATGGGGTGATGAACACCGACAACTGCGCGATCTCGGGCGAAACCATCGACTATGGACCCTGCGCCTTCATGGATGCCTATCACCCGATGACGGTGTTTTCCTCAATCGACCGTAGCGGGCGTTATGCCTATGCTGCGCAGGCCGATATCATTGTGTGGAACATGGCCCAACTGGCCACGGCACTGGTGCCGCTGATGCCGGATGCCGACGCCGCAGTGACCCGCTTTACCGGCATCATCCACGAGATGCCGGCGCTTCTTCAAGACATGTGGACCGGCACATTGTTGCGCAAAATCGGCATCGTGCACCCACAGCCGGAAGATGACGCGCTGGCCACCGACCTGTTGCAGATGATGATGGAACAGGGCGCGGATTTCACCAACACCTTCGCCGCCCTCACGACCGGCACAGCCCGCGACCAGTTCACTGACCGCGATGCCTTCGACCCGTGGTTCGCCAAGTGGCAGACGCGCCTAGAACGTGAAGACGCCCCGCAAGAGGTCATGCGCACTGCGAACCCTGTGCTGATCCCGCGCAACCACCGCATCGAAGAGATGATCGCGGCGGCCGTCACTGGCGACATGGCGCCGTTTTCGCGCCTGATGGCGGCCCTGGCCGCGCCGTTTGACGACAATGCCGAGATCGCCGATCTGCGCCGCCCCCCAGCCGAGGCCGAACGCGTCCGTGCAACTTTCTGCGGCACCTGATCTTCACCTTGGTGAAAATACTCCGGGGTGAATTGGCCGAAGGCCAAGAGGGGCAGCGCCCCTCATCCCTTTTTTCAGATCCCGTACAGGTCGGCGAACTTTTCTTCGAGATAGGTCAAGAGAGGCTCGGGCCCGGGCTCCATGCCGCTGGCCTGCCGGATGGTTTCGTCAGGGGTGCGCAGCCCGCCATGGCGTTGCAGGTTCTCGCGCAACCATTCTGTGGCAGCACCGGTCTTGCCCTTGGCAAGATCGGTATCCAGATCCGGCACGGCCTTGCGCAGCGCCGCATGCAGACAGCCCGCATAGACATTGCCAAGTGAATAAGTCGGGAAATAGCCGAACAGCCCCACGGACCAGTGCACATCCTGCAAACAGCCATTCGAAGGCTTGTCCACCTCATAGCCGAAATCGGCCTTGAACCGGTCGTTCCACGCCGCCTCGAGATCGCCCACGGCAAGGTCCCCACCCATCAGCGCACGCTCAAGGTCAAAGCGCAACATGATGTGCAGGTTATACTGCACCTCGTCGGCCTCGGTGCGGATATAGCCGTTATGCACCGCGTTCACCGTTTTGTAGAACGCATCGGCATCGGCCACCCCGATGTCGCCGAATGCCGCCTGCATTTCCCCAAACAGCCAGCCTGTAAAGGCGCGGCTGCGGCCCAGTTGGTTTTCATAGATGCGGCTTTGGCTTTCATGCACGCCCATGGACACGCCACGCCCCAGCGGGGTCAACGCATAGGCGTCATCAATACCCTGTTCGTAACAGCCATGCCCGACTTCGTGGATCGTTGAATAGAAACAGTTGAACGGGTCGTCTTCGCTGGTGCGGGTAGTGATGCGCACGTCATGCGCCGACCCCGAGGAAAACGGATGCACCGCTTTGTCGATCCGGCCCATGGACATGTCATAGCCAAAGACGCGGGCCAGCTTGCGGGTCAGCTTCATCTGCTTGTCCGCCGGGAATGTCCCGCTCAGCCGTGCGGGCGTGGGTTGGTCCAAAACCGCCGCGCGCAGCGCCACCAGACGCGGGCGCATGGCGTCGAACATGGCCTGCAACTCGGTCGCCGTCATGTCCGGTTCGTAATCGTCGATCATGGCGTCATAGACATCGCCACCCTCGGCCAGCGCCTGCCCTTCCTGCCGTTTCAGGCGAACCACTTCGTCCAGCACCGGCAGAAAGGCCGCGACATCCTCGGCCGCGCGCGCCGTGGCCCACTGGCCTTGTGCGCGGCTGGTGACACGGGCGATCTCGGCGGCCAGGTCGGCGGGCACTTTCAGGCTGCGGGCATAACTTTTGCGGATCAAACGCATCTGCGCCTGTCCAACCGCGTCCAGCGTGGCATCGTCGATCTGCGCCAGCCACTCGCCGATGCGCGGATCGGTCCTGCGGGCGTGCAGCACGCTTTCCATGGCGGCCATTTCCTCGGCCCGCTGGGGCGCGGCGCCGCGCGGCATCACGGTTTCCTGGTCCCATCCCAGCCGACCCGCCACCTGCCCCAGTGCCTCGGTCGTGTGCTGGAACGCCATCAAATCATCATAGGCCGCCATGGGTTATCCTTTCCGAATGGATTGGGTCTGCGGAAAATGCGACAGGAACCGCGCCCGCAGGACCAGAACCCAGACAAGGATCGCGACGATCTGATGGGTGATCGCGATGTGCACCTGCGCGGCATAAAGCACCGTGCCGATACCCATCAGAAGCTGGATCGCGATCGACGCCATCACCGCGTTGAAGGCAAAGCGCGTCGCTGCATGGGCCGACTTGCGCCCGCGCAGCCAGACCACCACGGCAAAGGCGACCAGAAGATAGCCCCAGACCCGGTGAATGAACTGCACCAGCCCCGGATTTTCAAAGAAGTTCTTCCACACGGGTTCGATCAGGAACGGATCCGGGGGGATGACCTGCCCGCCCATCAGAGGCCAATCGGTATAGGACCGTCCCGCGTCAATGCCTGCCACCAGCGCGCCCAACAGAATCTGTACGAAGGTCGCGTGCAGCAATCCGGTCGAGAGCGAGAACAGCTTGTCTTCCTTGCCCCGGCGCGCCTGCATCAGGTCGCGTTCTTCCCGGCCCAACAGGAACACGTACCACGCGATAAAGCCCAGAATGACAAAGGCCAGCCCCAGATGGGTCGCCAGTCGGTACGAAGCCACCGTCGTGACCCCTTCGCCCGAGGTCACGCCCGAGGCCACCATCCACCAGCCGACGGCGCCCTGCACCCCGCCAAGCGCCCCAATCAGGAACAGGCGGCTGGTCCAACCGGTCGGAATTTTCCCCGCAATCGCAAAGCCCGCAAAGCCAAGTGCCCAGACAAGGCCGATCACGCGGCCGATCTGGCGGTGTCCCCACTCCCACCAGTAGATGTATTTGAAATCGTCCAGCGTCATCCACTGGTTCTCGATTTCCCATTGGTCGATCTGCTTGTATTTGTCGAATTCCGATTGCCAGTCGGCCTCGTTCATCGGGGGGATGGCGCCGGTCACGGGGCGCCATTCGGTGATCGACAGGCCGCTGTCGGTCAGACGGGTCAGGCCGCCCACGACGATCATCACCACGACCATGGCAAACAGCACCATCAGCCACGCCCGGAGTCCCCGGCGCGCTCCGCGCTGCCCTTTGTCAATGCCACCCACGGCGGCTCTGGGCTGGTCCTTGGCAGGGCTGTCGCCCACCTCTTCAAAGATGCTGCGTTTCTGGCTCATGTTTGTCCCTTGCACCATGTCCGGAAAAGAGTTTCGGGTGAGAGTAGAGCGCCCCCTGCCCGCCTTCAAGCGCCTGCGACGTTATTGGTCGCTGCGCTCTTTCCAACGCACCATTTGCCGCAAAACCCCGTGCAGCATCTGTACGTCCGCGCGTGTGAGCGGCATTCGCGACCACATGTTACGCAGGTTAAGCTTCATGCCCTCGGCCTTCTCGGCAGGAAAGAAGAACCCGGCCTCTTCCAGACGCTCTTCATAATGCGTGGTGAGGGCTTCCATCTCTTTCTGGCTGGCCCATTCTGTCTTGGCCATGTCCACCCGTTCGGGCGTGACCTCGACCGACTGACGACGCCATTCATAGGCGGTCAGCAACACGCATTGCGCAAGGTTCAGCGAGGCAAATTCCGGATTGACCGGTACGTTGATGATCGCGTTGGCCTTGGCGATATCCTCATTCTCAAGGCCCGCACGTTCCGGCCCGAACAGAACGGCGACCTTTTCGCCTGCGGCGATTTTCTCGCGGGTAATTTCCATCGCGCGTTCGGGCGTGACCACGGGCTTGGTCAGGCCGCGCGCCCGTGCCGTGGTCGCAAACACATAGTGGCAGTCTTCCAGCGCGTCTTCGACGCTCTCGGTCAGCAGCGCCTCGTCCAGCAAGCGCCCCGCGCCCGAAGCCATGGCAATCGCTTTCTGGTTCGGCCAGCCGTCGCGCGGGTCGACGATCCGCATCCGGTCCAGTCCGAAATTCCACATTGCACGCGCCGCGCCTCCGATATTCTCGCCCATCTGCGGGCGCACGAGAACAAAGGCGGGTTGCGGGTTTCCACTGGGCATCGGCCACTCCATCAAGTCACTCTGCCCGCCCATATCGCCCTACCCCCCGCAAAACACAAGGCAAAGCCCCCGGTCTTTGTGAAAAACCTGTGGTTTCGCACAGCCCTTGCAGCGCCCCCCCCGCGACCGCGCCCTTGAATTTCCGCATCGCGACGGACAAAGTAGCCAAGCGCGAAAATCCACGCTATAGCGGCGCGACATACCCCATGAAGGAGCCCGAAGATGGCCGAAACCGAGCTGCCCCAGATCTATCTCATCACCCCGCCCGAGATCGAACTCAGCCGCTTCCCCGACCAGTTGGGCCGCGTGTTGGACGCGCATGACATCGCCTGCGTGCGGCTTGCGCTGGCCACCCGTGACGAAGACCGTATCAGCCGTGCCGCCGATGTGCTGCGCGAAACCTGTATCGCGCGCGACGTGGCCATCGTGATTTCCGAACATATCGTCCTGTCCGAACGTCTGGGTCTGGACGGCGTGCACCTGACCGACGGCGCGCGGTCGGTCCGCAAGACCCGCAAGGATCTGGGCGATGATGCCATTGTCGGGGCCTTCTGCGGAGCCTCGTCCCATGACGGCATGACCGCTGGCGAACTGGGCTGTGACTATATTTCCTTCGGACCCGTAGGCAACACGCCGCTGGGCGACGGCACCGTGGCCGAACGGGATCTGTTCCAGTGGTGGTCCGAGATGATCGAGGTGCCGGTTGTGGCAGAGGGTGCGCTGGACATAGACATCATCCGCGCCTTGTCGCCCTTCACCGACTTTTTCGGCATTGGCGAGGAAATCTGGAACACCGAAGACCCGGTTGCGCAACTGGCCGAATTCCGCGCGGCCTTTGCATAAGCCGGGATTGCCCCGGCGCACCTCAACGCTTGCCAAGACCCGCGCAAAGGGCGACAAATCCTGCATGACACATGATCCCGACATTCTCTGTATCGGGTCCGTCCTCTGGGACGTGATCGGCCGATCGCCCGCGCATATGCGGCAGGGCTCGGACGTGCCCGGACGGATCACCCGCCTGCCGGGCGGCGTGGCGATGAACATCGCCATGACACTGGCCCGGTTCGGGCTGCGCCCCGGGTTGCTGACCGCTATCGGACAGGACCCCGCAGGCCATGAATTGATGAATGCCTGTCAGGCACTCGGGATGGTGACGGACCATGTCTATCGGTCCGAAGACCTGCCCACGGACCAGTACATGGCCGTCGAAGGCGCCAACGGTCTGATTGCCGCAATTGCTGATGCGCATTCGCTTGAAGCTGCGGGCGACAAGATCCTGCGCCCCTTGCAGAACGGCGTCTTGGGCAGCGCCAAGGCCCCCTACCGCGGGTTCATCGCGCTGGACGGCAACCTGACACAGGCCCTGTTGGAAAGCATTGCGCGCAGTTCCCTTTTCGCCGACGCCGACCTGCGCGTCGCGCCGGCCAGCCCGGGCAAGGCCACGCGGCTGATGCCCTTTCTGACCCACGACCGCGCCGTGCTTTATGTGAACCTCGAAGAAGCCGGTCTCTTGTGCCAGACCACGTTTTCCACCTCGGACGAGGCCGCGTCGGGCCTTCTGGCGCGCGGGGCCAAGCGGGCGCTGGTGACGGATGGCGGCGCCTCGGCCAGCGACGCCAGCCTCGACGGCGTTCTGACCCAAACCCCGCCTTCGGTTCTTGTGACCCGTGTGACCGGCGCAGGCGATACGTTCATGGCCGCGCATATTGCCGCCGAAGCCGCCGGATGCGACCGCTCCGAGGCCCTGTCGCGGGCCCTGCACGCCGCCGCCACCTATGTCTCGGGAGGAGACGCGAAATGAGCCTGATCACCCTTGCCCCCGAAGTCTCGGACGCGCTGGCCCAAGGACGCCCCGTGGTCGCGCTGGAAAGCACGATCATCACCCACGGGATGCCATGGCCCCAGAACCTTGAAATGGCCCGCAAGGTCGAGGGCGTGATCCGCGCGGGCGGGGCCACCCCCGCAACCATCGCCGTGATCGACGGCACGCTGTATGCGGGCCTGACCGGGGCACAGCTGGAACAGCTGGCCCAGACGCCCGATGCGGCGAAACTGTCGCGCGCCGATCTGGCCGTCTGCATGGCGCAGGGTGGCACGGGGGCCACCACGGTTGCCGCCACCATGATCGCGGCCCGCATGGCCGGCATTCACGTCTTTGCCACCGGCGGCATTGGCGGGGTGCACAAGGGCGCGGAAAACAGTTTTGACATCTCTGCCGACCTGACCGAACTGGCCCAGACCGCCGTCACGGTCGTGGCCGCCGGTGCCAAGGCCATTCTCGACATTCCCAAAACGCTCGAAGTGCTGGAAACCGGCGGCGTGCCGGTCATCGCCTATGGTCAAGACAGCTTTCCGGCCTTCTGGTCCGCCACCTCGGACCTGGCCGCGCCCCTGCGCATGGACACCCCGTCCGAGATCGCCCGCGCGCATCTGTTGCGCGCCGAGCTTGGCCTGCCCGGTGGGCAATTGGTGGCCAATCCCATTCCGCAGACGGCGGATATTCCCGCCGACACGCTGGCCCCGATCATCGCGCAGGCCACGACCGAGGCCACCGCACAGGGAATCACCGGCAAGGGCGTGACGCCCTTCCTGCTGTCGCGCATTTTTGAGCTGACAGAGGGCCGCTCGCTTGAGGCGAATATCGCCCTTGTGCTGAACAATGCGCGGCTGGCGGCGGAAATTGCAGCAGAGATTTCCGCCCAGCTTGCGCCCCCTGCCAAATAACGTCAAAAACGCCACAGCGTGCTTGCACCGCACACAGGATATACCTAGGTAACGTTTAAACTCTCATGGACGTTACATGACCACGCCTTTCGACGAAGACCTGCCCCCGCCCCGCAAACCCGGCCTGTTCGCCAGCCTGCGCGCGTCGTTCCTGACGGGTATTGTCGTGATTGCACCGGTCAGCATGACGGTCTGGCTGGTCTGGACCATCATCGGATGGTTCGACAACGTGGTGTTGCCACTGGTGCCTGACGCCTTCCAGCCCGAACAATATGTCGACATCAACCTGCGCGGCCTTGGCGTAGTATTCTTCCTTGTTTTCACCATCATGGTGGGCTGGATTGCCAAGGGTCTGATCGGCCGGTCGATGATCAATTTCGCCGAGAGCCTTGTCTTGCGGATGCCGGTGGTGCGGTCGATCTATTCCGGGGTGAAACAGATCGCCGAAACGGTCTTTGCCCAGACAGAACGCACCTTTGAAAAGGCCTGCCTGATCGAATACCCACGCAAGGGAATCTGGGCGATCGGCTTTATCTCGACCGACGCCAAAGGCGAGGTGGACCAGAAGGCCCAGACCGGTGATCGCCTGATGGGCGTCTTTATCCCGACGACGCCCAACCCGACCTCGGGGTTCCTGCTGTTCTTTCCCAAAGAGGACATCATGGAGCTGGACATGACGATCGAGGACGCGGCCAAACTGGTGATCTCGGCCGGTCTGGTCTATCCCAACCCCAAAGACCCGTCTCTGCCGCTGGACGAAGACTGATCCTCAGCCAAAGGTCGCTTGCAGATCCACGCTGCTGCGCGTGCCAAGGTCATCCTTGTGCTTGGCAAGAAATGTCTCTGCCGCCACACGCCCGGCCTTTTTCAACTCGTTCAGGATATAGGGCGTCGGCACGGTCTTGGTGGCCACCGAAAGATCATTCATCAGCGCGTCATCCGAGATCATATGCACTTTGACGTGCTTCATCTCGCCCTCAGCCAGCGCGCCACGTTCGATCAAACGCTGCACAAAGGAAATTGCCCGCAATTCCCCCAGTAGTGCTGCGTTAAAGCTGATCTCGTTGATCCGGCTCTGAATCTGCTGCGGGGTCACGGGCTTTTCGGCGCGTTCGATCGGGTTCAGGTTGATAATAACAATATCGTCCGGCAACCCCTTGTCATACAAGGGAAACAGCGCCGGATTTCCGGTATAGCCCCCGTCCCAATAGGCATCTGTCTCGCCGGTCTCGGGGTCTGCAATCTCGACCGCCTGGAACAGGGTGGGCAAACAGGCCGAGGCCAGGATCACATCGGTCGTGATCTCTTCGCGTGTAAACACCCGCGCCTTGCCCGTGCGCACATTGGTGGCACAGATGAACAGGCGCGGGCCCTGTTCGGAACAGACATCGCCAAAGTTGAACGCCTCGACTACGGGCCGCAGGGGATTACGATAGAACGGCCCGTAGACATAGGGCGACATCATCCGCGACACGGTTTCGCCCACCGAATAGGGCAACGAATATTCCATCGCGCGGGCCACTGCCCCCGGCCCCAATCCCGTCAGCCAGTTCACAAGATGCAGATCACCCACCGCGCCCATGCGCCGCCACAGCGCCTCGAGGTTTTCAAGCGCACCCGCCCGCCCGGCCTCGATCATGCCGGACTTGACCGCCGCCCCGTTCAGTGCCCCCGCCGAGGTGCCCGACATGCCTGCAATCTCGATATCCGGATCGGCCAGCAACACCTCAAGCGCCCCCCAGGTAAAGGCGCCATGCGCGCCGCCGCCCTGCAAGGCCAGATTGATCTTCTTGCACGCCATGGACTTCATCTTTCTAAAGGTGCCTCCGGGGGTGTGGGGGTTGCCCCCCACGCCTGACTGGACAGGATCGGCTTACAGCGCGGTCCAGCCGCCATCCACGCTGATCGTGGTGCCGGTGATCTGCGCCGCTGCGTCCGAACACAGGAACACGGTTGTGCCGCCCAGCTGTTCCACCGTTGCAAACTCTTTCGAAGGCTGACGGGTCAGCATCACGTTCTTGACCACCTCGTCCCGAGACATATTGTATTCCCGCATTGTGTCAGGGATCTGCGCCTCGACCAGCGGGGTCAGCACATAGCCCGGACAGATCGCATTGCAGGTGATCGGCTCTTGGGCGGTCTCCAGCGCCACGGTTTTCGACATGCCGACCACGCCGTGCTTGGCCGCGATATAGGCCGCCTTGTAGGGCGACGCGGTCAGCCCGTGGGCCGAAGCGATATTCACAATCCGGCCCCAGCCGCGTTCACGCATCACCGGCAGCGCCGCCGCCGTGGTGTGAAAGACCGAATTCATGTTGATCGCGATGATGGCATCCCATTTCTCGACCGGGAACTCGTCAATCGGGGCCACGTGCTGGATCCCTGCATTGTTCACAAGGATATCACAGCCCCCTGCCTTGGCGATCAGATCGCGGCATTCCTCGCCATCGGACATGTCGGCCTTTACATATTGGGCCTCGACATTGAATTCCTGTGCGATCGACGCCGCCAGCGCGTGGTCTTCGTCGCGGTCGGTGAAAGAGTTCAACACCACATTCGCCCCCGCGCGGGCCAGTTCGCGCGCGATTCCCAACCCGATTCCCGAGTTCGAACCGGTGATGATTGCGGATTTACCTGCCAGTGTCATGAGACTTTCCTTCTATGTCCGAGTCCCGCGCACCATATCATGCTGCATCAGCAAAATAAGGGGTTTCTGACCCTGTTACGTATTCTTACCCACCTGTCGCCAAAGCAAAAAAAACCCCGGCGCAAGGCCGGGGTATAGTCATTGAGGCAGGTTTCATACAGGCAAGAAACCTATCGAGCAGTGACACCTTTATAAGCGTTCCGACGCCGAGAGTCCAAGCTAAAAGTTTGATAAGGCTTGAATCCCCCGTTAGCTTGGCCCCAATAAAAACAAGGCAGTGCAGGATTGTTCTCACCATGCGACCAGTATGTTTCCGCCCCGTGGCCCGGGCATTGACCGTGATCAGCCTTATTTCGTGGGCTTCCTTCGTGTCGTCAGAACCAAAACATGGCATCGCTATGTATGGGGACCCTGCCCTACCACAGGATTTTGTGTCTCTCCCCTATGCCAACCCCGACGCTCCCAAGGGTGGCAAAATCGTCACCGGCAACACCGGCGGCTTCGATTCGCTCAATCCGTTCGTGCTGAAAGGGACGGTGCCATGGCAGTTGCGCCACCTTGCCTATGAATCCCTTATGGGGAGAAACTGGGACGAACCTTTCACCCTTTACGGGCTTCTGGCCGAATCGGTCGAGACCGGACCGAACCGCGAATGGGTTGAATTCACCCTGCGTGAAGAGGCCCGATTCTCGGACGGTACGCCGGTCACAGTCGCGGATGTGATCTGGTCTTACGAGGTTCTCGGCACGCGCGGCCACCCCCGCTATCTCGGGTTCTGGTCCAAGGTCGACCGGATCGAACAGACCGGACCGCGCAGCGTGCGCCTCACCTTCAATACGCCTGACCGCGAATTGGCGCTGATCGCGGGACTGCGGCCGATCCTGAAAAAGGCGCAATGGGACGGCAAAGACATCACCGCCGCCACGTTGAACGATATTCCCATCGGCACCGCGCCCTATACGGTGGCAGACTTCGAGGCCGGACGCCATGTCACCCTGCGCCGCAATCCCGACTACTGGGCCAAGGATCTGCCCCTGCGGCAGGGCATTGCCAATCTCGACGAGATCCGTATCGACTTCTACGGGGACGGCGATGTCATGTTCGAAGCGTTCAAGGCCGGCGCGCTCAGCTACTACCGCGAATTCAACGCCGAGGCCTGGGCCGCACGCTATGACTTTCCCGCCGTGACCTCGGGCGAGATCGTGAAATCGGAAATTCCGCACCAGAAACCCTCGGGCATGACCGGGCTGGCCATGAACACGCGGCGTGCGCCGTTCGACGATATCCGCGTGCGCGACGCGCTGATCCATGCGTTCAACTATGAATTCATCGCCGACACCCTGACCGGCGGACGCCAGCCGCGCATTAATTCATACTTCTCGGGCTCTTACCTTGCCATGTCGTCCGGTCCCGCCCCGAAAGAGGTCGCGGCCCTGCTTATTCCTTATGCCGACAGCCTCTCTACGGATGTTCTGGCGGCGTATGAGTTGCCTGCATCAGACGGCAGCGCCCGCAACCGGCGCAACATGCGCAAGGCAATGCAGCTTCTCGACGCCGCCGGATTCGAGGTGCAGAACGGCGTCATGCACGCCCCCGACGGTCAACCTTTCACGTTTGAAATCCTGCTGCGCCAGGGCGACAAACAGGATCAGGCAATTGTCGATATCTACCGAAAATCTCTGGAAAAACTCGGCATCTTTGTCACCGTCACCACGGTGGACAACGCCCAGTACAACCAGCGCCTCAACGATTTCAACTTCGACATGACCGATTTCCGGCGCGCGCTGTCGCTCAGCCCCGGCAATGAACAGGCGCTCTATTGGGGCAGTGCCGCCGCCGCACAGGAAGGCTCGCGCAACCTGATGGGCATCGCATCACCCGCAGTGGATGCCATGATCACCCGCCTGACCCGTGCCGAAAGCCCCGACGCCTTTGAAACCGCCGCCCATGCGCTGGACCGCGCCCTGACCACGGGGCGCTACGTGATTCCGATCTGGACCTATGCCGTGGGCCGCATCGCCCATAAGAGCGACCTGAAATTCCCCGACACCCTGCCCATCTACGGCGACGGGGTGGAATGGCTGCCCGGTGTCTGGTGGCACGACCTTAGCGCCGAATAACCACGGCCAGCCTTTTTCTTGGGTCAAATACCTCGGGGTGAATTGACGCCCCCGGCGTCAAGAGGGGCAGCGCCCCTCACCTCACCTTTTCGTCAGGCGCAGGAATATCCCGTCCTTTGAGCGTACCGTCAGATACGCCACAGGCACGGGCGCAGGCCCCACGGCTTCGACCCGATAATGTTTCAACAGCATCGACAGGATCAACGGCCCCTCGACCATCGCAAACCCGGCACCGGTACACACACGCGGGCCGCTTGAAAACGGCATATAGGCCTCGCGCAGACAGGTTTTGCCGTTCTCGGTGGCGAACCGGTCCGGATCAAACCCGTCAGGATTGTCCCACAGCCGTTCATGCCGGTGCAGATGCCAGGGCGACAACACCATCTGGCTGCCCGGCCGGATGTCACGTTCGCGGAACTGTTCGGGACAGCTGTTCTGGCGCACCATCATCGGCACCGGCGGGTAAAGGCGCAGCGCCTCGCGGAACACGTCGCGGCTGATCCGCAGCTTGCCCATCACCGAGAAGTCACACCCTTCCAGCGCCTGCGCCTCTTCGGCGATCCGGTCCTGCCATTCGGGATAGCGCGCCACCAGATACAGGGTCCAGGCCAGCGCCGAGGCACTGGTCTCGTGTCCGGCCAGAAAGAAAATGGCCACCTGATCCACCATGTCCGAGGTCGAAAACGTCTCGCCCGTTTCAGGATCGCGCGTGGTCATGATCTTGGTGGCCAGATCATCCGGCGCGGTGCCTGCCATGATCTCGGCCATGCGCGCCTCGGTCAGCTGCGCAATCAGCCCCCGGATCGACGCCGCGGCCTGCCTTGTGCGGCGTTTGTGAAACCGTGGCACCCAACGTGGCAGGGGCAGGAACGCGCCCACATTCAGGATCGGCTGTGTGCGTTGATAGTCACGGAACTCCGAAAACACCTTGCCCGCAACCTCGTGTTCGATCGGGATCGAAAACAGCGTGCGAAAGATCACGTCCGCCGCCGCGTGGCTGGTTTCTTCCTCAATTTCGACGGTCTCTCCGACCCTGTGACCCAAACGCGCCACCATCGCTTCAGAAGCCTGCCACATCGCCGGAAACGTGTCGCGCAGACGCCCCCCCTCAAAGGCCGGGTCAATGATCCGCCGTTGCTGTTTCCACACCGCACCATTGGTCAGAAACACCGAATTGCCCAAGAGCGGGCGCAGGCCCTCGCTGATCCGGCTGCTTTTCGGAAAGTCGTCGGGCCGGTCTTTCAGCACAGTTTTCACAAGCTCGGGCTGGTTCAACAGGTAAGAGCGAAAAAACGGCGTGCGGAATTCGGCCATCCATGCCCGATACAGACGCGCAGGCTGTGCTGACAGGATATCCTGCCGGAACAGGCGTGCATATTTCAGCAGCGAAACCTTGTCGGGACGCGAGGCCGGTTTGGGGGGCAGATCGCTCACAGCGCCCTCCCCGTGAACTTGTTGACCGGCTTTTCGATCCGGCTTTTCGACGGGCTGCGCCCCGCGTAACGCGCCGCCAGCGTGCGCGGACCTGCGGTGATCTGGAAATAATCATAGTCGCCGGGCCGGTCAAATGCGCAGAGATATTGAAAATGTAGCCGGAAGAACCGCCAGCGCAGCTCTTTCCAGCGTTCGGGACTGAGGGTCTGGGTAAAGGCCGCCGACACCACCAGTGGCCAGCGTTTGCCCGCTTCGGGCGCAACCCCGGACACGCTGACCGGATCACACAACGCAAAGGCGCAGCCATCACCGGGCGCGGTGATGTCCACCCATGCGATCTCGTCCCGCTGGCACAGGTCATGCAGGTCCTGCCGCAAACGACCGGCCTTGGGCAGGAACGACACCATCGGCACCACCTGCCCCAGCGACAGGAATCCCAGCGCCGGCCCGTCCGCCGGCACCCGGCCCGCGCGCAGCAGATCGGCCAAGATTGACACACCCAGATGCGCACCCGAGGAATGGCCGACCACCAGAACCTCGTCCACGTCACCCTGAAGGGCCTCGGCGATCACATCGGCAAATTCAGACAACCGCGTCTCAAGCTCGGGCGGGTTGGCGCCTTTGGATTGTGCGGAATAGGCATAGTCATGCATCAGGTAATAGGCAAAGAACTTGCCATCGCGTTTGCGAAACCAGTTCAGAACCAGCGGCACCATCACCACCCCCACCCACGCGGTCCAGTCCGGCAGGGTCATGGCCAGCAACTGCCCGATCCCGTAGGCCGAGATCATCGCGATCAGCAATTGCACCAACAGGAACACCACGGGATACAGTGCCGCAATCACCGGCCCCTTGCGCAGCCGCATCAGACGCCACAAGGCGCCCGAACCGATATAGGCCCAGGCGGTGCGGACAAGTTGCAGGTAGGTTCCCGCAATGCCCTGTTCCATGCTGTCGCGCACGATGTCGGACCAGACCAGCACCTCGAAATCGGCCTCGGTCACGGTGCCGTCTATATGGCCGGTCACATACCAGCCATACCGCCCCTTGGTCTGTTTGGGGGTCAGATCGATCTCATAGCCGGAAATACGCGCCTGCGCCGCGCCCTCTTTGCGATAGAGCTCGCGATAGCGGCGCGGGTGAATGGGGTCATAGCCGGGGATGTAGAACACCCGCCTGCGCTGCACCTGTTTTTCTGCGCCTTGGCCCATCTGCTTACCTCGTCTTGCAGGCAGGTTACTCGCCCTTTTGGTCCGAAGTAAGACAAAAGCGCGCCAGATTTGGCGCGCTTTTCAAGATATTGGCTGTTACGGCAATCAACCAAGCGTGGCGAGCGCCGGGAAGGTCTCCAAAAGCCAGTAGGAAAAGGCCGAGAACCCGCCGGTCAGCATCAACAACCCGATGGTCCACAGCAAAAGGCCCATCACCCGCTCAATCTGTTCCATATGGCGCTTCATCCAGCCCATTACCCCGCCCATGCGCGGCAGGAAGGCCGCGACCAGCAGGAACGGAATGCCGAGTCCCGCGGCATAGACCGCCAGCAGCAAAGTGCCGCGCGCCACGGACGCTTCGCCCGCCGCCAGCGACAGGATCGCCCCCAGTTGCGGGCCAATGCAGGGCGTCCAGCCAAACGCAAAGGCCAACCCGAGGATATAGGCCCCGAAAGACGAGCCGCCCTGGTCGCCCACATCCATGCGAGCCTCGCGATCCAGAAACCCGATCCGGTAGATCCCGATGAAATGCGCGCCAAAAACCATCACGATGACGCCCGCTACCGTGTTGAACCAGCCCTGATAGGCCAGAAACAGCGTGCCCACCGCCGAGGCCGCAAAGCCCAGGAACAGGAACACGGTCGACAGCCCCAGCACAAAAAACAGCGCCGGCACCACCGCCTTGCGCCCGCCAGACTTGCCCTCGGACAGGTCGGTCACGCTGACCCCGCTCATGTAGGCGAGATAGGGTGGCACAATCGGCAACACGCAGGGGCTCAGGAACGAGATAACCCCGGCAAACAGCGCCACGAACATGGCAGGCAAAAGGCCCGCGTCGATGATGTCGATTCCAAACATGCTAGGGACTTACGGCAAAGCGCCGGAAAGGTCACGGGGCAGAGGTGTCACATCCTTGTGGACAGGCCCCGATATCGCGCATATGTGAAGGACATGACCCACGAGCTTGATGCCATTGGCCTGTTGTGCCCCCTGCCCGTTCTGAAATTGCGCAAACGCCTCAAGGCGCTTGAGGCGGGTGACCGCATTCGCCTGTTGGCCGACGATCCCGCCGCCATTGTGGACGTCCCGCATTTCTGCAACGAAAGCGGTCACACCCTGCTCGACAGCAGCGAGGCCGGCGGCACTCTGACCTTCCTCGTCGAAAAGCGCCCCTGACCGGCCCGGCGTCACCCCTGTCCTTCATCTTGCCAAAAATACTCGCGCCGCAGGCACGTTTTTGCACTGCAAAAACGTTTCCGGACACACAAGCCCAACGCTGACATGAAAAAGGCCGCAGCTTTCGCCGCAGCCCTGTTCTTTTTTCTGAAACCAGAAGGTTAGCGGCCCATTGACCACCAGCCCTTGCGCTTGGGCTTGGGCGGTGCGGCAGGCTCTTCAACCACTTCGGCCACCTCTTCCTGTTCCGGCTCTGCGGCTTCAACAGGTGCTTCGGCGGGCACGGGCTCCTGGCTATCGGCCCCGTTTTCCACCACATCCACAGGCTCTACAGGGGCCCCGGCCTCTACAGACGCCTCTTCGGGCGCCGCAGTTTCCTCGGCAGTTTCAGCCGCATCAGGGGTTTCCGTCGCCTCTTCCACGATATCCGCCTCGTCCGGGGCCGCCCCTTCGGCAGCCGCCACCTCGGGTGCAGCCTCGTCCGCAGAGGTCTGACCGTCTGCATCGCCTGCCGTCTCTTCGGCGGCTTGGGTCTCTTCCGGCTTTTTCGAGCGTGACCGGCTGCGCGACCGCGAGCGGCTCGATTTCTTCTTGCCGGTCTCTTCGCCCGCGTCGTCCGTACTATCCGCCTCAGTCACTACTTCGGACGATTGCGACTCGTTCTCTTCCTCGGACTCGCCATTGCTCTCGGATGCGTTCGCATCATCCTGGCTGTAGCTGCTGCGACTGCGGCTACGACGACGCCGGCGACGGCGTTTCTTGGGCTTGGTGTCCGACTCGTCCGTGTCCGGCGTCTCCACCGCTTCGGCCTCGACTTCAACCGCTTCGCCGTCGATCTCGTCCATCAGGGACATGTCGACCGACACGACCTGCGCCGCAGGCTCGGCCACCTTGCGGGTTGCGGTCTTGAATTTTTCAAGCGTGAACTCGGGCGAGATCAGGTGCATGTCCCCTTCGATGCGCACAGACAGGCCATATCGCGCCTCGATCTGGGCGACATGTTCGCGCTTCTGGTTCATGATGTAGTTGGCAATTGCCACCGGACATTTCACCAACACCTCACGAGACCGGCGACGTGTGCCTTCCTCTTCGATCTGGCGCAGGATCGACAGCGCAAGGTTGTCATCCGAGCGGATCAGGCCGGTGCCGTGGCAGGCCGGGCACGGCTGGGTTGTCGCCTCGATCATGCCGGGGCGCAGGCGCTGGCGGCTCATCTCCATCAGGCCAAAGCCCGAGATCCGCCCCACCTGAATGCGGGCACGGTCGGTCTTGAGCTTGTCCTTCATGCGCTTTTCGACGGCGGCGTTGTTCTTGCGCTCATCCATGTCGATAAAGTCGATCACGATCAGACCGGCGAGATCCCGCAGGCGCAACTGGCGGGCCACCTCTTCGGCTGCCTCAAGGTTGGTCTTGAGCGCGGTTTCCTCGATCGAACCTTCCTTGGTGGCCCGGCCCGAGTTGACGTCGATGGCGACAAGCGCCTCGGTCACACCGATCACGATATAACCGCCCGATTTCAGCTGAACCGTCGGGTTGAACATCGACGACAGATAGCTTTCCACCTGATAACGCGCGAACAGCGGCAGTTGATCGCCATACTGTTTCACGTTCTTCGCATGGGACGGCATGATCATTTTCATGAAGTCCTTGGCAATGCGATAGCCGCGTTCGCCTTCGACCAGAACCTCGTCGATCTCGCGGTTATATAGGTCGCGGATCGAACGTTTGATCAGATCGCCTTCTTCATAAATCTTGGCAGGCGCGATGGATTTCAGCGTCAGGGCACGGATCTGCTCCCACATGCGCTGGAGATATTCATAGTCGCGCTTGATCTCGGCCTTGGTGCGTTTTGCACCGGCCGTGCGGATGATCAGACCCGCGCCCGAGGGCACCTCGATCTCGTTCGCGATTTCCTTGAGTTTCTTGCGATCTGCCGCGTTGGTGATCTTGCGGGAAATCCCGCCACCGCGCGCGGTATTCGGCATCAGGACGCAGTAACGCCCTGCCAGCGACAGATAAGTGGTCAGCGCAGCGCCCTTGTTGCCGCGTTCTTCCTTGACCACCTGCACCAGCATGATCTGGCGCACCTTGATGACCTCTTGGATCTTGTAGCGGCGCGGACGCGGCTTGCGCGGCGGACGGATATCCTCGCTATCGTCCTCATCGGCGACGGACTCGATGGTCTCGTCCTTTTCCGCCGCATCCGAACGTTTGGGTGTGTCGTCTTCTTCGACAGGTTCGGCAACCTCTTCGGTTTCCCGGGCTTTTGCCTCTTCCACCGTTTCTGTGACTTCAACGGGCTCTGTCGAAGCCTCTTCTTCTGGGGCGCTGTCGACCTCGGCCTCGGGGGCGGCATCTTCCACCGTCTCGGCCTCGGACACGTCTTCTGCCGCCGCGACCTCGCCATCGGTTTCGGTCTCTTCACCGGTTTCGGGGTCCAGCGTCACGGTCGGGTCTTCGCCTTCCGTGGCCATGGCCATGGTCTTGCCCGGGGTCTCGGGGTCTTCGTCGGTGCTTTCAGACTCTGTCTCGTCAGACGCCGTATCAGCGGCCTCTTCTGTTTCCGCGACAGTCTTTTCCGCCGCCGGTTCTGCAACCTCTTCAGTCGCTTCAACAGCCTCTGCGTCTGCATCTGTGTCCGAAGCCTTTTCGGCTTCAGGCTCGACAGGCGCTTCTGCCTCGGCGGTCACCTCTTCGGGCGCGGCATCCTGTGTCTCAACCGCTTCCGCCTCGACCGTTTCCGCCTCGTCAACGGGTTCTTCGACAGGCGTCTCCGCGACAAGCTCCATCGGCGACAGCCCTTCGGTGTCGTCTCCTGACTCATCAAGGTCGATGGTCTCCATGCCCTCGATCTGGGGCTCCGCAGCCGCAGCCTCTTCCGCCGCAACAGGCGTTTCGGTCTGCTTGGTCTTGGGCTTGCGCGACCGCGACCGGCGGCGTTTTGGCTTTTCTTTTTCTTCTTCTTCGTCGCGGGCCTTCATGGCCTCTGCATAGGCGCGCTCTTCTTCCATGAGCGCCTCGCGATCCGCGACGGGGATCTGATAGTAATCGGGATGGATTTCCGAAAACGCCAGGAATCCATGCCGGTTCCCACCATAATCCACAAAAGCCGCCTGAAGCGACGGTTCGACGCGCGTTACCTTTGCGAGATAGATGTTGCCAGCCAGCTGGCGTTTGTTTTCGGATTCAAAATCGAACTCCTCGACCTTGTTTCCGTCGACCACCACAACGCGGGTCTCTTCCGCGTGGGTGGCATCGATAAGCATTTTCTTAGCCATGTTTTCCGTGTGCACCCCGGCAATCGCCGACGACGCCCCGGGGGGGCGTTGAGGTGAGGTTGCAGGGGGTGTCTTGTCTGGGCGACGGCAGACGCGCGGCCAAGGGGGCCGCGTACGGCCTCTGCTCGGTCCATCAATGTGTTCGCGCGCTTCATCGCGTTTCTTCTCCGACACGCAGGGTTTTACATCACCCGGTGCCTGTTACATGCCCTCCGCCTTGGCGGTGCGGGCGTCTCTTTGGCCTTTTTTGGGGCCCAATCGGTCTGGAGCATGATGTCGGGCAGCTGTTGCCATCGACCAGTCACACGCCAGCGAAACTCATAAAGGTGGTCACAGAACGGACCACCACACGCCTACATAAAACCAGCATTCAAGAAATTACAATGGCAAAAGCCGCAAAAACATGCCGCGCAAGTCCTGACACGGCGTCGAAAGTCGCGCGCGCACCGTGGCCCCCTTGCGACAGGCGACCTGCCCCCCTATCCTGAATGCCAGCGAACAGGAGAAAGTCCAGTGGACCAGTGACACGGCATTGCCGGTAAACGCACCAGCCCCCGCCAGATGGGCGGGTCTTTTTTCTGTTTTCAAGGATTTTTCATGACACGTCTGACAGACAAACTTTGCGTCGTGACCGGCGCAGGTCGCGGCATCGGGGCCGCCATCGCCCGCCGCTTTACCGATGAGGGCGCCACGGTCATCGTGACCGACCAGCACCTCGACCGTGCCGAAAGCATCGCCCACGAGATCAACGCCACCGCCCATCGCCTTGATGTGGCGGTCGGGGCCGACTGGGACGCATTTGCCGCCGCCCATCCCCAGATTGACGTGCTGGTCAACAATGCCGGCATCACGGGCTTCGAGGATAGCTTTGCTCCACAAGACCCTGAAAATGCGTCTCTTTCCGATTGGCGACGGGTGCATGCGGTCAATCTTGACGGCACGTTTCTCGGCTGTCGCTATGCGATCCGGGCAATGCGGGTCCGCGGGCGCGGATCAATCATAAATATCTCATCGCGCTCGGGGCTTGTGGGGATTCCCGGCGCGGCGGCATATGCCTCTTCCAAGGCCGCGATCCGCAACCATACCAAATCCGTCGCGCTGTATTGCGCCGAACAGGGTCTCTCGATCCGCTGCAATTCGGTGCATCCGGCGGCAATCCTCACCCCGATGTGGGATCCCATGCTGGGCAGCGGCGCAGAACGGATGGCGCGCTTGGACGCGCTGACCGCTGACACCCCCCTGCGCCGCTTTGGCACGGTGGACGAGGTCGCGGGGGTCTGCGCAATGCTGGCCTCGGACGATGGCGCCTATATGACCGGTGCGGAAATCAATATCGACGGCGGGTTGCTGGCGGGCAGCCTGTCGCCCCCCGTCCCTGCGGATTAACAACCAAAGCCCGGCCGCACGGGCGGGTCAGAGATAATCCGCCCGCTGCAGCCCGTATTTGGCCATCTTTTCGTTCAACGTCCGGCGCGGCAGGCAGAGTTCCTCCATGACGCTGGCGATCGAGCCGCGATGGCGGCGCATGGTGTTGTCGATCAGCATCCGTTCGAACGCCTCGACATATTCCTTGAGCGGCTTGCCCTCGGTCGTCATCACCGGTTGCATCTCGTCGTGGTCGTTCATCAACAGCGACGCGATGGTGCCCTCGCCCCGACGGCTTTGCAGCACGGCTCGTTCTGCAAGGTTGATCAACTGGCGCACATTGCCCGGCCACGGCGCCTGCAACAGCTGGGCCGCTTCCTGCGCGCTGACCTTGGGGGCCTCGCAGCCGTAATCATCGGCGAACTGTTCGCTCAGGCGCGTAAACAGCGTCAGGATATCCTCGCCCCGCTGGCGCAACGGCGGCACGGTGATTTTCAGCGCGGCGAGCCGGTAATACAGGTCAGGGCGCAGCGCGTCCTCACAGGTCTTGTCCTGTTCCTGCATGTTGGAAATCGCGATGATGCGGGTTTCGGCGGGACTGCCTTGTTCATTGATCACGTTCAAAAGCCGCGCCTGTGTCGCGTCACTCAGGGTTTCGATATCCTCAAGCACCAGAGTGCCGCCGCGCGCCTCTTCGATGGCGGGCAACTGGCTGTCTTCGGGCAGCATCGGGCCGAACAGGCGTTTGGCAAGGGCATCTTCCTCGAAGGCACCACAGCTGACCAGCACGAATTTCTTGCCCGCGCGGCTGCCCACGGCATGCAGCGCATGAGCGACCAGCGTCTTGCCCGTACCGGTTTCCCCGTCGATCAGGACATGCCCGTCCGCCTGTCCCAGATCAAGAATGTCTTCTTTCAGACGCTCCATCGCGGGGCTTGCCCCGATCAGCTTGCTCATCAACTGGCCGCCATCGGACAATTCGCGCCGCAACGCGCGGCTGTCCAGCGTCATGCGCCGCGCCACGGTGGCCTTCTTGGCAAGCTGGCTCATCCGGTCGGGATTGAAGGGTTTTTCAAGGAAATCAAAGGCCCCGACGCGCATCGCTTCGACCGCCATCGGCACGTCGCCATGCCCGGTGATCATGATCACCGGCAGCGCGCTGTCCGACCCCATCAGTTTCTTGAGAAACTGCATCCCGTCCATGCCCGGCATCTTGATGTCCGATATCACGATGCCCGGATAGTCCGGCCCAAGCACCTTGAGCGCATCTTCGGCGCTGGCGAAGGTCTCGGTGTCATAGCCCGAAAGGGCCAACCACTGGCTGATGGATTGGCGCATGTCCTGTTCGTCATCCACGATGGCGATCTTCATACCCTGTGCCATACCGGTTTACTCCGCTGCTTCAATGTCTTCACTCAAGATAGGAAGCTGAACTTCGAATACAGCCCCCCTGTCATGCCCGTTGCGCGCCGTCAGGCGCCCGCCAAGGTCGCTGACAATCCCCGAAGAAATCGCCAGCCCCAGCCCGACCCCGTCGCCGGGCTGCTTGGTGGTAAAGAAAGGTTCAAACAGATCATCCAGGTTTTCGATGCCCGGGCCGTTGTCGCGCACGGTCAGCGTGGCGGTTTCGCCCGCGGCCAGAATGATCTCGATCTCGGGGTTGGATTGCCCGTCCGTCGCATCGAGTGCGTTGCGCAAGAGGTTGATGATGACCTGTTCCACCCGAACGCGGTCGCCCATCACGCGCACGGTCTCATCTGGCACGATGCGGCTGATCTTGACCTGCCGCTGGCGCAGTTGCGGCTCCATCATCGACAGGGCCGAGGCCAGCGCGTCCCCCATATCCACCGGCACAAAATCGTCGCCGCCCTTGCGGGCATAGGATTTCAGCTGCTTGGTGATCGTCCCCATGCGCTCGATCAGGTCGTCGATGCGCTGGAAGGACGACAGCGCCTCGTCCGGACGGTTGCGCTGCAACAACAGTTGCGCGCCGGCCAGATAGGTTTTCATCGCGGCCAGCGGCTGGTTCAACTCGTGGCTCACCGCCGCCGACATTTCCCCCAGCGCGGCCAGCTTGGAACTTTGGGCCAGCGACTGCTCGGCTACGGCCAGGCTTTCCTGCATCCGTTCGCGTTCGGCAATCTCGCGCTGAAGGCGCAGGTTCAGCGCCCGCAAACCGGCCGACTCCCTTTGGAACAGCGCCATGCGCAGCGCGTTCTTGCGCCCGAGCAGGTAGAACCCCAGCGCCAGCAGGATCGCAAAGCCCATGATTTCCAGCGCCAGCACCGCGTTCACCCGCTCGCGCACGCTGGCATAGGTGGTGAACGAGGTCATACTCCAACCGCGGAACGGAATCCGCGCATCCTCGCGCATCACACCCTCGCCCTGAATATAGGCATCTGCCGGCAGGGCGGTCCAGTCGCTGGTGGCCTGCAGCGCGCGTTCGATCGCGCCGTCGGCAGGCTGGCGCGCAAGCGCCTCGCTCTCGGTCAGGCCACGCCAGCGCGGTTCGGTGGTCAGGATGATCGTGCCCGAACTGTCGGTCACAAAAACCGCGTCCGAAATCCCGGCCCACGCCCGTTCGAATTTCTGCAAATCCACCTCAACCGCAATTACCCCGATCACCTGCCCCTGAAAATCCAGCCGCTTGGCATAGGTAAAGTGATAGGCGCCAGTGTCGTGGCGTTCGACTGTAAACACGGTCTCATTCGACCGCAGCGCATCAATGAAAAAGGCGCTTTGACGGTGGCTTGAGCCCAGCTTGGTACGCTCGGTCGCGGCCACCGTGCGCCCGTCGGAATCCAGCAACATAAGCGAGGCCGCGCCGATCTCGTCCACAAAGGAAATCAGCCGCGCCGTCGATTGCGAGAAATCGCCCGAATTCAGCGCCCCGATCAACGCGGGGTCGCGCGCCAAAAGTTGCGGCACGATGGCGTTGCGGCGCAATTCGGACTGAAGGTTGCCGGAATACAGCGCCAGCCGCAGCTCGGCCCGGTTGCGCGTGTTCTGGGTAAACCGGTCTGTCAGGAAAGAATTCGTCACCCAAATCGTAACCGCCGCCAGCACGAACAGCACCAAAAGCGCGATCCGCGCGCGCCAGTTCGGCGGCGCGGACGTGTCGTCGGATCTCGGATCAAGGGGCAGCTTGTCGCTCATGCCGACAGATTACGCCGCCCCTGCATGGGTCACAAGTCAGGCCGTGGCCAACTGATCCATCAACGAGCGGAACATTGCCACACCATCGGTGCCGCCATGGCCCTCGTCCGCGGCCCGCTCGGGGTGCGGCATCATCCCGAGAACACGGCGGTTTTTCGAAATCACCCCGGCGATATCGGCGACCGACCCGTTCGGGTTGTCAGTATAGGTAAAGGCGATCCGCCCTTCATCGCGCAGTTGCGCCAGCTTTTCGTCGGTCACGAAATAGTTGCCGTCGTGATGCGCGATCGGAATGTCGATCACCTGCCCCGCCTCATAGCCCGAGGTGAACGCGGTTTCGGCATTCTCGACCTTGAGACCCACCGTCCGGCAGATGTATTTCAGCCCGCCGTTGCGACGCAGCGCCCCCGGCAGGATGCCTGTCTCGGTCAGGATCTGGAACCCGTTGCAGATGCCGATGGCATAGCCGCCGCGCTCGGTATGAGCGTTCAGCGACTTGCAGATCGGCGAATTGGCTGCAATCGCGCCGCAGCGCAGGTAATCCCCAAAGGAAAACCCGCCCGGCACGCCGACGATATCCAGACCTTCCGGCAGCGCGGTGTCCTTGTGCCACACCATGGTAACATCCATGCCCGCACGTTCGAACGCCACCGCGAGATCGCGGTCACAGTTCGACCCGGGGAAAACAATGACCGCCGCCTTCATCACATCAGCTCCACGCGGTAGCTTTCGATCACGGTATTGGCCAGAAGCTTTTCGCACATCTCGGTCACGGTGTCCTCGGTGGTGCCCTCGGCCAGATCCAGCTCGATCACCTTGCCCTGGCGCACGCCTTCCACGCCGTCAAACCCAAGCGATCCCAGCGCATGGCGCACGGCCTCGCCCTGCGGATCCAGAACCCCGTTTTTCAGCATCACGTACACACGTGCTTTCATGTCTTTTCTCTCCGGCTGCAAGACAAAGCACATCCCCGGCTTTATCTCTTCAAAAATATTCAAATCCGCGCCCGCGCCGGGGCGCAGCTTTCTCAGTTCACGAGCGTCGGTTTCGGCCCGGTGCCCTTGGGCAGCACATTCAGACGCCGCGCAACCTCGGTATAAGCGTCGGTCAGGTTGCCCAGATCCCGGCGGAACACGTCCTTGTCCAGCTTCTGGCCGGTTTCGATATCCCAAAGACGGCAGCTGTCGGGGCTGATTTCGTCGGCCACGACCAGACGCTGGAAATCCCCTTCGTAGACCCGGCCGATCTCGATCTTGAAGTCGATCAGCTTGATGCCGACGCCATACATGACCCCCGACAGGAAATCATTGACCCTCAGGGCCAGCCCCAGCACGTCGTCCATATCCTGCTGGCTGGCCCAGCCAAAGGCCGCGATATATTCTTCGGGCACCAGCGGATCGCCAAGCGCATCGTCTTTATAGCTGTATTCCACGATGGGGCGCGGCAGTTGTGTGCCCTCTTCGACGCCCATGCGTTTGCTGAACGACCCTGCGGCAAAGTTCCGCACGATGACTTCCAGCGGAATGATCTCGCACGAGCGGACCAGTTGTTCGCGCATGTTCAAACGTTTCAGGAAATGCGTCGGCACGCCGATCTGGTTCAGACCGGTCATGAAATACTCGCTAAGGCGGTTGTTCAGCACGCCTTTCCCGTCGATCACGTCTTTCTTTTCGGCATTGAACGCGGTTGCGTCATCCTTGAAATACTGGACGATCGTGCCGGGTTCCGGGCCTTCGAACAGAATCTTGGCCTTGCCTTCGTAAATCTTCTTGCCACGCGCCATGAAGTCTCTTTCCTGTGTCGCGACGGTGTTACAGGGCCGAGTCCCTGCCGTCTGGCGCCCTCTTAATCCATGGGCGGCATTGTCGCAAGCGTGCCCAGCCCTCTTGCGGCAATGCGGTCACCTGTGCATACAGGGGCCAACGCCAACATTTGCAAGGGACACCGCAGATGACCACCTTTGACGATCGCGAACACGCATTCGAAGCAAAATTTGCCCATGATGAAGAAATGAACTTCAAGGCCGACGCCCGCGCCAACAAGCTGTTGGGCCTGTGGGCCGCTGAAATGCTGGGCAAAACCGGCGACGACGCCGAAGCCTATGCCAAAACCGTTGTGCTGGCCGACTTTGAAGAAGCGGGCCACGAAGACGTGGTGCGCAAGGTCGTGGGCGACCTCGAAGGCAAGATCACCGCAGAAGAGATTCGCGCCAAGCGCGCCGAGCTGCTGGCAGTGGCCAAAAACCAGCTGATGCAGGAACTCTGATCCGCAGCCACCCACATCCTGATCCGTCAGGCACAGCGCGCGGAACCCCGTTCCGCGCGTTTGCTGTTTCCCGCTCATGTCAGGTGTGCCGGAGATAGGGTCTGGCTTAACCCTCCAGAAAGACGCCTGCGCCTAATGTGGGCCGTGACGATGGCCTTGCCCGGGTATTCCCATGCCCCGCTCTAAAAACAGAGAACACGCCTTTGCAGTTGCACCGGATGCTCAAACATGGACTGCCCCTCGGTATTGCAGGGGTCTGTTGCTGGCTGGTCTGGCAAAGGCTTGAAGGGGTCGATCTCGGGTCGCTCAATGTCGCCGTCCGGCAGTTGGCGCCGCACCAATGGACACTGGCGCTGGCCGCCACTTTTCTCAGCTTTTTGGCACTGGCACGCTATGATGTGATCGCGCACCGGCATTTCCGCACTGGTGTGGCAACGCGTGCGGCCACCATATCGGGTGCAACGTCCATCGCCCTTGGGCAGACACTTGGCGCAGGGGCCATCGTGGGCAGCTTCGTGCGCTGGCGAATGCATCCCGAACTGGGCCTGTTCACGGCGGCCAAGATCACGGGGTTTGTTACCCTGACCTTCCTGTCGGCGCTTGCGGTGGCTGTAGCCCTTGTCGCGCTGATCCTGCCGGAACCGCACCTGCCTAGCTGGGCCTCGTTGCTGATCCTGTGCGCGGCCTGCGCGCTCGGGTTTGCCGCGTTTTTCTATCCGGTCCTGCGCTTGGCCCGGCGAGAGATCGCCCTGCCCACCTTGCCGGCCATGGGGGCGCTGTTGCTATTGTGCCTGGCTGACACGCTGGCGGCGGGGCTGGCCTTTTACGCGCTGCTGCCCGGAGGCACAGGTGTGACGCTGGCGGTGCTGCTGCCCGTCTTCCTGATTGCGCTTGGCCTTGCGATCCTATCGGGCACGCCGGGGGGTATGGGGCCCTTCGAGTTGACCCTGCTGGCAATGCTGCCAGAGGCCCCGCAACTCGAACTGATGGCTGCAATCCTTGCCTTCCGCCTTGTTTATTACGCCTTGCCCGCCGTAATTGCGGTGCTGTGCCTGCTGCGTCCACTGCGCGCCGACGCGCCCGTTGCGCCGGTGACACGTCTTGGGGCGTTGGATCCGGCGCTGACCGCGCCGACCGCCCGCGCAGAACTGGGGGTTTTGCGTCAGAATGGCGGCGCGATGATCCTCTGCGGGCGTGGACAATGCGGCGTGGTGCGCACCGGCCAGACGCTGACCGCGCTGTTTGATCCGCTCGACATCCATTCGGGCGACCTGACCCGCCCCCTGCGCCGCATGGCACGGGCACAGAACCGGATCGTTTGCAAATACAAGATCACGGCGCGTCAGGCGGTCCATGCGCGCCGCGCGGGCTGGGCCGTGCTGCATATCGCGGACGAGGCCCTGATCTGCACCGCAACACATGACCTGCAAGGGGCCGCTTATCGCCAGTTACGACGCAAACTGCGTCAGGCCGACCGCGCCGGTGTGACCGTCGCTGCCGCCACAGGACCGGCCCTGCCCCTGTCGGACATGCGCCGTCTCAGCCACGCGTGGGAAGATACCCATGGGGTCGCCCGCGGCTTTTCCATGGGTCGTTTTGAGGAAGACTATGTCGCCGGACAGCGCGTGTTTCTGGCTCATGCCGGGGGCGCGCTGGTGGGCTTCATCACGCTGCACGCCTCGCGGCATGAATGGTGTCTTGACCTGATGCGGGTCCGGCACGACGCGCCCGATGGCACGATGCACCTTCTGGTGCAGCACGCGATCGAGGCCGCCCGCGCCGAAAACGTACCCTGCCTGTCACTGGCCGCGGTGCCTGCCGGGGCCAAGGGGGTGAACGCGGTCGAGGCCGGGTTGCGGCGCAAGTTCGACCAGCACGCCAACGGACCCGGCCTGCGCCAGTTCAAAGCCTGTTTCGCGCCGCGCTGGCAGCCTCTGTTCATGGCAGCTCCCAGCTGGGCGCAACTGGTGCTGGCAGCGTGTGACCTGATCCGTTCGGTCCGCACGAACGGCCCGCAACCGCATCCGATCCCCCTGCCGGCACCGCCCGTTGCCGAAACGCCCCCGCCCCCGGCGCCGGCACAGGCCGCTTAATCAGGGCAGCGTAATCCTGCTCATAATCAACATGAACAAAATGCGCATTGTGCCCGCGCGGGCGGCGTGACACATGTGCCCCGACCAAGAGATTTGAAAGAGGAAAGCCCGATGACCAACGCGCTGACCAAGATGCTGGAAACCCGCGACTGGATTCTGGCCGATGGGGCCACCGGCACCAACCTGTTCAATATGGGGCTCGAATCCGGCGATGCGCCCGAGCTTTGGAACGAAGCCCATCCCGACCGCATCAAGGCGCTGTACCAGATGTTTGTCGATGCGGGATCGGACCTGTTCCTGACCAATTCGTTCGGGGGCAATGCCGCCCGCCTGAAACTGCATGACGCGGGGCACCGCGCAGGCGAGTTGTCCCGCATCGCTGCCGAACTGGGCCGGGAAGTTGCCGACGCCACGGACCGCCCCGTAATCGTGGCAGGCTCGGTCGGGCCCACCGGCGAAATTCTTGAACCTGTCGGGCAACTGAGCCATGCCAGCGCCGTCGAAATCTTCCATGAACAGGCCGAGGGCCTCAAGCAAGGCGGCGCGGACGTGCTGTGGCTGGAAACCATTTCCGCGCCCGAGGAATACAAGGCCGCGGCCGAGGCCTTTGCATTGGCCGACATGCCCTGGGTCGGCACGATGAGCTTTGACACCGCAGGCCGCACCATGATGGGTATGACCTCGCAGGACATGGCGCAGATGGTCGAAACCCTGACCAACCCGCCGCTGGCCTTTGGCGCCAATTGCGGCACCGGCGCGCCCGACCTTCTGCGCACGGTTCTCGGCTTTACCGCGCAGGGCACCGAACGCCCCATCGTGGCCAAGGGCAATGCGGGCATCCCGAAATATGTCGATGGCCACATCCACTATGACGGCACGCCCGAGTTGATGGCGGATTACGCCGTGATGGCGCGCGACTGTGGCGCGACGATTATCGGCGGCTGCTGCGGCACCAAGCCCGAGCACCTTGTCGCGATGCGCGCCGCGCTCGAAACACGCCCGCGCGGCAGCCGCCCGACGCTGGACCAGATCACCGAAACGCTGGGCGCGTTTTCCTCGGCCAGTGACGGCACCGGCGACGATGCCGCAGCCCCTGCCCGCCGCAGTCGCCGCCGCCGCGGCTAGACCTGCCACTTTTTCAAGCAGAGTAAGGCCGGAAGCATGTCTTCCGGCCTTTTCCTTGCGCAGGATGAGGGCATTTTGACATAGATCAGGGTCGCTCCCCAATCAGAGGCCGCAAACTGCGGATACATGACCCGAAAGCCCCCCCTATCCGGGGCGGACACACAGTATCGGGTGACTGTTCAAGACCTCCGAGAGGACCCTGCCATGAGTATCCTGTTCGAAAAAATGACCCCCGCCGCCCGCGAAATCGCCGAGGCGAAACTGCGCGAGGAAGGAATCCTTGCCCCCGATGCGCCTCTGGAATACGCGTTTGAGGTGCTGCCGTCGGAACGCGCCGCACTGGAAAAGGCCCGCGACGCATGGGACGAAAAAATCGCCGCAAGCAAGGACGACGCAAGCCTTGCTGATCTGGCCATCGCCAAGGCCCGCTGCGTGCACGAGGAAATCTCGGCTCTACAGGGGTAACGCCCCCAGATCGCACCAAATTTGAAAGGCAAAGGGGATACCCCTTTTGCCTGCACGCTATTTCCGATTGATAAGGGTCAGGCCCGCCGCGACAAGCCCCAAGGCCACCCAGATCCAGAAGCTGACCGTCTCGTCCAACAGCCACCAGCCCAAGAGCACACTGAACACGGGTGACAGAAAGCTGAACGAGGCCACCCCCGACGCGGGATAGACCGACATCAGCCAGAACCAGATCAGATAGGCGATGGCGACAACACCGATCGACTGGAACATCAGCCCGGCATAATGGATTGCTTGCGGATCGCGCAGCAGCGGGCCGAACAGGGGCGCAACCGCCATCAGGGCAAAGGCTGACACGATCAGCTGCCACATCAGCTGGGTTTCGGGTTTGACCGTGGAGAGCGGCGTCACCCGCACAACCAGCGCAATCCCGCCCCAGGCCAGCGCCGCGATCAGCGCCAGAACATCCCCCAGAACCGAGGCCGCGCCGCCCTGCCGGTCCATCAGGGCCACCCCGACCCCCGTCATGGCCAGAACCAGCCCGATCAGGCGCGGCTTGGTCAGGTGCTCGCCCGGCAGGGCCACATGCGCCGCCAGCGCCAGCCAGACCGGCATGGAATAGAAAATAATGCTCGCGCGGGACACGGTGGTCAGATCAAGAGCGAGGTACAGGCATATGAATTCTATGGTGAAAAGAAGCCCCGACAAAATGCCAGCTTTGACCACGGGGGCCGTGCGCACAAGGGGTTTGGACCGCCACCACATCCACAGCCCCACAGCCGCCAACCCGATCACCGACCTCAGCGCCGCAGCGAAAATCGGGGAAAACCCGCCATTGGTGACCTTGATCACCACCTGGTTGAAGGCCAACGCAATCGCGAACAGGATCAGCGACACGGCCCCGAATGTATCAATATGTGATTTGCGTTCCATTTGCGCAGTCGCACCGTGAATTGCCCCAAAGTCAAGCTACCTCGTTCGGAACGTCGCGTAGCGGCATTTCTGTCACTGGCCATGCGGCCCGCGACATGGCATCACCGGAACACCAGTGGAAGGCGCCCATGACCCAGACCTTGCGGATCGCGACCTATAATTTGCAGAAATGCGTCGGGCTCGACATGCGGCGCCGGCCGGACAGGTCGTTACAGGTGATTGATGCGCTGGAGGCCGATGTCGTGGTCCTGCAAGAGGCCGACAAGCGCCTGCCGCCGCGCCCTGCGGCCCTGCCCCATGACCTGCTGGAAAGCCATGGCTGGCATATCCTGCCGTTTGGACAGGTGGGCGGGTCGCTGGGCTGGCATGGCAACGCGATGATCGCACGGGCCGGAATCACGCTGACCCACGGGCAAAAGCTCGACCTGCCGGGGTTGGAACCGCGCGGAGCCATTTGCGCCGAACTGGACACGCCTATCGGGGCGCTGCGTGTGATCGGCACCCATCTTGGATTGATCCGGCGTTATCGCCTGATGCAGCTTTCGGTTCTGTCGCGCCATTTCAGGGAAAAGGGCAAGATGCCGACCGTGCTGTGCGGGGATTTCAACGAATGGGGGTCCAAGGTTGCGCTGGACAACGCCACGCCCGGCGTCACCTTTGCCGAGACCGATCACAGCTTTCCTGCCCCGCGCCCGGTGGCCGCATTGGATGCCTTTGCCCTCAGCAAAGGACTGGCCGCGCGGCAGACCGGTGTGCACAGGGCCCGTCCGGCCCATATCGCCTCGGATCACCTGCCAGTCTGGATTGACGTTGCCCGCGCTTGAGCGGGTGCCAACCGCGTGCTAGGCCAAGATATCCCAGATCAGGAGCGCGCCCATGTCTACTTATGTCGTTTACGATGTGTTTACGGATAAACCCTTTGGCGGCAACCAGTTGGCAGTCTTTCCTGATGCAACAGACCTGGCCGAGGACCAGCTTCAGTCCATCGCTGCCGAGTTCAATTTCTCGGAAGTGACCTTTGTATACCCGTCCGAAAATCCGGACCACACAGCCAAGGTGCGCATATTCACCCCGACGATGGAAGTGCCCTTTGCCGGCCATCCCACCATTGGCACCGCCGTGGCGCTGGCCGATCTGGGCCAAGGGCCGGAGATGGTGCTTGACCTGGGGATCGGCCCGCTGGCTTGCCGGGCCGATGCGGGCCATGCACAGTTCACCACCAACGCCCCGCTTGAAACACTGGCCAGGCCCGACCCTGATCTGGTCGCGCGGGCGCTCGGGATTTCACGGGATGCCATCCTGACCACCACCCACGCGCCGACCATGGTGTCGCTGGGGCTGGGGTTCACGATCACGGAACTGGATTGCCGCGACACGCTGGCGGCGCTGGAAACGGACATCGCCGCGTTTCGGACAGGAAATGCGCGCTATCCGTCAGGGCTGGACTTCGCCCAGTTTGCCTATGTCCGCGAGGGCGACGTGATCCATGCGCGCATGTTTGCACCTCTGGACAATATCCCCGAAGACCCGGCCACGGGCAGTGCCTGTGCCACGCTCGGCGCATTGCTGGCCGAGATCGCGGGGCAGGACGTGACACTGCGCGTGCATCAGGGCGACGATATGGGCCGCCCCAGCGTGATTGGCGTGACCACGCTGGACAGCGCGGTCACGATCAGCGGTCAGGCCTGCAAGGTCATGGAAGGGCGGCTTTGTCTATAGGGCGCCCCAACGGTTAATGGATCACTTGCTCGCGCCGCTCCGCCGACGCCGACGCTGACCGCCGCCCGCAGGCTTGCCCGCGCCTGCCGGACGCCCACCACCGGGTTTGCCACCCCGTGCGCGACCACCGCCCGCGCCACGGTTGCCGCCGGGTTTGCCGCCCGAAGGCCCGCCGCGCCGCTGTCCGCCGCGACCGCCGCCGCCATTAGCCTTGGATTTGTGCGAGGGATCTTCCATCCCCATCCAAGGCGTGCCGGACAGCACCGGAATCGTGAATTTCATGACCTTCTGGATGGCTTTCAGCTCGTCCACTTCATCCGGGGCGCAAAAGGCCACGGCGGCCCCGTCCATGCCTGCGCGCGCGGTACGGCCGATCCGGTGGACATAGTTTTCCGGCACGTTGGGCAGGTCATAATTGTAGACATGGCGTACCTGCGGAATATCCAACCCACGCGCCGCCACATCCGTGGCCACCAGCACCATGATCTCGCCCTCGCGGAACGCCTTGATGGCGCGCTCGCGCTGACCCTGGCTTTTGTTGCCATGCACGGCCCCGGCCTCGTAACCCGCCTTGACCAGCGCTTTCATCAACCGGTCCGAGCCGTGTTTCGTGCGGGCAAAGACAATCGCCGCCTCGTCGCGATGCTCGGCAAGCAGTTCGATCAAAAGGCTGGTTTTCTCGGCCTTTGCAATGAAATGGATGCCTTGGGTGATCTTGTCCGCGGCCTTGCCCGGAGGCGACACCTGCACCCGCACCGGGTTTGTCAGATAAGCGCCCGCGATTTCGGCCATGAGTTTGGGCATGGTGGCCGAAAACAGCATCGTCTGGCGTTTTTCCGGCAGGTAACCGACAATCTGGCGCAGGGCATGGATGAACCCCATATCCAGCATCTGGTCGGCCTCGTCCAGCACAAGGAAATCTGTGGCCGAAAGGTCGATCGCGTTGCGTTCCAAAAGGTCGATCAGGCGACCGGGCGTGGCAACGATGATGTCGGTGCCACGGGCGACGCGCGAAATCTGCGGGTTGATCGAGACACCGCCCACGATCAGGCCGATCTTGAACGGCGTGCCCTCGACCAGAACGGACAGGCTGTCCTTGATCTGGTTGGCCAGTTCCCGTGTCGGAGCAAGGATCAGGCTGCGGGCGGTTTTGGGCTCGGGTTTGCGGCCATAGGATTGCAGCCGCGCAATCAGCGGCAGGCCAAAGGCCAGCGTCTTGCCGGTGCCGGTCTGGGCCAGCCCCATCACGTCCTGCCCCTCAAGCGCATGGGGAATGGCGCGTTCCTGGATCGGGGTCGGCTTGTCGATTCCGGTATTGTTCAGCTTGGTAATCAGGGCTTTGGGCAGCCCGAGGTCAGTAAACGACATAGATCATCTTTCCGCGCCCCACCTTTGGGAACGCTGTGCAAGGCCCATCCATGTGGGCGGTGGTTGATGAGCAAAATGCCGATCCGTGCCCTGTTACGTCACGGGCCGCATCCTGCCCTGGCCCCACGCGTGATCTTGGGATCGGATTGCCTGCCTCTGGTCACGCCGGTCTGTTCCGGCTTCTTCGGTGCTGCTCACGCGGCAGAAGGCAGTGACGGGTACATGTGGCCTGTCCTGCCCACTGTCAAGCGGGAAAGTCGCGCCCTGCGGCAGGAAAAGCACTGGTACAGGGTCGCCGTGTTCGGGTAAACCGAAGATCAAAACCGTCTGGGACAGCCGCAAATGACCGATACGATCATCGCCCGTTGCGAGGCCAAAGGCCTGCGCATGACCGAACAACGCCGTGTGATTGCGGCTGTCTTGCAGGAAAGCGATGACCACCCCGACGTGGAAGAGCTTTATGCGCGGGCCTCGGGGCGGGACGAAGGCATTTCGCTGGCCACGGTCTATCGCACGGTCAAACTGTTCGAAGAGGCGGGGATTCTCGACAAGCTGGAATTCGGCGACGGGCGCGCGCGCTATGAGGATGCCGAGCGCGAACATCACGACCACCTGATCGACATCAATTCCGGCGAGGTGATCGAATTCGTCGATCCCGAAATCGAGGCACTTCAGGAAAAGATCGCGGAAAAGCTGGGGTATCGTCTCAAGGGGCACAAGCTCGAACTTTACGGCGTGCCGATCAAGAAATAGGTCCGGCGCCCTACTTCAGATGGCGCCCCCAAGCGTGGCCCAACTGGATATAGACAATCGTGTCCTCGGGGCCGACAGCCACATCCAGACCCATATCCAGCCCGAACCGGCGGGCCACCCGATAGCGCACCCCGAGACCACCAGTGAAGGCCTCGTTGTTGTTGGTTATGGCCGACCCTCCGCCCGCTGTGGTGCGCCCGTATCCCGCAAACCCAAGAATTGCCCACCGCTCCCCGATGCGGCGACGCAGTTCGATCTCGCTCGAAAATACACGATCCCCCTGATACCGGTTCAGAGGAACGCCCCGGATATCCATCGATGGTTCCATGAAAAATGGCGTGTTGCCCGACGTGCCTTCGCCCTTGAGCATGGCGGCAAAGGTCCAGTCCGGGTTCGGACTGATAAACCCCGCCCCGAACAGGCTGAGCATGGAATAGTCTACGTCACTTCCAATCGCCCCGTCATAGCGGCGCAGATGAGCATTCACGTGATACCCCTGTGTCGGCGTCAACGGATTGTCCAGCGTGTCATAAGACGCCAGCACACCAAGCGCGTTCAACTGTACATCCTGCGTCAGGGCCGGCGGCAGCGGAATCCCCGAGCCGAAATCCGGGCTGACTTCGGTATTGGCGATGGTCAGGCTGGGGCCAAGAAAAAGCGCACTGTCCCCCATGCGCATGCGGCCCTCTAGATAGGCGACCTTGGCAACGTTGTTGAAGTCGAACCCCCTATTGCCGGTTGGATAGAAGGTCATGTTGACCGATCCGCCACCAAGAGCGGCCGTGTACTTGAACCGCCCGCCCTGAAAGCTGCCCTTGCGAAACGCGGCGGCGGCGCGCGATCCGTTCCCCGTCGCAACGCCACCCAACACGGTAATCGTGGGATCATTGCCTTCGGGCAGGCCGGAATAATCCAGAAACGTCGCCGCCAACCCCAGACCTTTCCCAAGCGCCGGTTCCGTAATGATAATGGGCACCGGAATGAACCCGCCCCGCGCCAGGTATTCCGAGATATCGAACCTCTGATCCTCGGGGTCTGTCATCAGATCGCGAAACCCGCGTTCCGCTACAGCCGTGCTTGCAAGGACACAGGCGGTCAGAACCGACACACCCGTTGAAAGGGCTATTTTCCATAGACGGCGTGCCAAGAAAGTTTCCTCCGGTGTTTGCGAAAGGCTGCCCTGACCGGCCAAAGGACTCAACCCGCAAACGCGCCCAAAGGTGCAAAAAGACCACAACCGTGTCAGGCGCGCAGCTTTTCCCCTTTGGGATCAAACGGTGGCTCGGACAGGATCATGCCCTTGTGCGGCTGGCCCAGCACCATCACCTCGACCTCATCGCCCGGCCCGGCAGCACCATGTTTCACATAGCCGAGGGCCAATGACATGCCCACCGTGTAGCCATAGGTACCCGAGGTCACACGCCCGATCCCCTGACCATCTCGGAAGATCGGCTCGCCCCCCGTGGCGTCGGCATTTGACGCCTTTGTGGCCGCTTCGTCGATATGGATCAGAACAAGCTGTTCGCGCGGATCTTTGGCCAGCACCTCTTCCACGGCGGATTTGTGCAGGAAATCTTTGCCCAGCTTGCACAACCGGTCCAGCCCGACCTCTTGCGGCCAGTATTCGGGGCTGTATTCCCGGCTCCATGACCCATACCCCTTTTCGACCCGCAAAGACATCAGCGCGCGGCTACCCACCGGACCGGCACCGAACTCTTTTCCTGCCTCCAGCAGCGCCTGATAAAGACGCGCCTGGTCTTCCACGGCACAGTGCAGTTCCCAGCCCAGATCACCGGTGAACGATACCCGCAGCGCCAGCGCCCGCACCCCCGCAATGTCGATCCATTGCGACCGCATGAAAGGGAAATCCTCGGTCGCGAGCGAGGTGTTGGTCATCCGCTGCAGCAATTCACGCGATTTGGGGCCGGCGACGTTGAAGCCGCACATCCCGTCGGTCAGGCTCTCGAATGTCGTGCCCTCGGGCAGCGGCACCATATCGAAGAACCGCTTGTGATAGCGTTCAGCCATGCCCGACGAGATGACAAAGAACTCGTCCTCGGCCACGCGGGTCACGGTGGCGTCGCCCGCGATCCCGCCGCGCACCCCGATCAAGGGCGTCAGGCAAGACCGGCCCACGGCCTTGGGCATCGTGTTGGCAAAGACCGCGTTCAGCCAATCCTCTGCCCCTGCCCCCTTGACGCGGTACTTGGCAAAGTTCGAGATGTCGATGATCCCCGCACGATCCCGCAGCATCCGGCATTCCGCGCCGACCGGTGCCCACCAGTTCTGGCGGGTGAACCCGTTGGTGTCGACCGTGCCGGGCGTGTCGGCAAACCACAAGGGATGTTCCCAGCCATAATTGAGCCCGAACACCGCGCCCATGTCCTTTTGCATCTCGTAGGCGGGCCGTGTGCGCAAGGGACGGCCCGCCGCGCGTTCCTCGTTCGGGAAATGGATGGCAAAGCGGTGCGCATAGACATCGCGCACCTTGGCCTTGACGAAATCGGGATTGTTCGCCCAATGGCCAAACCGCGCCACATCCCATGGGAACATGTCGTACTGCATTTCGCCTTCGATGATCCACTGCGCCACCATTAGCCCCATGCCCGCCGATTGCGAGAAGCCCGGAATGATACCGCCGCACATGAAATAGCCCCTGAGTTCCGGCACAGGCCCAAGGATCACATTGCTGTCCGGTGACCAGATCATCGGCCCGTTGATGACCCGCTTGATCCCCGCCTCGCCCACCAGCGGCACGCGGTCAATGGCGCGCATCATGTTGTCCTCGATCCGTTCCAGATCATCGGGGAACAGATCATGGGCAAAGTCCAGCGGCGTGCCGTTCTCGGCCCAGAACCGCATGTCTTTCTCGTATGCCCCGATCAGCAGCCCCTTGCCCTCCTGGCGCAGGTAATATTCGCCGTCCCGGTCCGCAACCGATGGCAGGCGGCGGTCCATCGCGGCGATCTCGGCAATGGTTTCGGTCACGAAATACTGGTGCTCGGTCGGCTGCAGTGGCACCTCGATCCCGGCCAGTTTCGCCACCTCGCGCCCCCAGAGACCGGCAGCATTGATAACCCATGGCGTATGGATATCCCCCTTGGGGGTGCGCACGATCCAGCTGCCATCGGGCTGCTGTTCGGTCGCCGTGACCGGCGTGAACCGGTTGATCTCGGCCCCACGCTGGCGCGCGCCCACTGCATAGGCATTGGTCACGCCCGAGGGGTCCACGTTGCCGCCATCGGGTTCCCACATGATCGTGCGGATGCCGTCAAAATTCACCAGCGGATGCAGGCGCTCGGCTTCATCACGGCTGATTTCGTGGAAATTCATGCCGTAAAGCTTGGCCTTGGCGGCCTGCAATTTCAGCTGATGCTCGCGGTTTTCGGTCTGCGCCAGGTAGAGCGATCCGGGGCGAAACACGCCGCAGGACTGGCCGGTCTCGGACTCAAGCTCGTCATAGAGCCGCATGGTGTAATGCTGCAGCCGGCTGATATTGGCGCTGTCATGCAGCCCGTGAATGTTGGCCGCCGCGTGCCATGTGCTGCCACTGGTCAATTCATCCCGCTCGAGCAGGACAACGTCGCTCCAGCCGAGCTTGGTAAGATGGTACAGGATCGAACATCCGATAACGCCGCCACCGATGACGACGGCCTGAGCCTGGGTCCGCATGGGAATATGCCTTTATGTTCCGCTTCTCTGGCTCCAGCCTGACCTGCACCGCCCCCGCAGAATTGCCGGATTGCGACACCTCCGGTCGCAAATGTTCCGATCCCGCGCAATCCTGGGACAAGGCGTTTGCCCGGCCCCGTCAATCGACCCGCCGGATGAACACCGAAAAATCAAGGGTGATGATATCCTCCAGCACCTCTGGATAGGCGGTGATGCCGAATGCGGCGCGCGACACGCCGCCGCGAATCCGCAGGATGATCTCGGAATTGTCTTCGGGCGCACCGACCAACCGCTGAAACGCAACCTCAAGATTGACGGGGCGCGTCACGCCCTTGAGGGTCAGATCCCCCGATACCCGCGCCGTATCACCCGCGCGGCGAATATCGCGACTCACGAACCGCGCCTCGGGATAGCGCGCCGTATCCAAGAAATCGCGACTTTTCAGGGCCAGCGCGGCAATCGGGTCGAACACACGCGCGCCGCCGGTGTCAATCGTGACATCCACCGAAGACCGCGCCACATTGCGCCATTCGATACGGATATCAGACGCCTTGACCGGAAAGACACCTTTTGAGGGTACATCGCTTGTCTTGTAAAAAAACGCGACCTCGGAGCGGTCCCCGTCCAGCACATAGCGTTGTGCCTCGGCCTGTGCCCCTTGCGGCACGACCAACATCAGGGCGCAAAGGCCAACCAGGAAAAACCGTATCATGACCCAGAGCCTAGCGTGCTGACCTCAGGTTCCAAGACAAACCTCTGTGACAAAGCCGCCCGCCCATGTCTTCATCTTGCCAGAAATACTCCGGGGGTGTGGGGGCTGGCCCCCACTTTATCCAAACACAAACGACACGCTTTGTCGCAAATTGACACGCCCCAAGAGACATCTCTGTCACACTCGCCACCAAACTTTGGGAGTGCATTCATGAAAACCACCACACGTGTCGTCGTGATCGGCGGCGGAGTCGTCGGCTGTTCCGTTCTCTATCACCTGACCAAACTGGGCTGGTCGGATGTCATGCTTCTGGAACGCTCGGAACTGACCTCGGGGTCCACGTGGCACGCGGCGGGCGGGTTTCACACGTTGAACGGCGACACCAACATGGCGGCCCTTCAGGGCTATACGATCAAGCTTTACAAGGAACTGGAAGACATTACCGGCATGTCCTGCGGTCTGCACCATGTGGGCGGCGTGACGCTGGCCGACAACCAGGAACGGTTCGACATGCTGGTGGCCGAACGCGCCAAACACCGGTTCATGGGACTGGAAACCGAAATCGTCACGCCCGAAGAGATCAAGAAGATCGCGCCCGTCACCAATATCGACGGCATCATTGGCGGGCTTTATGATCCGCTGGACGGCCATCTTGACCCCTCGGGCACCACCCACGCCTATGCCAAGGCCGCGCGCATGGGCGGGGCCACGATCGAAACCCATTGCATGGTGCGCGAAACCAACCAGCGCCCCGATGGCAGCTGGGACGTGGTTACCGACAAGGGCACGATCCATGCCGAACATATCGTCAATGCCGGCGGCCTCTGGGCGCGCGAGGTCGGGGCGATGGCGGGCGTGTACCTGCCCCTGCACCCGATGGAACACCAGTATATCGTGACCGACGAGGTGCCGATGATCGCCGAGATCATCGATGGCGGCGGCGAACACCCGCACGTGATGGACCCCGCCGGAGAAAGCTATCTGCGCCAGGAAGGCCGCGGCTTGTGCATCGGGTTCTATGAACAGCCCTGCAAACCCTGGGCTGTGGACGGCACGTCTTGGGATTTCGGGCATGAGTTGCTACAGGATGATTTCGACAAGATCGAAGACTCCATCGCCTTTGCCTACCAGCGTTTCCCCGACCTCGAACGGGCGGGCGTGAAATCGGTGATCCACGGGCCCTTCACTTTTGCCCCCGACGGCAACCCGCTTGTCGGGCCGGTGCCCGGCCTGCGCAACTACTGGTCGGCCTGTGGCGTGATGGCGGGCTTTTCCCAAGGCGGCGGTGTCGGGTTGATGCTGGCGCAATGGATGGTCGAGGGCGAATGCGAACGCGACACGATGGCGATGGACATTGCCCGCTTCGGCGACTGGATCACCCCGGGCTATACCCTGCCCAAGGTGGTCGAGAACTATCAGAAACGCTTTTCCGTGTCCTACCCGAACGAGGAACTGCCCGCCGCGCGGCCGTTCCGCACCACCCCGATGTATGACATATTTGACAGCATGGGCGCGGTCTGGGGCGCGCAATACGGGCTTGAGGTGGTCAATTACTTTGCCGAAGGGGACGAACCGCGCTTTGAAACCCCGTCTTTCCGCCGCTCGAACGCGTTCGGGGCCACCGCCCGCGAGGTAGAGGCCGTGCGGCAGGCCGTCGGCATCAACGAAACCCACAATTTCGGCAAGTATTCCGTGACCGGCGCGGGCGCGCGGGCGTGGCTGGACCGGATCATGGCAGGTCGCGTGCCGCAGCCGGGCCGCCTGTCACTGACGCCGATGTTGTCGCCCAAGGGCCGCCTGATCGGGGATTTCACGATTTCCTGCCTGAGTGAGGAGGAATTCCAACTGACCGCCTCTTACGGGTCGCAGGCCTATCACATGCGCTGGTTTGAACAGAATCTCGACGATGGGGTCCGCGTGAGCAATATCTCGGACACCCGCAACGGCTTCCAGATTGCCGGCCCCAAGGCGCGCGACGTGCTGCAGGCCTGCACGCGCACCAATATTTCGGACATGAAATTCATGGATGTGCGCCGCATGACCGTCGGCATGGCCGACTGTATTGTGCAGCGGGTCAGCTATACCGGCGACCTTGGTTATGAAATCTTCACCGATCTGCCCTCGCAACGCGCGCTTTGGGCGACACTCTGGCAGGCGGGCCAGCCCCACGGCATGCGCCCCTTCGGGATGCGGGCGATGATGTCGCTGCGTCTGGACAAGTTCTTCGGCTCGTGGCTGTCAGAATTCTCGCCCGATTATACCGCTGCCGAAACCGGTCTGGACCGTTTCATCAGCTTCAAGAAGAACACCGATTTCATCGGGCGCGCCGCCGCCGAGGCCGAGCGTGAAACCGGCCCCGCCCGCAAGCTGTGTGCCTTTGAGGTCGACGCCGACGATGCCGATGTGCAGGCTTACGAACCGATCTGGCTGGACGGGAGCGTGGTCGGGTTCTGCACTTCGGGCGGCTATAGCCACCACGCCCGGAAATCCATCGCACAAGGCTTCGTGCCCACGGACCACGCGGTCGAAGGGCTTGAGGTCGAGATCGAGATCCTCGGCGCCATGCGCAAGGCACGGTTGATCACCAAGCCGCTGTTTGACGCAGACGGGGCGCGCATGCGCGGTTAGCCCTTTCCCCTCGCCGCCAGTTTTGCAAGAGTGAGCCCGCCGCAGCCCTGTCATGGGGGGCGGCGGTGTTCAGGTCAAAGGGGCGCGGATGCTCACCATCATGATCCTTGCTGCCGGTGCGTCCTCGCGGATGCGCGGGCGGGACAAGCTGGCTGAAAAGGTCGATGGCGTGCCGTTGCTTGCCCGGATCACCGAACGGGCGCTAAAGACTGGCCTTCCGGTGCGCGTCATTGTCGGGCCGACCACGCTTGCGCGCCAGAACCTTTTAGGGGATCTGCCCGCAGATGTCTATTTCGCCCCCGACGCCAAGGCTGGCATGGCCTATTCCATCGCCGCTGGTGTGGCTGCCCTGCCCGACAACTGCGCGGGCGTCATGCTGATCCTGGCCGACATGCCCGAGCTGACCACCGCCGATCTCGGCGCGCTGGCGACCCGCTGGGCCACCCTGCCCGCGCCCGCCATCCTGCAAGCCACAACTAGTGACGGCACCCCCGGCCATCCCGTCATTTTTCCCAAGGCGGTCTTTCCCGCGCTGATGCGCCTGACCGGAGATTCCGGCGCCAAACCGGTGCTTAAGGCGCATCCCGGGATGCTATACCGCCATGCGCTTGCCGCGGATCACGCCGCCATCGATCTCGACACCCCCGAGGCCTGGGCCGCATGGCGCAAACGGCGCAAGGCGCACAAAATTTGATCCGGCTCAGAACCGCTTGGTGGCAGACAGGACAAACCGGTCGCCATTGCTGTTCCTGTTATATTCCCCCTGAACGCTCAGCCCGTTTTCAAAGCCGACATTCAGGCCAATGACGGCGCTGACCTTATCGGCATTGGTGGACTGCGCAGTATATCGCACATCAAGACTGTCGCCATCGGGGAAAGCGTTGTTCAGACGGGTGACACCGCTGATCTTTTCGTCATAGTCCAGATAGGACACCCCCAGATAGGGCGCAAACAAAACATCGTCGAACACCACCCAGCGTCGCCCGAACCGCAGGCCTGCCGTCAGTGAACGCACCTCGGTGTCCGAGTTCTTGCCAAGCGTGTCGGTAAAGGACGCAGTGCCGCTCAGGAAATAGTTTTTCCAACCGACTACCCCCGTGACTCCCAATGTGGCCGTCACAGCATCCACCCCGGCGCGAAACCTTTGTGAAACAGTGCCACAGGGGCTGATCGGGTTACAGATCGGCGGCGGAAAGGCGGCATCAAGATCCACCACCACATCAAGATCGGCGCGGCCATCGACCTTGCCCAGCGACGCAAACACGTTGAGGTTAGGCAGAATCCACGCATCCAGCTTAACCTGTTTGCTGCGTGTCTTGGAAATCACATTGTCCAGCGTGACAAAGGGCAAGGGCCTGAGCGGGGTGTTTGGTGGCGGGGGTGCCCCCTTGCCCAAGGCGACAGCAACGTCCGTGATCCGCTGTAACTGCGTGTTTTCCACCCCGATAACGGCCACGCCAAAGGGCAACGGCAGGGTATAGCCCCGGTCGATGGCCTCTTGCGCCTTGAAAGGCAAAATCCGGTCGTAGGTGATGGGATGCTCCGTGGACGGTACGGCTTCGGGATATCTCAGCTGAAGGTTCTCGGGCAGTCGCAATAGGGCGTGCAATTGCGGCAGTATGCCGTCTGACAGGGCGTTCGGCAGCGCGGGCCGTGTGGCCGCATCGGTGGGCGCTTCGTCCGCATCCACGGGGGTAGCTAAGATTGCGGCTGACAGGATAGCTGCGATGGCGAATGCATGGGTGATATGGCGGATAGCTGTAGACATGCGCTGTAGATACCGCGTGCCCGTTCCCGAGACCAGAACGGCTGCCTCAATCCAGTGCGCCGTGGCGAAAAAGCACCAGAATTCAGAAAAAAGGATAGGTTGGTACCCAAGGCCGGACTCGAACCGGCACGCCCGCAAAGGCGGGGGATTTTGAATCCCCTGCGTCTACCATTCCGCCACTTGGGCCCATAACTTCCCCTTTGAAAGCAAAGGGATGCAGCATGGCGTTGACGTCACCGCGAGGTGGTAGAAAGATTCCCCTCGGCCTCTCAACGCAGCGGACACTATCCGCAATCCTGACGGGTGAAAAGATCGAAAACGCCCCGTCCGGAAAATTTCATGGCACCACGCCCCGCGCCTAGAACACCACCCCGACCAGCCACAGCGTGATCGCAGGGAACGCGACCAACAGGCCGACCCGCAGGAGGTCGGAAAGGATGAACGGCGCCACCCCCGCATAAGTACGCGCGATTGGCACGTCGCGGGCCACCCCATTGATGATAAACAGGTTCAGCCCCACCGGCGGTGTGATCAGCCCCACCTCGACCACGATTAGGGCAAGGATACCGAACCAGATCGCGGTTTCTTCGGGGCTCATCCCGAAATCCAGTACCTCGATCACCGGCAGGAAAATCGGCACGGTCAGCAGAATCATCGACAAGCTGTCCATCACGCAACCGAACAGCAGATAGGCCAGCAGCATCACCAGAAGCACCATGATCGGCGCAAACCCCGCGCCTGCAACCCATGTCGCCAGCAAATCCGGCGCGCGTGTCAGGGCAAGGAACCCTTTGAACAGGTCCGCCCCGAGCAGGATGAAAAAGATCATCGCCGTCGCCTTGGCGGTCTCAAGAATCGCCTCTTTGAAGCCCGCAAGGCTGAGACGGCCCGCAAGGATCCCGTAAAGCCCGGTTGCCACCGCGCCAAAGGCCGCGGCTTCGTTCGGGGTGAACAGCGCCTGGGCGCCCGGCTTGGCCCAGTTCCAATCGCCCACGATGCCGCCCATGGTCAGGCCGAAGATCACGATCACCGGCCACGTCGCCGCCAACGTGCGCAGACGGTCCTGCATGGGCACACGGGGCGCGGTGGTTGCGCTGTCGGGTTTCAGCCGCACATACAACGCAACGGTCAGGATATACCCCAACGCCGCCAGAACCCCGGGGATCAGCGCCGCCATGAACATCTTGACAATGTTCTGCTCGGCCATGATCGCATAGATCACGAGGATCACCGAGGGCGGGATCAGAATGCCCAGCGTGCCCCCAGCGGCCAGAACCCCGGTGGACAAGGTGTCGGAATAGCCCCGCTTGCGCATTTCCGGCAGGGCCACCTGCCCCATCGTCGAGGCCGTGGCCAACGACGATCCGCAGATCGCACCAAACCCCGCACAGGCCCCGACCGAGGCCATGGCAACCCCGCCCTTGCGATGGCCCAGCCAATCACTGGCCGCGCGAAAAAGCGCCGCGGACATGCCGGTCCGGGTCGCGAACTGTCCCATCAACAGGAACAGCGGCACAATCGACAGGCTTTGCGTGGAAAAGGTTTCATAGGTCAGGGTTTTCAACTGGGACATGGGCGCATTGGGCGTGCCCATGACATACCAGCTGCCGAAAAAGCCGGTCATCGCCATGGCCAGCGCAATCGGCATCCGCAGGAAAATCCCCACCAGCATCAGTACGAACCCGGTCAGCGCAAGGGACAGGCCGGTCATGCATGATCCTCCTGCCCTTGCAGCACCCACGTGAAGCTGCGCCAGACCGTGTAAAGCGCGACAATCACGAACAACAGCGCCGCCACCAGCGCAAGGCCATAAAGGATCCAGACCGGGATCTGCAATTCATAGGTCGTTTCGGGGAAAAACGGCTTATAGCCCATGCCCAGCCGGTCGCGCAGGGTGTCGCTGCCATAGGGGAACTTTTCGCCAAACCCGAACCAGAGCTGGCGCAGGATCACCACGGCGGCGACCGAGATCAGCACATCGCCCAGAAAGCCCAGGAATGCCTCGATCCGCTTGGGAAAGCGCGAGGTCAGGATGTCGACCGTCACATGCCCACGCTTCAACTGGCAATAGGGCAGAAAAGAAAACACCGCCAACGCACAGCCATTGGCGACCAGTTCATAATCTCCCGGCACCGGCCCCAGACCCATTCCGGTGAACATGCGCCCCACGATCGACACCACGGTCGTGGCCGCCATCGCACATAGCACCAGACCACCGCCATAGGCCATCGCCCGTGCCGCGCCTTCGATCCTCCGCTCCAGCGGATTTTGTGCCATGTCCCTGCCCGTCCTGTTGCTGTCGCTCGGGTGGGACGCATTTACAGGGGTCGGCACCTTGCCTGCAACCGTCTTTCCACAATTTCGGGCTTTGCCTTTCCCCCGTGAACATGAGACAAGCACGCCGAACAGGCCCCCAACCAGCCCCCTTTCAGAACGAGCAGCCCCATGCAGCGACTTTATCACTGGACGATGAGCCTTGCCGAGCACCCCAATGCGCTCTGGGTTCTGGCCATTGTCAGTTTCATTGAAAGCTCGTTCTTTCCGATCCCGCCGGATGTGTTGATGATCCCGATGATCATCGCTCGGCCCAACCGCGCCTTCCTGATTGCCACGGTCGCCTTGGTGGCATCTGTGCTTGGGGGGCTTTTTGGCTATGCCATCGGGGCCTTTGCCTTTGAACAGGTCGGCCGACCGATCCTGGAAAGCCTGGGCAAAGGCGAAGCGGTCGCCGCCTTTAACACGCGGTTCAACGATTTCGGGTTCTGGGCCGTGCTGGCCGCAGGGGTCACCCCCTTCCCGTTCAAGGTCATCACCATCATGTCGGGCTGGACGGGCATGCCGCTTGGCACCTTTATCGTGACCTCAATCATCGCCCGCGGCATCCGGTTTTACCTTGTGGCCGGTCTGCTCTGGAAATTCGGCTCACCCATTCGTGACTTCATCGAACAGCGCCTTGGCCTTGTCATGACCGTCTTCCTGGTGCTGTTGTTCGGAGGATTCCTGCTCGTGAGGTACCTATGACCCTGTCCCGCCGCCTGATGATCCTGCTTTTGACCGGCTTCTCGATCTTTTCCATTCTCGGGGCCTGGTTTTTTCAATACGGCATGGGGCTTGCCCCCTGCCAGATGTGCTATTACCAGCGATACCCTCACTGGTGGGCGGCGGCTTTCGGGATCCTGGCCTTTGTCCTTGGCAATCGCATCCTGTGCTATCTCGCCGGGCTTGGCGCGCTGGTTACGTCTCTGGTGGGGTTCTACCATTCCGGAATCGAGCGCAAGTGGTGGCCCGGACCGGCCTCCTGCACCGGCGGCGGGCAGTTGGACACCTCGAACCTGCTCAGCATGGATGGCGGCGGCATCGCGCTTTGCGACGAAATCCCGTGGGATATTTTTGGCATCACCATGGCCAACCTGAACGCAATCGGGTCTCTGGTGGTGGCCGCGCTGTGGATCTGGGTGGCGCATCAGCCCGAAGAAGGCCGCAAGATCTTCTGATCCGGCTCAGCCGGATTTGCGCGTCGCCAGCAACAGGTTCGTTTCGCTGGTGCTGACCCCTTCGAAACGGCGGATGCGGCCCAGAACCTCGTCCAGTTCTTCCAGCGTGTCCGTGCCCAGTTCGACGATGATGTCCCAGCGCCCGTTCGTGGCGTGGATGGCGCGCACCGCCGGCAAGCCGCCCAATTGGCGCGTGACACGATCCGCCCCGCGCCCCTCGATCCCGATCATCATCAGCCCGCGCACCGCATCCCGGTGCGCGTCTTCCTTGAGCACCACCGTAAAGCCGACGATATCGCCCCGCTCGCGCAGGCGTTCGATCCGTCCGCGCACCGTGGTACGTGATACGCCCAACAGCAGCGCCAGATCCGACAGAGAGGCCCGCGCATCATGGCGCAACGCCGAGATCAACTTGCGGTCCAGATCGTCCATATCGTAACCCCTGCCTTTCACTTTGTAAGGTTAGCGCACGTAATGGACAAATTGTAGGGTGCAAATCAACACATTTCGAACGCATCTTGCCAATATCTGAAACGCGACGGACATAACATGACTTCGAAAACCTGCATTTTGATCGGGGCGCCCGTGGATTCTGGCAAACGCCGCCGGGGGTGCCTGATGGGGCCCGATGCCTATCGCACCGCCGGTCTGGCCGAGACCCTGACCGCGCTGGGCCACAAGGTGATTGACCGGGGCAATGTCACGCCCGATGCGCACGAGGCCGATCAGCCCGATCACAAGCTGCACGCGCTGAACGAAACCATCGGCTGGACCCGCGCCCTGCGCCATGCCGCCCGCGATGCGATGGCCGAAGGGTTGCCGATTTTCCTGGGCGGAGATCACGCGCTGTCGGCTGGCACGGTGACCGGCGTGGCCGACCACGCTGCGACGCTGGGGCGTCCGCAATTCGTGCTATGGCTGGATGCGCATAGCGATTTCCACACGCTGGACAGCACGGATTCGGGCAATCTTCACGGCACGCCCGTGGCCTATTTCTCGGGTCGTGCGGCCTTCCCCGGTTTCCCCGAGGTGCAGACCCCCGTCCCGCAGGACAATATTTGCATCATCGGGCTGCGTTCGGTCGATGATGCCGAACGCGCCGCCCTTCAGGACAGCCACATCCACCGCCACGACATGCGCGAAATCGACGAACACGGCATTGCCCGCCCCCTGGCGGCCTTCCTTGACAAGGTGGCCGCCGCCAATGGCTGTCTGCATGTCAGCCTTGATGTGGATTTCCTCGATCCCGATGTCGCCCCCGCCGTCGGCACAACCGTGCCCGGTGGTGCCACCGTGCGCGAGGCGCATCTCGTCATGGAAATGTTGCATGACAGCGGGTTGATGACCTCGATGGACCTCGTCGAACTGAATCCGTTTCTGGACACCCGCGGGCGCACGACCAAGCTGATGGTGGACCTTGCCGCCAGCGCCCTGGGCCGTCGCATCTTTGACCGCCCGACAAGGAGCTATTGATGACCACCCCTTCCGAAAAAGCCCTCGTCCCGTTTGTCAGCGTCGACAACATGATGCGCCTGATCCACCATATCGGCGTGGAACCCATGCTGCGCGACCTCGCCGCCTATATCGAAGAGGATTTCAAACGCTGGGAACTGTTTGACAAAACCCCGCGTGTCGCCTCGCATTCCGAGGTCGGCGTGATCGAGCTGATGCCCACCTCGGATGGCGAGGCGTATGGTTTCAAATACGTGAACGGCCACCCCAAGAACACCGCAGAAGGCTTGCAGACCGTGACCGCGTTCGGCCTTCTGGCCGATGTCTATACCGGCTATCCTGTGCTCTTGACAGAGATGACCCTGCTGACCGCACTGCGCACAGCCGCAACATCAGCTATGGTCGCCAAGCATCTGGCCCCAAAGCACTCTTCCACGATGGCGATGATCGGCAACGGGGCCCAGTCCGAATTCCAGAGCCTCGCCATGAAGGCCATTGTCGGGGTCGACACGATCCGCCTTTATGACAGTGACCGGCGGGCTTCGGAAAAATGCGCGGCGAACCTTGCCGGCACCGGGCTGAGCACCGTGATCTGCACCTCGCCGGAAGAGGCAATCGAAGGCGCCCAGATCCTGACGACCTGTACTGCCGACAAGCAATACGCGACCATTCTCAGCGACAACATGGTCGGCAGCGGCGTGCATATCAACGCCATTGGCGGTGACTGCCCCGGCAAGACCGAACTGGCCAAGGGCATTCTCGAACGCTCGGACGTGTTCGTGGAATATCCGCCCCAGACCCGGATCGAGGGCGAGATACAGCAGATGCAAGACGATTTTCCCGTGACCGAGTTCTGGCAGGTCGTGACCGGCGCCCGCGCGGGCCGCACCAGTGACCGCCAGATCACCCTGTTCGACAGTGTCGGCTTCGCAATCGAGGATTTCAGCGCGCTGCGCTATGTGCGCGACAAGGTGCTCGAGACTACGTTCCACTATGATCTCGACCTGCTGGCCGACCCCGACGATCCGCGTGACCTGTTCGGAATGTTGCAACGGGCGGGTTAGTCCCCGCACTTCACCTTGGCAAAATACTCCCGCCGGAGGCAACCCGCCGGTCGCCAGACCGGCAAGACCTGCGCGCCGCAGGCGCACAATGACCTTGCGCTTCGTTAAGCGTCGAGTTCGGCGTCCCAGTAAAGGAAATCCATCCAGCTTTCATGCAGATAGTTGGGCGGAAACCGGCGGCCCATGTTGCGCAGCTCTTCCGAACTGGGCTGGCGGGGCGGTTTGCGCAGATGCATGCCCGCCCGACGCAGGGATTTGGACCCTTTCTTCAGGTTGCAGGGGCTACAGGCCGCCACGACATTCTGCCAGCTTGTGATGCCGCCCGCGGCCCGCGGGACCACGTGGTCAAAAGTCAAATCCCCCTTCGCGCCGCAATACTGGCAGCGGAATTCATCCCTCAGAAACAAATTAAAGCGCGTGAAGGCCACGCGCTTTTGAGGTTTCACATAGTCCTTGAGGACAACCACGCTGGGGATCCGTATCTCGATCGAAGGGCTGCGCACGACGTGGTCATACTCGGCCACGATATCGACCCGGTCCATAAAGGCCGCCTTGACCGCGTCCTGCCATGGCCACAGCGACAGCGGATAATAGGACAAGGGCCTGTAATCCGCGTTCAAAACCAGCGCCGGGTGGTGGCGGGCGCCGGCAGGTTGCCTGACAAAATCTGTCCTGAAATCTCCGTCCATGGTGCGAGTCGTCCTCTGCCTCGTCTGCTCTGATCGGCACCGAGGCGGGCGCCCCGCCCCGTCCTGATAATCACTATATATCGTGTCCTGCATCTGGCAAGCCTCACGATCTATGCTTTGCACGACTTCGATAAACCGGACGCGTAACGCCTATGTGACAGGCACTGGCAAAGCTGTGGTCCTTGAATGGAAAAAGACCGGTCTGCCCCTCGGGACAGACCGGCCTCTGTGTTGCTGCGCGTGTTCTGATGTCAGACGGTGCGGCGTCCCATCAGAATTTCAGCCCTTTGACACCAAAGGTCTTGGACAGCGCCACGGTCACGCGCGGATCATCCTGTGCAATCATGCCGCCGATACCGAAGCGGCCGATGGCGTTGGTCACGTTGGCATCCAGTGAAAACCCGCTGTCATTGAAGTTATAACGCAGGCCCGCCGCCCAGGTAGCTTCGTCGTTGTCGAGGAAAATGGGTGTCACCTCGCCAATCAGTTCAAGGTTGTCACTGACTTCATAGTTTAGCCCCAGACCAAGCCCCGCCAGTTCCGTCGTGCCCCAGGCCGCCACTTTCGGCGATACGTTCACCGTCAGGCGGCTGTTGGCCTGATAGGTGCCCAAAAGGTCGGCAAAGAACACGCCCACGCCGCCGACGCCGCTTTCGATCTGGCGCCCATAGAGCATGCGCGCGCTAAGCGAGAAAGCATCGCCGTTGTTCTGGTCGAGAAAGCGCAGTTTCGGCCCGAGCATATAGCGCACCTTGGTTGTGGGCACGATGGCCCCGGGCGCGGTCGGGTTGTCGGAATATTGTTCAAAGGCCAGCTGGATTTCGCCGTCGCGATCCGGGCTGAACGAGATCAACGTCCCGGCATTGCTGTCCTGTCCGCCCCACGCGCTGATCCGGAACTGGCCCGGTTCCAGCACATCGGCCGTGCCGAGCGTAAACCCGTCCTGTTCAAGGTTCATCTGCCGCTGCGTGAGCGCAACAGGCGTGCCGCGATAGGTGTCAGGATATTTTGCGCCCGGCGTATAGACCAGACGCAGGCCCGCCAGAACGCGGTCGCCATCGGGCCAGTGGGTCAGGATGCTGGTCGCGGGCGTATAGCCCACGCCATTGGTGATATAGCCTTCCAGACCGGCCTTGGGCGAGATGTTGAAGCGCCCGCCAACAGTCCAGACAGGTTTGGATTCATAGGTCGCGGTGTTCGAAATGGTGTTATTGCCGCTGACCGGCGCGTCAACCGCCCCGAAGAAGGCAAGCCGCTCGGACGGGCGATAGCTGACACCGGCGCCAAGGCTGGCAATCGTGCCATAGAAGGGCGTGCCGTTCACCGTGTCGGGATAGTAGTAGAGCGACGGGGTCAGGTGGAACTGCCACTGGTTCGAGGCACGATAGGTCAAAGGCACCTTGAGCGACCCGGTCAGCACGTTCGAGCTCTTGCCGCCCCAAAGCGGGGAATCCAGCGTCGAAAAGTTGTCGATCGACACCTGCGCGGCAGCGGCGAAATTGCCGCTGTCATAGAATTTGTACTTGCCCCACAGCGCGTAGACATGGGTGATGATATCGGGATACAGCCCGTTGATTGGGTCGACCACCGGATCCCAGTAGGAATGGATATCCAGACCAAAGCTGAACTGGTCGTTGGGCGCATAGCTGCCGCCGCCGAAATACAGCTGGTTGCCGGTCGCGGGCCCATCGCTGGGGTCGGTTTGGATCGTGCCGATATCCAACTGAATCGTTCCGCCCGGATTGGTATTGGCTGTCTCGAACGAGAAAATCCGCGTCGGATGGTTTTGCAGGGGTACTGGCGACTGTTGCGCCAGCGCGCCCGTCGCGGCCACTCCCCCCAACAGGCAGGCCCCGATGGGCGCGGCCAGACGGGATTTGAAAAAAGACTTTGGTGCAAATTTCGACACAACGAACTCCGGTAATGCTGCGTGGCGTTGCCCCCGTTATAGGTCACTTGGGGGCAATCCGCGAAAAGCTATTTTACGAAACCCCCGTTATTTCGCCTGAAAAACGCGGGGCAAGCACAAAAATGTCACGCCTTTTACAGGCCCAGCTTGTCCCGCATAAAGGCCAGCGCCACCGACAGGCCATCGGGCGCGATGCCGTGGGCAGTGCCTTTCATGATATGGGCATAGACATCCTGCCAACCCGCTTCTTGCAGGGCTTCCGCCGCCTCGGGCAGGGATTGCGGCGGCACGACGTCATCCATGTCACCATGCACCAGCAGCACCGGCGGCTTGCTGATCGCCTCGTCCTTGAGCAGTTCCGGCCCAAGCAACCGGCCCGAAAAGGCCACGATACCGGCGATTTCATCTTCGCGGCGCGGGGCAACGTGCAGGCTCATCATCGATCCCTGGCTGAACCCGAACAGCACGACCTGTTCCGGCAAAACGTCTTCATCCACCATGACCGCATCCAGAAAGGCGTTCAGGTCTTCTACCGCAGCCTGCATGCCGCGTTCGCTTTCTTCTTCGGACGACCCGTCAATCCACGGGATCGGGAACCATTGATACCCGCCAAAGGGCATCCCCGGTACACTTTCGGGCGCGTCAGGCGCCAGAAAAAGTGTGTCGGGCAGGTGTTCGCCCAGCGGATCGGCCAGCCCCAGAAGGTCGGCCCCGTTGGCGCCATAGCCATGCAGAAAGATCACCACGCTGCGGGTGGTGCCGGATTTCGGCTCTTTGCGGCCGGTGGTCAAAACGCGAGTCATCGGATCCCTTCCCTGTCCTTTGCCACCCTGTAGTAGGCCCAGAGCGCGCGCGCCGCAACCGATCGCCACGGGCTCCAGTCTTCGGCCATTTGCCGCAGGGCGCGTTCTGTGGGGCGTGCGTCAAGGTCGAAAAGCACCCGCGCGGCTTCTTGCAGGGCCAGATCGCCAGGCGCGAACACGTCGGCACGCCCAAGGCTGAACATGGCGTAAATCTCTGCCGTCCAGACGCCGATGCCCGGCACCTTGGTCAGTTCAGCCACCACCTCTGCATCAGGAAGGGTGCGTAACCCATTGAAATCTATACGCGCCTCGGCAAGGGCGCGGGCATAGCGGATTTTCTGGCGCGACAGGCCAACGGCGCGCAGTTCATCGTCGCTGGCCCACATGATCTTGCGCGGGCCGGTCAGGCGCTCTGCTTTCATCCGGCCCCAGATCGCATTGGCCGAGGCCACGCTGACCTGCTGGCTGACAATCGCGGCCAGCAATTGCGCAAACCCGTCGGGGCGGCGGCGCAGGGGCAGCGGGCCGGTCAGATCCAACGCGGGGCCGAAACGCGGCTCTTGCACCACCAGCCAGGCGGCGCCTTCCGCCACACAATCCGGGGTTTCGATGATCCTGCCGACGCTCATGCGCCCCTGCCCTCATATTCACAATTTGCTACACGTCTCTCAACCATGCTGGACGTCCGGTTGTTAACAAGATAACGCTTGGCACATGATCCACACCGTAGACGATACCCGCGCCAAACGCACCGTGTTTATCCTTGTGCTGGCCCAGGCATTTCTGGGCGCTCAAATGCCGATGATCTTTACCATTGGCGGCCTTGCGGGACAATCGCTGGCCACCAATGCCTGCTGGGCCACCCTGCCGATTTCGCTGATCGTGGTCGGGTCGATGCTGGCGGCGAATCCGGTGTCGATGATCATGCAGAAATACGGCCGCCGCGCGGGGTTCATCCTTGGCGCGGCTGGCGGCGCCATCGGGGCCGCGATCGGCTCTTACGGGCTTTACCTCAATTCGTTTCCGGTTTTTCTGCTGGGCAGTCTGTTCACCGGCATCTACATGAGCGCGCACGGGTTTTACCGGTTTGCCGCCGCCGACACGGCCTCGGATGCGTTCCGCCCCAAGGCGATTTCCTATGTGATGGCGGGTGGTCTTGCTGCGGCAATCATCGGCCCGCAACTGGTCAAGGTCACGTCGCAATCCATGGTGATTCCGTTCCTTGGCACCTATCTGACCGTGATCGTCATCAACATAGTCGGCTCGGCCCTGTTCCTGTTTCTGGACATTCCCAAACCCCAAGCCCCCAGCGCGGACCAGCCCTATGGCCGCACCCGCTGGGAGCTTTTGAAGTCGCCCCGCATCATGGTGTCCGTGATCTGCGCGATGGTTTCCTATGCGTTGATGAACCTTGTCATGACCTCGACCCCGCTGGCCGTGGTCGGTTGTGGCTTTGAAGAAGGCATCGCGGCGGATGTCGTCACCGCGCATGTGCTGGCCATGTACGTGCCCTCGTTCTTTACCGGTCACCTGATCGCGCGGTTCGGCACGGAAAAGATCGTGGCCCTTGGCCTTGCCATCCTTGCCGGGGCCGGTGTTGTCGCCATTCAGGGGGTCGAGCTTGAGAACTTCTTTATCGCGCTAATTCTGCTGGGTGTGGGCTGGAACTTTGGCTTCATCGGCGCAACCACCATGCTGGCCGGCGCGCATGAACCACATGAGCGCGGCCGGATGCAGGGCCTGAACGACATGATGGTTTTCGGTTGTGTCACCATCGCGTCACTGGCGTCTGGCGGTTTGATGAACTGTTCGGGTGGCGATGCGCAGGCGGGCTGGATGTCGGTCAACCTTGCCATGGCGCCGTTCCTGATGCTGGCCGGCGGCGCGCTGATCTGGCTGATCCTGCGCCCGCATGACGATGAAACACCGCTTTCAAGTCGCTGATTTTGTGTTTGTTTTTGGGTGAAACCGAAAGATCACCACCGCCCGGTCACGGCCCGACGCATAAGCCCCAGATGGCGGGCAAAATCGCTGGTACCCAGCGTTCCGGATTTGACCCGATCAGGATCGCTTGCGGCCTGTTTCAACAAGGCCTCGGCCTGCCATCCCCCATAAAGCGCCTGTCCCGCGACCCGGTCCACCGCCCGACGGTTGCGTCGCGCGGTTTTGAGCCGGTCCAGCGCGCCGCGCGCCAGTTTGGCGACAGTTTCAGGGCGGCCATCCACCAAGGGCACGCGTTTGCGCGCCTCAAGTTCGGGGATCGCGCGCAGCCAGTTGGCAATGCCGTTGGCAAAGGCAAAGTCGCGCACCACCGACTCCTCTGCTGTGCCCAGCGATTGCGCTGCAACCACCAACAGATTGCCGCAGGTCTTGTCGATGTAGTCTTCAAAGGCCGCCGAATCCTCGAAAGGTTCGCGGTAGATTTCCCAGCGCCGCGCGAGGATCAGGTCATCCAGCAACGTGGTCGCCCTTGGGCTCAGCACGCCAGCCAGAGGTGTCACCACCTCGTGCCGCCGCACCTCGCCGCCTTCCGCGATTTCTTGCAGCGCATCGCGCCACCATTGCAGGCGCATCTCGGCGATCATGCTTTCCTCGGTCACCCAAGGCGCGCGCGCCACTTCAAGGTTGAAGGCGAACAGCGGAAACAGCACATCCCGCGCCTCGGGACGCGCGGCCATGACCCCGGCAAACCGGTAGGGGTCGCCCTTGGCAAGGTTTGCGGCACAGGCGGCAATGTCGTCAGACACGGCTTAGAAACTCCTTGATCAGGTCGGCCACGCGCGGATCATGCACGACGCCCAGATGATTGACCCCGTCGATCACCACATACTGCCCATTGTCTGTGACCGGTGTCATCAGGGGTTCATAGCCTTCCGCGATAAAACTTTCGTCATCGCGCCCCGCCACCAACAGAAACGGCGGCAAATGCGCGATATCCCCAAGGTAATCGGAGCGCGGCGCATAAGACTGGTTCAGCCGCCACGAATAGGCCAGCGTCGCCTCGTGCCCCACCGGCCCATTGCGCACGGCCTCGGGCATGGCGAACTGAATCACGGTCAGATGGTCCAGCACATGAACCCGCAACATATTCAGCATCGACAGGCCGACAATTCGGCGGGTCAGGACATGCGCCCACCCGCCCGAGTTTTCCCGCGTGGTGGGCGCGTCGTATTTGAGGAAGGGCGCTAGCAGCACAGCGCCGTCGATCAGACCGGCATGGGCCCCGCCCGCAAACCGCACCACAAGGCCTCCGCCGGAACTGTGCCCGGCAAAAACAACGGGCTGGTCCCCCTTGCGCCGTGCAAGGATCAGGTCGGCCAGATCGTCTTCAAGCTGCCCCAGATAGGACACGTCCCCGCGCGCGCCCGGCCCGTTGAAATGCCCGCGCAGGTTCACGGCAAGGATATCTGCCGCGCCGTCCAGCTGGGCCGCCAGCGCCTTGAACTGCCCACCATGCCAGCCCGAGCCATGCACCAGCACCAAGAGTGGCGCATCGGGCCTGTCTGCCGGAAGATGCCACGCGCTGAGTCTGGCCCCGTCGCGCGCGGGGCTGTGCACCAGTGTCATCTCTGCCGTGTCGACCGAAGTCAGGACATCCGCGAAGGACATCGCGCCCTCGGGCAAACTTTCCGCGGGACGCTGGGACGCCACAAGCCCCAGCGCAATGGCGGTGGTGACGCCCAATCCAATGGCCGCCACCCCGAAAACCCGTTTCAACATTTAAACACTCACGCTGCCCTGACGGCGCCGTCCCTCAACAATTTCCAGTTCAGCGCCTCGAGCAGCGCCTCAAAACTCGCATCTACAATATTGGCCGACACCCCGACCGTCGCCCAGCGGCGGCCCGTGTCGTCTTCGAAATCAATAATCACACGGGTCACCGCCTCGGTGCCGCCATTGGTGATGCGCACCTTGAAATCCACAAGCCGCACATCGTTGATAATATCCTGATACGGGCCCAGATCCTGCCGCAGCGCCTGCCAGAGCGCGTTGACAGGGCCTTCGTCGCTCATCTCGCTGGCGTCCTCGTTCTTGAAATAGGATGTCATCTTGGCCCCGCTTGGCAGTTGGACGGTGACCACGGCCTCGGATTCCACCACAAGGTTGCCGCGCGCATTGCGCCGCCGTTCCGAGATCACGCGATAGCGTTCCACGTCGAAAAAGCTTTGTGCCATGCCCAGTTCCTGCCGCGCCAGCAGTTCGAAACTGGCCTGCGCGGTGTCATAGCTATAGCCCTCGGCCTCGCGGTCCTTGATCCGGGTCAGGATACGTCCGAGCGCGGGATCGCCCTTGTCCACCGAAAGCCCCGCATCGGCCAGACGTTTGCGCAGGTTCGACTGCCCCGCCTGGTTCGACATCGGGATGATGCGTTCATTGCCCACCACGGAGGGATCGACATGTTCATAGGTGGTCGGGTCTTTCAGGATCGCGCTGGCATGCAGCCCCGCCTTGTGGGCAAAGGCCGAAGCCCCGACATAGGCCGCCTGTTTCATCGGCACGCGGTTCAGGATGTCATCCAGAAGGCGGCTCGCGCGGGTCAGACCCTTGAGCGCGTCCAGCGTCACGCCGGTCTCGTAAAGGCTGGCATAGGGTTCCTTGAGCAAGAGCGTCGGGATCAGCGTGGTCAGGTTGGCATTGCCACAGCGTTCGCCAAGGCCGTTCAGCGTGCCCTGAATCTGGCGCGCGCCCGCATCGACGGCGGCCAGCGAATTGGCGACCGCATGTTCGGTGTCGTTATGGGTGTGGATGCCCACATGGCTGCCCGGAATGCCCGCCGCGATCACCGCCTTGGTGATCTCGTACACCTCGCGCGGCAGGGCGCCGCCATTGGTGTCGCATAACACGATCCAGCGCGCCCCGGCCTCGTAGGCGGCCCTGACGGTTTCCAGCGCATAGGCCGGGTTGGATTTGTAACCGTCAAAGAAATGCTCGGCGTCGAACAGGGCCTCGCGTCCTTGCGCAACCAGATATTCCATTGTACGGCGGATGTTTACGGTGTTTTCCTCAAGTGAAATCCCAAGCGCGGTTTCCACGTGGAAATCGTGGGTCTTGCCGACAAGGCACACGGCGGGCGTGGCCGCGTTCATCACGGCGGCCAGCACATCGTCGTTTTCCGCCGACATGCCCGCGCGCTTGGTCATGCCAAAGGCGGTAAAGGTTGCGGCCAGTTTGGGCCTGGTGTCGAAGAACTCGCTATCCGTCGGGTTCGCGCCGGGCCAGCCGCCTTCGATATAGTCGATGCCAAGGCTGTCCAGCACGGCGGCGATCTGCGCCTTTTCGGGGGTCGAGAATTGTACGCCCTGCGTCTGTTGGCCGTCGCGCAGGGTGGTGTCATAGAGATAGAGGCGGTCTTTGCTCATGTGTTCTGCTCCTTGGCCTCTTTACTCATCCGTTTGGGGTCAAAACATCCCGGTTCGCTTGCGAACCGGTTCGCCCCCGACCCGCCCCAACCCTCGTGTCGGGGGCAAACCTTTGTTGCGTAGGTTTTCACAACAACCCCTCCAGCTTGGCTGCATCAAAGCCGGCGGCTGGCAGCAATTCCACCCCGGCCTTGCTCATCCGCACCTCGACACCGGCCTCGACAAGCGCGGATTTGATCCGGTCCACCTCGGAGAAGTCTTTGCTTTCCATTGCCTTGGCGCGGGTGTCTGCCAAAAGCACTTCATAGGCCGACAGGTCCACGCCCTTGGCCCAGTCGCCCAATTCCCCGGTCAACAGGCCCAGCATGTTGGCGCTGGCCAACAGCCCCGCCGCATCGCCGACACCGGCCAGCTTGTGCAACTCGGCAATCGCCCCAGCCGTGTTCAGATCATCAGCGAGAGCAGCGACAAGCGCCTCAGACACTTGCCCAGCCTCAACTCCATCGGTCAGCGTGCGCCACTTGCGCAGCGTCGCCTCGGCCTCGGCGGCCTTTTTCGCGGTCCAGTCCATCGGCTTGCCATAATGCGTCGACAGGAACACAAAGCGGATCACCTCGCCGGGCACCCCCTGATCCAGCAGGTCGCGCACGGTGAAGAAATTGCCGAGGCTTTTGGACATCTTCTTGCCCTCGACCTGCAGCATCTCGTTGTGCAGCCAGTAATTCGCAAAACCTCCGCCATCCTCGGCATGGCCCGAGGCACAGCAGCTTTGCGCGATCTCGTTCTCGTGGTGCGGGAATTGCAGGTCGTTGCCACCGCCGTGAATGTCGAACGTCTCGCCCAGCAGATCCTTGGCCATGGCCGAGCATTCGATATGCCAGCCCGGACGCCCACGGCCCCAGGGCGACTCCCACCCCGGCAGATCGTCGCTCGACGGTTTCCACAGCACGAAATCCATCGGGTCTTCCTTGTAGGGCGCCACTTCGACCCGCGCGCCCGCGATCATGTCATCCACCGACCGGCCCGACAGCGCGCCATAGTGTTTATAGGCCCGCACGCGGAACAGGACATGCCCGTCTTTGGCATAGGCAAAACCGTCGGCGATCAGCGTTTCGATCATCGCGATCATCTGCGGGATATATTGCGTGGCGCGTGGCATGAAATCCGGCTCGCGCGCACCAAGCGCCGCCATGTCATCCAGATACCATTGGGTTGTCTCGGCGGTGATCTCGGAAATCGGGCGGCCCGACTCGGCAGCGCGCGCGTTGATCTTGTCATCCACATCGGTGAAATTGCGCACATAGGTCACGTGGGTTTCGCCGTAGACATGGCGCAACAGCCGGTTCAGCACATCGAACACCACCACGGGACGCGCGTTGCCGATATGTGCGCGGTCATAGACCGTCGGACCACAGACATACATGCGCACATTGTTCGGATCGATCGGCCGGAACACCTCTTTCTTGCGGGTCTTGGAATTGTGCAGCTTGATCGTTGTCATGTCTCGTCCTCGGGCGGCCACAGCGCAAGGGATACTGGGCACAGGTTACGCTCGCGGCGGGCTTAACAACTTCAAAGCATGTTTGGAATAGAAGAACGGCCCGCCAGTTTGTCTCAGGCAGGAATGCAGCAAATAATGAGGGTGCGTGCAGTGTTCATGGGGGCGACCATAGGCAGAGGCCCCGCCCCGGTCAAGCGTGTTGACGCGCCCGCGCCCACCCCGCATGGTGGCGACATGATCCGCGATGACGTCAATGCCTTGTGCGCCGCCCTGCCGGGGGCGGAATGGTCCGAACCCTTTGGTCCGGGCCATGATGTGTGGAAGGTCGGAGACAAGATCTTTGCCGCGATGGGGGCGCAAGGGGTGGGTGTCTCGCTCAAGACTCCCGATATCGACACTGCCCAAATGCTGATTGAGGTTGGCGCGGGCCTCAAGGCGCCCTATTTCCACCGCAGCTGGATCCTGATCCCCTTTGGCGGCGACGCGGATGAGATGCGCCACCGCCTGCACGTGTCATACGATACTGTGCGGGCAAGTCTGACAAAAAAGCTTCAGGCCAGCCTCGCGCCCCGCCTGCCCTGAGACCAGCCGCGCCCGCGTCACCCGCCCAATCGGATAGCCGCGCCGGATGAGGACCCGTTCCAGAAGGTCACGCATAACTGACCACCTCGAACTCGATCCCGTCCGGCCCGTCGAAATAGAACCGCAGCCCCGGTTCGTAATCGGCGTGGTTTTTTGGCACATAACCGGCGCGCTTCACTTTTTCTTCCACCGTATCAATGTCTTCGACGACCACGCCCACATGGTTCAGCCCTCCGATACGGGTATAGGTGTTGCCCGCCGCTTCAAGCGGTTTGGCGGGTGCATACAGCGCCAGATAGCTGTCTGCGTCGCCCACATGCACGGAATACCCGTTGTCGATGGCGGCCCCTTCCCAGCGGATATGCCAGCCGAACAGATCGCACAGGATCGCGGCGCTGGCCTTTGGGTCGGGCACGGTGACGTTCACATGTTCCAGTTTCATGGTGTTTCCTTTCTCTCGACTCATCTTTGAACCTGTTGTAATTCTTCAAGTTAACTTGAGGTCAAACGGTTTTTTCCCATGCCTGACAATCGACTTACCAAAGGCGGGCTGACAATCGGCGAGGTGTCCGACCGCACGGGGCTGGCCCCTTCGGCGATCCGTTTTTATGAGGACCAGCAACTGGTGTTTCCGCTGCGCAATGCCGGTGGGCAGCGGCGCTTTGACCGCTCGGACATCCGGCGCCTGTCTTTCGTGATGATCGCGCAGGGCCTTGGCTTTACCCTGCCCGAGATCCGCAGCGCCCTGCAGGGCCTGCCCGAGGGGCGCACCCCGACCAAGCGCGACTGGGAACGGATCTCGACCCGCTTTCGGCGCGACCTTGATGCACGCATCGCACGCATGACCGCTCTGCGTGACAAGCTCGACGGCTGTATCGGATGCGGCTGCCTGTCGCTGAAGACCTGTGCGCTCTACAACCCCCAGGACCGCGCGCGCAGCCGTGGAACAGGCCCGCGGTATCTGTTGGGCGACCGGCCCTCGGACCTCTGACCACCTGATGACATTCGCGGCAACCCCGTCCTCCCTCAGGTAATCCGGCGAACCACTCCGAATGCCATTCGAAAGATTTCCAGACCCCCGAATTCCATTTGACGCGCGCGCAGGATATCGGCCATTTCCAAAGGCCAGACCCCGCAGCACAGGAGCAGACCCATGCAGCTTTCCCATCGGATCACCCACATCACCGGCGGCGGGTCGGACGGTTGGGACGTGTTCTACAAGGCGCGCCGCATGGTGGCCGAGGGGCAACCGGTGATCGAACTGACCATCGGCGAACATGATATTCGCACCGATCCGGTGATCCTCGCCGCGATGGACCGCGCCGCCCGTTCAGGCCATACAGGCTATGCCATGGTGCCCGGCATCCAGAGCCTGCGCGAAAACGTGGCCCGCCGGATCGAGGCGCAATCCGGTGTGCCCACCACGGCCAACAATATCCTGATCACGCCCGGCGGTCAGGCAGCCCTCTTCGCGGCCCATCTCGCGACCTGCAACGAAGGTGACACCGCGCTGTTCCTGGATCCCTATTACGCGACCTACCCGGGGGTCATCCGCAGCATCGGGGCCGTTGCAAAGCCCGTGCAAACCCATGCCGAAGACGCATTTCAGCCCCGCGCCGAAGATATCGCGACAGCAGCCAAGGACGGCGCGGCTTCGCTCTTGATCAACACGCCAAACAACCCCACCGGAACAGTCTATGGCCGCGACACCCTTGAAGGGGTGGCTCAGGTCTGCAGGGACCATGATCTCTGGCTCATCTCGGACGAGGTCTATGACACGCAGGTCTGGGAGGGCACCCACCTGTCGCCCCGCGCCCTGCCCGGCATGGCCGAACGCACGCTGGTGGTCGGGTCGATGTCCAAATCCCACGCCATGACCGGCAGCCGTGTCGGCTGGATCTGCGGGCCGGAAGAGGCAATTTCACACCTGATCAACCTCGCCACGCACACCACCTATGGCGTGGCCGGTTTCATTCAGGATGCCGCCGATTTCGCCCTGAATCAGGGCCCAGACCTCGAAGAGAAGATCGCCGCCCCCTTCCGCCGTCGCCGCGAGATCGCCCGGGACATTCTGGAGAACCAGAACACCGTCGGTCTGATCCCGGCGCAGGGGGCGATGTATATCATGCTGGATATCCGCGCCACGGGGCTCAGCGGAGAAGACTTTGCCAACCGCCTGCTGGATGCGGAACTGATCGCGGTCATGCCGGGCGAAAGCTTTGGCAGATCGGCCGCCGGGCACGTCCGTGTCGCCATGACCGTGGACGACGATGCCTTTGCCGAAGCCCTGCGTCGTCTCTGCACCTTTGCGGCGGAAATCGCCTGAAAAAGGCCCCTGACGGCCCAAAAGCGACATAATGTCGCGAACGGCGCAGATTATCCTGTATTGAGCGGCCCATGATTGCCTCATGACAGGAGGTAACGCCGTGCAAGCCATGCGCAGCAAAATTCAACTGGTCATCATGACCATCGGTGCGGAACGCGGTCGTGCCGCGCGCGGGCGCCCCTGTTTCAACGTCTGACCTCACCCAAGACCAGGCATTGAAACAGGAAATGACCCCATATGAACGCGATCCCTTCCCGCCGTTCTGGCGGACGCGCCGCCCGCCGCGCGGCCCGCGCCGCCCCCGTTGACGCAGAGGCCCGCTCGGTGCGGGCCGGCATGTCCGGCGGCCAGTACAAACCCCTCTCGGACAGCCAGATTGCCCGGATCCACGATGCCGCGCTCGAGGCGCTGGAAACCATCGGCCTTTGCGATGCGCCCCCCAGCGGGGTCGCCTACCTCGTCAATGCAGGCTGTATTGCCGGTGATGACGGGCGCATCCGCTTTCCCCGCGCCGTGGTTGAAGACGCGCTGGCCATGGCCTGCCGCGATATCACGCTCTGCGGTCGTGACTCGCGCCATGATCTGCACCTGAACGGCACACGCGTGCATTTCGGCACGGCGGGCGCAGCCGTGAACATGGTCGATGTCGAAGGCCGCAATTACCGCGACTCGACCGTGCAGGATCTGCATGATGCGGCGCGCATCGTGGATGTGCTGGACAATGTGCATTTCCTGCAACGCCCCATGGTGTGCCGCGATATTACCGATAATCGCGAAATGGACCTCAATACCATCTACGCCACCGTATCAGGCACCACCAAACATATCGGCACCTCCTTCACGGAACCCGACTTCGTGGGCGACGCGCTGGAGATGCTGCACATGATCGCGGGGGGCGAAGACCGCTGGCGGGCGCGCCCCTTTGTCAGCAACTCCAACTGTTTCGTGGTCCCGCCGCTGAAATTCGCCACCGAATCCTGCGAGGTGATGGAACGCTGCATCGCCGGCGGCATGCCGGTGCTTTTGTTGTCGGCGGGCATGGCCGGGGCCACTGCCCCCTCGACCATCGCGGGTGCCATCGTGCAGGCCGTGGCCGAATGCCTGGCCGGGCTGGTCTACGTGAACGCGGTGAAACCGGGCCATCCGGCGATCTTCGGCACCTGGCCCTTTGGCCTTGATCTGCGCAGCGGGGCGATGACCGGCGGCTCGGGTGAACAGGCACTGCTGACGGCGGGCTGCGCGCAGATGCACGCCTTTTATGGCCTGCCCGGTGGCGCGGCGGCGGGCATGACCGATGCCAAACTGCCCGACATGCAGGCCGGCTGGGAACAGATGTGTTCCAATGTGCTGGCCGGGGTGGCGGGCCTGAACATGGTTTATGAATCCGTCGGCATGCACGCGTCGCTTCTGGGATTCTGCCATGAATCGCTGATCCTGGGCGACGACATGATCGGTCACGCCCTGCGCGTGTTGCGTGGGATCGAGGTCGACGATACCACGCTGGCCCTCGACCAGATGCGCGAGGTCTGCCTGGGCGGGCCGGGCCATTACCTCGGCACGTCCGAGACCCTAGCCCGGATGGAAAAAGACTATGTCTATCCGTCTCTTGGAGACCGAACCTCACCCAAGGAATGGGCCGAGATCGGCAAGCCTGACCTGAACCGCAAGGCCATCGCGCGCAAAGAGGACATTCTTTCTCGCCCTTCGGCCGCGCAATTGGACCCGGACCTCGACACGGCGCTTCGGGCACGTTTCACCATCCATCTGCCACGCGGCTAGGCCCTTTTTCTTGGACTAAATACCTCGGGGGTTTGGGGGCAGCGCCCCCAATCCTGCCGCCTGCCACACAGGTTTCCGGTTCAATTCCGCGCCAAAACGACTTAGAGCGGATTCAAACATGCAGGACGGAGCCGGAAATGCTCAGACAATTCAGAATGCGCAGACGGTATCCCGATGTGAAAATCGGGCGCGGCAGCCATGTCAGCGACGACACCACGATCGGGGCGCATTCCTATATCGGCCTGCACTGCTTTGTGACGCGGGCGCGGATCGGGCGCTATGTGTCGATCGGCAATTTTGTCTCCATCGGCAACGGTGAACATGACCTGAAACGCGTCTCCACCGCCAGCATGTTCTACACCGAAGGCTATGACATCCTGACCCGTGGTGCCTGTGTGATCGACTCCGATGTCTGGATCGGGGTCGACTCGGTCATCCGGCGGGGCGTGCATCTGGGACATGGATGCGTTGTGGGCGCCAACTCGTTCGTAAACAAGGATATTCCGGCGTTTGCCATCGCCGTTGGATCGCCCGCGAAAGTGGTTGGATACCGCTTTCCCGAGGAGATTCGACAGGCCATTCTCGACTCGGGATGGTGGCAGCACGCGCCCGACAAGGCCGGCGCGATCATCCAGCAACTGGAACAGGATCTCGACCTCACCGGCGACATGGCCTCGCCCGATCCGTCCTGATCCCGCATAATAAGAAAAATGGGGGGCGCGAAGGCCCCCCAGTTTCGCCGCTCAGGCTCACTCATTGATACCGCCCGTGGTTTTTGCCTGCGGCCTGAGCGTCGTGTCGGAGCGAGCGCACCCGCTCCGTGTCTTGAAGGATATGACAGGTCACATCCTGATTCTCTTGCGGGAAATTCCTATCAAACTTCCCCTTAAATCCAACCCCTTACGGGGCGGAATTCAGCTACACCCGCTGGTCGCGCCGCAGGTATTGCACTTCATGCAGGTGCCGTTGCGTACCAGCGTATAGTTGCCGCAATCCCCACAGGGATCACCCTCGTAGCCCTGCATCTTGGCCTTGGTGCGCGCGTCCATGCTGACCGTGCCCGAGGCCACCGCAGTGGTGGTGGTGGCGGCGATGGTGGCCACGCCTGCACCGCCCGCCGTTTCCGGCACAAGGGTTTGCAGGGTGGCGACAGGATCGCTGCTGCCAAGGTCGACACCGCCCGCATTGCCGCCGTTCATCACGACCAATTCCTGCGGAACGCGCTTGCGCAGATAGCCTGTCGAGGAAATCTGTTTGAGCACCTCGAGCGAGCGGGTCGCTGCGGTTTCGGACAGTTCCTTGACGTTAGAGACACCCTCTTCCTCGCCACGGCCCAGATCATCGAAGCTCGCGCCTTCGGGTTTCACATGGGCCAGATCGGTCCGGTCAAGGTAGGACACGGCCAGTTCGCGGAAAATATAGTCAAGGATCGACGTTGCGTTCTTGATCGAGTCATTTCCCTGCACCATGCCCGCCGGTTCAAACTTGGTGAAGGTAAAGGCGTCGACGAATTCTTCGAGCGGCACGCCGTATTGCAGGCCCACCGACACCGCGATGGCAAAGTTGTTCATCATCGCGCGGAACCCGGCGCCCTCTTTATGCATGTCGATAAAGATTTCGCCCAGCGAGCCGTCGCCGTATTCGCCGGTGCGCAGATACACCTTGTGCCCGCCGACAACCGCCTTCTGGGTATAGCCCTTGCGGCGTTCCGGCATCTTTTCGCGGTGACGCTTGACGATTTCCTTGATGACGACCTTCTCGATCACCTTCTCGGCCAGCACCTGTGCCTTTTCCTGCGGCGTGCCGGTTTCGAGGGTCTCGGCGGCGTCCTCGTCATCCTCGACCAGCGCGGCGGCCAGCGGTTGCGACAGTTTCGAGCCGTCGCGGTACAGTGCGTTGGCCTTGATGCCAAGCGACCACGACAGCTCATAGGCCTTCTGGCAGTCCTCGATGGTGGCGTCGTTTGGCATGTTGATCGTTTTCGAGATCGCACCCGAGATGAACGACTGGGCTGCGGCCATCATGGTGATGTGGCTGTCAACACTCAGATAACGCTTGCCTTTTTTACCGCACGGGTTGGCGCAATCGAAGATCGCGTAATGCTCTTCCTTGAGGAAGGGCGCGCCTTCGAGGGTCATTGTCCCGCAGACATGGTCGTTGGCGGCCTCGACATCGCGGCGCGAAAAGCCAAGATGCGCCAGCAGGTCAAAGCTGGGATCGTTCAGTTTCTCGGCGGGAATGCCCAGCACGTTGGTGCAGAACTCCTCACCCAGGGTCCATTGGTTGAAGACAAATCGGATGTCAAAGGCCGAGCCAAGCGCGGCTTCGATCTTGTCCAGCTCGTTCTGGCCAAAGCCGTGCCCGACCAGCGAGGTGTGGTTGATGCCCGGCGCGTTGCCAAGGGTGCCATGGCCCACCGCGTAGGACACGATTTCCTCGATCTGGGCCGATGAATAGCCCAGCGTTTCCAGTGCAGCTGGCACCGAACGGTTGATGATCTTGAAATAACCACCGCCCGCGAGTTTCTTGAACTTGACCAGCGCAAAGTCCGGCTCGATCCCGGTCGTGTCGCAATCCATGACCAGACCGATTGTGCCGGTCGGTGCAATGACCGAGGTCTGGGCGTTTCTAAACCCATGTTTTTCACCAAGGCTCAGCGCCTCGTCCCAGGCCGACTTGGCCAGCGCGACAAGGTTGTGGTCGGGGCAGTTGCCGTGATCCAGCGCGACCGGCTTTACCGCCAGCCCTTCGTAGCCTTCGGTCTGGCCATAGGCGGCGCGACGGTGGTTGCGGATGACGCGCAGCATATGGTCCGCGTTGCGCTTGTATCCGTCAAACGCGCCCAGCTCGCCCGCCATCTCGGCGCTTGTCGCATAGGCCACACCGGTCATGATCGCGGTCAGCGCGCCGGTCAGGGCACGACCTTCATCGCTGTCATACCCATAACCCATGTTCATCAGCAGTCCGCCGATATTGGCGTAACCCAAACCCAGCGTGCGGAAATCATAGGACAGTTGCGCAATTTCCTTGGACGGGAACTGGGCCATCGTCACCGAGATTTCCAGCGTAATGGTCCACAGGCGCGTGGCGTGCATGTAATCCTCGGCCTGGAACACGCCGTCCTTGTAGAAGGTCAACAGGTTCATCGATGCCAGGTTACAAGCCGTGTCATCCAGGAACATGTATTCGGAACAAGGATTTGAGCCGCGAATCTCACCGTCTTCGGGGCATGTGTGCCAGGCGTTCACGGTGTCGTGGTACTGAATGCCGGGGTCGGCACAGGCCCAGGCCGCGTGGCCCACGTCTTCCCACAGCTTGCGCGCCTTGATGGTCTTGGCGACCGTGCCGTCGGTGCGGCGGATCAGCTCCCAGTCGGCATCGTTTTCGACCGCCTTCAGGAAGGCATCGGTGACGCGGATCGAGTTGTTCGAGTTCTGGCCCGACACAGAGGCATAGGCTTCGGAATCCCAGTCGGTGTCATAGGTCGGGAACTCGATGCTGGCATAGCCCTGCTTGGCGTAATCCAGCACGCGCTTGATATAGGTTTCGGGAATGGCAACGGTTTTGGCGTCGCGGATCGCCGCCTTCAGACCTGCATTGACCTTGGGGTCATAGGCATCGGTTTCGGTGCCATCCCAAGCCTTGATCGCTGCGAAAATGCCGTTGAGCTTCTGCTCGTGCATTTTCGAGCCTGCCACGATCGAGGCGACCTTCTGCTCTTCTTTGACTTTCCAGTTGATGTATTCCTCGATATCCGGATGGTCCGCATCAACGATGACCATCTTGGCCGCGCGACGTGTGGTGCCGCCCGACTTGATCGCGCCTGCCGCGCGGTCCCCGATCTTGAGGAAGCCCATCAATCCCGAGGACTTGCCACCACCGGACAGCGATTCACCATCGGCCCGCAGCGACGAGAAATTGGTGCCAGTGCCCGAACCGTATTTGAACAGGCGCGCTTCGCGTACCCAGAGATCCATAATGCCGCCATCGCCGACAAGGTCATCCTTGACCGACTGGATAAAGCAGGCATGGGGCTGCGGGTGTTCATAGGCCGATTTCGACTTGGTCAGCTTGCCGGTCTTGTAGTCCACGTAATAGTGGCCCTGCCCCGGACCGTCGATGCCATAGGCCCAGTGCAGACCGGTGTTGAACCATTGCGGGCTGTTGGGCGCGGCGCGCTGGGTCGCCAACATATAGCGCATTTCGTCGAAATAGGCGCGGGCGTCTTCTTCGGTGCTGAAATAGCCACCTTTCCAGCCCCAGTATGTCCAGGCCCCTGCCAGACGGTCGAACACCTGCTTGGCGCTCGTTTCGCCGCCGATCTCGGCACCCTCTGCCGGCACCGAGCGCCACAGGAATTCCGGCACGTCTTTTTCACGCACTTTCCTGACCGCCGAGGGCACACCCGCCTTGCGGAAATATTTCTGTGCAATGACGTCGCTCGCCACCTGGCTCCAGCTTGACGGCACTTCGACCGCGTCCAGACGGAATACGATGGTGCCATCCGGATTGCGAATTTCGGACTCGGTGGTCACGAAGTCCAGGTCTGCGTAAGCGTCCTGCCCTGCTTTTGTAAATGTTCTTTCGATTTTCATTATCGCCTCGTCCCGCGTTTTTTAGTCAGTCCCCATCCGTGCGTCATTGCGCACGGCCCATGCCCCCGGGGCGCCTGTCTGGTCACGAGACAAACCGTCCCTGCCCCGGACAACGTGGTTTTGTCCGGACTCGCCCGTGCCCGATGATAGGCCCGTGTGATGGTGTCAGTTTTACGTCCCTGCCCAGATCAAGGCTGAACCACTATATGTTGTGGGTTTCCCGATCTGCCCGCACAATCTGGCGTATCACACCATAAGGGGTCAAACCTTTTATTTACAAATCCGCCACTTTTTTGCGGTTGACGCAAACGACCCGAAGCGGCTCTAGGCAGCGGATTTGATTCCTTTCCGCAGGTGCGAAATCGGCAATCTGCATGTGGTCTCTCAGGGAATGGGCGGAAGGTTTTGGAAAACAACAAAAATCCAGATTTGCCCCGCTAGGCGGGAACTTATCCACAAGATATTGTGGAAAACAGGCGCTCCACACAACATCTATGCATTCGCCAAAAAATCATCACAAACCATACGGCACCGGCAGGGTGATTCTTCGGGGAATCACGGCACGGATACGCAGGGCGTGTGACGGAACAGGATCAGGGAAAGAGTCGTTCTCCCGATCCCAATGCAAGGCCCAGGCGTCATGCCTGCCCGCCGGATCGCCTGCACCACTATATATAGTGGCACGATGTCCAGATCAGAAACGCTTGCACAGAAGCGCCCCGCACCAAACGCGGAGCTGGCAACTTCGTGTCGTGCTTTTCAGAGAAAAATGGTCGGGACGGCAAGATTCGAACTTGCGACCCCCTGTACCCAAAACAGGTGCGCTACCAGACTGCGCTACGCCCCGGACCGTGCAGGCGGTTTAGCGGCATTGTTCAGCCGTCACAAGGCCAAACCGCACCCTCTTGCAAAATTGACGGGTGGCGCAGCGCACTGCCCTCGGTGATGCCCATGCGCGCGGCCAGACCGCCGTTGATTTCCAGAACATAGCGCACGGGCTGACCGCTGCCGATAGGTGTGCGGTCCAGGGGTTGCGCGTTGGAATGGATATGCACCACCTCGCCATTTTCGGCGATGAACAGCATGTCCAGCGGGATCAGCGTATTTTCCATCCAGAAGGACACGGGTTCGGTCCGGTCGAACACGAACAGCATTCCGGCCGAGGTCGGCATATGGTCACGGTTCATCAGACCAATGGCGCGTTCGCGCCTGTCATCCGCCACCTCGACCGAGAATCGCGCCTGCCCCCAATCGCCCCGCAGCGTAACCGCGTCGTCGCGGCATGTGTCTGCCGCGACCTGTGTTGAGGCAAAGACCACGCCAAGGAGGACAGCGGCGCGAAGGCTCATTTTCATGATGGCATCCTATTTCAGCGCGTTTTCCCAGGCCGAGACCTCGGTCGCCATGCGCCCGCGCTTGCCCTCGATCACGCGCAAGGCCAGCGCCTCGCCCGGTTGCAGATCGGCCAGACCCGAGCGGCGCAGCACCTCGATATGAACAAACACGTCTTCGGGACGGCCAAAGATATTGGCGAACCCGAACCCCTTGGCCTTGTCGAACCACTTGACCCGCGCCGGTTCCAGCGGCGCGTTGCGCATCGCCTCTTCATCCAGATCGCGGAAATCCTCGAGCGTGGCCGACAGCGCCGCCGCGGGCGCGTCAATGCGAAACACCTCGACCGCCTGCACACCGCGATCGGTCTTCTGCACCTCCAGTTCGATCCTGGCCGAATCCGCAACCGAGCTTTGCCCGAAATTGCGCAGGACATTGGCATGCAACAGGATATCCGGTCCCCCGTCATCCGCGATCACAAAGCCAAATCCCTTGACCGGATCAAACCACTTTACTTCACCGGCGACTCGCACCTTGTCTTTTTCGTTTTCACTCAACACGTTAACCTTACGTAAACATCATCCCCATGATAGTTAACAGATTGTGCTTTAATTCCCTGGTGGCGGCAAGGGAAACCATAAGTTTTTTAGGGGTTTGCCATTTACGTTACGTGAAAATCACGGGTTCAGACGGGTGATTTCCCAAGTGTCGTTAACGTTTTCGCGCCGCCAGACAAAGCGGTCATGCAGGCGGAACGCCCCGTCGGCCCAGAACTCGATTTCGACCGGCGTGATACGGAACCCACCCCAGAACGGCGGACGTTTCGGCGACGGTCCCTGCTGGGCGGTGACCTTGGCCACCTCGGCCATCAGCGCGGTGCGCGACGACAGCGGTTGTGACTGCTGCGAGGCCCAGGCACCAAGGCGGCTTTTGAGCGAGCGCGAGTTGTAATAGGCATCGGCCTGCGGCCCCTCTTCGCGGGTCACGGTCCCGCGCACCCGCACCTGCCGGCGCAGCGATTTCCAGTGCATGACAAAGGCCGCCTTGCCGCCCTGTTCAATCTCGCGGGCCTTGGCGCTGCCATAGTTGGTGTAGAACACAAAGGCGGCGTCGTCGATATCCTTGAGCAGCACCATGCGGGCATTGGGCAACCCGTCGGCATCAACCGTCGACAGGGCGATGGCATTGGGGTCGTTGATCTCGGTCTGCTCGGCTTCGGCCAACCACGCACGGGCAATGGCGAACGGATCGTCGCCTGCAAAAATTCCGGTTCTGTCTGACATCTTGTTTCCCTTTACCTGAGGTCATTGCCGCACTTGATGCGCTCTGCCGGATCGCCTAAACGTCCTGCAAACCGAATTTGGACGGAGATGACGGAATGTCAAACAATCTGATGGCAGGCAAGCGCGGCCTCATCATGGGGCTTGCCAATGACAAGTCGATTGCCTGGGGCATCGCAAAAGCCTGTGCAGATGCGGGCGCCGAGATGGCATTCAGTTATATGGGGGATGCGTTCAAGAAACGTGTCGAACCGCTTGCCGCCCAGCTTGGCGTCGAAACCCTGATCGACTGCGACGTGTCTGACGCGGCCTCGATCGACGCGGCCTTCGCCGAGATCGAGGAAAAATGGGGTAAACTGGACTTTATCGTGCATGCCATCGGGTTCTCGGACAAATCGGAACTGCGCGGTCGTTATGTGGAAACGTCGAAGGACAACTTCCTGATGACGATGGACATCTCGGTCTATTCCTTCACCGCCGTGATGCAGCGTGCGGAAAAACTGATGAAAGACGGTGGATCGGCGCTGACCCTGACCTATTACGGTGCGGAACAGGTGATGCCGCATTACAATGTGATGGGTGTGGCCAAGGCCGCACTGGAAGCGTCGGTCATGTACCTGGCCGAGGATCTGGGCAAGGACAACATCCGCGTGAACGCCATTTCCGCTGGTCCGATCAAGACGCTGGCCGCAAGTGGCATCGGTGACTTCCGTTATATCCTGAAATGGAACGAGCTGAACTCGCCCCTCCGCCGCAACGTGACCATCGAGGATGTGGGCAAATCCGCGCTGTACCTTTTGTCCGATCTCGGCTCGGGTGTGACGGGCGAGAACCTGCACGTGGATGCGGGCTATCACGTGGTCGGTATGAAGGCCGTGGACGCCCCCGACATCGACGCGGTGACCGGCCGGAAGTGATCCGGCCATGACCGCTGCGGCGTTCCTGTCGATCCTCGCGATTCACCTGTTGGCAGCGATGAGCCCCGGCCCCTCTTTCGTGGTGGCGGTGCGGGTGGCCGCCGCGCACGGGTTTCGCCCGGCGGCGGGGCTTGCCATCGGCTTTGGCGCAGGCGCGGCCTTGTGGGCTCTGGCCGCGATTGCCGGTCTGGCGCTGGTCTTCCAAATCCTGCCCTCGCTGTTTTTTGTGCTGAAACTGGTCGGCGCGGGGTTCCTGATCTGGCTCGCGGTGCAGATGTGGCGCACGGCCGACCTGCCCCTCTCCGGCCCCGAGACCGACCTGACCCCGATGCGGTTCGGCGCGGCGTTGCGACTGGGGTTTCTGACTGCAGCCGCCAATGCCAAGACGGCGGTGTTTTTCGGCGCGATCTTTGCGGGGTTGATCCCGCCGGGTACGCCGCTCGCGTGGCTGGCTGCAATCCTTGTCGCGGTCTTTATCAATGAAACCCTGTGGTATGTGATCGTCGCGCGCGCCTTTTCCTTGCCGCGCGCGCGTGCTGGGTATATCCGTCTCAAATCGGCGGTCGACCGCGCCTTTGGCGGCCTGATTGCCCTGTTCGGATTGAAAATCGCCCTGAGCTAGACACCCTGAAGGAGCCCCCCATGACCGACCGTCTGCCCCATGAAAAAGGCTTTCATATCAGCTGGGACCAGATCCACCGTGACAGCCGCGCCCTGGCGTGGCGCCTCGACGGGCATGGCCCCGATGACGGCGCGTGGCGGGCGGTGGTTGCAATCACGCGGGGCGGCATGGCGCCAGCCATGATCGTGAGCCGCGAGCTGGACATTCGCACCGTCGACACGATCAGCGTGAAATCCTATCACTCGGGCGGTGGCAAGCAGGACCAGCAGCGCGACGCGCAGGTTCTGAAAAGCCCAGATGCAAACTTGATGGGCGATGGCGAGGGTATCCTGATCATCGACGATCTGGTCGACTCGGGCAAAACGCTGGAACTGGTGCGCGAGATGTACCCCAAGGCGCATTTCGCCACCGTCTATGCCAAACCCAAGGGCGAACCGATGGTCGACACGTTCATCACCGGCGTGAGTCAGGACACGTGGATCTTCTTCCCGTGGGATATGGCGCTGCAATATGTAGAACCCTATCGCGGCACAGACTGATCCTTTGCCCGCTGTCGCGGGCAATGCCTCCGGCGGGAGTATTTCGGGCAAGATGAAGACGGAGCGGCGGTCGCATAAGAGACGCCATTGCGGGTTGCGCCGGGGCGCGATTGAAGGGACGCTTTGGCGATGCGCAGGCTTTGGGTTCATATTGGGCATGACAAGACGGGATCGTCTTATCTTCAATCGGTCTTTGCCCGGAACCTTGACATGCTGGGCGCCGCCGGGATCGCCTATCCGGTACGTCCGGATCTGAGGGAAACCGCAGCCAAGGGGCAGACCACATCGGGCACTGAAAATGGCCCCGACCTCGAGTCGCGCATGGCCGCCCTGCCGGGCGGTCTAGACGTGTTGCTGAGTTAAGAGGGTTTTTTCAACCTGTTGGCCGAGCAGCCCGACGCGGAACTGGGACGCTGGCAGGATTGGTGCCGGACGTTCGGGTTTGACGAGCTGCATGTTCTTCTGTTCACGCGCGATCCGGTGGCCCATGCGGTGTCGTCCTATTTGCAAACCGTGCGTTGGCATGGGCAGACAGATCCGCTGGACACATACGTTCTGGGCTATCACCCTCCGCTGATCGTGCTGCGGGTGCTGGAACGCCTGCAGGCGGCGCCGTGGGTCACCTCGGTGACCGTGCGCAATTATTCCAGGGTGCGGGAACGTCTGACGGCCGAGGTTTTGGACTGGTTGCCTTTGCTGCGGGATATGGCGTTTGCCGAGGACACCGGCGAGGTGGTCAATCGTGGCCTGTCGGATACGGAACTGGCTCTGGTCCTGCGGATGAACCGGCGCAGTCCTGACCGGGCCCGCGCCTTTGCCATGCGCGCGCTGTTGCTGTTTCCCGAAGCAGAGAGCGCCCGGGCGGCCCTCGCTCGGGGCGCAGGAACAGGTGGTTTCGCAAAATGGAGACGCCATGGCCATGGTCAACGCACAGGTCCCGCCCGAAGGCCAGTACAGCATCGACACCCGCCCCCCGCCAGAGCGCGCGGTCACGCGACTGGAAATCGCGACCACGCTGGCGCGGATGGCGCTGGGGTTGGCGCGGGTGCGGGTGGGTCGGATTTTCGGGCGCTGACAGGATCGGGCCGCTTGCCCTTGGGCAGGCACGGCCCTAGGGTCTGCCTGTTGATGACTGACCCGGAGAGCGCCATGCCCCTGCCCCGCACCGCCACCACCTTTGCCCCGCCCGTGATGGAGGCGCGCCGCTGGCTGGAGGGGATGACGTTCACAGAGGACAGACCCCTGATCAACGTCAGCCAGGCCGCGCCGGTCGATCCGCCGCCCGAGGGGCTGCGCCGCCACATCGCCGAAACCGCGCTGACCGTGGCAGAGGCGCATCTTTACGGGCCGGTTCTGGGCCTGCCAGAGTTGCGCGACGAGGTCGCAACGCAGTTCTCGGCGGCCTATGGGGGCGAGATCGCCGCGGCGCAGGTGGCAATCACCTCGGGCTGTAATCAGGCCTTTTGTGCCGCGATCATGTCGCTGTGTGGTGAAGGGGATGAGGTTATCCTGCCAACCCCTTGGTATTTCAACCATAAAATGTGGCTGGATATGCTGGGTGTAACTACCGTGCCGCTGGCCACGGGTCGTGACCTGTTGCCTGATCCCGAACGGGCAGCGGCGCTGATCACCGACCGGACCCGCGCGATTGTATTGGTCACACCGAACAACCCCGGCGGCGTGGAATACCCCGCTGAACTGGTGCGCGCCTTCTTTGATATGGCCCGCGCGCGCGGCATTGCGCTGATCGTTGACGAGACCTATCGCGACTTTGACTCGCGCAGCGGCGCGCCGCATGACCTGTTCACGGATCCCGACTGGCACGACACGCTGATCCAGCTTTATTCCTTTTCCAAGGCGTACCGCCTGACCGGACACCGTGTCGGCGCGATGATCACCAGCGCCGCGCGGCTGGCCGAGGCCGAAAAGTTTCTGGATACAGTCACGATCTGTCCCAACCAGTTGGGCCAGCACGCAGCGCTTTGGGGGATGCGAAACCTGTCGCAATGGCTGGCGGGGGAACGGGCCGAGATCCTTGACCGGCGTGCCGCGATTTCCGACCATTTCCCGATGCTGGAGGCAACAGGCTGGAAGCTGATGGGAGTCGGCGCCTATTTCGCCTATGTGGAACATCCGTTTGACGCGCCCTCGGACGAGGTCGCCCAAAAACTGGTGCAAGAGGCCCATGTCCTCACCCTGCCCGGGACCATGTTCATGCCCGCGAGCGACGCCAGCGGCCAGCGGCAGATGCGCATCGCCTTTGCCAATGTCGACCGCGCTGGCATCCAGACCCTGTTCGAGCGGTTGAAAGCCGTACAAATCTAGGTGTCTGCGCCCATGTGCCGCCCGTCGCCTCTTGCGACCCCCTGCCATGCAGCGTAGACATCCCCGAAAGGTCTGATGAAGACCACCACTGACGGGGAAAAACACATGTCCAAGGGCAAAACGTCGAACATTCTGGTCTGGATCCTGATGGGTTTGCTGATTGTCGGCCTTGGCGGGTTCGGTGCGCTGAACCTGTCGGGCACGGTGACCACGTTGGGCATGGTTGGCGACGAAGAAATCACGCTGGATGAATATGCCCTCGAACTGCAACGGGAAATGCGCGCGATCGAGGCACAGACCGGCCAGTCCGTCAGCATCGCCGACATGCAGGCCGCCGGGATGGATCGCGCGGTTCTGGCCAATCTCGTGACCCAGCATGGCATGGATGCCGAGAACCGCCGCATGGGCCTGTCGCTGGGCGACGAGAACCTTGCCAAGGAACTGTTCCAGATCCCCGAATTCCAAAACCCCGATGGCACGTTCAACCGCGACGCCTATCGCTATGCGATGGAGCAGGCGCGCCTGACCGAGGCCGCGTTCGAAGAAAGCGTGCGGGATGAAACCGCGCGCCGCTGGTTGCAGGCGGCGATTTTCACCGGTGTTTCGATGCCGGAGACCTATGGCGACACCCTGCTGAACTTTGTCGGTGAAGAACGTGACGTGACGCTGGCCCGTCTGGAGGCCAACATGCTTGTGGTGCCGCTGCCGGTGGCCGATGACGTGACCCTGCGTGCCTTTTACGACGCCAATATCGACGCCTATATGCACCCTGCGACGCGCGATATCACCTATGCGTGGCTGACGCCGGACATGCTGATCGACACGGTGGAGATCGACGAAACCGTCCTGCGCCAGATCTATGACGAGCGCAGCGGCGAATATAATCGCCCCGAGCGCCGTCTGGTCGAACGTCTGGGTTTTGCCAACGAGGCCGACGCCCAGCAGGCGCTGGACCGCATGAACCGGGGCGAAGCCTCGTTCGAAACGTTGGTCGAGGAGCGGGGCCTGTCGCTGGGCGATGTGGACATGGGCGACGTGAGCCAGGCCGAGCTTGGCGGGGCCGCTGGAGAGGCCGTCTTTACTGCGCCCAGCGGGGCCATCGTAGGGCCGGTGGATTCCGATCTTGGTGCCGCGCTCTTCCGCATCAACGGCATCCTGCCTGCCCAGAATACCAGCTTTGAAGAGGCGCTGCCCTTCCTGCGCGAGGAACTGGCCGCCGAACGCGCCCGCCGCGTGATCGAGACTCAGGTCGGTGATGTGGACGATCTTCTGGCGGCTGGTGCCACGGTCGAGGAACTGGCCACGGAAACCGATATGCAGGTCGGCACGCTGGGCTGGCACCCCGAGGCGCCTGACACCATCGCCGGATATGAAGAATTCCGCGCCGTGGCCGCAGCGGTCAAGGAAAGCGATTTCCCGCAGGTCGAATTTCTTGAGGATGGCGGCATCTTCGCGCTGCGCCTTGATGGGGAAACTGCCGCCACGCCGAAGCCCTTTGAAGAAGTGCGCGCCGACGTGCTGACCGACTGGACCAACAGCGAAACCGTGCGCCGCCTGCAAGAAATGGCCGACACGCTGTTGCCGCAACTGGCCGGCGATGCCCCGTTCGAGGCATTTGGCCTGACCCCGCGCAACGAGGCCGGGATCATCCGGGACGGGTTCGTGCCGGATGTGCCCGAGGGGTTCGTCAGTGACATCTTCGCGCTGGAGCCCGGACAGGTCGTCGCCATTGCTGCCGAGGATCATCTGATCCTTGCCCGTCTTGACGCTATTCGGGCACCCGATCTGGCCAATCCGCGCACCGGACAGATGCGCCAGATCGTGCTGCAACAGGCGTCCGAGGCGCTGGCCATTGATCTCTATCAGGCCTATTCAGGCGCGCTGCAGGGCATTCACCCCGTCAGCGTGAACCAGCAGGCCCTGAACGCGGTACACGCACAATTCCAGTAAGACCCGGCCCCGCGCCACAGCCAAAAGGGAAGACCCCGTGGAACTGATCCCGTCCTATGACAGCTTTGCCGCCGCCTATGAGGCGGGTCGCAATCAGGTGGTCTATGCCCGTCTGGCGGCCGATCTAGACACGCCGGTTTCGCTGATGCTGAAACTGACCGGGGCGCAGAAAGATGCGTTCATGCTGGAATCCGTGACCGGCGGAGAGGTGCGCGGGCGTTATTCGATTATCGGCATGAAGCCTGACCTGATCTGGCAATGCCACGGCACCGAGTCGCGCATCAACCGCAATGCGCGGTTTGACCCCGACGGGTTCGAGCCGCAGGAGATGGACCCTCTGACCGCGCTGCGCGCCCTGATCGAGGAAAGCCGCATCGCCCTGCCCGACGACCTGCCGCAAGCGTCTGCCGGTCTGTTCGGCTATCTGGGCTATGACATGATCCGTCTGGTGGAACATCTGCCCGACGTGAATCCCGACCCACTGGGCCTGCCCGATGCCTGCATGATGCGCCCCTCGGTGGTGGCCGTGCTGGACGGCGTCAAGGGCGAGGTCACCGTGGTGTCGCCCGCCTGGGTCAGCGAAGGCCAGTCCGCCAAGGCCGCCTATGCGCAGGCCGCTGAACGGGTGATGGACGCCGTGCGTGATCTGGAACGCGCCATGCCGCAGGCCGCGCGTGATCTGGGCGATGCAGACGAAATCGCGCCGCCCGTGTCGAACTTCACGAAAGAAGGCTATATGGCCGCCGTCGAGAAGGCCAAGGATTACATCCGTGCGGGGGATATCTTTCAGGTGGTGCCCGCGCAACGCTGGACGCAGGAATTCCGCCAGCCGCCTTTCGCGCTTTATCGGTCGTTGCGGCGCACCAACCCTTCGCCCTTCATGTTCTATTTCAACTTTGGCGGTTTCCAGGTGATCGGGGCCAGCCCTGAGATCCTTGTGCGCGTCTTCGGCGACGAGGTCACCATCCGCCCCATCGCGGGCACCCGCCCCCGTGGCGCCACGCCGGAAGAGGACAACGCGCTCGAGGCTGATCTGCTGGCCGACAAGAAGGAACTGGCGGAACATCTCATGCTGCTGGACCTCGGACGCAACGATACGGGGCGCGTATCCAAGATCGGCACCGTGCGCCCGACCGAACAGTTCATCATCGAACGCTACAGCCACGTGATGCATATCGTCTCGAACGTCGTGGGCGAACTGGCCGAGGACAAGGACGCGCTGGATGCGTTCTTCGCGGGTATGCCCGCCGGTACGGTCTCGGGCGCGCCCAAGGTGCGGGCGATGGAGATCATCGACGAGCTGGAGCCGGAAAAGCGCGGCATCTATGGCGGCGGCGTGGGCTATTTCAGCTCGGGCGGGGACATGGATATTTGTATCGCCCTGCGCACGGCCATCGTGAAAGACGAAAAGCTGTATATTCAGGCAGGCGGCGGCGTGGTCTATGACAGCGACCCCGAGGCCGAATATATGGAAACCGTGCACAAATCGAACGCCATCCGGCGCGCGGCAGCGGATGCGGCGCGGTTTACCGGCAACGGCAACGGGTGATCCCCCGCCCCTGTGTCCTGATCTCCCGACCTAGGCGTCGATCGGCGCCACCGCGCGCTGGTAGAGATGCCATGTGGTGTGGCCAAGGATCGGCAGGGTAAAAATCAGGCCCAGAAAGGCCGGCACCATCGACAACAGCATCGTGACCGAGATAATCGCCGCCCAGCCCAGCATCACCACGGGGTTTTCCGTTACCACCCGCACCGAGGTGAGCATGGCCGTCACGAAATCAATCTCGCGGTCCAGCAGGATCGGCATGGCCACCACCGTGACCGAAAACAGCACCGCCGAGAGGACCGCGCCCGCCAGCGTGCCAATCGCAAGGAAGGTCCAGCCTTCCGGCGTCGAGAACACGATCTGCATGAACCCGTCGAAATCCGAGAACGAGGCATCCTGAAGGATGATCGCCAGCCACAGCCGCACCTGATAGACCCAGACCCAGAAGATGAACAGGGTCACGAACGCCATCCAGCCCATTTCGCGTTTGCGCTGGTTGGCCATGACGGTCAGGATTTCCGACCAGCCGAAACTCTCGCCCTTTTCCAGGCGGCGCGACATTTCATAAAGACCGGCGGCAGCAAAGGGCGCGACCAGCGGAAAGCCGACCACGGCGGGAATGACCATCCAGATCTTGCCGAGCGAGACAAGGCTCCAGACAAACAGAATCCCGAACAGAGCGTAGAACAGGCCGAAAAAGCCGCTCATGACCGGGCGCGCAAGAAAGTCGGCAAAGCCGGCTTTCAGAGAGTCGGAGATATCTTCGGACGTGACCTTGTTGACCACAGGCACGGGCGGCGCCTGTGGGGCCACGGTTTCCGGTGAGGTGGACTCGTCGGTCTTGGATGTCATGGCTTGCTCCTCCCAAAGCAGGGCCCCGCCCGCGCCTGCCTTACAACAGACCGGACGACGCAACAGACACGCCTCCTGCAAACAGAGTGCAACAGGACGGGCCATCGGGCAAGGTTTTCAAACCCACCGCCCTGTCTGGATGGGATTTGAGCTGGCCTCAGAGTTCCTTGGAGCGCAACAGCGCCGAGACCGGCGCCAACGACACCGTGCTGGCACGATCCTGCAAGCCCCAGAGCAACAGCGCCGAGATCGTTTCCTCGCGCAGACGCCCGACCATGACCACGCCGCCTTCCTGACCGGCCTTGAACGCGGCCTGATCAAGGAACCGCCGGATCACGGTGGCATTCTGGCCCTTGCCGTCAAAATCGCGGAACACCGTGGCGGCGGGCACGCCATCGCGGCTGGCCAGCTTTTGCGCCGTGTTCAGCCCCTTGGGGAACATCACCAGCCCGTGACCGGAATTCAGCAACACCGCGCGGGTCTGGTCCGAGACTTCTTTGCTGCCCTGCAACCCGTCTCCGGTGCCTTCCATGACACCGATGGCTTCGGGCATGGCCGAAAGATGCGCATCCAGCGCGACCTCGACATCCGACGCCGCCGCTGCGGCGGGCAGATCGACCATCGCCAGAACCTCGAACCCGAGATTGCGATAGGTCGCGACCCGCTCTACCAGATCGGGGACCAGCGTGTTGACCGCAAAGCTGAGGGGATAGGGAAAGCTTGTCAGTATCTCGACGTCGATTTCGCTGCTGCCGTCATCCAACAGCACAACCGACATGATCGGCTTGCCGGGTTCGATCTCGAAAGGTTCGGCATTGAGGTCAAAGGGACGCGGGGTGCGGGTGGTCTCGACGGGGGTGGCGTCGCCCGTCACGGTGGGCAGGCGCGAGGATTCAAGCTGGGGGAACTTCTCGTCCAGATTGCCTGCGGGTTTCAGCATCGACTCGCCCTCGGACATCTCTGTCGCCATGTCTTCGGTTTCGCCGCTTTCGGCATCTGGCGACATGTCCTGTTCGGGGGCCGGGGCGGGTGTTTCAAAGGCGCCTTCAACCACGGGCACCGAGGGCGCAACGGGCTGGGCCGGGTTGGTTGTGATCGAGAGGTCGTCGTCCGTCGAGGGCGCGGCGGGGGCTTCGGTCATCGCACCGGGCAAGGCGGGATCAGAGGTGCTGTCGCCGCTCAGCCCCGAGGCAGCGCTGCCGGGCTCGGGGGCGGTCATGGTGCCGTCAGGTGCGGCCACATCCGGTTTCGGAGCCGAGGCGGTGTCGGTCAGAGGCGGCTGGTCGCCGTCGCCCGTGGATGTGACGGGCGGGGTTCCGGTTTCGGGCACGGTGGTGTCCACCTGCGAACCTCCGGCAACGGGCGTGCCATCGGCAGGCGGTGTCACGCCCGCGGGTTCGGTCGCATCGGTCTGGGGCGCTACCGTGGCTGGCAGCGGTGCCAGCAAAGACGCCAATCCCAGCACGAGGGCAATCGTCACCGCCCCCCAGAAAACCCCGGAAATCAAACCTCTGATCATGCTCTCGCCCTCTTGCGCCGTCTTGCCTGTTCCAAGCGCCCGGTCTGGTCGCCCGATTCTGGTGCGTTTGGCGGGTTTGCGGCGGAGGAACCTGCCCGCACCCTCTTGACCCTACGCGCCAAGCCTGAACATGTATACCGCGACCGGGCCCGGGGTCTCTACCCTGTTTCTCATCTTTGGACAAAGAACTGCAATATGCTGCTGCTAATCGATAACTACGACAGTTTCACCTACAACCTTGTGCATTACCTGGGCGAACTTGGCGCGGATGTGCAGGTACACCGCAATGACGCCCTGACCGTGCAGGATGCGATGGGGATGAAACCGGCAGGCATCCTGTTATCCCCCGGCCCCTGCGACCCCGATCAGGCCGGTATCTGCCTGGCCCTGACCGAGGCCGCCGCCGAAACCCGCACGCCCTTGATGGGGGTTTGCCTCGGGCACCAAACCATCGGCCAGGCCTTTGGCGGCAAGGTGGTGCGCTGCCACGAGATCGTGCACGGCAAGATGGGACAGATGCACCACACCGGCAAAGGCGTGTTCAAGGGCCTGCCCAGTCCGTTCGACGCGACGCGCTATCACTCGCTGGTGGTCGAACGCGAGAGTCTGCCTGACTGTCTTGAAGTCACGGCCGAGCTTGAGGACGGCACCATCATGGGCCTGCAACACCGCACGCTTCCCATCCAAGGCGTCCAGTTCCACCCCGAGTCGATCGCCTCGGAGCACGGTCACGCCATGCTGCGGAACTTTCTCGACATGATGCCCGCGACCGAGGAGGCCTGATCCATGAGCGACGCCCTGAAACCCCTGATCGGTGCGGCGGCAGACGGCCCGCTGACCCGGCACGAGGCCGAAGCGGCCTTTCAGATCCTGTTTGACGGCGAGGCCACGCCCAGCCAGATCGGCGGGCTGTTGATGGCGCTGCGCACGCGGGGCGAAACGGTGGATGAATATGCCGCTGCCGCTGCCGTGATGCGCGCCAAGTGCCATGCTGTGAAAGCCCCCGAGGGCGCGATGGATATCGTGGGCACGGGCGGTGATGGCAAGCACACGCTGAACATCTCGACCGCGACGGCCTTTGTCGTGGCGGGCGCAGGCGTGCCCGTGGCAAAACACGGCAACCGCAACCTCAGCTCGAAATCGGGCACGGCGGATGTGCAGGGCCAGATGGGCATCAACGTAATGGTCGGCCCCGCCGTGGTGGAAAAGGCGCTGGCCGAAGTGGGCATTGCCTTCATGATGGCCCCGATGCACCACCCCGCGATTGCCCATGTGATGCCCACGCGGCAGGAACTGGGCACGCGTACGATTTTCAACATTCTTGGCCCCCTCACCAACCCCGCCGGTGTCACCCGGCAACTGACCGGCGCTTTCAGCCGTGATCTGATCCGCCCGATGGCGGAAACGCTGGGCCAGTTGGGCAGCGAACATGCGTGGCTGGTGCACGGGTCGGACGGCACGGACGAATTGACCATCACCGGAGTCAGCTGGGTCTCGGCGCTGGAAAAGGATGGATCGGTTCGGGATGTGGAGCTGCACCCCGAAGATGCGGGTCTGCCCGTGCACCCGTTCGAGGCCATCGTGGGCGGCACGCCCGAGGACAACGCCAACGCCTTCCGCGCGCTGCTGGACGGTGAAGCGAGCGCCTATCGCGACGCGGTGCTGCTGAACGCAGCCGCGGCGCTGGTGGTGGCAGATGCCGTGGGCGACCTGCGCGAAGGCGTTGAAAAGGCACGCGAAAGCATCGACAGCCGCGCGGCCAAGGCCAAAGTTGCAGGTCTGGCGCGTGTGACCTCGGACGCGGGGTGACATTCGTGAAACAGAGGCATGCGACCACCCGAGGTGGGTGCGACTGCACCCGCCTGTGGGGCGGGCGGGTGCATGCCGGAATGATGCGCTTCCCGGCGAGGCACGTCACATGACACCACTCTCCCCCCCCGCCACATGGGCCCACCTGCCGTTCTTTACCCGTGACCTGCCCGCGATCAATGCCGCACTGGCCGCAGACACGCGCGTGATATTGCCCCCGCGCGATCAGGTCTTTGCGGCGCTGGACCATTGCGCCCCCCACGAGGTCAGAGTTGTGATCCTCGGACAGGACCCCTATCCCACCCCCGGCCATGCGCACGGGCTGTCCTTTTCTGTTGCACCCGATGTGCGCCCGCTGCCCCGCAGCCTGACCAATATCTACAAGGAAATGCAGGCCGATCTGGGACAGGTGCCGCCCAATGGCGACCTGCGCGGCTGGGCGCGGCAGGGCGTCTTGTTGCTGAACACCGTGCTGACCGTGCCGGCAGGCGCGGCCAACGGGCACAAGGCGCTTGGCTGGCAGAAACTGACCCATGAAATTCTGGCCGAGGTGTCGCAACGCCCGACCGCCTTTGTCCTCTGGGGCCGGCAGGCACAGGCCCTGTCCCCGCACATTCACGCGGGCGATCACCTCTTGATCGAAACCGCCCATCCCTCTCCGCTTTCGGCGCGAAAAGGGTTCTTTGGGTCCCGCCCTTTTTCGCGTATCAACAACTGGCTCGCCCGGCGCGGCGAATCCCAAATCAACTGGACGACCACATGACCGCCACTGTTCTGGACAAAATCAAAGCCTACAAGCTCGAAGAAATTGCCGCAGACAAGGCCGCCAAACCACTGGCCGCCGTCGAGGCCGACGCGCGCGAGGCATCGCCCCCGCGCGGCTTTGCCGACGCGCTGTTCAAGGCGGCCCGCACAGGGTACGGGCTGATTGCCGAGGTCAAGAAAGCCTCGCCGTCCAAGGGGTTGATCCGGCCCGATTTCGATCCGCCCGCGCTGGCCAAGGCGTATGAAGATGGCGGCGCGACCTGTCTGTCGGTGCTGACCGACACGCCCAGCTTTCAGGGCGCCAAGGAATACCTCACGCAGGCCCGCGAGGCGACCAGCCTGCCTGCCCTGCGCAAGGATTTCATGTATGACACCTATCAGGTGGCCGAGGCGCGCGCCCTTGGGGCCGACTGTATCCTGATCATCATGGCCTCGGTCAGTGACGCACAGGCGCAGGAACTCGAAGAGGCCGCGTTCAGCTGGGATATGGACGTGCTGATCGAGGTGCATGACGCCGAGGAACTGGAACGCGCGACCAAGCTGAAATCGCCCCTGATGGGCATCAACAACCGCAATCTCAAAACATTCGAAACCACGCTCGACACCACGCGCACCCTGTCGAAACTGGTGCCCGCCGAGCGGCATATCGTGTCGGAAAGCGGGCTGAACACGCCCGGGGATCTGGCGGATATGGCCCGCTATGGCGCGCGCATCTTCCTGATCGGGGAAAGCCTGATGCGTCAGGACGACGTGACCGCCGCCACGCGCGCGCTGCTGGCCGATCCGCTGACCCGCCCCGGGGGATTCTTCTGATGTCAGGTCTCACCCATTTCGACGGCAAGGGCGATGCCCATATGGTCGATGTGTCGGACAAGGCCGTCACCGACCGGATCGCCACCGCCGAGGGCTGGGTCCGCATGAAGCCCGAAACTCACGCCATCATCGCCGAAGGCCGCGCCAAGAAGGGCGATGTTCTGGGCGTGGCGCGTCTGGCCGGGATCATGGGGGCCAAACAATGTTCAAACTTGATCCCGCTCTGCCATCCCCTGCCGATCACCAAGGTGTCGGTAGAACTGACCCCCGACGCATCCCTGCCCGGCGTGAGGATTGAAGCCACCGTCAAGACTACCGGCCAGACCGGCGTCGAAATGGAAGCATTGACCGCCGTCAACGTCGCCGCCCTGACCGTCTATGACATGTCCAAGGCCGTGGACAAGGACATGGAAATCGGCGGCATCCGCGTGATCCTGAAAGACGGCGGCAAATCCGGGAGATACGAGGCCACATGATCCCGGTTTCCGAAGCTCTCGATCACCTCTTTGCGCTGGCGGCCCCGCTTGAGGTCGAAACCGTGCCCCTGTCTGCCGCCAATGGTCGCGTTCTGGCGCGGGCCGTGCAGGCCAACCGCGACCAGCCGCCGTTTTCGGCCTCGGCCATGGATGGCTATGCGCTGCGCGATGCCGACGTGCGGGACGGTGCCTCGTTTGACGTCATTGGCGAGGCCGCGGCAGGGCACAGGTTTGAAGGCGCAGTGGACGCGGGTCAGGCGGTGCGCATCTTTACCGGCGCGCCCGTGCCCGAGGGTGCGGATCGCGTCGTCATTCAAGAGGATGTGATCCGCGAGGGTGACAGGATCACGCTGCTCGACACTCTGGACAGCGGGTTTCATATCCGCCCCGCCGGAGGTGACTTTGCCAGGGGCGCCGAAATTGCCGCGCCGCGCCGTCTGCGCCCTTCGGATATCGCGCTGATGGCGGCGATGAACATTCCCGAGGTGCCGGTCACGCGCCGCCCTCGCGTTGCGATCATGGCCACGGGGGACGAGTTGGTCATGCCGGGCGAGACCCCCGGCCCCGACCAGATCATCGCCTCGAACAGTTTCGGCCTTCAGGCCATGTTGCGCGACCTCGGCGCCGAGGCCCGCCTGCTGCCGATTGCCCGCGACACGCATGCCTCGCTGGAAACCGCCTTTTCACTGGTGGATGATGCCGATCTGGTGCTGACCATCGGCGGTGCCTCGGTCGGCGATCATGATCTGGTCGGCGCAGTGGCGGCGGATTTGGGGATGGAGCGCAGTTTCTACAAGATCGCGATGCGTCCGGGCAAACCGCTGATGGCGGGGCGGCTGGCCGGAGGCGCGATGATGATCGGATTGCCCGGCAATCCGGTGTCTGCAATGGTCTGCGGGCATATCTTCGTGGCGCCGGTCGTGCGGAAAATGCTGGGTCTGGACGCAAGCCCGGCGCCGGAACTGGCCGCGCCGCTGGCCGCGGCCATAGGGCCAAACGGCCCGCGCCAGCACTACATGCGCGCCCGTGTCGAAAACGGCGAAATCACTGCTTTCACGCGCCAGGATTCCTCGCTTTTGACGGTCTTGTCTGACGCCAATGCCCTGTTGGTCCGGCCCCCTAACGATCCGGTCCGCGCCGCAGGCGAGATCCTGCGCTATGTGCCGATCTGAGAGGCTCTGTCACGGGATGTTCCCGCGATGTTCGCAAAATATTTGACACAAAACGAGAACATGCGTAGAACATTGGCATAGACCTGCGGTTTTCAAAACGGGGACATGCCATGCTGACCAAGAAACAGCTCGACCTGCTGGAGTTCATCCACACACGTTTGCAACGCGACGGGGTGCCCCCCAGTTTTGACGAGATGAAAGATGCGCTCGACCTCAGGTCGAAATCGGGGATTCACCGCCTGATTACGGCTCTGGAAGAACGCGGGTTCATCCGCCGCCTGGCGCACCGTGCCCGCGCCATCGAGATCGTGAAACTGCCCGAGAGCATGGGCGGCGCCCCGAGCGCGCCCAAGGGCGGGTTTGACCCCAAGGTGATCGAAGGCCCACACCCCTCGCCCACGCAGCCTGCGAATATCACGCCGCAGGAAATCGTGATGCATGCCCGCGAACTGCCCGTGATGGGCAAGATCGCCGCCGGTGTCCCGATTGAAGCGATAAGCCATGTAGACCACCACGTCGCGGTGCCGGGGCAGATGCTGCGCAGTTCGGGCAACCACTATGCGCTTGAGGTCAAGGGCGACTCGATGATTGAGGCGGGGATCAACGATGGCGACGTCGTCATCATCCGCGAAACCACCACCGCCGATAACGGCGATATCGTCGTCGCACTGGTCGAGGATCAGGAAGCGACGCTCAAGAAATTCCACCACAATGGCAGTTCGATCGCGCTCGAGGCGGCGAACCCCGCCTATGAAACCCGCGTCTACCCCGAGGACAAGGTTAAGGTACAGGGCTGTCTTGTGGGTCTCATCCGCACTTACTGACGCCAACGCAAATCCGCGCTGTTCCACATCCGCCGCCCGCTGACCTCGCGGGCGGTCTTTTTTTGCCACGTCCCGCCGGGCAATGGGTGCAGGGCGATGGCGCCTGTCTCGCGCAGGCGGTCGGGATCATAGACATCGCACGGCAGCTCTCGCCCGAGGGGCTGGTTGGTGACAAGGATCAGATCCGACGCGCAGGTCTGTTGCGCCGCAACGGCGCTCTTGCCGGTCAGGTGCAGGATCGGGATCGCGAGATCATCGTGCCAACGTGCCGCTGCCGCGGCCTGCGTGCCCCCGTCCCCGTCGTTTTCAAGCCAGTTCAGCGCCACGAACCCCTGCCCCCGCGCCTTGCTGAGCGCGCGGCCCCCAGGTGTCATCACCCCGACGATCCCGCCACTGTCGGCGATCAGGATCACCGGGCGGTCGGTCTTGGCCCACAGGACAATGGCCAGCAACACGCCCCCGAAACCCAGCCATCGCATACGCCCCTGCCACAGGATGACCCACAGCATCCCAAGCGTGAAGACCGGAAGGAAGAGTTTTGGCGGGCTTGGCAAATGGCCCTGCGCGCCATCCAGCGCAGCCACATACCCTGCCACGGTCAGGATCGCGCGCAGACCCTGCTCCATCGCCCAAAGACCGACCCCCTCAAGCCCCAGCGGCGCAAGGCAGGCAGCGGCCACGGCGGCGGGTGCCACGATCAGTCCCATGATCGGCATCGCCAGAAGGTTCGCGGGCAACCCGTAATGCGCAACTACGTTGAAATGCGCTGCGGCATAGGGCGCGGTGGCCAGCCCCGCCACGGCCGAGGACACGACCAGCGCCGCCGTGGACCGCAGCCGGCGCGGGCCAAGCGTCCAGCCCTTGTCTCGGATCAGGCTAAAGACCGCCACCAAACCCGTGGTCGCGGCAAAGGACATCTGGAACCCCGGCCCCAACAACGCCTCGGGGCGCAGCACCAGAATGATCAGGGCCGCCATCGCCACGGCGCGCAGCGACAGGGCGCGCCGGTCCAGCAGGATGGCGCAAAGTGCGACCGCAGCCATGACAAAGGCGCGCTGGGTGGCGACACTGCCCCCCGATAGAAGAAGGTAGGCCGCCGCCGCGACCAGCGCGACCACGGCGGCGACCTTCTTGGCCGATAGGCGCAGGGCCACGGGCGGCACGAGCGTCAACACCAACCGCACCGCCGCAAAGACCACCCCCGCCAACAGCCCCATATGCAGGCCGGAAATCGCCAGAAGATGGGCGAGGTTCGACGCTCGCAGCGCCTCGGTCGTGGTCTGGTCCAGCCCGCTGCGGTCGCCCGTGGTGATGGCCGCCGCTACCCCCGCGACGTCGGGCACCATGCGGCTTTGGATTGCTTCGGACAGGGACATGCGAAAAGCAAACACCCTGTCACCCCCGGCACGGGGTCTCACCGTCAGAACCGGTGTACGGGTATAGCCCACCGCCCCGATGCCCATGAACCATGCATGACGCTGGAAATCGAATCCGCCGGGTTCGACCGGCCCTGAAGGCGGCGACAGATGCGCCGTCATCATCACCACCATGCCCGGCGCAGGCGTGATGAACCCCTGTTCCCCGTGCAGCGCCACACGCACCTTGCCGGGTGTGCGGTCTGGTGTGGTGTTTTCAAGCTGCACATCAGCCAGCGTCAGGCGCAGGGCATCCGTGGCCGACCGGTCAATGCCCACGATCCGCCCCTGCACCGCGCCATAATAGCGCCAGTCCAGAACCGGGGCCTGCACCAGATGCGCCCTGAACGCAGCCAGACACAGCCCCAGACACACCAGGGCCACGGCCCAGACCAGGGGCGAAAACGCGCCGCGCAGGGCCACCGCCACGCCCGTGCAGATCACACCAGAGGCAGCGCAGGCCGCGAGCACAGCAAAGCCGGGTTCAAAGGGCAGCGCGAAATAGGCCCCCACCCCGATCCCCAGAAAGACCGGCGCCCAGGCAAAGAGATGCCCGCTCTGCCCCAGAAGGGCCGCTTCAACCCCTGCAAAAATGCGCAAGCCTTGTCCTCTCTCGGGCAGGTCGCTAGACAGGCCCAAACGCTAGTCCATCCTTGGTTACGGAAAGGTTAATCCCCGCATGACACGCCAAGTCGTCACCCGCTTCGCCCCGTCGCCCACCGGTTTCCTGCATATCGGCGGCGCTCGTACGGCCCTGTTCAACTGGCTTTATGCGCGTGGACGCGGCGGTAAATTCCTGCTGCGTATCGAAGACACCGACCGTGAACGCTCGACCCCAGAGGCCACGGCCGCCATCCTGCAGGGGCTCTCGTGGCTGGGGCTGGATCATGACGGCGACGTCGTCAGCCAGTTCGAAGGGGCTGCGCGCCACGCCGAGGTGGCCCATCAACTGTTGGCCGAGGGCAAGGCCTATAAGTGTTTTGCCTCGCAAGACGACATCGCCGCCTTCCGCGAGCAGGCCCGCGCCGAGGGCAAATCGACGCTCTATCGCAGCCCATGGCGCGATGCCGATCCGGCCAGCCACCCCGACGCGCCCTACGTCGTGCGCATCAAGGCGCCGCAGGACGGTACCACCGTGATCAAGGACGAGGTGCAGGGCCACGTCACCATCCGCAATGATCAACTGGATGACATGATCTTGTTACGCTCGGATGGCACACCGGTTTACATGCTGGCCGTTGTTGTCGATGACCATGACATGGGTGTAACCCATGTGATCCGCGGGGACGATCACCTGAACAATGCCGCGCGCCAGATGATGATCTATGACGCGATGGGCTGGGACGTGCCGGTCTGGGCGCATATCCCGCTGATCCACGGCCCCGACGGCAAGAAACTGTCGAAACGCCACGGGGCGCTGGGGGCCGAAGAGTATCAGAAGATGGGCTATCCGGCGGCTGGCATGCGCAATTACCTCGCCCGTCTGGGCTGGAGCCATGGCGACGACGAGTTCTTTACCGACGCGCAGGCGAAAGAGTGGTTCGACTTCGCTGGAATCGGAAAAAGCCCTGCGCGGTTCGACACCAAGAAGCTCGAAAACCTGTGCGGACAGCACATCGCTGCCAGCGAAGATGCCGCGCTGCTGCAAGAATTACTGGCTTTCCGCCGCGCAATTGGCGAGTCCGACCTGCCTGACGACAAGAAGGACGGTTTGTCGCGGGGCATGTATTGCCTTAAAGAACGGGCCAAGACATTCCCGGAACTTACTGAAAAAGCTGAATTTATCCTTTCAGATCGCCCCTTGCATCCGGATGCGAAGGCGCAAAAGAACCTTGATTCAGTATCCCGTGGTATACTGAAAGAATTGACGCCGCAGTTGCAAAATGCTAGCTGGTCGCGAGACGGATTGGAGGCTGTCACCAACTCTTTCGCAGACGCCAAAGAGATCAAATTCGGCAAGATGGCCGGACCCTTGCGGGCCGCGCTTGCCGGGCGAGCGGTGACACCCAGTGTATTCGACATGATGCTTGTTCTGGGGCGCGAGGAAACGATTGCCCGCCTTGAAGAAGCCGCAGATTTTGAACCGGAGGGCCAGCCGGGTTAACCAACGCTGCCCCAACGACAGATAGACCGCCCGGATCATCCGCAATCCGGGCACGAGAGGAAGGGACCACGAATGTCTGACACCCAGAAAACAGCGAAGCTGACGATTGACGACAAGACCTACGACCTGCCGATCCACTCGCCGACCGCTGGCCCGGATGTTCTGGATATCCGCAAGCTCTATGGTCAGGCCGGTGTGTTCACCTATGATCCGGGTTTCACGTCAACCGCGTCTTGCGACTCGACCATCACCTATATCGACGGCGAGGCCGGTATCCTGCTGCACCGTGGCTATCCGATCGACCAGCTGGCCGGCAAATCGCATTACCTCGAGGTCTGCTTCCTGCTGCTTTACGGCTATCTGCCCTCTGCGGCCGAGCTGGAAAAGTTCGAAAGCACGATCACCCGCCACACCATGATCCACGAACAGATGCACAACTTCTTCCGTGGGTTCCGCCGAGATGCGCATCCGATGGCGACCATGGTGGGTGTGGTCGGGGCCATGTCGGCCTTCTATCATGACTCGACCGACATCTCGGACCCGCACCAGCGCGAGATCGCATCGCATCGCCTGATCGCGAAAATGCCGACCATCGCCGCGATGGCCTATAAATATTCGATCGGTCAGCCCTTCGTGTATCCGCGCAACGATCTGGATTATGCGTCGAACTTCCTGCACATGTGCTTCTCGGTGCCTGCCGAGAAATACGAGGTGAACCCGATCCTGGCTCGCGCTATGGACCGTATCTTTACCCTGCACGCCGACCACGAACAGAACGCGTCGACCTCGACCGTGCGTCTGGCGTCGTCGTCGGGGGCCAACCCGTTCGCCTGTATCGCAGCCGGCATCGCCTGCCTCTGGGGCCCGGCCCACGGTGGCGCCAACCAGGCCTGCCTGGAGATGCTCAAGGAAATCGGCTCCCCCGATCGCATTCCCGAGTATATCGCCCGCGCCAAGGACAAGAACGACCCGTTCCGCCTGATGGGCTTTGGCCACCGCGTCTACAAGAACCGCGACCCCCGCGCGACCGTGATGAAACAGTCGGCCGACGAGGTGCTGGAACTGCTGGGCGTCGAGGACAACCCGCTGTTGCAAGTTGCCAAGGAACTCGAGCACACTGCCCTGAACGATCCGTATTTCGCAGAGAAGAAGCTGTTCCCGAATGTCGACTTCTATTCGGGCATCATCCTCGAGGCGATGGGCTTCCCGACCTCGATGTTCACCCCGATCTTCGCATTGTCGCGTACCGTTGGCTGGATCTCGCAATGGAAAGAGCAGCTGTCGGATCCGGCGCACAAGATTGGTCGCCCGCGTCAGCTGTACCTTGGCGAGGTCGAGCGCGACTATACGGACATCGAGAATCGCTAAGAGCGGTCTTTCCAGAAAGAATTCAAAACGCGCCCCGGCTCTGCCGTGGGCGCGTTTTTTGTGAATAAAAGCAAAAACTTGAAACGGTATCGGTACCTGCCGGCCATTGTTGACCGTTGGTTAACAAAAATTAACACTTTTTGACTCGTCGCTCGAAACACCGATAATTGTGTCGAAATTGTGTTTCTCAGGAGTTCGTTTCATGATTGCTGCATCCGTTATTCTTGGCGTTGCCTTCTGGGGCTGGGCTCTTATGGAAATTTTCGACGACGACGATGATGATTCAAACGCGTCGTCAGATGACTCGCAAACCGATGACGATTCGATGATCGACGACGGGGACGACGACAACACCGATGACGGTGATGACTCGGATGATGATGATGATGACGCCACTGATGGCGTTCAGATCATCGGCGATCAGGATGCCAACACCCTGACCGGGGGTGAAGGCGATGACACCATCATCGGTCGCGGCAACGATGACACCATCAAGGGCCTTGAAGGCAATGACGACCTGCGCGGCTGGGCGGGCAGCGACAGCATCAATGGCGGTCCGGGCGCCGACACGATCGACGGCGGTTCTGCCAATGACACACTGTTCGGCGGCGGTGGCTTTGACGAAATGACCGGCGGCACCGGCAATGACATGATCGACGGCCACACCTCGGATGACACACTTTATGGCGAAGAGGGCGCTGACACGCTGATGGGCGGATCGGGGGCCGACATGCTCATGGGTGGCGACGGCATGGATTCGCTCGTCGGGGAAGAGGATGATGACGCGCTGGACGGCGGCGCGGGCAATGACGTGCTGGACGGCGGTGTTGGGGCGGACATGCTCTATGGCGGGGCTGGCGACACGCTGACCGGCGGCGACGGGGAAGACACCTTTGCGCTGTTCTCGGACCAGTTCGACACCGAGAACCCGGGCGTGATCACCGATTTCGAGGCGGGCGATCAGCTCTTGCTGGTCTACCCCGAGGGCACAACGCCCCCCGCCTATTCAACCACGCAAGATGGCGACGACACACAGGTGCTGATGAACGGTGAACCGGTTCTGACGGTGCAGAATGCCGATGCCGCGGTGGTGGCCGATGCGATTTCGCTGGCCGAGGATGGCGACGAGGATAACTCGGACGATCCCACCAACAATATCATCATCGAGGGCGATGACAGTGACAACGCCATTGCCGGCACGGTTGAAGAAGACTTTATCTACGGGGCTGGCGGCAATGACAGCCTGGCCGGGGCCGACAGCGGCGACCTGATCCTTGGCGGCGATGGTGACGACACCGTGTTTGGCGAAGCCGGAGATGATGTGCTGATCGGCGGCGCGGGGGCGGACTCTGTGACTGGCGGTGTTGGTTCGGATATCATTGTCGGCTCGTCGCTTGTGGATGAGGACGCGCTGATTTCCTCAGCCCGGACAGCCACCACTGTGGACGACGTAGTGATCAACCTCGACACCTCGACCGACACTGACGCGGGAGATGTCCTGCGCGGCCAGATCGGGAATGACACGATCATCATGGGCGAAGCTGACACTGTTTCCGGTGGCGCCGGAGCCGACCAGTTTGCCGCAGGCGAATGGATTGTGGATGGCGGCCCGGCGGTGATCACCGATTTTGACGGAGATCGGGATATCCTGAGCTACAGCTACTCGGGCGACACAATGCCTGTTCTGACCATGACCATGGGCACGGATGGCAGTGCCGAAGTCATGGCCGATGGTGTGCCGGTGATGATAGTCCAGAACCCGCCCGCCGGATTTGCGGTGACGGACGTGCAACTGCTCCGTATGGATGCGCCCGCAGCCTAAGCCCGACCACGTCTGTCGGGGGCCTTAACGGCCCTCGAACTTGGCGGCACGCTTGTCGAGGAAGGCCACGACGCCCTCTTGGAAATCGCGGGTGCCGCCACATTTCCCTTGAAGCTTGGCCTCCAGCGTCAGTTGCCCTTCAAGCGTATTGCCAAGCGACGCCTGCATCGCCTCTTTGATCCGGCGATAGGCCATTGTCGGGCCCGTCGCCAGATGCGCGGCACGCGCCTTCCAATGGCTTTCAAACACGTCATCCGGCACATGTTCCCAGATCATGCCCCAGTCATCGGCCTGTTGCGCGGTGATCTTGTCGGCAAACAGCGCCGCGCCCATGGCCTTGGCCGATCCGACAAGACGCGGCAGGACGTATGTGCCCCCGGCATCCGGCATCAGGCCGATCCGCGCAAAAGCCTGCATGAAATAGGCGCTTTCCGAGGCGATCACCACATCCGCAGCCAGCGCAAGGTTGGCCCCTGCCCCGGCAGCGGCCCCGTTCACGGCGCTGATCACCGGCACGGGACAATCGGCAATCGCCCGGATCATCGGACCGTATTCGTCGCGCAGGGTGCGTTCCAAATCCATGTTAGAGGCATCCGCCCCATCGCCCAGATCCTGCCCCGAGCAAAAGGCCCGCCCTGCCCCGGTCAGAACCACGACGCGCGCCTGTTGACCCGCCTCGATTACGGCATGGGTGATCTCGGCCCGCATGGTCGCGGTCAGGGCGTTCATAACGTCGGGACGGTTGAGCGTGATGACGGCAACCCCGTCCTCAAGCGCATAGGTGATCGTTTCAAAATCCATCGGACAAGCCCTCCTGCAACCCTGTTCGGATCACCTTAAACGCCACAAACCCCGCTCAAAGCGAAACCCCGCGTCAGTTTTCCATGATTTTTTTCAGCCGGGCCTGTTCGTCGTCACTCAGCGCTGGCTCGGCCTTTACCGGTGCAGTCGACCGGCGGCGCAGATACCCCACACCGACCCCCAGAGCAAGGAGCAGCATCGCCGGCCCCGCCAGCCACAGAACAAGGTTCGAGCCGCTGGTTTTCGGGTTGAGCAGCACATATTCGCCATACCGGTCGACGATAAAGGCCATGGCCTCTTCATCGGTGTCGCCTTCGGTCAGACGCTCGCGCACCAAAAGACGCAGGTCTCGCGCCAGTTCGGCATTTGAGTCGTCAATGCTCTCGTTGCGGCAGACAAGACAGCGCAGGTCCTTGGACAGTTCACGCGCCCGTTCTTCAAGGACCGGATCGTCCAGCACCTCGTCTGGCTGAACGGCCCAGACCGGGGCCGCCAGCAACATCAGGATCATCAGGAACCGTTTCATTCTGCGGGTACTCCGGCAGTGGGGGCCTTGCGTGCACCTGCGGCGACACGATACCGGCGGTCGGTCAGGCTGAGCACGCCACCCAGCGACATCAGCACACACCCCAGCCAGATCCAGTTGGTCAGCGGCTTGATGTAGGTGCGCAACGTGTACCCGCCATCCGCTTGCGGATCGCCAATCACCACGTAAACGTCGCGCAGGAAGCGATAGTCGATCGAGGCCTCGGTGGTCGGCATCGAGCGCACCGGATAAACCCGTTTCTCGGGGTTCAGCACGGCGACAAACTCACCATCCTGGCGGACCGTGACATCGGCCATGGTCGACAGATAGTTCGGTCCCTCGACCTCGTTCACGGCGTCCAGCGTCAGTTCAAACGCACCGACCTCAAAGGATTCCCCGACATAGGCAACGCGGATATCCTCGACCTCCCACGCCATCAATCCGGCAATCCCGACCATGGTCACGCCCAGCCCGGAATGTGCGACCGCCTTGCCCCAGTCGGCGCGCGGCAAACGGCCGAGCCGTTTCAGGCGTCCGCCAATCGGGCCACGGCCCGTGCGACTGAAGATGTCGATGATTGCGCCAAAAACCAGCCATGTGCCAAGGAACACACCAACCGGTCCCAAAAGGCTCTTCTCGGTCTGGATGGACCACGCCAGCCCGGCCAATGCCACGGCCAGAACCAGTGCCGGCATCAGTGGCTTCATGGTTTTCGAGATCACAGCCCGCTTCCATGGCATCATGGCCCCAACTGGCAGGATAATCCCGAGGATCACCATGAAGGGCGTGAAGGCCATGTTGAAGAACGGCGCGCCAACGCTCAGCTTGCGGTCAAAGAACATCTCGGAAATCAGCGGCCAGATGGTTCCGATGAACACCACGAAACAGGCTACGGCCAGAAGGATATTGTTCATCACCAGCGCGCTTTCGCGGCTGACCATGCCAAAAACGCCCTTGGCTTCCATCGCACTGGCGCGTGCAGCAAACAAGGTCAGCGCGCCGCCCATGAATACCGCCAGAATGGCAAGGATGAACACCCCGCGCTCGGGGTCATTGGCAAAGGCGTGGACCGAGGTGATCACGCCAGAACGCACGATAAACGTCCCGATCAGCGAGAAGCCGAAGGCCAGAATGGCCAGAAGGATGGTCCAGCTTTTCAGCGCCTCGCGCTTTTCGACCACGATGGCCGAGTGCAGCAGCGCCGCCGCCAGAAGCCAAGGCATGAACGAAGCGTTCTCGACCGGATCCCAGAACCAGAAACCACCCCAGCCGAGTTCGTAATAGGCCCACCACGATCCCAGCGCGATACCGATGGTCAGGAACACCCAGGCCGCCAGCGTCCACGGCCGCACCCACCGGCCCCAGGCCGCATCAACACGCCCTTCGATCAGCGCGGCCACGGCAAAGCTGAACGCCATCGAAAGACCGACATAGCCAAGGTAAAGGAACGGCGGATGGAAGGCCAAGCCGGGGTCCTGCAACAGCGGGTTCAGGTCTTCGCCGTCAAACGGCGGCACGCCAAGCCGCAGGAACGGGTTCGAGGTGAACAGGATAAAGGCAAAGAAGGCCAGCGCGATCCACGACTGGACCGCCAGCGCCCGCGCTCTCATTGTCGGCGGCAGGTTGCCCCCGAACCACGCCAGCGTCGCCCCGAACAGCGTCAGGATCAGCACCCAGAGCAGCATCGAGCCCTCATGGTTGCCCCAGACGCCGCTCACCTTATAGAGCATCGGCTTGAGCGAGTGACTGTTCAGCGCCACCAGCCGCAGGCTGAAATCCGACACCACGAAGGAATAGGTCAGCGCAAGGAAGGACGCGAAGGTCAGGATGAATTGAACACCGGCGGCTGGTTCGGCCACGGCCATCCAGCCGGGCCAGCGCTTGTGCGCACCGATAAGAGGAATCACGGCCTGGACCAGAGCGGTCAAGGCGGCGAGGATCAACACGAAGTGGCCAAATTCTGCTATCATGCCCCCGTATATATTCCGCCCCGCCGTCCGGGCCAATGGCTTTCGTTGGGTCTGCGTTCACAATGTCGCGGCCCGCGTCAAGCCCGGCTGCGCCGCCAGTCTTCCAATGCGGGATTCCTATCGTCAAGACCGTCGTACAATGTATTGATTTCGCGTATATTTTCCACCACGATCGGCACGTTGCGCAGGGTTTCGGCGATCGACTTCTGGAACGCCTGCCCCTTGGCCTGATGGCGCGCCCCGAAATAGAAACTGACGATCACCCCCAACAGCCACCAAAGCGGCTCGGGCACCAGCGCGATCCCTGCCATGCGTTCGGCAAACCAGACTGGGTCAATCATGGCCGACACCACCAGCCCCAAACAGCCAAGCGCCATCATCGGGCGCGGCAGGCGGTTGATGGCATCCATGACCCTGTCAAACCGCCCGCGCCCGGTCTGGCGGTATTCGTCGGCCAGCGCGGCCATCGCCGCCAATTGCACCTGAACGCCACGTTCCGCCCCGGCCTCGGCATTCTCGCGAAACACCTCGACCGTGTCTTTAACCACATTGCGCCCGTCCCCGAAAATCAGCGCCAGCAACGACCCGAACATGCCCCCGTTCATCCCCATGCCGCAATCCTTTCGCGGAAATCCGCATCGCTCAGGTGATAGCGCGGCGAAATGAACTCTTCCGCGCGCTTGATCCACCCGCCCTTGCCGCCTGCACGCGTGCGGGCGTATTTGCGGCTCGCCGGGCGTTGGTCGGCCAGACGGAAATAATAGTTGCGCCGCGCGATCCCATAAGCATCGACCAGATGATCGGGCGCTTCCTGCGCGATGCGCCAGCTGGCCTCGACCGTTCGCGGTCCGATCACCCCATCCACCGCAACCCGCGCGCCCATATCATTCAAAAGCCGTTGCAAAATCCTGACCGCATGTGCGCCTGCGTTTACATACATGTCGAACAGGCTCGGCTGGATCATCTGTGGCAGACGGTCCAGCCCCGGCCCGTGAAAATAATGATCCAGAAAAATCTCTTCCGCTTGCGCAGCGGTCAGCCGCGCCACATCGGCGGCATCCACATCGCCGTCGTGATCCAGATCCAACCCTAAGCGGCGCATCGTGTGGATGGTCACCCCAAAATTCGTAGCACCGCCCGGATCGTCGGGGTCATTCACGAACCCGCCTTCCCGCGCGATGATCTCTCGCGCGATCTGCCTTACATCCATGGCCCTCACCTCATTTGAAACTGTGTCCCCCAGCATTTCAACAAGGTGTTAACCGGGCTTCACCCGACCGTGCGCTGACCGTGGCCGCCCAATGAAAAAACCCGTGGCGTTGGGGCCACGGGTCTTTCGCTGATGTCAAAATCCGGACGGATGCGTCAGGTTCCGGGTTCCTGATAGACGCCTTGTTCCTTCAAGGCATCCACGACCTCTTTCGGCATGTAGGTTTCGTCATGTTTGGCAAGGATTTCATCGGCTTCAAAGACACCGTTGACGTAGCGCCCGGTGCCAACCATGCCTTGGTTTTCCTCGAACAGGTCCGGCAGCACACCGGTAAAGGCCACCGGAATCGACGCCCCGCCATCGGTCACGTTGAAGGTCACCGTCTCGCCCTGTCCGCGCACAAGCGATCCCTCTTCGACCAAGCCGCCGATGCGGAACACCTCGTTCGCAGCGGGCGGTTCTTCCGCGACCTGGCTGGGCGAGCGGAAAAAGTTGATTCCGTCCTGGAACGCAAAGCCAATCAGCACGGTGGAAATGATCAAGGCCGCGAAGGCCAGCAGGATCACCTGGATGCGACGTTGTTTCTTCAGGTTCTTCATGGTTCCTCCCTACGGAAAGACCGGCGCAAGCATCAGCCCCGCCGTTTCCTCTTCACCAAGCATGAGGTTCGCATTCTGCAAAGCCTGCCCGCTCGATCCCTTGGTCAGGTTGTCAAGCACGGCAATCACGATCGTACGTCCCTCGATCCGGTCGCCCACCACGCCGATATGGCAGAAGTTCGACGCCCGCACATGTTTCACGTTCGGGGTTTCGCCCATGGGCAAGACCTCGATAAACGGTTCATCCGCATAGGCCGCTTCGAAGGTGGCTTGCACCTCTTCCGCCGTGCCATGCACATAGGCCGTGGCCAGAATGCCCCGGTTTGCCGGCAGCAGATGCGGCGTGAACTGGATCTTTACTTCGCGCCCCGCGATCTTGCTGAACTCCTGGTCGAACTCGCCCAGATGCCGGTGCGTGCCGCCCACGGCATAGGCGCTATAGCCTTCGCTCAGCTCGGCATGCAGCAGGTTTTCCTTCAGAGACCGGCCTGCGCCCGATACAGCACATTTCAGGTCCAGAATGATATGATCCAGGTCAATCACCCCCGCCGCGATCAGCGGCCGCAGGATGAACTGGCCCGTCGCCGCGTTACAGCCCGTGCCGGCCACCAGACGCGCGGATTTTATGTCGTCGCGGTAAAACTCGGTCAGGCCATAGACCGCCTCTTCCTGCAACGCGACCGCGTCATGCTGGCCGCCATACCACTTGGCGTATTCCTCGGGGTCGCGCAGCCGGAAATCTGCCGAGAGGTCCACCACCTTCACCGTTTCGGGCAACGCCTTGATGACCTTCTGGCTGGTGGCATGCGGCAAGGCGCAGAAACACAGGTCCACACCGTCAAAGTCGATCTCGTCAATCGTGCAGAGGGTCGGCAGGTCCAGATGACGCAGATGCGGGAACACGGCCGCCATTTCCATGCCTGCCTTGCGATCCGCCGACAGCGCGACGATCTCCATATTGGGATGGGTGGCGATCAGCCGGACAAGTTCGGCACCGGTATAGCCGCTGGCACCAAGGATTGCGATCTTGTGGGTCATTTCGGACCTCTTCCTTTCTTGGTCACACGCATGGCGCGTATGGTCCCCTCTTTCGGGGCAAAATGTAGGTTGTAAATGCAGGAATTGCGAGAGGCGCGTTTGTCACGCCTTCTGGAAAGTGATCTTTCGTCGCAGGAACTGTGTCGCACGGTTCGAGACACGCGCCGGATCCCCGGTGGTCAGGAACAACGACTCGGTGCCTGCGCCCAGCATATTTGGGTGCCGTGTCAGGTAATCAGCCAGCGATTCCGCCACCAGATTGGCCTGCGAATACACCTTCACATCCGCGCCAAGCGCATCCTGAAACGTGTCATGCATCAACGGGTAATGCGTGCAGCCCAGAATGGCCGCCTGCGGATCGGGCATCTTGCGCTTCAGCGCATCGACATGCGACCGCACCAGTGCCTCGGCCAGGATCATGTCGCCGTCTTCAATGGCATCCACGACACCGCCACAGGCCTGCGCCTCGACATCCACGCCGATGGCGCGAAAGGCCAGTTCGCGCTGAAATGCGCGGCTTGCCACCGTTGCGGGCGTAGCAAACAGCGCCACGTGTTTGACTTCGACTTCGCGCGGCGGCGAGTTGTCGCCCCAGCTGCGTTCGGTCAGGGCCTCGATCAGGGGCACGAACACCCCCAGCACCCGCTTGTCAGTTGGAATCCAGCTTTCCTGCATCCGGCGCAGCGCCGCCGCGCTGGCAGTGTTACAGGCCAGAATAATCAGGTCGCAGCCCGCATCCCACATGCGTTCCACGGCAGCCGTGGTCAGGTTGTAGACGTCATCGGCGTCGCGCACCCCGTAAGGTGCGTGCAGATTATCACCGAAATAGACAAACGGCACCTCGGGCAACCGCTTGGTGACCGCATCCAGAACGGTCAAGCCGCCCAACCCACTGTCGAAAATGCCTACTGCCATGTTGTTCCCCAACCGGGGGGCTTACGCCCTGTATTTTTCTTCGAATTCAAAGCCATACCCGTTGGCAGGGATCGGCCTTGGAGACAGAGCATACGTTTCGTCCCGCAGGAAGTCCATGAGTGCTTTTGTATCAGAGGCGCGGGCGCGCACGGCCTGTGGATCAATCGGCTTGCCGATCACCACCCGCACTGGCGTATCCACACGTTTCTTGAACTCGCGGATCAGAAACCCCATGCGCAGCGTCACGTGCAGGTGACTTGCGATTTGGAACAGGCGGCTGGTGGTGCCGTCGAAGAAAATCGGCACAACCGCAGCCCCCGATTTCGCGACCATGCGGGCGGTAAACCCACGCCAGCCCGGATCAAGCGGTTGTCCGAACGGCGTCACGGCCGTCGACACCGTGCCACCCGGGAAAATCCCGATCGCCCCACCCTGTTTCAGGTAATCCAGCGCCACCTTGCGCGTGTTGAGGTTCAGCTTGATCGCCTCTTTCGTGGTATCGAACGACACCGGCAGGATGATCCGGTTGATGTCCTCGGCCTTGTTGAAGACCTGATTGGCCAGAATGCGGAAATCGCCGCGCGTTTCCGACAGGATATGACCCAGCATCAACCCGTCCAGAATGCCGTAGGGATGGTTCGCAATCGCAATCAGCGGGCCGTGCTTGGGGATATTGTCCAGAGATCCGCCCACCACCTCGAGCTCGAGCCCATAGCGTTCTTTCATCACCGCCCAGAAATCACGCCCCGCTGCCACTTCGTGTTCATAGCCTTCGGCGCGCTTGATCAGACCGATCCGGCCCGTCGCGTTTTCCATCACGCGGATCACAGCACGACCGCCCATTGTGGCGGCAGAATGGGCATAACTGATTTCACGTGCGACGTGGTTCTGGCGTGGCATGTGTCTGATCTCCGGTTTGCCAGCTAAATAGAAAGGAAAATCCTTGCTGGCTAGAGTCTATGACAGGGATGCGACAATCAGATGACCCCGCGGCAAGGGTTTGCCGCGGGGGGTCGTGTCATTCGGCGGCTTTTTGCTGGGACGGATCCTGTTTCAGAGCGATCAGCAACTCTTCGCGCCGTTTGGCTGCCTTGGCCTCGTTTTCGGCCTTGACCGGGCCGAAGCCGCGGATCTGCTTGGGCAGCTCGGCCAGCGCCACGGCGGCGTCCGGGGCATTGTTACCGTGCTCCGCAATGATCTGCTTCATGTCCTTTTCGTACTGGCGGATCAGGGCGCGTTCCATCTTGCGTTCCTCGGTATAACCGAACACATCCAGCGGTGTGCCCCGCAGCCCTTTGAGCCGCGCAAGAATGCCGAACCAGCGGATCATGCCGGACCCGTATTCCTTTTTCTGAGGGCGGCCATTCGGCCCCATCTTGGACAGCATCGGCGGGGCAAGGTGGAATTTGACGTCGAAATCCCCGTCGAACACCTCGGCCGCCTTGGCGCGGGTCTCAAGATGCAGGCGGGCGACCTCGTATTCGTCCTTATAGGCCAACAGCTTGTGATACCCCACCGCGACCGCCTCTTTCAGGCGCGTATCCCCGATACTGTCGACAAGCTTGCGGTATTTGCGCGCCAGACCCTTGCCCTGATACTTGGTCAGGTGTTCCGCGCGGAAGGTGATTTTCTCGTCCAGAGACTTGGGCAGGGCCACGACATTCGGCGCGACCATGCCGGCGGCCTTCTCGGGGTGCAGCATCGCCCAGCGACCGATCTCGAAGGCGCGCAGGTTGCGTTCAACAGCGGCGCCGTTGACCTCGATCGCCTGCCGGATTGCCTCGAGGCTGACCGGGATCAGGCCCTGCTGCCATGCGGCCCCAAAAATCATCATGTTCGAGAAAATCGAATCCCCCAACACCACACGGGCCAGTTCCGAAGCATCGAACAGCGCCAGACGATCCCGGATGCGCGCTTGCAAAGCGACCTCCAACCGGTTGGTGGGCAAACGGAATTCCGAATTGTGGGTAAAGTCTCCGGTGATGATTTCGTGACTGTTGACCACCGCGCCGGTCCGTCCGGTGCTGGTCAGGCCAAGGGTCTTGGACCCCGCGCTGACCACAAGATCTCCGCCGATCAGGGCATCGCATTCGCCGGTGGCGACACGGATCGCGCTGATATCCTCGGGGGTTTCAGCCAGACGGCAGTGGATATGCACCGCGCCACCCTTCTGGGCCAGTCCGGCCATTTCCATCATCCCGGCCGCCTTGCCATCGATCTGCGCAGCCTGCGCCAGCACCGCGCCGATGGTCACAACGCCGGTGCCGCCGACGCCGGTGATGACCACGTTGTGGGTGCCATCAATCGGGGCAATCTCGGGTTCGGGCATGTCCGGCAGGTCCAGCGCGGCGGTCGCCTCTTTGCGGATCGTGGCGCCCTCAACGGTGACGAAGGACGGGCAGAACCCGTTCAAACAGCTGAAATCCTTGTTGCACGAGGACTGGTTGATCTTGCGCTTGCGGCCCAGTTCGGTTTCGACCGGTTCGATCGAGATACAGTTCGACTGCACCCCGCAATCGCCGCAGCCCTCGCAGACATCGGTATTGATAAAGACACGGCGGTCCGGATCAGGGAACTGGCCGCGCTTGCGGCGACGGCGCTTCTCGGACGCGCAGGTCTGGACATAAACAATGACCGACACACCCTTGATTTTGCTAAACTCTTCCTGAACAGACATCAGGTTCGCACGTTCATGAAAGGTGATCCCCGACGGGAAGGCCGATTTGTCCAGATCTTCCTTTTCGTCATAGACCACGGCCAGGTTTTCCACGCCCATCGCCTGCACCTCGGCGGCGATGCGTTGCGGGGACAGATCGCCGTCATTGGACTGACCGCCGGTCATGGCGACCGCGTCGTTGAACAGGATCTTGTAGGTGATGTTTGTCCCCGCCGCGAGCGCGGCACGGATCGCCTGAACGCCAGAGTGGTTATAGGTGCCATCCCCGAGGTTCTGGAACACGTGGTCGCGGGTCGAGAACGGCGCCTCGCCGATCCAGTTCGCACCCTCGCCGCCCATATGGGTAAAGCCGGTGGTTTCGCGGTCCATCCACTGTACCATGTAGTGACAGCCGATCCCCGCATAAGCGCGGCTGCCTTCGGGCAGCTTGGTCGATGAATTGTGCGGACAGCCCGAGCAGAACCACGGCGTGCGCGCGGCAATGTCTTCGGCGTTGTCGGCGCGCTTGGCTTCGATCAGCTTTTCCAGACCGGCCTTGATCCGGTCTGTCCCGCGCCCTTCCTCGATCAGGATTTCCCCAAGTTTCTGGGCAATCAGGATCGGGTCCAGCGCCGCCTTGGTCTGGAACAGCTCTTCGCCATGCATCGACCCGGCGCCACCGCCCTTGTGCCAGCCATAGACGCGGCGGCCCCGGCGGTCATCAAAGATGGCTTCCTTGACCTGCACCTCGATCAGCTTGCGCTTTTCTTCCACGACCACGATCAGGTCCAGACCTTCGGCCCAGTCATGGAACCCTTTCATGTCCAGCGGGAAGGTCTGGCCCACCTTATAGGTGGTGATGCCCAGGCGCTCGGCCTCGGCCTCGTCAATGCCCAGCAGGTCCAGCGCATGCACCAGATCCAGCCAGTTCTTGCCCGCAGCCACGAACCCGATTTTCGCGCCGGGCTTGCCCCACATGCGCTTGTCCATCTTGTTCGCGTGCGAAAACGCCTCGGCGGCAAAACGTTTATAGTCGATCATGCGCGCCTCTTGGGCGTGCGGCGTGTCGCCAAGACGGATGTTCAGCCCGCCCTCGGGCATCTCGAACTCCGGCGTGACAAAAGACAGACGGTGCGGATTGCCGTTTACGACCGAGGTGGCCTCGATCGTGTCCTTCATGGTCTTAAGGCCGACCCAAACCCCCGCAAAGCGCGACAGCGCAATGCCGTAAAGGCCGTAATCCATGATTTCCTGCACACCGGCGGGCGACACGATGGGCATATAGGCATCAACCAGCGCCCATTCCGATTGGTGCAACACGGTCGAGCTTTCGCCCGTGTGGTCATCGCCCATCGCCATGAGAACACCGCCGTGTTGCGAGGTGCCCGCCATGTTGGCATGGCGCATCACGTCGCCGGTGCGGTCCACACCCGGCCCCTTGCCGTACCACAGCCCGAATACCCCGTCGAACTTGCCTTCGCCGCGCAACTCGGCCTGCTGCGCGCCCCAGAGCGCAGTCGCCGCGAGGTCTTCGTTCAAACCCGACTGGAACAGGACGTCCGCCGCCTTGAGCTCCTTTTCGGCGCGCATCATCTGGCTGTCGACCGCGCCAAGGGGTGAGCCGCGATAGCCGGTGACATAGCCTGCGGTGTTCAGACCCGCCTTGGCGTCCCGCGCCTTTTGCATGAGCATCAGACGCACCAGCGCCTGGGTCCCGTTCAACAGGACCTGATCCTTTTCCAGATCGAACCGATCGTTCAGTGATACCTTCTGGATACTCATCGCACGCCTCCCATCGCAGATTTTCTCTTGGATTAAATATAAGTCAAAACTAGGTCATTAATTATGACCTATCAAGAAAAATTTACGACAATCAGCATCCTGTCGCCCATGAGACGGTTTCGTTTTGCAATGGTTTCGCATAGATAAAAGTTAAGAAAACGAAAGTTGCGGATATGGATTGGGACAAGCTCAGAATCTTTCACGCGGTCGCGGACGCAGGCAGCCTTACTCATGCGGGCGATACGCTGCATTTGTCGCAATCGGCTGTCTCGCGCCAGATTCGCGCGCTTGAGGAAAGCCTCAATACCACCCTGTTCCATCGCCATGCGCGCGGACTGATTCTCACCGAACAGGGCGAGTTGTTGTTTGATGCCACCCGGTCGATGACGAAACGCCTGGACGCCGCCGCCGCGCGCATCCGCGATTCCGAGGAAGAAGTGTTTGGAGAATTGCGCGTGACGACGACCATAGGGTTCGGCACGCTCTGGCTCGCCCCCCGCCTTCCCAAGCTTTATGAAAAATATCCCGACCTCAACATTGACCTGATGCTCGAGGAAAAGGTGCTGGACCTGCCCATGCGCGAGGCCGATGTCGCAATCCGCATGAAAGAGCCGTCGCAGGCCGACCTGATCCGCAAGCGCCTTATGAGCGTGCACATGCGTCTTTATGCAACGCCGGAATACCTCGCCAAAAGGGGCACGCCCGAACGGATGGAGGATCTCAGCGATCACCGCCTGATCTGCCAGAATATCAGTTCGGCGCAGGTGGGGGCCGGCACCAGCCTTGTGCAGGCGCTTCTGAGCAACGACATCCCGTCGGTTCTCTATGTGAACAACTATTTCGGAGTGTTGCAGGCGGTTTTGCACGATCTCGGCATCGGTGTGTTGCCTGACTACGTGGTACAGGATTTCCCCAACCTCGTGCGCGTCCTGCCCGAGGTGGATTCGGGCGAAGTGCCTGTGTTTCTCGCCTATCCCGAAGAATTACGTCAATCCAAGCGGATCGGGGCATTCCGGGACTTTGTGCAGGAAGAGATCATTTCACATCGCAAGCAGTTGAGAGAACAGGGTAATCTCTGAGTTATGCACTGAGCGCATAGCGGGCATGCTGCAGGTGCGGCATTCTTTCCCTTGATCGATTCAAAACTGATGCCTATTTCATCCCTCGAAGGCGATGATTGCCTAGATGCGCATCACCTTCACCTCCCTGTTGGACTTCGGCCGAGCTTATTGCTCGGCCTTTTTTTTGGCCTTTCGATCCGCTCTTGGGGGGCGCATTGCGGGATCCCACATACTTTTGGATGCGCTTTACACCCTAATATCCTGAGTCTTTGGCACAAAATGGCATGATCTTTGCCGGTTGGGTGGTAAGGTGACGCGATAACGATTCAGTGATCCGAGGAATTCATGTCACACATACTGAAACAGGCCGTTGCTGCCCTGTGGATCGGGCTCGTGCTGGCCCTGCCCGCGGCGGCACAGGACGTTGCCCCGGCAACGCCCGAAATCAACGCCGAGGAAATGACCCCAGAAGCCATCGAGGCAATGGTGGCGCGCATGTCGGACGACCAGGTCCGCGCTGTGCTTCTCGACCGTCTTGATGCGGTGGCGGCCAAGCCCGAAACAAAACAAAACGTTTCGGTCGCACAGCGACTTTCCACGCTGTGGACGGCATTTATCACCCCTCCGCTGCAGGCAATCGCGAAGCTGCCTCATCTGTGGCAGATGGAAAAGCTCGCGTTTACAAATCTGCTCGGACATACGGATGGTCTTGGGGGGCTCATGGTCCTTCTCGGGCTGATTTCGCTGGTTCTGGCCATCGGGTTTGCCGTGGAACTTGCGGTTCGTGCGTATCTCTCGCGACGGGTTCGTCAAACCGTTGACACGGCTGGTGAACAGTCTCTGCGTGACGCGCTCGGCTTCCTGATGCGCCGTTTCTTGCGGGAAATCTTCGGTCTGATCGTTTTCTACATAACTCTGCGGATCGTCGGTCGGCTTATTCTGACACCGGCCATGCTTGGGTTCGCAGCTCCGTTTGTCACCTATCTGATCTGGATGCCGCGTCTTGCCGCCGCGCTGTCGCGGTTCCTTCTGGCCCCGCAACGCTCTGACCTGCGTCTAGTTTCGATCGACGACCATTGGGCCAAGTTCCTGCACCGCAATATCATCGGGCTGGTTGTTCTGGCCGGTTTCACAATGTACATTGTCGGCTTCAACGCGGCCATGGGCGTGCCTCCGGGGGCGACGCGGCTTGGTTACATGCTCGACAGCATGGTTTACATTTATATTGCGATCATTGCCCTTACCGCACGCGAAGGGCTTCAGTCCATGATGCTCGGGGCGGATCCGGATCGGACCCGTTTTGATGAACGTGTCGCGCAGGGCTACCCCTATTTCGCCGTCGGGATTGCCGTGGCCACCTGGATTCTGGTGACCATTCTGGTGGGTCTTGGCAAGGTCGATGCGCTTTTGCACGGCGCGCACTACTACACGATGGGGCTGTTGCTGGCGGCTCCGATCATCGACACAGCCATTCGCGGCATTGTCCGCCATGTCGTCCCGCCGATGAAGGGCGAGGGTCCGGTGGCCGAAGCCGCGTACAAATCGACAAAGCGCAGTTTCGTTCGGATCGGTCGGGTTCTGGCGGCGGGCATCATCCTGATGTTGATTGCCCATGCATGGGACACCAACTATCTTGAGTTATTCCAGAACAAGGCCGGCATCGCCGACAACCTGTTCAGTTTTGCCATGACCTGTGTGGTCGGGTACGTCGTTTACGAGGCGGTCTCGCTTTGGATCAACCGCCGTCTTGCGGCCGAGATCACGGCGCTTGGCATGACCGAGGAAGAAGCCGATGCCGAGATGGGCGGGGCCAGCGGGTCGCGCCTGTCGACCGTGCTGCCCCTGATGCTGTTGTCGGCACGGGCCACGATCATCGTTGTGTTCGGCCTTCTGGCGATCGGGAACCTTGGTATCGACATCACCCCGCTTCTGGCCGGGGCCGGTGTGATCGGTCTGGCCATCGGTTTCGGGGCGCAGAAACTGGTCACCGACATCGTGTCGGGCGTGTTCTTCCTTGTCGATGATGCGTTCCGGGTTGGCGAATATGTCGAGATCGCGGGCACCATGGGCGCGGTCGAGAAAATCTCGATCCGCTCGATGCAACTGCGCCACCACAGGGGACCGGTGCACACCATCCCCTATGGCGAAATCCCGCAGCTGACCAACTATAGCCGCGACTGGGTGATCATGAAACTCAAGTTTACCGTGCCGTTTGACACCGATCCCAACAAGGTCAAGAAGATCTTCAAAAAGATCGGCCAGGAGATGATGGAAGATCCGCTGTTCAAGGATGACTTCCTGCAACCGTTCAAATCGCAGGGCGTCTTTGACATCGACGATGTGGGCATGGTGATCCGTGGCAAGTTCATGGCCAAGCCGGGCAAACAGTTCATGATCCGCAAAGAGATCTACAACAAGGTCAAGGCCGCCTTTGCCGAGGCCGGAATCGACTTTGCGCGTCGCGAGGTGCGCGTAGCCATTCCCGGCCTCGAACATCACGACGATCTGAGCGAGGAAGAAAAGGCCCAGATCGCCGCCGCAGGGGCCGCCGCTGCACAAGCGCAGCCCGACCAGCCTGCCGAAGGTGGGGGGGGCTCAAAACCCGGCGACTAAGCTGTTGCGGCGTCACACCTGCTTGACAAGAACCACATGCCCGCGTGACATCGCGGGCATGTTTTCGTTTATGACAAAAGTCTTGCTATCCCCTGCCCTTCGCATCCGCTCTGGCGCGGCAGTGCAGGCTGTTCTTGCGGGTGTGGCATGCGCCATGGCCCTGATCGCCCCCGCGCAGGCGGAACATCCGCTCGACTCTGCACACACCACGCTACACGACAAGATAGACGAAGACGAAGAGTTCGGTTTCCGGCAGGGGTCGTTCATGGTCGCACCGATCCCGTTCAAGAACCCCCTGATCGGCAGCGGCCTTGCACTTGGCGGCGCTTATCTTTTCCAGAGCGACGCAAAAAGCAAAACCTCTTATATCGGCCTTGGCGCGTTAAAGAGTGACAACGGCACCACGGGTTATGGTCTGGGCGCCAGCCTTGCCTGGGCCGAGAACCGCTGGCAACTCAGCGCCACGGCGGCCGAGGCCGAAGCCTTTTACGACCTGTTTGTTCTTGGCCTGCCGATCCCCCTGCGCCAGCAGGGCGAGATGTTCAACGCGTCGCTGCTTTACGGGTTTAACAGCGATATCTCTTTCGGACTTGGCCTGCGCTATCTGGACACAACAATCAACCTGGCCTCGGGCGCGGCCCTGCCCCCCACGATTGCCGGGGATGCCGTCCTGACACTTGGCAATCTCAGCCTGATCGGGCGCTGGGACACGCGCGATGACTCGCTTTATCCGCGCAGCGGGTTCTACTGGGACACCAATCTCATGGCCGGCACTGCGCTCGACGGTCTGGACCGCGATTATCGTCGCGTCTACAGCACGTTCAGTCTTTATCACTCACTGGGCGAAAAAACCGTGATCGCGGGGCGGGCCGCGCTGTGTGGTGTGACCGACGAAGCGCCGTTCTTTGACAAATGCGCCCTTGGCGGAATAGACGCGATGCGCGGCTTTCCGTCTACCCAGTATTACGACCTGCGCAGCGCCTCGTTACAGGTCGAGTTGCGCCAAAGGTTCGGCGCCCGCTTCGGCGCGGTGGTCTTTGCAGGCGCAGGCATGACCGGCCCCGATTTCGGGGCGATGGACGTCGGCGGCGTGCACAAGGCGGGCGGTGTCGGACTGCGGTTCCAACTGACCAAGAAATTCGAAACCGATTTCTCGGTGGATGTCTCGCTGAATGACGAGGACGAAGAGCTGGTCTATATCTATGTCGGTCAGCGGTTCTGACCGCCTGCGACCCGTTTGCTCTTTTCCTTATGGTCTGTCTGGCCTAAAAGCGCCCCAAAGCAGCCTTGGGGAATCTCATGACCAATATGGAACCGGCCATCACCACCGATCTCATCGAAGCGCACGGATTGAAGCCCGACGAATATGAGCTGATCCTCGAGATCATCGGCCGCGAACCCACCTTTACCGAGCTGGGTATTTTCTCGGCCATGTGGAACGAGCACTGTTCCTACAAATCCTCCAAGAAATGGCTGCGCACCCTGCCCACCGACGGCCCGCAGGTCATCTGTGGCCCCGGTGAAAACGCCGGCATCGTGGATATTGGCGACGGCGACGCCGTGGTCTTCAAAATGGAGAGCCACAACCACCCCTCGTATATCGAACCCTATCAGGGTGCGGCGACCGGCGTGGGCGGCATTCTGCGCGACGTTTTCACCATGGGGGCGCGTCCCGTGGCGGCGATGAACTCGCTCTCTTTTGGTGAAACCTCGCATCACAAGACGCGCCAGCTGGTTAACGGCGTGGTCGAAGGCGTCGGCGGCTATGGCAACTGTTTCGGCGTGCCCACCGTGGGCGGCGAGGTGCGGTTCCACCCCGCCTATAACGGCAACTGCCTTGTGAACGCCTTTGCCGCCGGTTTGGCCAAGACCGACAGCATCTTTTACTCGGCGGCCTCGGGCATTGGCATGCCGGTGGTGTATCTGGGCGCCAAAACCGGCCGCGACGGTGTCGGCGGCGCGACCATGGCCTCGGCAGAATTCGACGACACAATCGAAGAAAAACGCCCCACCGTGCAGGTCGGCGACCCCTTCACCGAAAAACGCCTGATGGAAGCCACGCTGGAACTGATGCAGACCGGCGCTGTAATCTCGATCCAGGATATGGGCGCCGCAGGGTTGACCTGTTCCGCCGTGGAAATGGGCGACAAGGGCAAGCTGGGCGTCAAGCTGAACCTTGAAGACGTGCCGCAGCGCGAAGACAACATGACCGCTTACGAGATGATGTTGTCGGAAAGCCAGGAGCGTATGCTGATGGTCCTCAAGCCCGAGCTTGAGGCCGAAGCCCGCGCCGTTTTCGAAAAGTGGGATCTGGACTTTGCCATCGTGGGCGAAACCATCGCCGAAGACCGCTTCCTGATCATGCACAACGGCGAGGTCAAAGCCGACCTGCCGCTGTCGCCCCTGTCGGGTCGCGCGCCGGAATATGACCGCCCTTGGGTGGCCACCCCCGCCGCCGAAGACCTGGCCGACGTGCCGCAGATCGACCCGATTGATGGTCTGAAAGGCCTGATTTCGTCGCCGAACTATGCCGGCAAACAATGGGTCTATGAACAATATGACACCATGGTCATGGCCGACAGCGCCCGCTTGCCCGGCCAGGGCGCAGGCATCATCCGCGTGCATGGCACCGACAAGAAGCTGGCCTTCACCAGCGACGTAACCCCGCGCTATGTCAAGGCCAACCCGTTCGAGGGCGGCAAACAGGCCGTGGCCGAGGCGTACCGCAACCTCACCGCCGTGGGTGCAAAACCGCTGGCCTCGACCGACAACCTGAACTTCGGCAACCCTGAAAAGCCCGAGATCATGGGCCAGTTCGTTGGCGCGATCAAAGGCATCGGCGAGGCGGTTGCCGCGCTGGACATGCCCATCGTGTCGGGCAACGTGTCACTTTATAACGAGACCGACGGCAGCGCGATCCTGCCCACCCCGACCATCGGGGCCGTCGGACTGATCGCGGCGGATGAAGAGCCGATCAATGATATCGCCCGCGAGGGCCATGTGGCGCTTCTCGTAGGGGACACCACCGGACATCTGGGCCAGTCGGCCCTGCTGGCCGAGGTGTTCAACCGCGAAGAAGGCGACGCACCGCATGTCGATCTGGACGTCGAAAAGCGCAACGGGGATTTTATCCGCGCCAACCGCGATTGGATCAAGGCCTGCACCGATCTGGGCGACGGCGGGCTTGCGCTGGCCGCGTTCGAAATGGCCGAGGCTGCCGGTGTGGGCGTGGTTCTGGACAGCGACGACACGGCGTTTCTGTTTGGCGAAGATCAGGGGCGTTACCTGATTGCCTGCAACTTTGATCAGGCCGAAGCGCTGATGATCAACGCAGGTCAGGCCGGTGTGCCGATCGCCACCGTGGGCAAGTTCACGGGCGACACGGTCTGGATGGGCAACAGCTCGGCCCCTCTGGAAGAGCTGGCCGCCCAGTTCCGCGCCAGTTTTGCCGAAGCGATTGCCTAAGGTGTGATTGGGGGCCAGCCCCCAACCCCCCGGAGTATTTCGGGCAAGATGAAGGCAGGTGCGACGCGCCTGCCTTTTGCGGATTTTGGGCCCGGGAAACCGCGCGATCTGCTTGCACAGCCCTTGGTGCAGCCCTAAGTTTCACACAGACACCAACACGGAGACTGCAATGCTTCTTGCTTCTGATATCGAGGCCATGATCCGCGCCGGATTTCCCGACGCCAAGATCACGGTGATGGGCGATGACGGCCAACATTTTTCGGCCGAGGTCATCGACGAGAGCTTTCGCGGCAAGAGCCGCATCCAGCAGCAACGTGCCGTGAACGCCGTGCTGAAGGCGGAAATCGACAGTGGCCGCCTGCATGCGCTGGCGCTGACCACCAAGGCCCCCGAATAGGACATCACAGGGATTGCCGGTTGTCGCCGGGCGGTCCGGGGTCTATGTCACAGTCTGATCGCGCCGCATCGGCGGCACCAACTCATAAGGAAACGCGCAAATGAGTGACGCACAAACGCAAATCGACGAAACCGTGAAAGCCCATGACGTGGTGCTGTTCATGAAGGGCACCAAGGAAATGCCGCAATGCGGGTTCTCCAGCCGCGTGGCCGGGGTGCTGAACTATATGGGGATCGAGTATACTGACGTGAACGTCTTGGCCGATGATGCGATCCGGCAGGGTATCAAGGACTATTCCGACTGGCCCACCATCCCCCAGCTTTATATCAAGGGCGAATTTGTCGGCGGCTGCGATATCATCACCGAGATGACCCTCTCGGGCGAATTGGACACCATGTTCGACGACAATGGCGTGGCCTATGACAAGGACGCCGCCAATCGCATCCGCGAAGCAAACGCCTGATCCGGGATGGCCAGGCTGATCGCGAGACTCTGGTATGCGCCCGGGTCTCGCATTGTATCTGTCGATCTGTTGCAGAAACGGCTGACTGAAAATCTGGGCTGCACGGTTGAAAAGCTCGAGACCGGCGCGGAGATGCCGGTGCTTCGGGTCACGGCCCCCGCGCATCTGTTGCTTCGCATAGAGAACCACGACAGCATCGCCATGGAAGCCTCTGATATCGCGTCACAAATTGATGCCGGGGGTGGGCGGAACCCTGCCGCTGACAAGTTGCGGGGATGCACCCGTCGCATTGATATCGGTGCCGAGCCTGAAACGGATCCCGATAGCGACACGGTGCGCCCCATCCTGACCGGGCTGACCAGCGGGCTGGATGCTGTTCTGGAGGACTGCGTGCATGGGCGGCTGACCCTGGCGCAGCGCCCGAAAAAATCCCTGATGCAAAAGCTGCTGGGCCGGTAGGCAAAGAAAAAGCGTGCCGACATTGTCCGGCACGCTTTTTCATTTCATCGCATGGGCGCGCGGATCAGCCCGCGACCTTTTCTTCAACCGAGTCCGCCAGCGCCTCGGCCCGTGCGGCCAGTTCCGCGAGCGTGTCATTCACTTCGCGCGGGATCACCGCCACCTCGACTTTTTCCGGCTCGGGCGCGGGCTGGGCCTTGAGCGCCTCAAGCTCTTCGGTTTTGGTCGACAGTTCGGTTTCCATCGCGCGCAGACGATCCTCCAGCCCGGCGGTCTTGTCGGCCAGCATCAGACCTGCCATCAGCAACATGCGCGCTTCGGGGATACGCCCGATTTGCGTGGTCAGAACCTGTGCCTCATTGTCCAGCATCTTGGCGGCGGATTGCAGGAAATGCTGTTCACCGTCCTGACAGGCCACTTCGAACACGCGACCCCCGATTTGAATTTCCACTTCAGGCATCCTTGGCTTCTCCTTCCGGGGCGTCCTGTTCGAGCATCGGGCCGAGCGATCCGACAATCACATCCATCTCGGCGCGTTCCACGTCGCGTTCGGCCTTGAGATTGTTCAGCTCGGCCTGCAGGGCCTTGTTGACAAGTGTATGATCGGGCAGATTCTTTTCCGCTGCTTCGCGCAACAGGTTGTTGGCTTCGCGCAGCTGGCGGCTGGTGATCCGCAGGCGGCGAAGGCGTTTGGACAGCTGGGTGATTGCATCCCGGTTTTCATCAAGGTCGATGGGTGCCAGCGTCGCGGCGGTCGCCGCAGCTTCGGACTCGGCCTCGACCTGCGCGGCCTTTTCGGCGGCATCGGCCTGCGCCTGTTCCAGATCGGCCCGCAGGGATTCGATCTCGGACTGGGCGGCGGTGGCCTGCGCCTTGGCCTCTTCGGCCTCTTGCTGCGCTTTTTCCAGTTCGGCCTGACCGGCATCGACATAGCTGCGCGAGGCTTCGGCCTCGGCCCGCAGCGACGTGACCTCGGCCTCCAACTCTTCCTGCCGCGCGGCAAGCGCCGTGTTGCGGGTTTCGAGCTGGGCCAGCGCGGTTTTTTCATCTTCGAGTTGCTGTCGCAGCGCCTCGGTCTCTTCCGCAGCGCCCGCGCCACCCGACAGCCCCTCGAGGCTGCGACCGATCCGGTCCATTGCCGCGCTGATCCTGCTTTCGAGATCGCTTATTTCACTCATCAGCCTCATCCTTTGGTTGCGGGTCCGGGGCATGCCCCCTGCCCGTTCTTTTACCCGTTCGTCAGATTTGGCTCCAATCTGCCACCGGAACGCGAAAGACACAAACACAAAGCACGAATCGACAAGACGCGGGTACAGGCCAATTTTAGCCAAAGGCACGGCAAAATGCGCCCCCCTCCCCGTTCTGACGTGCAACCCTGCTTGATATTCGCCGCAAGCCTGTTATGCAGCGCCCAACCTGAAAAGCGACTTGTCAAAGGAACCTTGCCCCGTGGATATCGCTGCCCTTCGTGAAAAGAACCCCGAACACTGGATGAAAGCCGCCGCCATCCGGGCCCTGACGCTGGATGCGGTCGCCGCCGCCAATTCCGGGCATTCCGGCATGCCGATGGGCATGGCCGACGTGGCTACCGTGCTGTTCGAGAAGCACATGAAATTCGACGTGGCCAATCCGAAATGGCCGGACCGCGACCGGTTCATCCTGTCGGCGGGACACGGGTCGATGCTGATCTATTCGCTGCTTTACCTCATGGGCGACGCGCAGGTGACGCTCGAGCAGGTCAAGAACTTCCGCCAGATGGGTGCCCTGACCGCGGGCCACCCCGAGAATTTCCTGATTGACGCCGTCGAAACCACCACCGGCCCTCTGGGTCAGGGCATCGCCAATGCCGTGGGTTTTGCCATGGCCGAGGAAATCCAGCGCGCCCAGTATGGCCGCAAGCTGGTCGATCACTACACCTATGTCGTCGCCGGTGACGGCTGCCTGATGGAAGGCATCAGCCAGGAAGCCATCGGTCTGGCCGGGCGTCACAGTCTGGGCCACCTGATCGTGCTTTGGGACAACAACAACATCACCATCGACGGCACGGTCGAATTGTCGGACCGCACCAACCAGGTGCAGCGTTTCCGCGCCTCGGGCTGGCATGTGCAGGAAATTGATGGCCACGACCCCGAGGCCATCGACGCCGCGATTGAGGCCGCCAAGAAAACCAAGAAGCCTTCTATGATCGCCTGCAAGACGCATATCGCGCTGGGGCACGCCGCACAGGACACATCGAAAGGCCACGGTGCGCTGACCGATGCCGATCAGCTGGCTGCCGCGAAAGAGGTTTATGGCTGGACCAGTGGCCCCTTCGAGGTGCCCGCAGACATCAAGGCCCAGTGGGAAGCCATCGGCAGCCGTGGCGCCGCCGCGCGTGAAGCGTGGGAAGCGCGCTTTGCCGAAGCCTCGCAGCAGAAACAAAACCGTTTCAACCGCGCCTATGCGCTGGACGTGCCCAACCGCCTGTCTGCAGTCGTCAAGGCACTGAAAAAGCAGGTTTCGGATGAGAAGCCCACCGTCGCAACCCGTAAAGCGTCGGAAATGGCGCTTGAGGTTATCAACCCGATCATGCCCGAAACCGTGGGCGGCTCGGCCGACCTGACCGGATCGAACAACACCAAGACCGGCGATTTGGGCGTGTTTGACACCGATAATCGCAAGGGGCGCTATATCTATTGGGGTATCCGCGAGCATGGCATGGCGGCTGCAATGAACGGCATGGCGCTGCATGGTGGCATCCGCCCCTATTCGGGCACGTTCTTCTGCTTTACCGACTATGCGCGCCCCGCGATGCGTCTGGCGGCTCTGATGAAGGTGCCGTCGGTCTTTGTCATGACCCATGACTCGATCGGCGTTGGCGAAGACGGCCCGACCCACCAGCCGGTGGAACATCTGGCCATCTGCCGCGCGACCCCGAACACCCATGTGTTCCGCCCTGCCGATGCCGTGGAAGCAGCCGAGGCCTGGGAACTGGCGCTGTCGTCCAAGGAAACGCCGACCGTCATGGCGCTGACCCGGCAGAACCTGCCGACCGTGCGCACCGAGCACAAGCTGAAGAACCTCACCGCGCAGGGTGCCTATGTTCTGGCCGAGGCAGAGGGCAAACGTCAGGTGATCCTGATGGCAACCGGCTCCGAAGTTTCGGTGGCGATGGAAGCCAAGGCCAAGCTTGAAGCCGAAGGCATCGGCACCCGCGTGGTATCCATGCCCTGCATGGAACTGTTCGCAGCGCAGGACGAAGCCTATCGCCGCAAGGTTCTGCCCGCCGGCAACATCGTGCGGATCGGCATCGAGGCCGCCGTGCGCCAGGGCTGGGATCAGTGGCTGCTGGGCGAACGTGCCCGTGCGGGGAAATCCGACTTTGTCGGCATGGACCGCTTCGGCGCCTCGGCGCCCGCAGGTGAATTGTTCGAAAAGTTCGGTATCACCGCAGACAACGTGGTGGCCAAGGCCAAGGCGCTACTCTGAGCCGTTTCGAATTTGTAAAAAGTTAAGAGGCGTCCCATTGCGGGGCGCCTCGTGTCTGTTCAAGGGGGTGGAAATGAAACGGGTATCACTTGGCCTCGGGGTTCTGGCCCTTAGCCTGCACATGTTGGCCCCGTCAGCGGCCAAGGCACAAAACATCCGCGCGGCAACGCCGCAGGCCAACTATCCCCCCGAAAGCTGGGTCTTCAATCTGCAATTCCGCCGGTTCCCGTGGTCCATCGACTGTCGCGAGGAAAATGGCCGGGGCAAACTGACCAAACGCGGCTCAGGCGGCACCGTAACCTACAAGCTAACCGGATTTCCATCAGCCGACCGGCTGTTGTGTACGGTCAACAATGATCCGAAACGAGTGATCCTGATCGATGTCGACAACCTGTTCGGCGTCGGCCGCAAAAAACGGGTCATGGGCGGCGAATATTTCGAGGGCGAGGTGAACCGCGTGGACCTCAAGGTCCAGTATCAACGCAATGCGGTCGGCTATGGATCACATAAGGCCCATGCGCGCCGCTACACGGTGTTTGGGAAAGATCGTATCATTTATGCCGATGACACCATGTTGTACGGGTTCTTTCCGCAGCGCCGTTACGAACAAACCAAAAAACGCTGGAAACCCTGACACCACCTCAGCAACCATAACCCGCTTGACAAAGGGCGCCCGTCAGGACGCCCTTTCCTTTTGACCGTTCCAGGGCCTTAGAGCATGGGGTTGAGATAGTTCATGATGGCGGTCATACGCATCATGACTTTCCGAATAACATGCGTGGCCCCTGCGCTTTCCGTATAGATGGCGACGGTCCCCACCGCGCCGGGCCGCAGCGCCATGGCATCCTCGGGATCAACTGGCGCCAAGCGAACAAGGAAGGGCTCCGCCCCCACCTGACGCGCGGCTCCGATATTGCCGCTGACCTGCGCCTGCCCGCCCGAGGCGGCCGGAATGATCTGGTCCACAACCGCCGGAATAATCTCGCCAGGGCGGGTTTTCATAGCAACCTCAACCGGTTGCCCCGGCGTGACATGGCGCAGATAGATTTGATGGATTTGCGCCACCGCCGTGGACTCGGAGGTGTCCACAAAGGCCATCGAGGGTGCCAGCGGCAGGGAGACCACACGCTGCCCGACCGCGAGGGCCAGATTGGTCACATAGCCATCGCCGGGTGCGCGCACGATGGTCTGGTCCAGTTCCCACTCGGCCTGTTCCAGGCGCGCTTCGGCCTCGGCGACCTTGGCCACCTTGCCATCGGGCATGACCGCGCCGAGTTCAGCCTCGGCCTTGCGCACGGCGGCCTGGGCAGACACGACCGCTGCATTGGCCTGATCCAGATCACTTTGGCGGCGTTCAAGCCGGTTCTCGGAATAGACACCGCTCTCGACCAGTTGTTTGTCGTCGTCATACCGTGATTGTGCCAGCGTAGCCTGCGCCTGCGCCTGCTGCAAAGACGCCTGCGCGGTTTGCAACGTGTCCTGATCCTGTTTGGCCTGCGCCTGTACCCGCACCAGCCCTGCCGCCGCCAGATCGACTGCGCGCCGGAACGGTTCGGGATCGATACGGAACAATACGTCGCCTTCCTTGACCGGCACATTTGGTTCGGCGGCCACCTCGACCACCTGCCCGGCAACATTGGGCACAACCGACACGACCCGCGTCATGATCTGAACGGGACCCGAGGGCGCCCCCCATTGCATCGGCACAAACAGGAAGATCAGCAACAGCAGGATCCAGCCGCCGGTGCTGGCCCATGTTACCTTGCTGTCAGGCAACACCTTGGCCTTGATCAGCGCATAAAGGATCGCGACGTAAATCAGCGTAAGAAAGATAATCATGCCGCGTCTCCTTCCTGCTCAGAGGGCAACTCTTGCCCCGGATGCACGTAGAAGGCCCAGACCAAAGCCAGCGGCCAGAACACCCCAAGCGCCAGCGCCCCAAGCCATCCGGCCACATTGACCGCCTCTTGCTGGGGATGGTTGCGCGCCGCCGCGACCCGGCCCGGCAGCATCGCCAGAAAAACAAAGACTCCGAGGATCGTCAGGATCAGCACGATCAGGATGATCCAGGCAAAAATATCGAGTCCACTCATTGAGGCGGCTCCTTCTATGTGGCGGCGCTGCACCGGTTCAAACGCAGGGCCTTTGCTTCAGCTTACAGGGAGCCCAGCGTCATGCAAGGACACTGGGCTGTGACCTCACGGTGAGTTACACGAAGATCACCACCGACTGCATTCCGTCCACGACGAGTTGCCCGTCGCTGTTCCACATGCGCATGACCTGAGAGCTATAGCCGTCGTGCCCGGCGGTCAGCGCACTTTCGATCATCCACCAACCGTCACGCGTGGTTAGGGTTTCGCTCAGAACGTTGCAAATCCAATTGACGGACGAGTTCGGCCCCATCTTGGTGGCCATTGTAAAGACCGCCGGGGGCGGGATGTCGGCAATGCTGATCAACCCTTCGGGACTGTCCCACATCGCGGGATCGCGGTGCCGCGCCCAGACCCGCACATAGCCCCGGTCCGCCCCCATGAAGGGGCGGTCGCCCTCGATCAGATGCACGTCGAAATTGGCCAGAAACGGCACCGGCGGTCGTTTCATCTGGGGCGGGAAATAGGGTTCGGTCTGTTCGGGGGCCTTGGCCTCTGGTGCGGCTAGGTCCACGCTCAGATGACTGTCCTGCGCGCGGCCAAAGGACAGGGTCGCCAGCGCCGCCACTTTGCCCTCGATCCGCGCGATGGCCTGCACGGTGGTGATATTGCGCCCCTGACGCAAGATCTCTGCACTGATCTGCGGCGGTGTGCCGATGGGTGCCGTGAAATTCACCATCATCGACCGCAGCGGCGGCAGGTCGGGAAACTGCTTGCGCGCGGCCGCCAGCAGCAGGGTCGCGGAAAACCCGCCATAGGTCGTGCGCCCCTGCGTCCAGTGCGCAGGCACCTCGGCTGAAAAGCTGCCGTCCTGATGGGGCATATCCGCCAGAATCTGGCTAAGGGTCGGGGTATCCATGGCGCGCTCCTGTGTCTCTCGGAAAAAACCTAGGGCGCGGCAGCGAAAGGTGCACGCATGACGGAACGTCGCGCCCCCCCGGTTTAATGCGCCTGCGGTTTCTTGCCCGAGATCGCGGCCAGCGCGGGCGCGATGACTTTGGTGGCAATCGGGATCAGCACAAACCCAAGCGCCAGCCCGAACACGCCGTCCATCGCAGCCTTGGAAATCCATTCCACCGCGCCGACCCATGCGGCGGGCGCCATATGCCCAAGGGCATAAGCCCAATCATGGATGTGATGGCCCAGCCAGCCAAAACCCAGCTCTTCAAGGCCATGCACCACGATTGATCCGCCGACCCAGAGCATGGCCGCAGTGCCGACAATGGTCAGCAGTTTCATGAAATGCGGCATCCCGCGCACAAGGCCGCGCCCAACCGCCCTTGTCAGGCCAAGCCGTCCGTTCCCCGCGAGGAAAAGCCCCACGTCGTCCATCTTTACAATCAGCGCGACCGACCCATAGACCGCTACGGTGATGCCCACACCCGCCACGGCCAACGTCGCGGCCTCCATCCAGAAATTGCTTTCGGGGATGCCCGACAGGATGATGGTCATGATTTCAGCCGAAAGGATAAAGTCGGTCTTGATCGCACCCTTCGCCTTCTGTTCTTCCAGATGCGCAGGGTCACCCGTGACCTCGTCTTCTTTGAAAACCTTGTGGCCCGCATCGCTGTGAAACAGGGCGTGGGCGATTTTCTCGGCCCCTTCGAAACACAGATAAGCTCCGCCCAGCATCAACAGCGGCGCAATCAGCCACGACGCGAAATTGGCCAGCAACAACGCCGCCGGCAGCAGGATCAGAAGCTTGTTCTTGATCGAGCCCTTGGCGATTTTCCAGATGATCGGCAGTTCGCGCTTGGCCTCGAATCCATGCACGTATTTCGGGGTGACGGCGGCATCATCTATGACCGCGCCGGCGGCCTTGGCGCTGGCCTTGGCCGCCCCTGCCGCCACGTCATCCACCGATGCCGCAGCCACCTTGGCAATGCCTGCCACGTCATCCAGAAGCGCCAACAACCCACTCATAAGAACTTCTCCTGCACGTCATACCAAAACCGCAAGCCTGCGGACCCATGAGCCATACTATGAAAAAGCCCCGGAAAACACAGGGGGTTTTCCGGGGCTTGCTTCAAAAAAGTATCGGGAAAATCAGCCGAACCGTTCTTTCAGCGACTCGTTTACCATGGGGGTGACAAATTTGGACACGTCCCCGCCTAGCCGCGCGATTTCCTTGACGAGCTTCGAGGCAATCGCCTGATGTTGCAAATCGGCCATCAGGAACACGGTTTCGACCGAGTCATCCAGAGCACGATTCATGCCGACCATCTGGTATTCATATTCAAAGTCAGTCACGGCGCGCAGGCCGCGCACGATGATCTGGGCGCCGACATCATGGGCACAGTCGATCAGAAGGTTCTCGAACGGATGTGCGACGATCTCGGTGCCGGTCTCGTGCGAAAGCTTGGCGCATTCGGCCTCGATCATGGCGACGCGCTCTTCCAGGGTGTAGAGCGGCCCCTTGTCCCGATTTATCGCCACCCCGATCACCAGCTTGTCTACCAAGAGCGACGCCCGGCGAATGATGTCGATATGACCCAAAGTGATGGGATCGAACGTTCCGGGATACAAACCAACGCGCATTTGCCTTCTCCACGCATGTCAACTTGTCCGGCACGCAACATTATTGCGCCTGAAAAAGCAAGTGGTACACAATGTCGCCCGTAGATTTACGGACAGGATCACAAGGGGTTGCCCGGCAATACTGCACAACCCCGACCTGCGCCCGCCTCTTGTGCAGTGTCATGCGCCGGGATGTGCAGAATGCTGGAAAACGGGGCCTAGTGGCCCATGATCATGCCCTCAAGGGCATCCTTTTCCATCTTCAGCTCGGTCAGGCGGGCCTTGACCGTGTCGCCCAGGGTAACAAGGCCGACCATGTCGCCGTTTTCGACCACGGGCATGTGGCGGAAGCGGCCCTCGGTCATTTTCTCGAGCACTTCGGTGGCGTCATCGCCCATGGCGCAGGTGACAATGTTCGACGTCATATAGTCATCGACCTTGTCACCCAGACAGCTTGCGCCGCGCTTGGCCACTTCGCGCACGATATCGCGTTCGGACAGGATTCCGTCGATGCTCTTGCCGGTGGCCGAGACGACAACGGTCCCGATGCCCTTTTCCGCAAGGATCTTGGCCGCATCAGAGACAAGCGTGCCGGGTTTGACAGTGACAACTTCCTGATTGCCCTTGGATTTCAACACCTGATGTACAAGCATTCAGGCCCTCCCAAAAATTAAATGTTATATATCCAAGCGTTGCCGCATTCTTTGAAACTGTCAAGTTTGCGCTTCCAGCTTTTGCACCGCGTCCCGCATCCCGTTGCACAGGGCTTCGGAAAACCGGTTCATCCGTTCCAGCCGTTTGTCATCCTCGTGACGGACCAGATAGAAGGACCGCGTCAGGCTGAATTCCTCGGCCAGCACCTTTTGCACCCCGCGATTGAAGGGGATGGAAAAGTCATGCACGATCCCCACCCCTGCACCGATACGCACGCAATTCACCTGCACCGAGACCGAGTTCGACGACAGGGTGGATTTCTCGATCCCCGCCTCGTGCAGATAATCCAGTTCCTTGTCGAAAATCATGTCGGGGATATAGCCGACGATATTGTGCTGCTTCAGATCAGCCAGTGTCTCAAGCGGCGGCGCTTTGCGCAGATACCAGCGCGCCGCCGCGAGATGCAGCTTATAGTCGGTGATCTTCTGCACCATCAACCGCCCCGCTGACGGGGGGCTGACCGCGACCACCATGTCGGCCTCGCGCTTCGAAAGGTTAAAGACCCGCGGCAGCGCCACGATCTGCACCTCAAGGTCGGGGTTGTCGCGCGTGATCTCGGAACAAACCTGCGGCAGCAGGTAATTCGCCGCACCATCCGGTGCCCCGATGCGGATCTGGCCGGTCATGCGCCCGGTCTCGCCGCTCAATTCCTCGGCGGCGACCTGCATGGTCTGTTCGATGCGCATGGCATGCTGCATGAGGCGCTGGCCGCTGTCGGTCAGGGCATAGCCCGTAGGCGATTTCACAAAAAGCGGAGAGCCGAACGCCGTTTCCAACCGCCCGATGCGCCGCCCCACCGTAGCAGGATCAACCTTGAGCCGCCGCCCCGCCGCCGAAAGGCTTTCTTCGCGGGCCACGGCCAGGAAAATGCGCAGATCATCCCATTGGGGTTCCATCCCGCCCTCCTGAAAAAATGCAAAACTGTTTTGAAAACTTGCCCCTTTTCCAATCATTTTTGCAAGCCTATTCTGCCCTCAACCCATTTTAGAGGAGGAGTCCCCATGCAAGAGCTGACCCATTACATCAATGGCGAACACGTCAAAGGCACGTCCGGCCGTTTTGCCGATGTCTTCAATCCCGCCACCGGTGAAGTGCAAGCCAAGGTGCCGCTGGCCAGCAAGGCAGAGCTGGACGCCGCCGTTGACATCGCCGCCGCCGCACAACCCGCTTGGGAGGCCGTCAACCCCCAGCGTCGCGCCCGCGTGATGATGAAATTCGTCGATCTTCTGAACCGCGATATGGACAAGCTGGCCGAGGCGCTGTCGCGCGAACACGGCAAGACGTTCCCAGACGCCAAGGGCGACGTGCAGCGTGGTCTGGAAGTGGTGGAATACTGCATCGGCGCACCGCAGATGCTGAAAGGGGAATTCACCGATTCGGCCGGCCCCGGCATCGACATGTATTCCATGCGTCAGGCCCTGGGCGTGTCGGCGGGCATCACCCCGTTCAACTTCCCGGCCATGATCCCGATGTGGATGTTTGCCCCGGCCATCGCCTGCGGCAACGCCTTTATCCTGAAACCGTCCGAGCGTGACCCCTCTGTGCCGCTGATGCTGGCCGAACTGATGGAAGAGGCCGGTCTGCCCAAGGGCATCCTGCAAGTCGTGAACGGCGACAAGGAAGCCGTGGATGCGATCCTTTATAACGACACCATCCAGTCCGTGGGTTTCGTCGGCTCGACCCCGATTGCCGAATACATTTATGGCACCGGCTGTTCGCAAGGCAAACGCGTGCAGTGCTTCGGCGGCGCGAAAAACCACATGATCATCATGCCCGACGCCGATCTGGATCAGGCCGCAGACGCGCTGATCGGGGCCGGTTACGGCGCGGCTGGCGAACGCTGCATGGCGATTTCGGTTGCCGTTCCGGTGGGCGAAGAAACCGCCAACCAACTGCGTGACAAGCTGATTCCGCGTATCGAAAAGCTGAAAGTCGGCCCTTACACCGCAGGCGACGACGTGGACTATGGCCCCGTTGTGACCGCAGCGGCCAAAGCCAACATCCTGCGTCTGGTGGAAACCGGCGTTGAACAGGGCGCCGATCTCGTGGTCGATGGCCGCGACTTCAACCTGCAAGGCTATGAAGACGGGTTCTTTGTCGGTCCGCACCTCTTTGACAACGTCACCAAGGACATGGACATCTACAAGCAGGAAATCTTTGGCCCTGTTCTGTCGATGGTGCGCGCCAATGACTATGAAGAGGCGTTGGGTCTGGCGATGGATCACGAATACGGCAACGGCACCGCGATCTTTACCCGCGACGGGGACACCGCACGTGACTTCGCCAACCGGATCAACATCGGCATGATCGGGATCAACGTGCCGATCCCGGTGCCGCTGGCCTATCACACCTTTGGTGGCTGGAAGAAATCGGCCTTTGGTGACCTGAACCAGCACGGCCCGGACGCGTTCAAGTTCTACACCCGGACCAAGACCATCACCTCGCGCTGGCCTTCGGGCATCCGTGAAGGCGGCGAGTTCAACTTCAAACCGATGGATTGATCCCCCGTCAAAAACATGGTTCCAAGAGGGGCGGAGTTTCCGCCCCTCTTTTTTGGTGCAAGACAAGGACGCCATATGTCGGTGACGTTCCACATCCTCAAGGACCACGGGCTGGTCTATGTGCGCTATGATGGCGTGGTCAATGCCGCGGATACGATGCAGGCCTTTGCCGCTTACGCCCAGCACCCCGATTGCCGACCGGGTCAGAAACAGCTTGTCGATCTGTCGCGCGCAACCGAGGTCGAGTTTGACTTTGTAGACCTCATGCAGATGCAGGCCAAGAAGGCCGACGTGTTCATGGCCGAAGGGGCACAAACCCTGATCACCTACGTTGCCCCGACCCGACTGGGCCGCGATGTGGTGGCGTCGATCCTGAAATCCTGGGAATCCTTTTCGACCATCGTACCGATCTGCGTGGAAACCCTGTCAGACGCCTGTGACGTGCTGGGCCTGCCCGAGCCTGATCTGACCAACGCGCTCAAGGCTGCTTGAATCCCGCGCCAAGACACGGCAAAACTCTGGATCAACACGCATGACGCGTGTTCGCGACATTCCATCGCCGGAGATCCCTCTTGTCGGTTCGTTTCAAAATCCTGCCCGAGACCAACCTTGTCTATGTATTATGCAGCGGCGAAGTCACGATTGACGAGACCCTAGATTCGTTCAGCGCCTATGCGATGCATAAGGAATTCAAACCGGGCCAGAACCAGATGATCGACCTCAGTCAGGTGACCGGGTACGAACGTGATTTCCCTAGGATCATGGCGCTTCAGGCGGAACAGGCGGATGTGTTCCTGTCGACCGGCAAACGGCCTCACCTGATTTTTGTCGCCCCCACCCCCCTGACGCAATCCATGGCCATGACGGCGCTTCGGTCCTGGCAACAGTTGGAGGGGGCGTTGCCGGTGGTCGTACAGACGATTCCCGAGGCGCTGGATATTCTGGGACTGGACGCGACAATTGTTGCACAATTGCCGTCGCAGGTTGCTTGACCACGACGCAGTCGCTGTGACCGGCACCCGATCCTCTGCCCTGTGGCAGCCACGTCACCCTTTTCATATGCGCGCATTCGGATAGGTTGAATCCCAGAGATCAAAGCAAAGGTCCGATATGCCTGTTTCCATCACCCTGCACACCCCCAAGAACTTGGTCTGCGTGCGCTATTCCGGATTTGCCGAAATCGCCGAAAGCATGGGCGCGTTCGAAGAGTACATGCGGCGCCCAGATTATAGGTCGGGTCGGGATATGCTGGTGGATATGAGCAAGGTCACGAGCCACGAAAAAGCCTCGCCGGACCTGATCCGCCACCACGCCCTGATGACCGAGATTTTTGATGCCTTCGACCATAAACCTCTGATCGTGTTCTATGCCCCGACCCGCGTGGCGCAAAGCATGGCGCTGGTGTCGGCCCGACCGTGGGATCAACTTGATACGATAAGCACGGCCATTCTGGAAAAGGAAATCGACGTTCTGGAACTCTTGGGGGTAACGGAGCCCAGTATCGAACGTCTGCTGGAAAAATCCAGCTAGGACACCGGCATCACGCGATGCCGGCGCCAAGGTCAGGCGGGTTTACCAGCCCAAAGTTTTTGTGTTCGGATCGAACAGCCAGCCCGCAACCAGTTCGGTGCTGCCCATGGTCACGCCGTCGATATAGTCAGCCTGGGTAAGACCCGCCGCCTTCGAACAGGCGCCGCACATGATGACGGTGCCACCATCGGCGATAAACGCGGTCAGCATGTCCTGGATCGAGGTACCGTTTGCCGCCATCAACCCGTGCACGTGGCTGGGACGTTTCTTGTCGGCCAGATACACGGCGCGCACGTTCATCCAGATCGCGGCGTCATGCCCCTGTTTCTGGGCTTTCTGATGGGCGAACATGATCGCCTTGGCGGCGGCCCAGGTGTCATCCGTGGTCAGGTTCACGAACAGACGCGGCTTCATGTCTTCGGCGGCGGCCACCATCGGGCTCAGGATCAGGGCCAGCGCCAGAACGGCATGTTTCAGAAGTTTCGGCATGAAACTCTCCTTTTCAAGTTAACTCCCGATCATTCGTATTCGATTATCAATATATCTAAAAGGTGAAACATTACCGCGCTGGAGGGTTATTCTGACGCAGGCCCGTGCAGCTTTTCTTGAAATCCGCACGTAATCCTGTTGAACTTGGTCAAAAGGTCTCGGGAGGATGGCCATGTCACTGAAAGAACCAGATTTTACCATCGGGGTGGAAGAAGAATACCTGCTGGTGGACAAGGATAGTCTGGATCTGGCCCCTGCCCCCGAAGGTCTGATGTCGGCCTGCAAGGCGGAACTGGAAGGTCAGGTCAGCCCCGAATTCCTCAACTGCCAGATCGAGATCGGTACCGCCGTGTGCAAAACCGTGGGCGAGGCCCGCGAAGACCTGAAACGCCTGCGCAGCACCGTCGCGCGGGTGGCGGGGCAGTTCAACCTCGCCCCGATCGCCGCCTCGTGCCATCCCTTCTCGGACTGGCGGCAACAGCATCACACCGACAGGGAACGCTATAACGAATTGCGCGACGATCTGGCCGGGGTCGTGCGCCGGATGCTAATCTGCGGGATGCACGTGCATGTGGGCATCGAAAGCCCCGACCAGCGTGTCGACCTGATGAACCAGCTCAAGTATTTCCTGCCCCACCTTCTCGCGATGAGTTGTTCGTCGCCCTTCTGGCAGGGCGAAGATACGGGGCTGAACAGTTACCGTCTGACCGTGTTCGACAACTTGCCGCGCACCGGCCTGCCCCCACGCATGGAGGGCTGGGGAGAATTCGAACGCTCGGTCAATGCCATGACGCAGATCGGCGTGATCGAGGACGCCTCGAAAATCTGGTGGGATTTACGCCCGTCGTCGCGCTTTCCCACCATCGAAAGCCGCATCTGCGATGTCTCGCCCACGCTGGAAACGACCCTGACCATTGCCGCGCTGACGCAATCGCTGACCCGGATGCTGTGGCGGCTGGCAACCAGGAACCAGCGTTGGCGACTGTATGACAATTTCCTGATCTCGGAAAACCGCTGGCGCGCCCAGAGATACGGTATCAACGAGGGGCTGATCGACTGGGGCCGACGCGAAATCGTGCCGTTCAAGGACCTGTTGCATGAAATTGTCGAACTGGTCGAAGAAGATGCCACCACCATGGAAAGCCTGTCGGAAATCGAGAACGCCCTTGCGCTCTTGACCACGGGCACCAGCGCGGACCGCCAGCGCGGGGTCTATCGCGATGCGATTCAGGCCGATTATTCCCATCAGGATGCACTATGCGCTGTGGTGCGACACCTGATCGACGAATTCCACGCCGATCTCTGACCCGCAGAAATACGGGTTTGCAAAAATGCGGGACCGTTTTGCCAAATTGCATCCTGACATATTGCTGCAAGAATTCTATAATTAAACAAATGTTCAATTGCGCGTTTGGGAGGACCCGATGGATTTTGCACTGACCGAAGAACAAACCCTGATCTTTGACATGGCCAAGGGCTTTGCCGAAGAAAACATCGCGCCCTACGCGCAGGAGTGGGAGGCCGCAGGCACCATCCCGAAAGAGCTGTGGCCGCAGATTGCCGAGCTGGGCCTTGGCGGGATTTATGTCTCCGAAGAATACGGCGGATCGGGCCTGACCCGTCTGGATGCGACCCTCGTGTTCGAAGCGCTGGCCATGTCCTGCCCCGCCGTGGGGTCGTTCCTGTCGATCCACAACATGTGCGGCGGCATGATCGACAAGTTCGGCAGCGAAGAGACCAAGCAGAAATGGCTGCCGGACCTTTGCACCATGTCCAAGGTGTTTTCTTACTGCCTGACCGAACCGGGCTCGGGCTCGGATGCGGCGGCGCTCAAAACCCGCGCGGAACGCACCAATGACGGCTATTCGCTGAATGGCACCAAGGCATTCATCTCGGGCGGGTCCTATTCCGACGCCTATGTTACCATGGTGCGCACCGGCGAAGATGGCCCCAAAGGCATTTCCACCGTGGTGGTCGAAGACGGCGCCGAGGGCCTGTCCTTTGGCGCGCTGGAAAAGAAAATGGGCTGGCTGGCGCAACCCACCGCGCAGGTTCAGTTCGATGACTGCAAGGTGCCCGCCGACAACCTGATCGGCGAAGAAGGCAAGGGCTTTGTCTATGCCATGGCCGGGCTGGACGGGGGCCGACTCAACATCGCCGCTTCGGCGCTGGGGGGCGCGCAAAAGGCGCTGGACCTGACCATGCAATACATGTCCGAGCGCAAGGCCTTTGGTAAACCGATCAACCAGTTCCAGGCGTTGCAGTTCAAACTGGCCGAGTTCGAAACCAAGCTCCAATCCTCGCGCACCTTCCTGCGTCAAGCGGCATGGAAGCTGGACAATGGCGCGCCGGATGCGTCGAAATTCTGCGCCATGGCCAAGCTGATGGTGACGGATGCCTCGTTCGAGGTGGCCAATGGCTGTCTGCAACTGCATGGCGGATACGGCTATCTTGCCGATTACGGCATCGAGAAAATCGTGCGTGACCTGCGCGTGCACCAGATCCTTGAAGGTACGAACGAGATCATGCGCCTGATCGTGTCGCGCCAGATGATCGCGGACGCGGCCTAAGCCCACCCCGACCCGGCGCCCTACGGTGCCGGGTTTGTTTTTCCGACGGACCGAACAGGGACACGCGTACCCAATGAGTGACATCAACATCCGCAAGACCGGCCAGACAGGTCGCATCACCTTTACCCGCCCCAAGGCGCTTAACGCGATGAGTTATGAGATGTGCATCGCCATCGAAGACGCGCTGGATGCTTGGGAAACCGACCCCGAGGTCAAGATGCTCGTGATCGACGCCGAAGGGGAAAAGGCGTTTTGCGCGGGCGGTGACATTGCCGAGCTGTACGAGACCGGAAAAGCCGGAAATTTTGCATTCGGACAAAAATTCTGGGCCGATGAGTACCGAATGAATGCAAAAATGTTCGAATTCTCCAAGCCTGTCGCGGCCTTTATGCAAGGTTTCACGATGGGTGGCGGTGTTGGCGTGGGCTGTCATGGCAGCCACCGCGTGGTGGGTGACAGCAGCCAGATCGCCATGCCGGAATGCGGCATCGGATTGGTGCCGGATGTGGGCGGCTCCTACATTCTGGCCCATGCGCCGGGGCGTCTGGGCGAATATCTGGGACTGACAGCCGCCCGTCTGGGCGCGGGTGACGCGATCCATGCGGGCTTTGCCGACTATTACATCCCCGAGGCGGACTGGCCCGCGCTGATCGCCAAGCTGGAAGAGACCGGCAACTGGTCCCTGATCGACGCCGCCGCACAGCATATCAACCCAGGCCCCATTGCCGAATCCGGGGCCGAAATCGATGCGTTTTTCGGGGGCGAGGCGCTGGCCGACGTGGTCAACGCGCTGAAAGCCAGCGATAGTGATTTCGCTGCCAAGACCCTGAAAACCCTGAACCGCAATTCCCCGCTGGCCATGGGTTGCACGCTGGAAATCGTGCATCGGGTCCGCGCCGCAAGCGACATCCGCGCCGCGCTGGAGCAGGAATACCGCTTTACCTATCGCGCGATGGAACACGGGGATTTCCTCGAAGGGATCCGCGCACAGATCATCGACAAGGACCGCAACCCGCAATGGCAACACAGCCTCGACTCGCTGCCCGCCGTTGCCGTGAGCCAGATGCTCATGCCGCTGGGGGATGCCAAACTGACATTCGAAAAGGGAGAGTAAGCCATGAAGATCGGATTTATCGGACTGGGCAATATGGGCGGGCCGATGGCCGCCAACCTGGCCAAGGCAGGCCACGAGGTAACCGGCTTTGACATGGCCGACGTGTCGATCGAGGGCGTGACCCTTGCCGCCTCGGGCGTCGAGGCCGCAACAGGCGCGGATGTGGTCATCACCATGCTGCCCAACGGCCAGATCCTGCGCGCCGTGGCGAAAGAGATCATACCGGCCATGTCCAAGGGTGCAGCCCTTGTTGATTGTTCCACCGTGGACGTGGACAGCGCCCGCGCAGTCGCAGCCCAAGCAGCCGAGGCCGGTCTTCTGGCCGTGGATGCGCCGGTGTCCGGCGGTGTTGGCGGGGCCGCAGGCGGCACGCTGACCTTCATGGCGGGTGGCAGCGCCGAGGCCTTTGCCAAGGCCGAGCCCCTGTTCGACATCATGGGCCAGAAAGCCGTGCACTGCGGCGAGGCCGGCGCCGGTCAGGCTGCCAAAATCTGCAACAACATGATCCTTGGCGTGACCATGATCGCCACCTGCGAAGCCTTTGCTTTGGCTGACAAATTAGGGCTCGACCGGCAAAAGATGTTCGACGTGGTGTCGACCTCGTCAGGCTATAGCTGGACCATGAACGCCTATTGCCCTGCGCCGGGTGTGGGCCCGCATTCGCCCTCGGACAATGACTACAAGCCCGGCTTTGCCGCGGAACTGATGCTCAAGGACCTGCGCCTGTCACAACAGGCCGCCGAAAGTGCCGATGCCGACACGCCCATGGGCCAGATCGCCACCGCGCTGTATGAACAGTTTGTCGAAAGCGAAGACGGGCTTGGCATGGATTTCAGCGCCATGCTGCCGCGCTTTGAAAAACGCGGGCGCGGCTGAACTCGGCCCTCCTGAAACGCAAAGCGGCGCGCCCTCCTCGGCGCGCCGCTTCTCCTCCCTGCCCTACAGAACCACGCACTCCAACGGTGGGAAGCCGTTGAACCCGACCGAGGAATAGCTGGTTGTGTAAGCCCCTGTATTGCGGATGATCACCTTGTCGCCCGCCGCCAGATCCAGCGGCAGCGCCATCGGGCGTTTTTCATAGAGCACATCCGCGCTGTCGCAGGACGGACCGGCCAGAATGCAGGGGCCGGTTTCGCCCCCGTCACGCGGGGTCGCGATCTGGTACCGGATCGCCTCGCCTTCGGTTTCGGCCAGCCCCGAGAAACGACCAATGTCGAGGTAAACCCAACGGCACAGGTCCGAGTCAGACTTGCGCGAGACCAGCATTACCTCGGCGGCAATCGCACCCGCATTGGCCACCATGCCGCGACCCGGTTCTGCCATCACGCGGGTTGCCCCCGGAAAGAGGTCGCCGACAAGAGCACGCACTGCGGCGGCATAGGTCTCGGTTTCCTCGATCTCGTCGCCGTAAAAGGCCGGGAAGCCGCCCCCGATATTGACCAGCTCAAGCGGAAAGCCCGCCGCACGCAGATCGTTCCAGACACGGGCCAAGCCCTGCAACGGGCGCAACCACATGGCGGATTGGCGGGTTTGCGACCCGACATGGAACGAGATCCCGACCGGTTTCAGCCCCAGCACCTGCGCCCGCGCCATCAATTCGGCGGCCTTTTCCGGGGCACAGCCGAATTTGCGGGTCAGCGGCCAGTCGGCTTCGCTTTCCGTCACCAGAAGGCGGATATAGACCTGCGCACCGGGCGCATTTTCAGCAATCTTGTCAAGCTCTTCCTCGGCATCGGCTGCGAACAGGCGCACGCCGGCGCCATAGGCAAAGGCAATGTCCGACGGGCGTTTGATGGTGTTGCCAAAGCTGATGCGCGACGGCTGCGCCCCCTGCGAGAGGCACAGTTCGATCTCGCCGCGCGAAGCCGCATCAAACCCACAGCCTTCGGCGGCCAGACGCGCCACCAGCGCAGGCGTCGGGTTGGCTTTGACGGCATAGCAAATCTGTGCATCGCCCAGACCACGCTTCAGCGCGGCATGGTTCGACACCACCTGCTCAAGGTCCAGCACAAGGGTCGGACGGTCAAAATTTTGCGACGCAATAAAGGCGTCCACACGCGAAACAGCACGGTGCACCGGCACCGGTTGAGGGAACTGAAGGGTCATGTGATCCATCTCCAAGTGGGCGCATTTGCCCAAGCAATAAACAGGGAGACGTTACCGTCGCTACATGGACCTCCCGACCCCGGTTCCCGGGAGTTCGGCCAGAGGTGCGTGCGTTGGCGTCGTGAGGCGCATATCGGGCCAAACGATGAGTCGTGCAAGAAAAAAAAACGCCCCGGTGCATTTTTTTGCCCGGGGCATTTTTTCGACCTATTCCGCCGCGACCCTCTTGGGGTCAAGCATGTCCCTGAGATACCGCCCCGTATGACTGCGCGGTTCCTTCGCCACGTCTTCTGGGGTGCCCACGGCCACGATCTCGCCGCCGCCATCGCCGCCTTCGGGGCCGATATCAATGATCCAGTCGGCGGTCTTCACCACATCGAGATTGTGTTCGATCACCACGACCGTGTTGCCCTGTTCGACCAGTTCATGCAGCACTTCCAATAACTTGCGCACATCTTCAAAGTGCAGGCCGGTGGTCGGCTCATCCAGGATATAGAGCGTACGACCCGTCGACCGCTTGGCCAGTTCCTTGGACAGTTTCACGCGCTGTGCCTCGCCGCCCGAAAGGGTCGTGGCCTGCTGGCCAACCTTGATGTAGTCCAGCCCGACACGGCTCAGCGCCTCCATCTTGTCGCGGATCGACGGCACCGCCTTGAAGAACTCGCGCGCGTCCTCGACCGTCATGTCCAGCACATCCGCGATCGATTTGCCCTTGAACTTGATCTCGAGCGTTTCACGGTTGTAGCGCGCACCCTGACAGGTTTCGCAGGTCACATAGACATCGGGCAGAAAGTGCATTTCGATCTTGATGACCCCGTCGCCCTGACAGGCTTCGCACCGCCCACCCTTGACGTTAAAGCTGAATCGGCCGGGTTTATAGCCGCGCGCTTTGGCCTCGGGCAGACCGGCAAACCAGTCGCGGATCGGCGTGAAAGCGCCAGTATAGGTGGCCGGGTTCGACCGCGGGGTGCGCCCGATGGGGCGCTGATCAATGTCGATCACCTTGTCCAGATGCTCCAGCCCCTTGATGGTCTCACACGGGGCGGGCGTCTGGCGCGCCCCGTTCAGACGCATGGACGCGGTCTTGAACAAAGTTTCGATGGTCAGGGTCGATTTCCCGCCCCCCGACACGCCAGTCACGCAGACAAATTTGCCAAGCGGGAACTCGGCCGTGACATTGCGCAGGTTGTTGCCCGTAGCTTTGACCACCTTGAGCTTTTTGCCGTTGCCCTTGCGGCGTTCGGCGGGGATGGCGATCTCGCGGGCGCCCGACAGGTACTGTCCGGTGACCGAGGCGGCATCGGCCTGAATTTCCTGAGGGGTGCCCTTGCTGACCACCTGCCCGCCATGCACACCCGCCCCGGGACCAATGTCAAAGACATAATCGGCCTCGCGGATGGCCTCTTCATCATGTTCCACCACGATCACGGTATTACCCTGATCGCGCAGGGATTTGAGCGTGCCCAACAGCCGGTCATTGTCGCGCTGGTGCAGCCCGATCGACGGCTCATCCAGCACGTAAAGGACACCAGTCAGACCCGACCCGATCTGGCTGGCCAGACGGATGCGCTGGCTCTCGCCACCACTTAATGTACCGCTTGAACGTGAGAGCGTAAGATACTCTAATCCCACATTATTCAAGAAACCAAGACGTTCGCGGATTTCCTTGACAATGGCGCGGGCGATTTCCTGTTTCTGGGGTGTCAGGTGGTTCGGCACATCCTCGATCCAGGCCAAGGCCTCGCGGATGGACATCTCGACCACCTGCCCCACATGCAACAGCTGGTCGCCCGACCCGATCTTGACGGCCAGCGCCTCGGGGCGCAGGCGATAGCCTTCGCAAGTGCCGCAGGGGCGGTTGTTCTGGTAGCGTTCGAACTCTTCGCGAATCCAGCTGGAGTCGGTTTCGCGATAACGGCGTTCCATGTTGGGGATCACGCCCTCGAACACCCGTGTCACCTGATAAACGCGTCCGCCCTCGTCATAGCGGAACTCGATCTCTTCATCGCCCGATCCGTAGAGGAACACCTGCTGCACCTTCTTGGACAGGTTTTTCCAAGGGGTGTTGCGATCGAATTCGTAGTGTTTTGCAATCGCCTCGATGGTTTGCAGGAAATAGGGCGACTTGCCCTTGCGCCATGGCGCCAATGCGCCGTCATAGACCTTGAGCGTGGCATCCGGCACCACCAGGCGTTCGTCAAAGAACAACTCAACCCCCAGACCGTCGCAATCCGGGCAGGCCCCGAAGGGCGCGTTGAACGAAAACAGACGCGGTTCGATCTCGGGGATGGTGAACCCACTGACCGGACAGGCGAAATTTTCACTGAACGTAATCCGTTCGGGGTCGCCCTCTTTCGGGGCGGTTTCCAGAATGGCGATTCCGTCAGCCAGATTCAGTGCCGTGCGCAGGCTGTCGGCCAGACGTGTCTGCATCCCGTCCCGCACCACAAGACGGTCGACCACCACGTCGATGTCGTGGCGGAATTTCTTATCCAGCGTCGGCGGTTCGTCCAATTCGTAAAACGCACCGTCCACCTTAACCCGCTGGAACCCCTGTTTGCGCAATTCAAGGAATTCCTTGCGGTATTCGCCCTTGCGGTCGCGCACGATGGGCGCCAGCAAGTAGCCGCGCGTGCCCTCTTCCAGCGCCATGATGCGGTCCACCATATCCTGTACCTGCTGGGCTTCGATTGGCAGGCCGGTGTCAGGGCTGTAGGGCGTGCCGACTCGCGCAAACAACAGGCGCAGATAATCATATATCTCGGTCACGGTGCCCACGGTCGACCGCGGGTTTTTAGACGTGGTCTTCTGTTCGATGGATATCGCGGGGCTGAGGCCGCTGATATGATCCACGTCGGGTTTTTCCATCATGTCGAGGAACTGGCGCGCGTAGGCCGACAGCGATTCCACATAGCGGCGCTGTCCCTCGGCATAGATCGTGTCGAACGCCAGCGAGGATTTCCCCGACCCGGACAGGCCGGTGATCACGACCAGCTGATCGCGCGGAATATCAACGTCGATGCCCTTGAGATTATGTTCACGCGCGCCGCGCACTTCGATATTTTTCAGCTCAGCCATGCCAGCCCCCGGATGCAGTGCCCTAGAAATAGGTGACATAGGGCGAGTCTCCAACCAAAAAATGTGAACAAAGTGTGAACTTACCAGAAAGTCATTGTATTCATATTTTAGAATGTTACTTTGTTCGGCAAGACAGCATCACGAGAGAGACGCCATGTTCTTCTTCAAAAAGCCTCGGGCCGCTTCGGGCCTCAGCCCCGCCGACGCCGTCAAAGGCGCAGCCGAAGGCCGCGTGACAGTGGTGGATGTGCGCGAACATGGCGAGGTCGCCGCCTCGGGCAAGGCACAGGGCGCGGTGCATGTGCCCCTGATGCGGTTGCGGGATATGGCAGACCCGCGCCACCCCGATTTTCATGACGCCTTCAAGACCGATGCCAGCATCGCGCTTTACTGTGCGTCTGGCGGCCGGTCGCATTCGGCAGAAACCCTGTTGCGTCAGATGGGGTATGACAACGTGCACAATATCGGTGGCCTTGGCCATTGGGTGCGCGCGGGCGGCGCTCTGGAAAGCGCCTGAAGCGGTCAGGTCTTTCGGGCCAACGCCCAGGCACAGATCGGAAAATCGGGGTCGTTGGTCAGGTCATCCGTGTCGGGATCGTAGGCAGGTGGCCAGTCTTTTTCCATGTTTCGCAATCCCGCCGCGCGGTTGCCCCATTGCTCGGCGCGGATATCCTCTTCGGCAAAACCGACCTCGGTCAGCAGGTTTTTCAACCCGCGCGCCGTCCAGCGTGAACAATCGGTCGGGGCGGCGTGAAACGGGATGAAGAACGGCACCGCAACCCAGAAATACCCGCCGGGACGCAGCATGTCAAAGACGTTGACCGTGGCGATATAGGGCCGGTCCAGATGTTCCCAGACCTGGTTGGCAAGGATCAGGTCGAATTGCCGGATCTTGCCAAAGCGGTTCATGAACGGTCCGGCACAGATGTCATGCTTGGGATAGCGAAACTGTTGATAACTTTTGCTGGGCAGCCCCTGCCCCCACCAGCCCGAGATTTCACACAGGTCCATGTTTTCAAGATCCAGCTCGCGCAACCATTTGCGGCTGGTTTTCTGCATCACGATACGGTTGAGGCTGGCCATCAGAAGTGGATGGCCCTGCCATAGGCGTCAAGCACGCTTTCGTGCATCATTTCGGACAGGGTCGGGTGCGGGAACACGGTTTCCATCAACTCGGCCTCGGTGGTTTCAAGCGTGCGCCCCACCACGTAGCCCTGGATCAGTTCGGTCACTTCTGCCCCAACCATATGCGCGCCCAGCAGTTCGCCGGTCTTGGCGTCGAACACGGTTTTGACCATGCCCTCGGGCTCCCCCAAAGCGATGGCCTTGCCGTTTCCGATAAAGGGGAAGCGGCCCACCTTGACCTCATAACCCAGTTCCTTGGCCTTCGCCTCGGTATAGCCGACGCTGGCCACCTGAGGATGGCAATAGGTGCAGCCGGCGATGCTTTCGGGTTTGACGGGGTGCGGGCTTTGGCCGGCAATCATTTCAGCGACCATCACACCTTCATGCGAGGCTTTGTGTGCCAGCCAAGGCGCCCCGGCAATGTCACCAATGGCATACAGGCCCTCGGCAGACGTGCGGCAATACTCATCCGTTGTGACATGGGTCCGGTCGATCCCGACCCCAAGTGCCTCGAGGCCCAGCCCCTCGACATTGCCGACGATCCCCACCGCCGAGATCACGGTGTCAAACTCATGCTTCTCGACCTTGCCCCCGATCTCGATATGGGCGGTCACCTTGCCCTTGGCGCGATCCAGTTGCTTGACCATGGCCTTTTCCATGATCGTCATACCTTGTTTCACGAACTGTTTCCTGGCGAAGGCGCTGATCTCGGCATCTTCAACAGGGAGCACGCGGTCCATCACCTCGACCACGGTCGTGTCGGCGCCCAAAGTGTTGTAAAAACTGGCAAATTCGATACCGATGGCCCCCGACCCGATGACCAACAGCTTCTTCGGCATGCGTGGCGGCTTCAGCGCGTGCTTGTAGGTCCAGACCAGATCACCGTCGGCCTCAAGCCCCGGCAACTCGCGGGCGCGCGCGCCGGTGGCCAGCACGATATGCGGCGCGCTCAGCTCTTCGGTGCCCTTATCGGTCTTGACGCTCACCTTGCCCCTGGCGGGCAGCGTCGCCTCACCCATGAGGACGGTAACCTTGTTTTTCTTCAGAAGGTGCCCGACCCCGCCGGACAATTGCTTGGCCACACCGCGCGATCGGTCCACCACGGCATCAAGATCATAGTCGATCTTGTCCGCGCTGAGACCGAACTCCTTGGCGCGATGCATCAGGTGAAACACCTCGGAGGACCGCAGCATCGCCTTGGTCGGAATGCAGCCCCAGTTGAGGCAAATCCCGCCAAGATGTTCCCGTTCGACTATGGCGACCTTCAACCCCAGTTGCGCACCCCGGATGGCCGCCACATAGCCCCCGGGCCCTGCACCGATCACAATCATGTCGAAACTGCTGGTCGCCATCGTCGTCTCCTCCTGTCGTTGCGGTCGAGCCTAGATCACTTCGTCGCGCACATCAACGCGACTCGCGACTATCAATCGCGACCGGAACGGGGCATTGTGAGAGACAGGAAAGCCAACGATTGTCGGGACGTACCCCATGAAAGTCATCAAAGATCTTCTTCTTGCCCTCATCAACGCGACGCTTCTTCTGGCGGCGGTCTGCCTGTTCTTCCTGTGGCAGGTTTCGAACACGGTGGAGCGGGCCGCAGGTGCCTTTGCGGCGCAGTTGAACGTGCTGGAACCGGTCAGTACAGAGCTGGGGAACCTGACCGCCGAGGTGGCCGCGTTACGCGGGGATATGCAGGTTCTGGCATCAAGCTCTGGCGAACTTGCCTCGGTCACGGCGCAGCGCATTCAGGCCCGCGTGGACCGCATCCAGACCGATCTGGACACGATGCGCGCCAACACCCAGCAGGTTGTGGCCAACGCAAAGGCCGCACCGGAAAAGCTGGTGACCACCGCCGTGACCACGGCGACAGACAACCTCAGCACGCTGGCGTTTGACTTGCGGGGCTGCACACGCCCCGAAAGCTGATCTCTGAAAAGGAGAAAGGCGCCCGCTCAGGACGCCTTTTGCAATTCGGTCACGGTGTAGCCATAGCCGCCGCGATCGACATATTCCTTCTCGGGGCCGGTATAGGACCGCTCGAGCGCGTCATTGCGATAGGGGAAGCGTCCGAACAGGCGGATCACCTCGCGATGGGCACGCGCATGGATCAGGTTTGATTCACCGGTCCGCGGCATCCGCTCAAGCATCATACGCACACAACGTTCCTGATCGCACAGATTTTCCGAATGCATCAGCGGCAGATAGAAAAACTGCCGCGCCGGTTCGTCGATCTTGAGATCCCAGCCCGCATCAATGGCCGCTTTCGCCGCCGCCAGCGCCGCCCGGTCCGAGGCAAATGCCCGGGCCGTGCCCCGGAACATGTTCCGCGAGAACTGGTCATTGAGAATGATGTAAGCCAGTGCACCGCTGGGATAGGTCAGCCATTGCGCATAACTGCCCTCTTGTGCCTGTTTCCATGCATCCAGGAATCTGTCCCGGATCTTCTGGTCGAGTGTGTTGTCCACCGCGTACCAGTTTTCTTCTCCGACTTCATCAAGCCAGAAAGTCAGAATTTCTTCGGGGCCTGCCATACCCTCTCTCCTCACCCGTCGCCGGTCATGTCCGACATAAAAATGTTACACAGGAAAATGCCGGAACCCGAAGTAACAATTTGCGTCAATCGCGACATAAAATGCAACGATATCGCTAACATAGGCGGATTCCGGAGCATTTTTTCAGATCGGAAACAGGTTTTCCCAAAAGGCGCGCCCCGAAACCTGCACCATTGCGTCACGCGGTTTCGGCATTTTCCTCGTCTTCGAGCGCGGTTTCGATGGCAATTTCCTGCACGACCTCCATCGCGACGGGCGACGCGGTCGGCAGAACCGGCGAATAGGCCCCGGTGTCTTCGACCGCGATCCCTTCGCGGCGGGTCATCCGGTAAAGCGCGTAGCCCCCAAGCCCCAGCATCAGCGCCGCAATGACAAGGAAAAACCCGGACGGCCCCGAGACCTCCATGATCCAGCCAATCACGATCGGGCCGGCAATCGCCCCTAACCCGTTGATAAAGACCATCCCCCCCGAGGCGGCGGCCATCTCGTCCACTTCCAGAAAGTCGTTCGTGTGTGCAATCAACAAGGAATACAAAGGGTTAGAGAACCCTCCCACCAGCGTCGCCGCAACCAGCAAAAGCCAGAAGGTTTGCCCGAACATCATCCCGACCAGCGCCCCCAAACCGCCGACCAAGGCCGAAAAGGCAATCAACACGCGCCGGTCCATCCGGTCGGACAACCAGCCGACGGGATACTGCACCAGCGTGGCCCCGACATAGAAAGACGCAACAAAGATCGAAATTTCGCTCACTGACAAGCCGACCGAGGCGCCATATACCGCCGACATGCCGAACTGGGCCGCGAACACCCCGCCCAGCAGGATCATGCCAACCGCCCCGAGCGGTGACTTGTGGACCAGCTCGCGCAGTGTCATGGCCTTGGTCATCTCGAAGGCGGGGGTTGGAGAGATGCTGAGCAGGATGGGCGCAAACGAGATCGAGACCAGCACCGACGGGATCACGAACAGGACAAAGCCAGACGGGTCTGCCGTCACCAAGAGCGCCTGCGCCGCCACCACGCCAATCATCTGGACGATCACATAGAGCGAAAGCGCCTTGCCTCGGGTTTCATTGGTGGCCGCGTTGTTAAGCCAGCTTTCGGCGGTCACATACACGCCGGAAAAACAGAAGCCGATGATGATCCGCCCCACGGTCCATACCCACGGGTTGGCAAAGGTCGGGTAAAGAATCAGGACCGCCGAGATAAACGAAGCCAGCGCCGCAAAGACCCGTACATGCCCAACCCGTCGGATCATCTCGGGTGCCATGCGCGACCCGCCAAGGAAACCGACGAAATAGGCCGACATCACGATCGACATTTCCCAGGTGCCGAAGCCTTCGATTTCACCCCGCACCCCCAGCAGGGTGGATTGCAGGCCGTTTCCGACCATCAGAAGCATCATCCCGAGAAGCAGCGCCCAGGAACCGGAAAGAAATTGAAACATCGGGGACTCCGAGAAAAATCACGTGGTTGCGAGGGGCCCTGTTCGCACAACGCGCGGGCCCGTGTTGCTCTGTCTGCGACCCGCCTGATCCGTTTGCGTCACATGGTCATGACACCGGACCGGCGGGCACTTTACTCGGTCGTGTTCTTGGCTTCCTGCGCCTCGACGGCGGCATAGATCACCTCGGGGTCAACAATGGTCGGAGGCAGTTCGACGCCACGGTTTGCCATCGCCTCGCCTTCCGCGGCCACGGATTCTTCATAGGTACGCACCACCACGTCCGTGCCCATGGGCGTCCGGTTATACAGGTCGATCACATCCTGGTTGAACATGCGGATACAGCCCGCGGTGCTGGAATTGCCGATCGAGGCCAGATCGTTGGTGCCGTGGATGCGATAGCGCGTGTCGCGCCCACCGCGATAGAGATAAAGGGCGCGCGCGCCAAGCGGGCTGGCCACACCGCCGGGGATGCCACCTGCAAAGGGGCCGTACACCTCGGGTTCGGTGCGCAGCATGTTCGCCGTGGGGGCCCAGCCGGGCCATTCCTCTTTGCGCCGGATGCTGGCGCTACCCTTGAAGCCGCGCCCCTCGCGCCCGACCGCAATGGGATAGCGGGTCGCGTTGCCGCCATCCTCAACCAGATAAAGGAACTTGGCATAGGGATCGACCACGATGGAACCTGGGGCTTCGGGGCCGTCATATTTTACGGCGGCGCGCCGGTTGGGCTCGTCCAGGTATTCGACAGGCACTGCTGGCAGGGTGATGTCACCATCCGTCAGCACGTCATACATCTCGGGAGTTGCCCCACGACTGGGACCGTCTTCATAAGGCGCACCACAGGCCGCCAAAAGCCCAAGCCCGCCCAGCAAAGCCAGAAGTTTGAAAGAAGGTCTTTTCATGATCGCGCCCATTTCGTCCCGTTGAAAACCCGTACCTTAACCTGAAACACTCTTATGAATCGGGTTCAGGGTACGCAGAAGGACCGGTTTGTCGCAAGGGGGGCATTCCCAAGCTTCAAGAATTCCCTGTCACGCGCCCGCCCGTTGCCCCCTAGGGCAGCAATAGCGAGGCGTCCCCGTAAGAGAAGAACCGGTATTCCGAGGCGACCGCATGGTCATAGATGCGACGGATCCGATCCTGCCCCATCAGCGCCGAGACCAGCATCATCAGCGTGGACTTGGGCAGGTGGAAATTCGTCATCAGGGCGTCTGTGACCTGAAACTCGAAGCCGGGATAGATGAAAATGTCTGTCCCGCCTTCCCACGGCTTGATCTCGCCTGCGCGCGCAGCACTTTCGATCAGGCGCAGCGCGGTGGTGCCGACCGGGATGACCCGCCCTCCTGCCGCCTTGGTGGCGCGGATTTCTTCGGCGGCCTTTGGCGTGACGCGCCCCCATTCGGAATGCATCTTGTGGCGGGTCACGTCCTCGACCTTGACCGGCAGGAAGGTGCCCGCCCCCACATGCAGCGTGACATAAGTAAACTCAACACCATGCGCGGCCAGTTTTTCCAGCAGGGGTTCATCGAAATGCAGCGACGCCGTGGGCGCGGCCACGGCGCCGGAATTTTCGGCCCAGACGGTTTGATAATCGACTTTGTCCTGCGCATCCGCAGCGCGTTTGGCGGCGATATAGGGCGGCAAAGGCATGTTGCCCGCCTCGGCCAGCGCCGCGTCGAAATCATCCCCTTGCAGGTCGAATTGAAGGATGCCCTGCCCCTCTTCCTTGGCCACGAGGGTGGCTTTCAGCGCTTCGGTGAAGACCACCTCTTCGCCCTCGCGGATTTTCTTGAGTGGTTTCAGCAACGCCGCCCATTGCCCGTCGCTGCGCGGTTCCAGCAGGGTCACGTCGATGCGCGCCTCGGTCGTGCCCTCGGCCCCGGCACGCCAGCGCACACCGCCGAGCCGCGCAGGGATGACCTTGGTATCATTCAGGACCAGACGATCCCCCGGACGCAGCCACGTTGTCAGGTCCGACACCACCGAGTCGGTGATGCGATCCCCTTCGGCCACCAGCAGCCGTGCAGAACTGCGCGGATTGGCAGGACGGGTCGCGATCAGCGTTTCAGGCAGATCGAAATCGAAATCGGAAAGCTGCATCAAGGCACCTAGCGGTTGTCGGGACCCTGCCCGGACTGGCCCGGATCCGTGGGGGTGGGTTGGGATTGCGGCACGCTGAGCGTGTTGCCCTCCATCGAGGGGGGCGGGCGGCGGAAAATCTCTCGAAAAAAGCCCGGCGTCAAGGCCGAGAGCGGGTTCACCGTGATGGAATAGTTATCAATCGGCCCGCGCACCTGATAGTTGAAGGCGATCAGCCCTTCGCCTTTCTTGGAAATCACGCGCCCCATCTGGTTGACCACGAACAAGGGCGACAAGGCCCCCTGCATATCAAGGAAACTGTCGGCCAGCCGGTAATACCCGTCTGCCGAAACCCCCATGGCCGGGCCAACTGCGCTGGACTGGCCGATTACGAGGCGAGTGTCTGACAGTTGGAACCGGCCCGAGATCTCGTTGAACAGGATACCCGGCCCCTGCAACTGTTCGAGCAACCCCACGACACTGACCGCGTTCAGCATCTCGGCCACCACGGGCAGTTCCTGCACCTTCAGCCCCAGTACCTGAAAGCTGCCGTCCCAGTTTTGTCCGTCGGGGTTGGGGGCCAGACGCAGGGAAAGCGTTCCGCCGGTCGCCGCATCCAGCAAGCGCATCGCCATCAAGACACGAGCGGCATTGTCCGAGACGACATGCACGCCGGTGCCGGTGTTTTGCGGATAGACCTCGCCGCGGATTGGAGCTGATCCGTTCAGATTGCCCGAGAAATTGCCGACAAGCCCGTCAGACGTAGTGAAATTCCCGGTGACATCCGTCAGGAAGATCGTTTCGGACACCCGTGCCTCGGACAGGTTCGCGGTGATGGGAATGGGGTCGCCCCCGCCACCACCTCCGGAGCCACCCCCGCCAAGCCCTTCGGGCAGGTTGCGCATGTCAAAGGTGCCGCCGCGCATTTCCACCGCCGGTGTGCGACCGGGGCCGCGCCCGATCAGCCGCCCCTGCCCCTGCAACCAGTTTCCGACGCGGAACGCGGTGAAATCCACCTGCCCAAGCCCCCCTTCCGCGGTCAGGGTCAGGCTGCCCTCGGCGTCCAGCCCCGGCGCAGTCAGGTCAAACCCGTCTATGGTGGGCGGCGAGGTCAGCGTGATCTGCATCGCGGCCTGTCCCTCGGTCTCGGACAGTTTACGCCAGGCCAGCGGCGGGATGTCCAGCGTCGCCCCGACCAGATCAGAGGTCAAGGTCATCACCGGCGGCACGTCCGTGACGAACTCGATCCGTAAATCGGCGGGCGCGCTGCCCTGCACCGTACCCGGCGGCAGGCCCACGGCAAACTCTTCCAGTGCCAGCGGGCTGAGTTCGGACTGGCCGGTCAGGGTGCTGGTGCCATCGGCGCGTGCGCCGATCCCCGTTTGCCAGCGCACCTTGCCCGGCAAGGCCCCCACCTGCCCGTCCACATCGATCACGACCTTGTCCTCGGTCGCGGAAAAGGACACGTCGCCGCCCATTTCCTTGCCCTTGATGAAATGGCTTGTGCGGATGTCCCGCCCGTGGCCGGACGCCGTGAAGGTGACCTCTTCGGGTGTAACCTTGGGTTTCAGCACCAGTTGCACGACGCCTTCGGCCTGCATCCCGCCACTGGCGAGATCGACCGGCAGATTTGCCTTGGTCATCACCTCGAGCGGCGGGCGGTTGAGCAGGGACAGGAATCCGGTCACCGCCCCTTGCGCCTTGAGTTGTACCGTTGCGGGCGATTGTTTGAGCCGCGTATTCTCAACCGTAAACGCGGTGCCCGCAACATTGATCTCGCCCCCCTGATCAGGGGTGATCCAGCCCTGTTCGGCGGTCACGTGAAATTTCTCGTGGATCATGGTGGCAAATCCGGTCACGCGCCGCACCGGCGGCAGAGTCTTCATGAACCGGATATCGGCATCGCTGAACAGGAAGTTCAAAAACACCTCGGGCTTGTCGTCGGGGCGTGACTTCATCCGGAAACTGATGTCGCGGAAATCGCCCGAGAACAGGTTATCGCGGATCCACTTCTGCAGGCGCGGCTTAACGCCCTCGGGCCAGATCGCCACCAGATCGTCGCGGTTGTAGTGGTTCAGATCCCCGGCCAGTTGGAACACCCACTCACCCTCGGCGACGGACAAATCCCCTGCCAGTGTCAACTGTCGGTCCGACTGGTTCAGGACAAGCTGGCCCAGCGACACCTCGAACGGATCAAGCCGCAGCCGGAAATCGGCAAAGGCACTGTCCAGCGCGACCTCGACCGCGCTTTGGCGGGTCGGGGCGACCTGCAAGTCCCTGAGCGACAGCTGGAACACGGTTTCTTGCGGCAATCCCTGCTGGAAATCGCCCAGAACGGCCTGTCCGCGCGCGGTCAGCGTCACCCAATCCGACCGTACGGCCAGACGGTCCAGCGTGATCCGCTGTTGCTTGGGGCGATAGGTCAGATGGGTCAGCGCCGACTGGAACGGAATGGGCTGGTCCACGCCCTCGGGATGCAGAACGCCCTTGTCCATTTCGAGGCTGACCGTGGTCGGCCCAAGCCGCCCCTGCGGATCGACCGACACCCGCAAAGCGCCCGAAATCGGCGCGCGCACCGCCCCAAGCCAGGCCAGCGCCGCTGATTGCGCCGCGATTTCGCCTGCCGGAAAGGCATCAAAGGCCAGAATGAAATGCGCCTCTTCCGTGCCATAGGCCGTTTCCAGTGCCAGATCGACAGACGACGCATAGCCCCGCCCACCCAGAAGCGTCAGATGCGCGCCAAAAGAGATCAGCGCCTCGTCGCGCTCCATCCGGGCCGAGGCCCCGTCCACGTTCCACGCCAATCCGGCGCGCAGGTCTTCGTAGCGCAGGCTCAGCGCGTCGATCGACACGCGATCGAGCTGTGCAAAGAACGGCCGCGCCAGCAACGCCTCGATCTGGGTGCCGAACCCCGCCATCACGGTTTCAGGGTCCAGCCCCTGCAACCCCTGCCCCTGCCCACCGAACGCAAGGTCGAAACTGCCATCCTCGCGCCGCTGCAATGCAAAGGACAGGCCCGACAGACGCAAATCCGTGGGGTTGATGCGCCCGTCCCCCAGATTGTCGAGCGAAAAGCTCGCGTCGATCCGTTCGACCGCGATGGCGCTGTTGCTTTCGGCATGGGTCAGGCGGACATTGTGCAGGGTCACGCGCGGGCGTAATTTGTCTTCGACCACGACAGAAACGCCGTCTAGCCCCATGTCAATATTGGGAAATCTCTCTTCAAGAACGGCTTCGACGCGGGTCACCACCCATTCGGGCAGGTCCACGGCGCGCCCCATCAGGATGAACAGCCCCACCGCCCCGACAAGCCCTAGAAAGATCACCGTCTGAATCGCAACAATGCCCACCCGCCGGCGGGGCGGCTGGCGGAGTTGTTCGTTTTCTTCTGTGGCCTGCGGTGGGGTCAGCTCTATGTCTCGTCTTGTGGTTTTTGGGGTTGCTCACCTGACCCCAACATATACGTTAATCCCGCCTACCCCAAGGAGTCATGACAGATGTTTGACATCGCCGATCCCGCCCCCGATTTTTCCCTGCCTGCCTCGGATGGCAGCGAGGTATCGCTTTCCGCGCAACGCCCTGCGCCCGTGGTGCTGTTTTTCTACCCGCGCGACAACACGCCCGGATGTACTAAAGAGGCCATCGGCTTTACCGAGTCCCTGCCCGAGTTCGAGGCCGCAGGCGTCAAGGTCTTTGGCATTTCCAAGGATTCGATTGCCTCGCACGAGAAGTTCGTCGCCAAGAAAGAGCTCGGCATGCCGCTTTTGTCGGACGAGCACGGTGATGTCTGCGAGCGCTATGGCGTCTGGAAAGAAAAGAAAATGTACGGCAAGACCTTCATGGGCATAGAACGGACCACAGTCCTGATCGATGCCGAGGGCAAGATCGCGCGGATCTGGCCCAAGGTCAAAGTGGACGGTCACGTGGCCGAGGTGCTTGAGGCGGCGAAATCCCTGTGACGGACAAAACGCTTGCAGAAATGGCGGTCGAGGTTCTTACGACCGCCGACGGGCGCGCAAAGACCGCGCTGTCGCACAAACATGCGGCCGCCTGGTTTGCCGCGCGCGAGGCCGGTGTCCCACTTGAGGTCGGGCACGCCACGCCGCCCCTGCGCCCGTCGCGCCCTGAAAAGCCCGAGCTTCTGTCGCCGCGCGACGTGCCGCGCCGCCGCCCCGGCAGCCCGCAGGGTCGGATCGCCCTGTTACATGCGGTGGCCCATATCGAACTTAACGCCGTGGACCTGCACTGGGATATCATCGCGCGGTTCACGCAAGAGCCCATGCCGGTTGGGTTCTATGATGACTGGGTCAAGGCCGCCGACGAGGAATCCAAACATTTCAACCTGATATGCGACTGTCTTGAAGCGATGGACAGTTACTATGGCGCCTTGCCCGCCCATGCCGGCATGTGGCAGGCCGCCGAAGACACCGCCGAAGACTTCATGGGGCGGCTGGCCGTCGTACCCATGGTGCTCGAAGCGCGGGGGCTGGACGTGACCCCGGGCATGATCGAGATCTTCAAGAAGGCCGGCGAAACCCAGACCCTGGCCGCGCTCGAGGTGATCTATGCCGAAGAGGTCGGCCATGTCGCCTACGGGTCGAAATGGTTCCACTTCCTGTGCGGGCGCAACAATCTGGACCCAAAAGAGGTGTTCCACGGGCTTGTGCGCAAGTATTTCCACAGTGCGCTGAAACCACCCTTCAACGAGGAAAAGCGCGCCGAGGCCGGGTTGCCACCCGATTTCTATTGGCCCCTCGCCGAAGAGACCGACACAAAGACCCGCGTACGATAGGCGGGTCTTTGCCCATATAAGGCCTGCAAGAACGCTATCCACCTGATGCGACGTCATAAACCTTGCCCGTTCGAATCCGTACGGGTAAGAACGGCGGCGGTCGCGATGGGGACATGATCGGGCCAGATGGGGACGGGAAAAAGGAAGCTTTGGCGTGCGGACAAGATTTGCGATCAGAGTTCATCAACTTCTGGAACGGTTTTTTCCCGAAAGACGCCTGTTCCTGCGCTCGGACAACGACACGCGTTTCATCCGGCTGCGCCCCTCGACCCAGCTGATCGCCTTTGCCGGAAGCGCCGCCATCGTGGCTTGGGCCATTATCGCCACCGCCGTTCTGTTGATGGATTCCATCGGCGCGGGTAATTTCCGCGAACAGGCCCGCCGGGATCAGCAAACCTATGAAACCCGCCTGAACGATCTGTCCGAAGAACGCGACGCCCGCACCGCCGAGGCGCTGGCCGCGCAGGCGCGCTTCAACGCTGCGCTGGACCAGATTTCAGCCATGCAGTCGGAATTGCTGGCCACGGAGGCACGCCGCCGCGAATTGGAAACCGGGATTGACGTGATCCAGGCCACGCTGCGCCGCACCATGAAAGAGCGCGAGACCGCGCTTGCCGAGCTTGCAACCCTGACCCAAAGCCCGAATGGTGGGGGCACCGCGGTGGCCGACGGCACACCGCTTGGCAACGAGATGATGACCCTTCTGTCTGGCGCTCTCGAAGAAACCGCCCGCCAGCGTGACGAAGTCATTGCAGACGCACAGGCCGCATTGAAAGCAGCCGAGGAAATGGAACTCGAACTGGCATTGATGGAAGAAAAGAACGACCAGATCTTCCGCCAGCTTGAAGACGCGATGACCATCTCGGTCGAACCGCTGGAAAAAATGTTCACCTCGGCCGGTCTCAGCACCAAATCGCTGCTCGAAGAAGTCCGTCGCGGCTATAGCGGTCAGGGCGGCCCGATGACCCCGCTCAGCTTTTCGACCAAGGGCGGCGACCTGACCAAGGAAACCGTGCGCGCCAACCGTTTGCTGGATCAGTTGGACCGGTTGAACATGTACCGCATCGCGGCAGAAACCGTGCCGCTGGACATCCCGATCAAGTCGGCCTTCCGCTATACCAGCGGCTTCGGCATGCGCTGGGGACGGATGCACAACGGCACCGATTTCGCCGGTCGCCACGGCACGCCGATTCTATCTACGGCAGACGGGGTTGTGACCCATGCGGACTGGCAATCGGGCTACGGGCGCCTTGTAAAAATCAGGCACGCCAACGGAATCGAGACACGTTATGCCCATCTGGCAAGAATCCGCGTAAAGAAGGGGCAAAGGGTCTCGCGCGGGGAACGCATTGGTGATATGGGCAACTCCGGAAGGTCTACCGGCACGCATCTGCATTACGAAGTGCGCGTCAATGGTCGGGCCGTGAACCCCATGAAGTTTATCAAGGCTGGAAAAAATGTTTTCTAAGAGCAAAATCAACGAACCCGCGCCGAAATCCGCTGATCCGGCCAAGCCTGCCCCCTCTGAAGCCCCGGCCAAAGCCGTGCCGCCGGCCCCCAAGGCAGCCGCAGCGCCTGCTCCGAAGGCCAAGCCGCCCGCATCCGTGCTGTCGGCTGACCTGCACATCTCGGGCAACATGAAAACCACTGGTGACATTCAGGTCGAAGGCACAGTCGAAGGCGACATCCGCGCACATCTGCTGACCATCGGCGAAAGCGCCACCATCAAGGGCGAAGTGATTGCCGATGACGTCGTCATCAATGGCCGTATCATCGGCCGCGTACGTGGTCTCAAGGTACGTCTGACCTCGACCGCCCGCGTCGAAGGCGACATCATCCACAAGACCATCGCCATTGAAAGCGGCGCGCACTTCGAAGGCTCGGTCCAGCGTCAGGACGATCCGCTGACCCGCGGCAAGGACGCCCCCAAGGCCGCTGCCAAGGCCCCTGCTGCGGAATAACGCCCGCCCCAAAATTGATGACAGAACAACGCCATCCGGTTTGGGTGGCGTTTTTTTTTGGGGATTATCTGACACTGTGTTAGTTTTCTCTCCTATGGACGCAAAAAGCTCACAAACATTGCGCCACGGGAGGACACCATGAAAACCACCACTTGCCTTGCGGCCGTTCTGGCATTGATGTCAACGACGGTTTTGTCTCAGGTCACACCGACTAAGGAGGCTGCAGAGAGCGGCTTCTCGGATCAGCCTTTTTCGCCTTATGCCAATCGAAACTTTCCCGAACGCCCTTTATGGGGGGAAACACACCTGCACACAGGGTTATCACTGGACGCGGGCGCGTTTGGAAACATCCTTGGTCCGGATGATGCGTGGCGGTTCGCCAAAGGCGAACAGGTCGTGTCCTCGACCGGCCAACAGGTCCGGCTGAGCAGGCCTTTGGACTGGATGGTGCTGACGGACCATACCGACCTGATGGGATTTGCCCCTGACCTGCAAGCGGGCAAACCCGGTATTCTGGCCGATCCCAAGGGTCTGGAATGGTACGAAGGCTATATGGCCGGTGGCGAGGCGGCGGGAGAGTCGGCCTTCGATCTGATTACAAACTTTTCGCAAATGACCCTGCCCGAGGCGATCGTCGAAGCTTACAGCCCCGGCGCGGATCCGTTTTCCTTTACCTGGGAGAAAATCGTGAACGCAGCCGAGCGCCACAACGACCCGGGTCAGTTCACCGCCTTTATCGGGTTCGAATGGACCTCGGTCCCAAAGGGAATAAACCTGCACCGCAATGTCATGCTGCGAGATGGGCCGATGCGCGCACTTCAAGTCGTGCCACCTGTCACTCAGCCGCCATACGGCGATACGAACCCGCACTCGCTGTATGAATGGCTTGAGGCGTATCAGGAAAAAACCGGCGGGCGCGCTGTCGCCTTTGCGCATAACGGCAACCTGTCGAACGGCTGGATGTTCCCGACCGAAGACACCTATCACGGCGGCAAGGTCGATCAGGAATATGTCGAACTGCGCGCCAAGTGGGAACCGCATTACGAGATCACCCAGATCAAGGGGGATGGCGAAGCCCACCCCTATCTCAGCCCCGAGGACGCATTTGCCGATTATGAAAACTGGGATATCGGCAACCTCGATCTGACCGAACTCAAAACCGAAAACATGCTGGCCGGGGAATACGCGCGTGAAGCCCTGAAGCAGGGCCTGAAGCTCGAAGCACAATTCGGCACCAACCCCTACAAGTTCGGCCTTGGCGGCGCGACGGACAGCCATACCGGCCTGACCACCGCAGAGGAAGAAAACTTTTTCAGTAAATCGGTCAGCGTCGAACCCTCGCCGACCCGCATTGAACATCCCTTCATCGCAAGCGATCTGGGGCGGATCGACGGGCACATGCTGGTCGCCTCCGGCTATACGGCTGTCTGGGCCGAGGACAACACCCGTTCGGCGATCTATGACGCCTTCAAGCGGCGGGAAACCTATGCCACGACCGGCCCGCGGATCGGGTTGCGCTTTTTTGGCGGATGGGAGTTCAGCGAACAGGATCTGCGCCGCAGGTCCCTCGCGGAACCCGGATATACCAAGGGCGTTCCGATGGGATCGGACATGCGGCCGAGAGAAAGCGACGTGGCCCCGACCTTCCTGATCGGCGCATTGCGCGATCCGATTGGCGCCAACCTGGACCGCGTACAGGTTGTCAAAGGCTGGATGGACACCAACGGCGACTTGCACGAAAAGGTCTATGACGTGGCCTGGTCAGGCGACCGTGCGCCCGACGCAGATGGTAAATTGCCTGCCGTTGGCAACACCGTCGATCTGGAAACAGCAAGCTGGCAGAACTCGATCGGAGCCTCGGAACTGACCACGGTCTGGAGCGACCCCGATTTCGACCCTGCCGAAAGCGCGTTCTATTATGTCCGCGTGCTGGAAATCCCGACGCCGCGCTGGGTGGTGTATGACAAGGTCCGGTTTGGTATCGAACTTCCTGAAGAGGCGCTGTTGATCCATCAGGAACGCGCCTATTCCTCGCCAATCTGGTACACGCCGCCAAAAGGGTAAGCCAAGCGTTTTGTGCAAGGACGGGGCGCGGATCACGCGCCCCTTTTTCATCCGAAATCCCTAAAGATAAACCGGCGTCAGATCCCCCGCTGCAAAGCGTCGCAGCACTGCAGGATAGAGAACGTGTTCTTGGGTCAGGACGCGCGCGGCCAGTTCGTCGGGCGTGTCGCCATCTTTGACCGGCACCCGTGCCTGACCGAGGATTGGCCCATCGTCCAGCGCCGGAGTCACCAGATGCACGGTCACGCCATGTTCCGCATCCCCCGCCTCAAGCGCGCGGGCATGGGTGTGAAGCCCCTTGTATTTCGGCAAAAGCGACGGATGGATGTTCAGCATACGCCCTTCCCACGGGGCGACGAAGTGTTCGGTCAGCACACGCATGAAACCGGCCAAGCAGATGATGTCGGGCTGGACCTTGTCCAGCTCGGCCTGGAGCGCATCTTCAAAGGCCACGCGGTCGCCCTTGAACGGACGGTGATCCACCACCGCCGTGGGCACGCCCAGCTCTGTCGCCTTTTTCAGGCCGCCCGCCGCCGCGTCATTGGCCAGCACCAGAACGGGTTCCGCCGGATGGTCGCCCGATTGCATGTCGCGCACCAGGCTCACCATGTTCGAGCCGCCGCCCGAGATGAAGATCGCGACGCGTTTCTTCACAGGAGGCTGCCCGCATAGCGCATGCCCGCGCCCTTTGTTACGGTGCCCATGCGATAGACGGTTTCGCCTTCGTCCCGAAGCAGTGCCTCGATCGCGTCAGCCCGGTCTGCTGCCACCGACAGGATCATGCCAACACCGCAGTTGAAGGTCTTGAGCAGCTCGGCCTCGGCCATGCCGCCGGTCGCAGCCAGCCATTTGAAGACGGGCGGCAAATCCCACGCGCCAAGATCAATGTCGGCCCCCAGATCATCGGGCAGAACACGCGGCAGGTTCTCAGTCAGACCGCCACCGGTGATATGGGCCAGCGCATGCACGCCCCCTGCCCGTACGGCTGCCAGCGACTGCGTCACATAAAGACGGGTCGGCGCCAGCAGGGCCGCGCCCAGAGTGCCCTCGTCCCACGGGCAGTCGTCGCCCCAGCCAAGGCCCGAAATCTCGACCAACTTGCGCACGAGGCTATAACCGTTCGAGTGCACACCGTTCGACGCCAGCCCCAGAAGCACGTCGCCCTCGGCCACGTCCACGGGCAGGTCCGCCCCGCGCTCCATCGCACCCACGGCAAAGCCCGCAAGGTCGAAATCGCCGTCTTCGTACATGCCCGGCATCTCTGCGGTCTCGCCCCCGATCAGAGCACAACCTGACTGGACACAGCCTTCCGCAATGCCCTCGATGATCCGCGCGGCTTTGTCGGTTTCCAGCTTGCCAGTCGCGAAATAGTCGAGAAAGAACAGCGGCTCGGCGCCCTGGCACACAAGGTCGTTCACGCACATCGCGACAAGGTCGATGCCCACGCCATCCACGTTGCCAGTGTCAATCGCGATACGCAGCTTGGTGCCCACACCATCGGTCGCACCGACAAGAATGGGGTCGGAATAGCCAGCATCCTTGAGGTCAAACAGCGCGCCAAAGCCACCCAGACCCGCCATCACGCCCGAACGTGTCGTGCGCTTGGCCGCCGGCTTGATCCGATCGACGAGCGCATTGCCCGCATCGATATCCACACCTGCATCCGCGTAAGTGATTCCGTTCTTGCCTTCGGTCATGACGCACTCCGTAATTCGCTTGGGCAGGCACTAGACCAAGTCGTGATTGGAAGCAACGGTAAGCCTTGACGCGGGCGCGGGTTCTGGTAGCAAAAGGCGCACAAGGTAGGGCCTGTAGCTCAATTGGTTAGAGCAGAGCGCTCATAACGCTTTGGTTGCGGGTTCAAGTCCTGCCGGGCCTACCAATGACATCCCCACAGTTGAATCCCGAGCATGTGGCATGGTCGGTCACAAGGGTCTCAGTCCAGACGGATTCCCGCAGATCGAAAGCAAAACCACAGCGTCAGCGATCACGCGAAAACACGCAGGAATTGACAAGGATCATACTGATACTTCCAAAGCGGGTTATAAAGCGCAAATCATGAATGTTTCATTTTGCCGATAACCGCGAATTAAGGGAGATCTATTTTGGTTACGATCACAGGGTACCGCGCAATCGACATGCTGGGCGAATCGTCTTTCTGGTATGGAACAGTCCAAAGCTATAGCGGCCGCCAGATCACAATCGTTGCCGGAGCGTTGCGCGCACAATACACAGGCAACTTCTCTTACGACGTCTACGGAAATGTGTACGGGCAAGTCACGGGCTATAGACAGTGGGCAAGTGGTGTCCTGACACATGCCCTGACAAACGGGAATCTCGACGCCTACAGCGTTATGCGGTATTCCGAGCGCAACGATACTGACGGCCTGATGCGCTATGTGCTGACGGGCAATGACGTGATCAATGGCTCTGCGTACAATGACCGCCTTGCCGGGGGCAACGGGGCAGACACGCTTTCGGGCAATAATGGCAATGACACACTCGACGGGGGGGCCGGAAATGACTCGCTGAATGGCGGTGGCGGGCATGATCTTTTCCTGGAAAGCGCGGGCAACGACATCATCCAGGGCGGTACGGGCATCGACACTGTCAGGTTGTTTGTCGACTCCAGCGCAGCCACGATGACGCAGACCGGCGCGGGATACAGGCTCAGCTTCAACGGCCAGAGCAATGACTATTACAATGTCGAGAATTTCGAATTCACCGACCAGACACTGTCGGCACCGCAGCTTCACACCTTGAACCTTGATCCCGCCGTTGACCTGACCGGCGGCGCGGGCAGCGACCGGTTGCAGGGCGGCAACAACAATGACCGCCTCAGTGGCGGTGGCGGCAATGACATGATCTATGGCGGGGATGGCGCAGATCAGATCGACGGCGATGACGGGAATGACCTGATCATCGCCGGTGCAACCTCTGCCGACCGAAGCGACACGATCTATGGCGGCGCAGGAGATGACACGATCGATGCAGGCTATGGAAACGACTCTGTCTACGGGATGGACGGAAACGACAGCATCGTTGGCGGGTTCGGAGCTGATTTTCTGGCCGGTCAGAATGGCCATGACACCATCACCGGCGCGGCGCTCGGGGATATACTGTTTGGCAATGCAGGAGATGATTTCCTCAATGGCGGATGGGGCCATGACCGGGTGAATGGCGGAGACGGTGCCGACCGTTTCTTCCATATCGGAATTTTCGATCACGGCTCGGACTGGATTCAGGATTATGACGCAACCGAAGGCGATGTGCTCGAGTTTGGCATTGCATCAGCAACCGCCGCACAGTTTCAGGTGAACTTTGCCCATACCTCTGATGCGTCGGGGGAACGGGCCGGTGATGATACACTGACCGAGGCTTTCGTGATCTATCGCCCCACAGGTCAGATCATTTGGGCCTTGGTCGATGGCGCAGGTCAGTCAAGTCTCAATTGGACGGTTATGGACAGCAATGACGTCTATGACCTGTTGCTCTGATCAAGGGTTGGCCTAAGCTTCGGCGCGACATATCAATTCCAGAGATTGGTGCACCTAAAGGAAGAAAGTTCAAACCAAATATTCAGTGAGTTTCACAGGTGGCAACTCTATTTTGCAGAACAAAAAGGCAATCCGACACCCAAGCTCTAAACTTCTTTCTGCATCGGTTTTATTGGATCGGAACGTCTGCGCCAAAAGCGGCGCAGGCGACATATTGGCAATTTAGGCGTTCGATGTAGGATGCGCACGGATATCGTTCGACACCCAGTCGCTGTCATCTTGCGTAGTCACAAATTCCCGATCCCAAGGCCCCCACCCTTGGTTGATTGGCACATCAGCAAGCGGATTGTGCACCATCGTAAGGGGGCGCACTTGGCGCTCCATGTTTCCGATCCCAATACGAGACCACAGCACACCTGAAACGCTGGAGAACTGAGGGTCTACGAGCGCGGTTCGCGGCACCGCTCCACTTTCTCTTTCAATTTCGGGAGCGTATTCAAAATTTTGCTCAACAATCTCGCCCGTTTCCGGGTTTACAATCAGGCGCTCGTTCCCAATTGGGAGCAGGGAAGTCATAATCAAGGGCGGATCTTCTGGCGCAAGCAGCGCAAAACGACTGGCGCTTATTGCAATAACTCTGCCGTCCTCTGGATTGATTACGCCCTGATCAAGGTAACTTTGTATTCGACAGAACTTAGTCCAAAATGCGCTCGTCGTGCGTAGCCTTGCTTGACGAACAGGCATTGGTGCAACTCCACCGCCTTGGTTCAAAGGTATCGGTCCAACTACTTGATCCGGCCCCTGAGCGCCTCTCGTCGGCGCAATGGCTTCTATCCAAATTCGGCGACTTTGATCAATGACACAAAGGTCTGGTTGCCCGCCTTCAACAGCGCGTTCAACAGTCGGGAGTAGCTCAAGGCCCGCATCAATCAAAGTGCAGCCTAGAAACATTTCCCAGAAGCGTGCATCTAAATCACGAGCAAAACCATCGCAAAAATCTGGGTCGGCATACGGCTCGTATTTGGCCCACATCTCCTCAATGAGAGCACGCATCTGCTCTTCTGCGGGGGCATTTGCCTCCCTGATGTTCTCGTATCCAATGTCTAACCCGTCACCCACAACTTCAAAAATTTGCGTCACCTGTCCACTTCTCGCCTTTTCATACTTATCCATAATTCGTCAGCAGTGGCCTTGCGGTGGCCACGAACCGTCAATGATATTTGTTTCCCCTATTGTCGAAGGCTCGCTTGGTACCCTCCAAGACATTGACAACCTTTTCGTTGATTCCGGGGTCTTCAATGGCACCCGATGTATAGTGTATTTCGGGGCCACCCTTTCTACTGAATGTTGCGTGAATGATCTGCTCTGCATCGCAAACCACAGCTAAGTTTGGATTGTGTGTAACCATAAAAATCTGGCGGCTCTTTTTGGCTTCATCAAGGACTGGAACCAAGAGGCTTACGATTGTTTGGTTGTCCAAGTTCTCTTCAGGCTGGTCCAAAACAATGGGGTTTCGGCCTTTGTCCACCAGAAGGTAGAAAATAAGCAGCAAAGCTCCTCGCTGACCCGGTGACAAATGCTCGATTTGAGTTTCCTGAAACAAAAGAGTGTACTTCGGTTCGATGAAACGAAGTCCAAAAATGTGATCGTAAACATCTGAAACACTTCGATCCTTGCGCATAATAGGACCTAGGCCAAGAGACTTTTCATCGACGTTTCGGGCAGCGTCATCAAGCAGTTTGTCGAGGTTTTCAGAAAGTGTCACCGCATCAGTTTCCTTCCGCAATTCCACTGCCTCGAAAATTGTTCGCACGGCTTCCAAGCTTTTGTCTTCGCCCCTAAGTGGACCGCTATGTTGTTTAACCAGATCAAAAAGCTGTGACGAGAAGCGATCAATACCTGCTTCAAGTTTGGCTTGAAAGGTTAGTTGGTACTCCTCCTGAATGAGGACGTCGCTTTGAATTACTGATTGCAATGGAGCAAATAGCCCTTCCCGAATTTTCCGCTGCGCTTCCAACGACTTGAAAATGCTAGCCACCAGAAGCCGACGCTCTCCTTTCAGCTTGTTGCATCGCTCAGGAAGTTCCTTCAAGTAGTCTATTCGAGCAAGAATCCCATTCAGAGACTCGGGATCGTCACTGGAGCCTTCGATCTCTTCCAATTTGGCCTGCCAACCTCGAAGTGAAAGTAGGTAGCTCTGATACAGTTGCTGTGGTTCAGCCAGTTGTTTGGCCTTCTCCTGTCGCTCCTCAGAAAGACTCTGTGTTTCGTTCTGCAAATTTGCGCGCTCAGATGCGAATTGTTGGAGAAGCCTCTGATATTGCTTTTCTCTTTTTTCAACTTTGGACAATCTGACATCGAAGGAAACGAGATCGGTCGACGCAACTCTGATATTCGCCGCATCCATCTGACTTGTGGTTAGATATTCCTTGTATTGCTCCTCAAGCCTAGACACTTTCCTCCTCAAGTTTTCAGCAGATTGCTTTTTTGTCGTTACTTTCCTCTCTAACCCACGCAAGTCGGCTTCCCGTTGCGCCACCTGCTCGAGTCTCTCATCGATCGCAACAATACGATCCCTAATCTCAAGTTGTATGGGGGTAAGCTGCTCGGTCGGTTCTGCAACCTGTTTTGGCTTGCTCTCAACATGGGCTTCGCGTTGTTGCTTCACTAGCTTTAGCTGCTCGTCAACGTTTTTGATGGCGATAGGATTCAATTGGTTCTCAATGTTCGCGATGTCCTCGTTGAGTGCCGACATCGCCTTTCTTTGTTCAGCGAGATCTTTGCGAAACCCCTCTTCGAGTCTGTCAATAAGCTCTTCGAAATTTGAAGAGCCGGTGCGCTCCATCTGTGGAACGTGGGCAAAGATAACCGAGCGCAGTTCCTTCTCGAATTCATTAGACTTACCACTGACGTGGTCATTGCAAAGTGCCTCAAACCTCCCCTGTGGAATGTATCGCACCAGTTCGACAAGTTCTGGTTCAGGGTCATCAGAAAGGAGTTCCTTGCGACTATTGCCAGAAATCCATGTCAGTTCACCTTCAAAGAACTTTGCAGGTTCTCCAGATTTTCCTCTGAACCTGTCTTTCCGCAAAAATGAAAAGTACGCTTTCTGCTGCGACTGACCCAGCAAAGCAATGATATCTGCGAGCGCGCTCTTGCCACTTCCTTTGTTACCGATGATTGCGACTAGGTCGGGGTTTAGGACCAAATCACAGTTCGCGAGCCAATTGGGAGTTCCTGGAGGGGCCGTATTTTTTCGAACGGCTAAGCGATCTATATAGAAGGTCTTGTTCTCATCGATCCTTACCAGTTTGGCAGGGCTTTCACCAATGTACGAGCGATTTGCTGGCTCTTTTATTGCTTGATGCAGCCCTTCCCAAGTCGGGTTAGCCTTTATCCAAGTTTTCTTGCCAGACGGGAAGTCTCCGTAGCCGCGACTATCGTTCGAACCGCTTTTGCCAACGAAGCGGTGTGCATCACTACCGGAGACAGCAAGCCTAGCTTTTCCAGAAAGAGCATCTTGAAAGGCTCTAAACCATTTCTTGTTTCCTTCAGTTTCGACACCAGCAAAAGCAGCCCACTGATCGTATTTTCGCGCTTCGAAGATCGGTGGTAGCGTGAATAGGCTCATTGTGAACGCGTAGTGCTCGTTCCAATCAATTTTTTCCAAGCCGTCGCTTGTCGAAAATGGCATAAAGGCAAGAGCCATACCTTCAGCTACAGAATTTACGGCTTCTTCATAGGATTCACGTGTAATTTCTGCAATTTTGCTTCCGACCGCCAATGCCTTGCTTTCGCAGTTCGAAATCTCATTTTTGGAAGTGCCGAGTTTGGTAAGTTTGTCTTCGCCCGCTTTACGCGCGTAGTCCGCAATTGCGGCAGGTGACAAAGGCCTTCTGATGATTTCAAGTTTCAGCGTCGACAGGAAATCCCGAAGATGCTGATCATCAATCTTATCCGAAAACACGACATGTGCATTCAAGCGTACAGTTGTCGGTGTGCATATCCGAAGTTCAATTCCCGGGAACACTGTCTTCTTGAGTATTGGAGCACCGTCCTCCGCAAGCCGCTTTTGTAAACGAAACCACCCGTCGAAAGTCCAGTAATCCATGATTGCAAAAACTTCGGGTTCTGCGCTGTTCATAGCGTCGATCATGTCATCAACGAGACGCTTGTTTTCTTCTTCATCTTCGCCAAATTTGGCTCCTTCCCAATGAAAGGAAGCGGGTGTGTGAATGTGGAGATCCCATACTCTCCACTCTGAACCTCTGGGATAAGCAGCGATTGCGTCTTTCACTGAAGTCATTTCAAAAACCTTCTAAAATGGGTTGTGTGGACGTTGCCAGATTCAGCGGTAAGATGAAAGTTGTAATGGGAAATTTCGAGAAAGTTATAGTGTGGTGCGTCCAAAGAGAACTCCAGTCGGTCGTCTGTCAGCACCATGAAGATGCCCCTAAAGAGTGTTCTGCGTACCGAGGTGTTCGGCACGAATCGCTTACGAAACGACTGATCTTTTTCCAAAGTTGGTCTCACATGAAGCCTAGGCTGGTCTCCGACCAACCCGAATCCAACGATTCTCAAACTTTTTTTCATGTCACAGAAAATCACACGCGATGCTTGTTCGTCGAATTTCTTTCGTAGTTTCAGTCTTGGTTTGTGACGCAAAATGGCATGTCCGAAAATGCGTATTTTCGGACATTTAATTACGTAAAAACAAATGCTTGCCAAAACCACCTCCTTCGAACTTACGCTTAGGTGTCGCTGAGCAAAACGACGCGATCATCCACCAAAGCAAGGAGGGTTCGAATTTGAAAATAGACAAAGAAAACACTCAGGCCAAAACACCAAAACGGGTCAGAAACAGGGAGCAAGTGTCCCGCCTTCGAAGCGTCGAAATCGATGTTGACGCCTACCAAAGCCTTCTTGACCAAACCGGCCTAACAGGCGAGCAGCGCGCCGAGTTTCTGGAAGCGATGTGGTCCATTATCGTGGCGTTTATTGATCTCGGCTTCGAAGTTCATCCTGTTCAGCAATCCATCGGAAAAACCGAACCAAGACCGCATCTGATGAGAATCGCGAACGAGTTTGTTCGTGATGCAGCCTGAACGCCCATTCAAACTAGAAAGGAAATTTTCAATGCTCACTGATCTGAAATCTATAACCGCCAGACTATGCTTCATTTACTGCCGCGCCTCCTCCGCCAAGCAAACAAGCGATGGTGCCGGACTATCCAGTCAAGAACGTAGCTGCCGTGAGTACGCTGAACGGCAAGGTTATGAGGTCGTTGAAGTCTTTACAGACGTCATATCGGGCAAGTTCTCTGAACGGCCCGGGATGAACGACCTTCTACAACACCTGCGAAGCGTGAATGGCGCCGACTATGTTGTTGTAGTGGATGACATCACGCGGTTTGCCCGGGACGTTTCAACCCATACTGAATTGCGAGAGAAGATCATGTCTTGTGGCGCAAAGATTGAGAGTCCCAAGCAAAAGTTTGGGGAAGACGCAGGCTCTCGTTTCATTGAGACCATCTTTGCAGCGATTGCGGAGCACGATCGGTTGAAAAACGCCGAACAGTGCAAGAGCAGAACGATTGCTCGGCTGCAAAACGGCTTTAACGTGTTCAAGGCTCCTCGGGGCTACAAGTATGTAAAAGCCCCCGGCGGCGGTAAGATTATGGTTCCAGATGAGCCGGTCGCCTCAATTGTCACCGAAGCATTGAATGGCTTCGCATCTGAGCGTTTTCAAACCCAAGCGGAGGTCAAACGGTTCCTCGATTCCAAACCCGAGTATCCGAAGGACTACAGGGGTACAGAAGTGCGCTTTGACGGCGTAACCAAACTACTAAAACACGTTTTGTACGCTGGATATCTTGAGAAGAAGGAGTGGGGTGTCGCCCTCACCAAGGCTCAGCATGAACCGCTGATCTCATACGACACGTATTTGATCATCCAAGACAGGCTCAATGCAAAGAGCGTTGCCCCGGCTCGCAAGGATATCGACAAGGACTTTCCGCTTCGCGGTTTCTTGGTCTGTGAAGCGTGTGGGCGGAGGCTTACATCGGCTTGGTCAAGGAGCCATACCGGGAAGAAATATCCGTACTATCTGTGCCAGCAACGAGGTTGCCCACTTAAGGGAAAGTCTATTGCCCGGGATAAGGTTGAGGATCAGTTTGATGAACTATTGAGATCGGTAATTCCAGATCGAACCACATTCGAACTCGCAGACCGTATGTTTCGCGACGCGTGGGATAAGCGTTCAGGCACTGCCAAAGAGGAATCGAAAAGACTTCGAACCAAGTCGCGGCAGATTGAGCGGGAATTGTCGGCATTCGTTGAGCGAAGCGTTCAAACCAAGAACGCTGCAGTGATCGAAGCCATCGACAACAAATTAGCCGAGCTACAGTCAGAAAAGGTAAAGATTGACGAGGTAGCAGCCAAAACGGCTTGCCCCGCCCGCACATTTGACGAGATGTTCGAACTCGCCATGAGATTTCTCTCAAGTCCCTACGATATATGGGAAAAAGGCGACTTGGCATCCAAGCGAACAGTGCTTCGGCTGGTTTTTTCTCAGCCACTCGCGCTCAGCTTGAAAGAGGGTATTCGAACCCCAAAAACCACCTTTCCGTTCAAGGTGTTACGGTTTCTGTCCAGCTCCGATTGCAAAATGGTGCGGGTGGAGGGACTTGAACCCCCACGCCTCGCGGCGCCAGAACCTAAATCTGGTGCGTCTACCAATTTCGCCACACCCGCACTGAGCCCGCTGTGTATTTCCGCGCTGCAAGGGTGTCAATCCGTGATTTTACGCGAGGAACCCGCGTCAGTTGCGCAAGAGCCCCGCCTCCCATCGACGGGCAATCGTGCGGGCGGGCGCGAGGGGGGTGGACCGCGTCAGATCAAGTTCGGGGAACAGCGACGCCAGCTCGGTTCGGCTGGCCTCGGGCAGGCTGCGCAACCCGTGCAGACCGGGGTTCAGGCTCTCGCTGGGCAGGCCGTCGGAGAACAGGATTTCGTGGCGGTCGAACTGCAGGTGAATATAGGTTGTGCCCGCGACAGCAGGGGCAAGAGTGACGGTCCGGTCATTGACCAGATGCACCGCCGCGACAAGCATTTCTGCTTCGCCGAACAAAAGCTCGGTGCGCCAGTCCTGCAGGAAAATCCGGTGCTGCTGGGACACCAGCATATCCCGGCAAGGGCGGCCTGGGCCAAAGGCATTCTTGCGGATTCGCACGGGGCGGAAACTGGCCTGTAAACGCATCCGCATCGGAGATACGGTGCAGGTGCCGATCCAGCGGATCGGTTGCGGGCCATGGTCCAGAGTTTCGACCAGATCGCCGACCTGCAAGGTTTCAACCGCCCGGTCTTTTTCAGGTGTGCGGATCTGCGTGCCCGGCGTGAAACAGGGCGGTGCGGCAATTTCGCCTTCGGGCACAGCCGACCCCCCGCTCGGACCTTCCCGCGCCGAAATGACATCCAGCGCGACACCGATGGGTGGAAACTCGTCCACAAAGGCCAACCCCTCGATGGTCCCGTATGACGGAGATGTCGTGGCAAAATTCACCGACAGAACGCGATAGGTCAGGCCGGTATTGGGGTCCCGCAGAGTAAATTCATACTCGGCCTCGATACGGGTGTTGTTGGAATAGGTGACCCCATCGAAACTCTGTGTTCCGTCGAGGCGCTGATTGCCGTCATTGTCGTCGAAATTGATATCCGAACCGCCGTCGCTGACGAAGATCTGCTCCCAGGCATTGTCGTTCAACGTAATCGTTTCGCCCACCAAATGGCTGCCGTCCCCCTGGGTGACGCCATCAAGCTGCTCTCCGCCAGACACGGAGATATAGGACTCGCCCAGAGCCCAGAAAGAATAATCCGCCATTGTTCTGGACCTGCCCGATCCGTTTTTGTTTCCCGAAATGATAGCTGCACACAGTCTGCCTTGCCAGCCCATTCTGGGTTAAGGGGAAAAACTGTGGCCTAGACACCCAGGGCGCGCAGCACGGCAGGCAACTGTTCGGGCAGGTCTTCTGCGATAAGTCCGGCTCCAAAGCTGCGGGCGCATTCCACATGCAACCAGGCGGCGGTTTCGGCGGCCTGCATGGGCGCAAGCCCCCGCGCCAAAAGCCCCGTGATGAGCCCCCCCAACACATCCCCCGCCCCGGCCGTAGCCAGCCAGGGGGCCGCGCGGTCATAAACAGCCGCATGGAGCGCACACCGGCCGTCCGGCGCAGCAATCACCGTGTCCGCGCCCTTGAACAGCACCACGCACCCTGCCCGTTTTGCCGCCTCGCGGGTGGCGTCGACCTTGGAATAGGCTGGCCCATAGGTCGGTGCGGCATCCAGTTTGGCAGCAATCTCGGGGAACAGGCGCTTGAACTCGCCCGCATGCGGCGTCAGCACGCAGCTGTCGTGCAAAATTTCGAAGAGCTCCTGGGGGTCATCGGCATAGGCCGTCAGTGCATCCGCATCCAACAGCACAGACCGCTTAGGGCGGGTTTGCACCCCACCACCCAAAGCGACTGGCACCAACTGCCGCGCCCGCTCCAACCCCAGGCCCGGCCCCAGGCACAAGGCGTTGATCCGCCCGTCTTGCAACACATGCGCGAAAGCCCCGGCATCGCCCAACTCGCACATCATCAGCGCCGTGATCTGCGCGGCAACCTCGGCTTGCGCGTCATGCGGCACACCCAGCGTCACCAGCCCCGCTCCAATCCGCAACGCGCCCCGCGCTGCCAAACGCGCAGCACCGGTTTTGCCTGCAGAACCAGACAGGATCAGAGCGTGGCCGTGACAGAATTTGTGGGACTGCGCCAATTTCCGCGACACATGGGGGCTGACCTCGCGGACGATCCCCGAGCCAAGACGCTGCGCCTCGGTTTGGGCCGAGAGCACATCGTCAAGACCAATCGAGGCGACGGCGGCATACCCCGAAAGGCCGCTCCCCTCGGCCAGCACATGCCCCAGCTTTTTGCGATGAAATGACACCGTCAAGTCCGCCGGCAACACCGCGCCCAGGGCACGCCCGCTATCCGCACACAGCCCCGACGGAATATCAATCGCGAGACCTTTCGTGCCATGCGTCCTGCACAGTTTTTTCGCGCGCCCCAAAATCGTGGCAAGCCCCCCCGTGATCGGGCGCCCCAGCCCTGTGCCAAATAGCGCATCCACCAACAAGGTCGCGCCGGAGACACGCTCCACCTGCTCCATGGTCAGAGCTTCCACCGCGCCCATCTCACACCAGCGGTCGAAATTCACACGCGCATCCGGCGGCAGTTTCCCGGCGTCCCCAAACAGGAACACATCCACCTCCCAGCCACGATCTTTCAGCAACCGCGCCACGACAAACCCGTCGCCGCCATTGTTGCCCGGTCCACACAGAACAACGGCCCTTTGCTTCACCTTCTCAGAAATACTCTGGGGGGAGTCCGAAGGACGGGGGGCAACGCCCCCCTCTCCACCCAACTCAGGCCACTCTTCGAAAATCGCTTTGACCACGCCCTGCCCGGCCCGTTCCATCAACTCCAGCCCCGTGACGTCGCCCGACTCGATAGCCGCCATTTCAATGGCGCGCATTTGGGCAGATGTGAGCAATTCGGTCATTTTCTGATCTCTCGCGATTCAATTTGGCGCGTTTTTCGCGCACATTGCCTAATTTTTAATCACCACCAACGGAATCCCCTGCCCCGTTGGCCCCGCGTCACCTTAGACAATTGTGACCCCTGCACGAAAGTGGTCTGTCAGGTTCCGACAACTCAGGTGAGGAGAATCCCGAGATGAAAAAAATCGAAGCGATCATCAAGCCGTTCAAGCTGGATGAAGTCAAAGAAGCCCTTCAAGACGCGGGTATCCAGGGCCTGAGCGTGATCGAAGTCAAAGGTTTCGGACGTCAGAAAGGCCACACGGAACTGTATCGCGGCGCGGAATATGTCGTGGACTTTCTGCCCAAGGTCAAAATCGAGGTCGTCCTTGATGACGATCAGGTTGACGGCGCGATCGAGGCGATCGTTGACGCCGCAAAAACCGACAAGATCGGCGACGGCAAGATTTTCGTCAGCCCTGTCGAGCAAGCCATCCGCATCCGGACCGGTGAATCCGGCTCGGACGCCCTGTAATCCACCCATTCTATCTGTAACAGAAGGAAATAGAGAATGAGCGCAGACGCAGTTCTCCAGCTGATCAAAGACGAAGATGCGGCCTATGTCGACATCCGCTTTACCGACACCCGCGGCAAGCTGCAGCACGTGACCGTTGACGTCGATCTGGTCGACGAAGACTTCCTTGAAGAAGGCTTCATGTTCGACGGCTCGTCGGTTGCCGGCTGGAAGTCGATCGAAGCCTCGGACATGAAACTGATCCCCGACACCACGTCGGCCTATGTGGATCCGTTCTATGCCGAGAAGACCATTGCGATCCACTGCTCGATCGTTGAGCCCGACACCGGCGAAGCCTACGAGCGCGACCCGCGCGGCACCGCCGAAAAAGCCGAAGCCTACCTCAAGGCATCGGGCATCGGTGACGTCGCCTATATGGGCCCCGAGGCCGAATTCTTCCTGTTCGACGACGTGCGTTTCGAGAACAAGATCAACAAGTTATCCTACGAAGTTGATGCAATCGACGCATCGTGGAACACCGACACTGAATATGAAATGGGCAACATGGGCCACCGCCCGGGCGTCAAGGGCGGCTACTTCCCGGTGAACCCCATCGACGATGCACAGGACATCCGTTCGGAAATGCTCTCGACCATGAAGCGTCTGGGCATGAAAACCGACAAGCACCACCACGAAGTGGCGTCCTGTCAGCACGAGCTGGGCCTGATCTTTGACTCGCTGACCAAACAGGCGGACGAGTTGCAGAAATACAAGTACGTCATCCACAACGTTGCCCAGTCCTACGGCAAATCGGCAACCTTCATGCCCAAGCCCATCTATGGGGACAACGGCACCGGCATGCACGTGAACATGTCGATCTACAAAGACGGCAAGCCGCTCTTTGCAGGCGACAAATACGCGGACCTGTCGCAGGAAGCTCTGTACTTCATCGGCGGTATCCTGAAGCACGCGAAAACGCTGAATGCCTTCACCAACCCGTCGACCAACAGCTACAAGCGTCTGATCCCGGGCTTTGAAGCCCCCGTTCTGCGTGCCTACTCGGCCCGCAACCGTTCGGGTTGTGTCCGTATTCCGTGGGCAGAATCGCCGAAAGCCAAGCGCGTCGAAGCCCGTTTCCCCGATCCGTCCGCGAACCCCTACCTGTGCTTCGCAGCCCTGCTGATGGCCGGCCTCGACGGCATCCAGAACAAGATTGATCCGGGCGAAGCCATGGACAAGAACCTGTACGATCTGCCGGCGGAAGAGCTGGAAGGCATCCCGACCGTCTGCGGCTCCTTGCGCGAAGCGCTGGAAGCCCTGGAAGCGGATCACGACTTCCTGCTGGCCGGTGACGTGTTCACCAAAGACCAGATCGAAGGTTATATCGGCCTGAAGATGGAAGAGGTTGAGCTTTACGAGCACACCCCGCACCCCGTCGAATTCGGAATGTACTACAGCTGCTAAGAATAGCAGTCCGGAAAACCGGGACAGTGACACAGAAGGGCGCCTTTCGAGGCGCCCTTTTTCTCTTTGGGGTAAAGCTCCAAGTCTGCTGGGCGGGTCTGAGTGAGCTTTGGTAGCAAGTGCTCCAATGTCCGCTGTCAACAGCTTGCGACGATTGCCGTTTGCGCCTGAATAGATCACATGATATTTTTAAGCAGCTACGCAACTGGCGAGAATTTGATGGACAACCATCGGGAAGCGTAGTCTTCAGTTGGCCGTTCGCCTGGGCACCCACCGTCAAATCAGGGTGTTCTAATGGTCAAAGCGAGATTTGCCTTATACCTACGTTACTGCGCTGGAAATAGCGTCGCTCTGACTTGCATTTGGATGCAACGGGTCGCTGTGCTTTGGCTCGCGTGGGAGCTATCCGAGTCAACCTTTTGGTCGAGTATTGTGCTTACCGCGCAGCTTGTTCCAACAGTCATCATTGGACCACTTTTTGGCGCAGTTGCCGACCGGGTCCGGGTCATCCCCGCGATGGTCACAGTTCAGCTTGTTCTGGCAGCCTTGACCACATCACTTGTCGCTCTTGCGCTCGCCGACCTCGTAACCGTTGGTGTTCTCATCGGTTTCGAATGTCTGATAGGGATAACTGTATCGGCTCATCAGCCGCTGCGTATGACCTTGGTACCTGCGCTTGTTCCCAAAACCTTACTGCCCAGAGCCATCGCCCTGGACTCGATGGTGTTTAACTTGACCCGTATGATTGGCCCGGCTCTGGCCGGGCTTCTCATTGTGATAATAGGTGTCCCGCCGGTTCTTCTCTTGGGCGCACTTGGAAATCTGGTGCTGGCAATGGTAATATGGTCTTTGAGGAACGACGTCTCGAAACCCTCAGCGTCCAGCGGCAATCTTCTCTCACAACTGCACAATGGCTGGACTGTCATCTGCGACAGCCACCGGGTCACGAAAGCTTTTATGCTTACCGGCGTGTTCGGAATGGGTGGGCGTGCAGCGATCGACCTGTTTCCACTTTTTGCCGCGACGACCTTTGGTCGGGAGGCAGATGGCGCTGGACTATTGCTTTCAGCCGCAGGGTTTGGGGCAGTCTGTGCCGCAGCGTTTATGGCCCTAAGCAAAAACCTTCCCAATCACATTGCTGAGTATCTTGGCATCACTGGCTTTGCCGCGCTTTTCCTCATGTCGCAAACCGAGAGTTGGTTGTTGGGATTGGCGTGTGCGGGAACCTTGGGCTGCGCAGCGTCCATCGTCGGCGTAGCCAATCAATCAAAGATCCAGTTGTCGATTCCTGATGGCTTTCACGGACGCGTCATGGGGCTTTGGGTGCTTGTCGGTCTGGGTTCGACGGCTCTGGGTACAGCCGCCTATGGAACGATCTCGGACCTCACCAACCTGCGCGATGCTAGCGCAATACTCTCAGTCATAGGTATACTGAGTATTGGAGCCATCTCTCTAAAGAACGGAGAATAGAAGCGAATTGGCAGGCCCCGTTTGACGACATTCCAACAACGTACAGCATTGGTCGTTCTGGGCTCAAACCAGCCCCTCGCCGCATGCGCATCTTGCGCCCCCTTTCTCATTCCAGCGCGGCTGCTATGCTGCATCCATGCCCACACTACTGATCATCTATCATTCCCGCACCGGTGGCAGCCGCCAGATGGCCGAAGCCGCTTTTGCGGCGGGAAAACCCGAGGGCGATGTGCGCCTGCTCAAGGCGGAAGAGGTTACGCCAGACGATCTTCTGGCCGCGAATGGCTATCTGTTCTGCGCGCCCGAAAACCTTGCCGCGCTGTCCGGCGTAATGAAAGAGATGTTTGACCGCTGTTATTACCCCGTGCTGGGACGGATCGAGGGGCGGCCCTATGCCCAGATGATCTGTGCCGGATCCGATGGCGAAAACGCGGCGCGGCAACTGGCCCGCATTGCGACGGGTTGGCGGCTGAAAGAGGTACAGCCTGCGCTGATCCTCTGCACCCATGCGCAAACCCCCGAGGAAATCCTGGCCAAAAAGACCCTGACCGAGGCTCAGCTTGCGCCCTGCCGCGACCTTGGACAGGCGCTGGCCGCCGGGCTTGCCCTTGGGGTGTTCTGAGCCGGAGATCTTTCTGGAAAAATCTTGCCCGTACAAAACACTCTAGAGAGTTTTGTCCCGTAGCACGTCTTCGCGAGCCACGACAAAGGTGTGGATCGAAAACACCACATAGCCCGTTTCCGGCAGGCGCAGGACCGATTGTTTTTCGCTGCGCAGATAGGGGCCGCTTTGCGATCCGGCGCCGATGCGGCGGGGTTCTTCCGCGCTGCGCGGCTGATGCAGCTCGGGATCCTGATACCACAGCGCGTTATAGCGCCAGAGAGGACGGCCGACGCGCACCCCGTCAAACAGGCGCTGCACGCGTTTGGCGATGTCCTGTGTATAATCCGCAACCGGAATGTGGATGCCGACAAGCGGTTGCAGGTATTTCTCGGACAGTTTCCAACTGGCGGGAAAACACAGAACCGCGCCCATCAGCACGTGTTCATCCCCCCGCTTGTCCAGAAGGCAGAAATCTTCCTGCGCGATCCGGCCCAGCGTGCCAAGCGGGTCGTCCTTCAGGATCGGAACCTGCCGCCCATCGGGACAAGTCACCACATCCCCTTCACGCCTGAATCCATTGTTTTCACGCGATAAAACCTGATCCAGAACGAGGTTCAGCAACTCCTGCGCCGCGGCCATGGACAACGGGTCAAGCGCCAGCACATCGTCGCGTTGTGTGGCCAAAAGCGCCTCGCGCCGCGCCATCTGGCCGGCATAGGCCTCGTCCACGATAATCCAGTCCGCCATGTCCAGCGGAGCAATCCCCGGCAGGCGTTTTTCTTCCAGAGCGTTGAAGGGAATGGCGGTTTGAAGGATCTTTGTCATGTCCTTTTCCTAACCGCCCGCGCCCACAAGCGCATTCAAAAAAGACCATTCCCGCGTCGGTTTCAGACAGGACGGGCCTGATTCTGCCTTTCAGGATGGCAGACAGGCCATTAGGGAGGCAGCCATGCGCGACTATCACCGAGATATCCGCAAGATCGACCCGACACGGGGGGATCGCACCGGAGACAACACCCCCAACGATCAGGACCGGATCGAGATCGGACCGACCCGTCTGGCGCTTGGGGAATGGGCCGAGGCGGGATTGCAGCTGCCCGACCTGCAGGCCATGCGCAAGTATCGCTGGGAACGGCTGACCCGGCATATCGTGGATCGCGATTATGCCGGCCTGTTGGTGTTTGACCCGCTCAACATCCGCTACGCAACCGACTCGACTAATATGCAGCTTTGGAACACGCATAACCCGTTCCGCGCGCTATTGCTTTGTGCCGACGGGTACATGGTGATCTGGGACTACAAGAATTCGCCCTTCCTCAGCCAGTTCAATCCGCTGGTGCGGGAACAGCGCGCGGGCGCGGACCTGTTCTATTTCGACCGTGGTGACAAGGTGGATGTGCAGGCGGACGTGTTTTCCAACGAAGTGCGCAAGCTGCTTGAAGAACACGCCCCCGGCAACAAGCGGCTGGCGGTCGACAAGATCATGATCCACGGGCTGCGCGCGTTAGAGGCGCAGGGGCTGGAGATCATGGAGGGCGAGGAACTGACCGAGAAATGCCGATCGGTCAAGGGGCCGGATGAGATTCTGGCGATGCGCTGTGCCAGCCATGCCTGTGAAACTGCCGTTTTCGCGATGGAACAGGCCGCCCGCGAAGGTGTACCGCGCGGCGACATGAGCGAGGACGACATCTGGGCGGTGCTGCATGCCGAAAACATCCGGCGCGGAGGTGAGTGGATCGAAACCCGCCTTCTGTCTTCCGGGCCGCGCACCAACCCGTGGTTTCAGGAATGCGGGCCGCGCATCGTGCAGAATAACGAGATGGTCAGTTTTGATACCGATCTTGTCGGCTCTTACGGGATTTGCATCGACATTTCGCGCAGTTGGTGGATCGGCGACCAGAAACCGCGCCCCGACATGATCTATGCCATGCAGCACGGGGTCGAACATATCATGACCAATATGGAGATGCTGAAACCCGGCGTGAACATCGAAGAGATCAGCCGAAACTGTCACAGGCTGGATGACCAGTTTCAGGCGCAGAAATACGGCTGCCTGATGCACGGGGTGGGCCTGTGCGATGAATGGCCGTTGATTGCCTATCCCGACAAGATGGTCGAGGGCGCGTTTGATTACGAGTTGGAACCGGGCATGGTGCTCTGTGTCGAGGCGCTGGTCAGCCCCGAGAACGGCGACTTTTCCATCAAGCTCGAGGATCAGGTGCTGATCACCGAGGACGGTTATGAAAACCTGACCACCTACCCGTTCGACCCGCGCCTGATGGGGGAAATGTAACCGGTTCGTCTAGGGCAGGAAACGTGCCAGACGGTCGCGCACCACCAGAACCGAGCGTGACCGGCTATAATCGTGAAGGCGCGCCAGCGGCACCCAGGCAAGTGCGTGGGATTCATCGGACACGGTGAAATCCGTGCTTTCGGCGCGGAACAGAAAGCGCACGTCATAATGCAGATGCGCCGCTTCGCGCGCGTTGGCGGGAATTTCGTGGATATCGACGTCGAACACCGCATCCGACACAAGATGCAGACGCGCAAGGCCGCTTTCCTCGCAAGCTTCCTTTTCGGCCACCGCCACCGCATCGCGCAGCCCATCGCAATGGCCACCAAGTTGCAGCCACAGGTCCAGCTTGGCGTGATGGGTCAGCAAGACCGATTGCATATCCGGCGACAGCACAAACGCCGAGCCCGTCACGTGACCAGTTTCCGGATTGCGATCAAAGGCTTGCGGTTCGCTCTTCACGAAAGCCGCAAGCCGGTCCCATGCGTCGGCATCCCGTGCCGTGTCGGGTGCATAGCGCCCAATGCCCTCGATCACGTCCATGGTGGCGCTGCCCTTCGCTCAGATCGCGGTCCGGTCTTTCCAGCCTAGCGTGGCCGTGGCGCCGGGCGATGGATCGGCGGTGCGGGCGCAATCGGGTGCACGGGACGCCCTGGAGGTTTGGCGATGGGCGGCACGGGCTTGGCCGGTGGGCGTCCATGCGACGGCGGGGGATAGGGCCGGTAATAATCGTTCCACATCATCGAGTCATAATAGACCCCAACCGAGGCCCCGCCATAAACGGACGCATCATCGCAGCTGGCCAGAAACAGGCTGGACGCGGTAAGTACGCCGATCGCCATGGCTGATTTTCGAAACTGTCTCATCCCTGCTCTCCCTTACCGCGCCGACCGGAAACTGTCATAGATTGCGTTCACATCGTCCAGAACGGCGGGATCGTGCCCGGCCTCAAGAACCGTGACGGAAAACGCCATCCGGGGGCCAGGAATGTCGATCAGCACCGCCGTGAAATGCACGGTCTTGCCATTGCGCCGGCCGGTTCCGGCGACGCGCATTGCCGGAAACCCTGCAATTCTGCGGCGTTCGCTGCTGGAGACCTCGGCATCCCTGACCAGATGCGGCCCGATCTCGGACATATAGGCAAGGCCCTGTTCGAAACTCGACACCTGGCGTGGCGCGATAAAGCCGACGAACACATCGTCCATGCCTTCCGGCGTCAACCCGATCAGGCGCGGCACCTCGCGGGGTGTGTCTTCTTGCGGGGCCTGAAGGTTGCGCGCGCCGCCGACACGCACATTCCAGAAATCGGGCACGTCCAGTTGAAACAGGGCCTTCCCCTGATCCTTGTAGATGACGGGCGTGCCGGACAGCGCCGGAAACGCCGCAAACAACGAGATCGCGGCGGCCATAACCCCCCGTGATATCGGCCTGAACAGGGTCATGAAAAATCCTCCTGATGAAACTGGGTCAACTGTAACGCTTTCACCGCGCCTGTCTACTCGACCCGCAGCACACCGTCGGTGATATCACCGCGCGTGCCAAGGAAACGCACCCTGCCCGCATCATGAAACACCTCGTAGCAGGCCCAACCGTCTGCGGGGGGCCATTGGCTGCAATAAAGATCGTCGCGAGCGTCCCAATACCCCCAACTCTCGCGTCCGGCATCATACAGCGTGCGCCCCGAGGGGCGGAAATCCTGCCATCCAGAGGCATAGTCCACCACCCTGCCCCGCAGCAGCGCCGAGATCTCGTCCGTGGTCAGTTTCTGCCAGCCGTCCGCCTGCACCGCGCTGGCCAGCGCCATCAAAAACAGGGCAATCCGTCCCACCCGACACCTCCTGCCTTGCTGTTCGAGCCCTTGCAGTTTAAACCGCGCGCAACTTCTTTTTCTACACAAGGCCGTGACATGATCCCTCGCTATGCCCGCAAAGAGATGACCGACATCTGGGAACCCGCCACCAAGTTCAAAATCTGGTACGAGATCGAGGCCCACGCCTGCGATGCGATGGCCGATCTGGGCGTGATCCCGCGGGAAAATGCCGACGCTGTCTGGAAAGCGAAAGACGTGGAATTTGACGTCGCCCGCATTGACGAGATCGAGGCCGTCACCAAACATGACGTCATCGCCTTCCTCACCCACCTGGCCGAACATGTCGGCAGCGAAGAGGCGCGTTTCGTGCATCAGGGCATGACCTCGTCGGACGTGCTCGACACTTGCCTGAACGTACAGCTGGTGCGCGCTGCCGATATCCTGCTGGGCGGCATGGACAAGGTGCTGGCCGCGCTGAAGAAACGCGCGCTTGAGCACAAAGACACCGTCCGCGTGGGCCGCAGCCACGGTATCCACGCCGAACCCACTACCATGGGCCTGACCTTTGCGCGCTTCTATGCAGAGATGGATCGCAACAAGAACCGTCTGGAAAAGGCTCGCTGGGAAGTGGCCACCGGCGCGATCTCGGGTGCTGTCGGAACCTTCGCCAATATCGACCCGGCGGTTGAAGAACACGTCTGTGAAAAACTGGGCCTGCGCCCGGAACCGATCAGCACGCAGGTGATCCCGCGTGACCGTCACGCGATGTTCTTTGCCACGCTGGGGGTGATTGCCTCGTCGATCGAAAACATTGCCGTGGAAATCCGCCACATGCAGCGCACCGAGGTGCTGGAAGGCGCGGAATTCTTCTCGATGGGTCAGAAGGGATCGTCGGCGATGCCGCACAAGAAAAACCCGGTGCTGACCGAGAACCTGACCGGTCTGGCACGTCTTGTGCGCATGACCGTGATCCCCGCGATGGAAAACGTGGCGTTGTGGCACGAGCGCGATATTTCGCATTCGTCCGTTGAACGCGGCATCGGCCCCGACGCCACCGTGACGCTGGACTTTGCCCTGCATCGTCTGGCGGGCGTGGTCGACAAGATGCTGATTTTCCCCGACAACATGCTGGACAACATGAACAAGTTCCCCGGCCTCGTGATGTCGCAGCGCGTGTTGCTGGCGCTTACCCAGGCCGGCGTGAGCCGCGAAGACGCCTATTCCATGGTGCAACGCAACGCACTAAAGGTTTGGGAAGAACGTCTGGATTTCCGCGAACTGCTGTTGGCCGATGACGAGGTCGTCGCGGCTCTCGGGGTCGAGGGCATCAACGAGAAATTCGACATGGGCTATCACACGAAACATGTCGACACGATCTTCAAGCGGGTGTTTGGCGAATAAGACCGCCCCCTGACAAAAACTTAGAAAGGCCGGTGCACCCTGCATCGGCCTTTTTTCATGGGGTGCGCTGACGGTTTTGTGAACGTGGTTCCCTCGCCCACTCGGTTGAAGACGCTATTTCCCAGCTCACAGAAGTTGTGCCTAAAGGAGACACCCGTGAAAAAGCTGACCGCAACCGTACTGCTGGCCACCCTGCCCGTTCTGGCTCAGGCCCAGCCCATCACCTCGCTGACCATCCATTCGGAAGAAAACCGCAAGCACTGCAATGACGGCTTCACCTGGAGCACGCTTGAAGGCGGTATGTGCCTCGCGGATAATGGCCGGTAACGGAAGGACAAACCCATGATCCGCACCCTGACACTGGCCGCTGCCTGCGCCATCGTGCCAGCCCTTGCCCTGGCGGGTGGGGCAAACACGAAAACCGGTATCGGTGAAAAAAACGGCCCGGAATGCGCACCGGGGTTCTATTATGACGAACGCGACAAGATGTGCATCGCCGCGAACTGGCTCTGACCGGCACGCAAACGTGAATGCGTGCCTGCCTAAAATCTGGTACTGAAACTTTATCGTTGATTTTCCGCGCTGCACACTTACATTCAACGCACGGAATATCTTATCCTCGGGAGGACACCATGAAAACTGCTTCCACGATCACACTTGCCCTGATTGCGAGCTTTGCCTTCTCGACCCTTGCCTCTGCAGCCGAAAAAGACTGCAAGCCGGGGTTCGTCTGGGATAAGCTGGACAATCAATGCACCTGCGATGAACGTCGCTGATTTCCCCGCGACCAAAGGGTTTATGCTTGCCCTGACCGCTGCCTTTGTCATTCTGTACACGGCAGCGGCACAGGCTGCGCCCAAGAAATGCCCTCCGGGAAGTTATTGGGACACGTATGACCAGATGTGCATTTATGCCAATGACCGTTAACCACAACTTCTTTCGGAGCAGCTGACATGTTCACCAGATCCCTTGCCGCCGCCGCGCTTTTGCTGGCCCCCCTTTCGGTGCACGCCGCCGGCGGAGACGATTTCGTTCCTAAACCCACCCCGACCACCAAAGAGTGCAAGAACGGTAAGGTCTGGAGCGAAAAGAAAAAGCGCTGCGTCAAACCCGGAAATGCCAGCCTTGTGGATGATGTGCTGTATGGCGCGGTGCGCGAATACGCCTATGCAGGCCAGTATGAGAACGCACAAAAGGTTCTGGCTGCCATGTCGGACCAGCAGGAAGACCGGGTGCTGACCTATTGGGGCTTTACCCATCGCAAGATGGGCAATGTCGACCTTGGCATGTCCTATTATGAGGCCGCACTTGAGACCAATCCGGATAACCTTTTGGTGCGCTCGTATATGGGTCAGGCCTTTGTCGAGAGCGGAGACAGCTATCTCGCCTATCTGCAGCTCAAGGAAATCCGCGCCCGTGGGGGCGCCGGTACCTGGCCCGAGACCTCTCTGGCCGAAGCGATCCGCACCGGATCGACCTATAATTACTAAAATTGACAAGACCGGCGGGGTTTTGAACTTTTGTTCACCAAACCCCGCCTAAGGTCCGGGCAAGAAAGGAGTCTCGCCCATGACCGTTCCTGCCGCGACTGCGCAGCTTTCCCCTCCTGATTTGCAACCCGCCTTGCCCGCGCCCTCGGATCTGGGGCTGAGCCGTCGCCAGAAGGCGGCGATCATCCTGCGTTTTCTGCTGAACGAAGGGGCCGAGGTGTCGCTGACCACTTTGCCCGACGACATGCAGGCGGATCTCACGCAAATGATGGCCGAGATGCGCTATATCGACCGCGACACGCTGGCGGTCGTGCTGATGGAATTTGCGGGTGAGCTTGAATCCATCGGCCTGTCGTTCCCGCGTGATATTGCCGATGCGCTGACGGCGCTGGAAGGCCGGATCAGTCCGATGACCGCCGCCCGCCTTCGGAAAGAGGCCGGGGTGCGCCAGACAGGCGACCCCTGGGCACGTATCCGTGCCCTGCCCACCGACAGCCTGAAAGAGATTGTCGACCGCGAAAGTACCGAGGTGTCAGCGGTCATGCTGTCAAAACTCGACGTGGCCAAGGCCGCCGATCTTCTGGGGCAGTTGCCCGGCGACAGGGCCCGCCGTATCGCTTATGCCATTTCGATGACCGGCGGGATCACACCCGACACCGTAGACCGGATCGGCCTGTCGCTGGCCGCGGCGCTGGACGATATCCCGCCCAAGGCCTTTGACGGCGACCCCAGCAAACGCGTCGGCGAAATTCTGAACGTGTCTCCTGCCGCCACGCGCAACGATGTGCTGGTCGGGCTGGAGGAAACGGATGCAGGCTTTGCAGACCGCGTGCGCAAATCGATTTTTACCTTTGCCGACATTCCGCGACGCCTGTCGCCGCTGGATGCCCCCGCCGTGCTGCGCGAAGTTGACCAGGCTGTGCTAATCCGCGCTCTGTCCGGCGCGCTGGACAATTTTCCCGACGTGGCCGAGTTTCTGCTGGGCAACATCTCGACCCGCCTCGCCGACCAGCTGCGCGAGGATGTGCAGGACCTTGGCAAAGTGTCCGCCAAAGATAGCGAAGCGGCCATGACCCAGATCGTTCTTGCCATTCGCGCGTTGCAGGACCGGGGCGACATACAATTGAAACCCACAGAAGAAGAGATCGACAGCTAGAGCGCCGGAAACGGTTTACAGCCGCGCATGGCGGGCATAGTGCTGATGCCATGAACAGCCTGTCCCCCAACGCGCGCGCCATTCTTCTTATGATCGCGGCGATCTTCTGCTTTACGCTGATGGATGCCACCGCCAAGGCCCTGTCGCCGCGCATCGGCGTCGTGCCCGCCCTTTGGGCGCGCTATGCGGGCCAGACGCTGGTGGTGCTGGTGCTGGTGGCGCGTCGCTTGCCCGGGGTGCTCAAAACCCGCTATCCAAAGCTGCAAATCGCGCGTTCGGTCTTCCTGATGGGGGCGACATGGTGCTTTTTCGTCGGCATAAGCCATATCGGCCTGACCGACGCCACCGCAATCATGGACGTGAACCCCGTTCTGATCACCCTTGGAGCCGCGTTGTTTCTTGGTGAACGGCTTGGGCCGCGCCGGGTCGCCGGGATCGCGGTATCCCTGATCGGCGCCATGATCGTGATCCGGCCCGGTTCGGACGTGTTTTCGCCCTATGCGGTCTATCCGCTGGCGGCGGCGTTTTTCTACTCGGCCTATGCGCTGGCAACCCGGTTTGTCGGCAAGGATGAGGACGTCTGGACCTCGCTTCTCTATACCGGCGTCTTTGGCACGATCGTGCTGAGCCTTCTGGCCCTGCCCACGATGCCCCTGCCCGATCCGGCCAGTCTGTTGTTGATGGCGCTGATCACGCTGTTCGGTACGGTGTCACAACTTTTGCTGATCCGCGCGCTGTCGCAGGGCGAAGCGTCGATGCTGGCGCCGTTTGCCTATACGGGGCTGATCTTTGCAACAGTGTGGGGCGTGGTATTTTTTGGCGAGTTCCCCGATTTCTGGACAATCATCGGCGCGCTTGTGATTGCGGCGGCGGGCACCTATGTGTGGCACCGCGAAACCTTTCGATAAGACCCCGGACAGATGGCAGCAGAAAAAGACAGCTTTGGTCAAAAGGCCGTGGATTACACGGTGAACATCGTGATCCGCGCGGCCATTGGCACCGCCATGTTGATGCCCTATGAAACGCGGGTGCGCGGCATGGGGTGGCTGACCGCGCATGTGCTGGCCCCGATTGGCGGGTTTCGCAAACGCATCCGGATGAATCTGGCGCATGTGCTGCCCGATCTGCCAAAGGCCGAGGTCGACCGTATGGTCCGCGCCGTGCCTGACAATGTGGGCCGCACCCTGATCGAGATCTATTCCGGCGAGGATTTTGTGAAACGCGCCATCACGGCCCCGATCGAGGGGCCCGGTCTGGCCCGTCTCGAGGCGGCGCGCGATGCGGGGCGTCCGGTGATCCTCGTCACCGGGCATATGGGAAATTACGATGCTGTGCGCGCCAACCTGATCCATCGCGGCTATAACATGGGGGCGCTCTATCGGCGCATGTCGAACCCTTATTTCAACGACCATTACGTGCGCTCGATCTCAAAGATCGGCACGCCGATGTTCGAACAGGGCCGCAAGGGCATGATCGAGATGGTCCGCCACATCAAGGCGGGCGGCATTTTGGGCATTCTGACTGACCTTTACGTACAGGACGGCGAACCACTTGAATTCTTTGGACAAAAGGCACGCACTTCGCTTGTGACGGCGGAACTGGCGCTCAAATTCGATGCGGCGCTGATCCCGGTCTATGGGCTGCGCAATCCGGACGGTCTGAGTTTTCGGATCGTGGCGCAGGATGAAATCCCCCACTCCGATCCGATCACCATGACGCAAGCCGTGAATGACGGGCTGGAATCCCTTGTGCGCGAAAACATGGACCAGTGGTTCTGGATTCACCGCCGCTGGAAATACGCGACGCGCCCGCTGCGCCCCAAAGGTTCGGTCCAGAAATCCTGACCGCTTACCGGATGCGGGCCGCTGCAAGGATGGGCCCGTTGCCCGTTTCCTGGATCAACGCGACCACAGGGTTGTCGCCACGTGCAGGCGCCTTGATTTTCAGGGGTGCGCGCCCGTCCCATTCGGCGATCACGTCCCAGCCATCAACGATATTGGTATAGGTGAGCGTTTTGCCCGCATTCTCGCCGCGCTTGATGTCAACCGATTGCTCAGGTTTATAGCGCACGAGATGCACGACCATGTTCTTGACAGCGCCTGTCGCCTCGGCCTCGATCCAGACCGTGCCGCCCTGCCGCCGCATCGCCATGCGCACGGGTGACGCCGCGCGTTTATGTGCCTCGATCAACCCGTTCACCTTGTCAGGCTTGTTGCCGACAACGTGGTCCCGTCCGCCGATGATCAACTGGGGCGTATAAACCGAGCGATGCCCCGCCGCCACGGCATAGGCTTTCTGCCGCTTGGTGTAGGCGGGATTGGCAAAGCTGTCTTTCCAGCCAATGTAATCCCAGTAATCGACATGCAGCGCCAGCGCGATCACGTCCTCGCGCGCGGACAGTTCGTTGTGAAAAAACGCGTCGGCCGGCGGGCAGGACGAACATCCTTGCGAGGTATAAAGTTCGACCACCACAGGGCGTGTCTCGGCCTGCGCCGCCAACGTGGTCGCGCACCAGAGCATGATTATCACCGCAGCGAGTCGCTTCATTCCGAGATGTCCCCTTTTTCGAATACCCTGAAACTAGACCCGCAGCCCTGAAATAACCAATCAAGCATTTGCGAGCAGCCGGTGAAGCCCCTGTAAAGCCCTGGCCTGACACTCGCCCCTCTCCCCCCTTGAAAGGCGCGGGGCGATACGCCACCTTTTTATCACAACACCCCTAAAGTAATTTCAAAGGGAGGCCCCCATGCCGATCAAGGTTGGACAAGACAGCGCAAAGTCGCGCAAAACGCTGAACATCAACGGAAAATCCATTTCATTCTATTCTATCCCGGCCGCGCAGGAGGCGGGGCTCGGGGATTTCTCGCGCCTGCCCGCCGCGTTGAAAGTGGTACTGGAAAACATGCTGCGGTTCGAGGATGACGGGTTTTCTGTCTCGACCGACGATATCCGCGCCTTTGCCGATTGGGGTGCGAACGGGGGCAAGAACCCGCGCGAGATCGCCTATCGCCCAGCCCGCGTCTTGATGCAGGATTTCACCGGCGTACCTGCGGTGGTGGACCTTGCCGCAATGCGGGACGGGATCAAAGGGCTGGGCGGCGACGCACAAAAAATCAACCCGCTGAACCCCGTAGACCTCGTGATCGACCATTCGGTGATGATCGACGAATTCGGCAACCCGCGCGCCTTCCAGATGAACGTGGACCGCGAATATGAACGCAATATGGAGCGCTATCAGTTCCTGAAATGGGGCCAGAGCGCGTTTGACAATTTCCGCGTAGTGCCGCCGGGCACGGGTATTTGTCACCAGGTGAACCTTGAATACCTGGCCCAGACAGTCTGGACCGACACCGACCAGAACGGAGAAACCGTCGCCTATCCCGACACGCTGGTTGGAACCGACAGCCACACAACCATGGTCAACGGCATGGCCGTGCTGGGATGGGGTGTCGGCGGGATCGAGGCCGAGGCTGCAATGCTGGGCCAGCCGATCTCGATGCTGATCCCCGAGGTCGTTGGCTTTGAGCTGACCGGAGACATGGTCGAGGGCACCACCGGCACAGATCTGGTGCTGAAAGTGGTCGAAATGCTGCGTGAAAAGGGCGTGGTGGGCAAATTCGTCGAATTCTACGGCGAAGGGCTGGACCGTCTGCCGTTGGCCGACCGGGCCACGATTGCCAACATGGCGCCGGAATACGGTGCGACCTGTGGCTTCTTCCCGATTGACGGTGAAACCCTGCGCTATATGCGCACCACCGGTCGTGACGAGGACCGGATTGCGCTGGTCGAGGCCTATGCCAAGGAAAACGGGCTGTGGCGCGGGGCGGATTATGCGCCGATCTACACCGATACGCTCAGCCTTGATATGGGCACGATTGTGCCCGCCATTTCCGGCCCCAAGCGCCCGCAGGATTTCGTGGCGCTGACCGATGCCAAGGCAACCTTCCTGCGCGAGATGGAAGAGACCTTCAAGCGCCCAATGGACAAGGAAGTATCCGTCAAGGGCGAGGACTATACGCTGTCGTCCGGTGATGTGGTGATCGCCTCGATTACGTCCTGCACCAACACGTCGAACCCTTACGTGATGATCGGCGCAGGGCTTGTCGCGCGCAAGGCCGCCGCGCTGGGGCTGGATCGCAAGCCGTGGGTCAAGACCTCGCTCGCGCCCGGCTCGCAGGTGGTGACGGAATATCTTGAAGCCGCAGGATTGCAGGACGACCTCGACAAGATCGGCTTCAACCTTGTCGGTTATGGCTGCACCACCTGTATCGGCAACTCGGGCCCGATCCAGGCCGAACTGTCCGAGGCGATTGCTGATGGCGATCTGGTTGCGGTCAGCGTCTTGTCGGGCAACCGCAACTTCGAAGGCCGCATCAGCCCGGACGTGCGCGCCAATTATCTGGCTTCTCCGCCCTTGGTCGTGGCCTATGCGCTGGCGGGCCGGATGGATATTGACCTCACATCCGAGCCGCTGGCCCAGACACCTGAAGGCAAGGATGTCTACCTGAAAGATATCTGGCCCAGCACGCAGGAAATCGCCGAGATCGTTGAAAAAACCGTGACGCGCGAGGCGTTTGTCACCAAATACGCCGACGTGTTCAAGGGCGACGACAAGTGGCAAAGCGTCGAAACCTCGGACAGTGAAACCTATGACTGGCCGCCGACCTCGACCTACATCCAGAATCCACCCTATTTCCGCGGCATGGCGCCCGAGCCGGGCACGATCAGTAATATCGAGGGGGCCAAGGTGCTGTTGATCCTGGGTGACATGGTGACAACCGACCATATCTCGCCCGCCGGATCCTTTGCGCAATCCTCACCCGCTGGGCAGTACCTGATGGACCGACAGGTCGAGCCGCGCGAGTTCAACTCTTATGGTTCACGCCGGGGCAATCACGAGATCATGATGCGCGGCACCTTCGCCAATATCCGCATCCGTAACGAAATGCTGGACGGGGTCGAGGGGGGCTATACGCTGGGCCCGGATGGCGCGCAGACCAGCGTTTACGAGGCGTCGATGGCCTATCAGGGCTTGGGCACACCGCTGGTCGTGTTTGGTGGCGCACAGTACGGCGCCGGATCGTCGCGCGACTGGGCCGCCAAGGGCACCGCGCTTTTGGGCGTCAAGGCTGTGATCGCCGAGAGCTTCGAGCGCATCCACCGGTCAAACCTTGTTGGCATGGGCGTGATCCCGTTTGAATTCACCGGCGGCGACACGCGCAAGACGCTGGGCCTGAAGGGCGACGAGACCGTGTCGATCCACGGGCTGAATACGATCGAACCCTTGCAGGAAGTGCCCTGTGATATCACCTATGGCGACGGCACGACCAAAACCATCACCCTGAAATGCCGGATCGATACCGCGCCCGAGATCGAATATGTCGAACATGGCGGCGTGCTGCACTATGTACTGCGCAACCTTGCCAAGGCCTGATCCCGGGCCGGACTCGCCTAAGAAAAAAGGCCCCGACGCAATGCGTTCGGGGCCTTTGTCATGTCAGCTGCGGCGTTCAGGACCCGCCGCGCAATTCTTCAAGCTTGGGGCGGATACGCTCCGTCAGTTCGCGTTGCGTCAACGGCCCCGCGACGCGGGTGATAATGCGTCCTTCCCCGTCCACCAGATAGGTCTCGGGCACGCCGTAAACACCCCAGTTCAACGCCATGCGTCCCTTGGGGTCGCTGCCAATAGCGATGAAGGGATCGCCAAGATCACGCAGGAATTTGGCCCCGTTGGCCAATGAGTCCTTGTAGTTGATCCCGTATATCGGAATGCCCTCGGCCTCGAGCTGCATCAGCGTCGGGTGTTCCACGCGACAGGGCGCGCACCAGCTGGCCCAGAAATTCACCAGCTTGACCTGTCCGTCTTTCATGTCGGCTGATGTAAAGCCCGGCAGATCGCCAAAAGGCTCTACATCGACATCCGGTGCGATCTGTCCGGCCAGTGCGGTGGGCAGTTCGTCGGGATTGTCCCGCGCCATGCCGAAAAAAAACAGCCCCGCCAAGGCCGCAAAGATCAGCGGAGGCGCAATCATCAGCGGTGAGACCTTAGCCACGTTTGCGTTCCTCCGCCTGTTCCAACTCTACCCGCGCCTTTCTGGCAGCGCGGATGCTCATAGCAACCAGCACCACCAGCAGAACAATCGACACGATGTATGACGACAGCACCGCGTCCGCGTATTTTCCAAGTTCAGGCATCATCCCAGTCTCTCCCGTGCCAAGAGCGCCTTGGTGCGCCGCTTTTGAATTTCCGTTCGGGTGCGCAGGAAAACCAGCGCAATGAACAGGAACACGAACCCCGCAATCGAGATATAAAGCGGCGTCGAGAACACGTCAGCGATGTTCTCTTCCTTGTCCAGCGACAGCGTCGCGCCCTGGTGCAGGCCCTGGTTCCAGAAGTTCACGGCATAGCGGCTGAGCACGGCAAAGACCGACCCGACGATACACAGGACCGAGGTCAGATCGGCCGCCGTGTCGGGATTGTCTATCGCTTCCCAGAGGGCGATATAGCCGAGATAGAACAGGAACAGGATCAGGAACGATGTCAGGCGCGGATCCCAGGCCCACCATGTGCCCCACATCGGCTGGCCCCAGATAGCGCCAGTGGCCAGCGCAATGAGCGTCATGATCACACCAATCGGTGCCGCCGCCTTGGCCGCAAGCGCCGAGACATGGTGTCGCCGGATCAACCAGATCAGCGAGGTCACCAGCATCATGAACCAGACATTGATCGCCATCAGCGCCGATGGCACGTGCAGGTAGATGATCTTGACCGTCGATCCCTGGCGGAAATCATCAGGGGTAAAGAAGAACCCCCAGACAAGCCCCACCACCAGTGTCATAACCGCAAGGATCGACACCCAAGGCAGCACGATTTCAGACGTCCGGATGAATTTCACCGGATTCGCGTATTCCCAGATAGAGCCCATGTCTCTTCCCTATATGCCTCTTTCGGCTTTTGCACCTCACATGCCAGTGAGGCGCCATGTCGTTTAGGTGATCCGGGGCACGCCCGAGTCACATGTCTTAACCCGCATATTTAGCGCAGGTTTACCCGTAAAACCAAGGCGCTCGCAAAGGGCAAAAGCGCAATCGTGCCGGCGGTGATCCCGGCCAGCATCAGCAGCGGCGTGCTGACCGCCAGCCCCTCGGCCCCGCGGCGCGCCACCTCGGCGCCAAAGATCAGCGTCGGCACGTAAAGCGGCAGCACCAGCAGCGACAACAGCAGCCCGCCCCGTTTCAGCCCCACGGTCAGTGCGGCCCCGAAGGTGCCGATCACCGATAGCGCGGGCGTGCCCAGCAACAGCGACAGGATCAGCCATGTATAACCCGCTTCGGGCAGGCCCAGCAGCAAGGCGAACAAAGGGGCTGCCAGACACAGCGGCAGGCCGGTCGTGATCCAGTGCGCCAGCGCCTTGACGGTCACCACGCCCTCCATCGGCAGGGGCGAAGTGGCGATCAGGTCCAGCGAGCCATCCTCCCAGTCCAGCGCGAAAATCCGGTCCAGAGACAAGAGACAGGCCAGCAAGGCCCCAAGCCACAGGATCCCCGGTGCAATCTTGGACAAAAGTCCGCTTTCGGGGCCGACCCCGAAGGGCACCAGCACCGTCACGATCAGGAAAAACGCAAGGCCCAGACCAAAGCCGCCGCCTGCCCGCATGGCCAGTTTCAAGTCACGCACCAGAAGCGCAATCATAAGAAACCCTCGTCGAAACTGCTGTTGAAGGCGTCATGGCTGGTTTCGGGCTTGGCGCGATAGGGGCCGACATCAAACACCTCGGCATCCAGACCAAGGTCGATATGGGTCGCGATCAGTGCCGATCCACCCGCCGCCAGATGCGTGCGGACCGCGTTGGCGAACATCTCTACCGAGGCCACATCCAGCGACACTGTCGGTTCATCCAGGATCCAGATCGGTCGCCCCGTCACCAACAACCGCGCAAGCCCCAGGCGGCGTTTCTGCCCCGCGGACAGCGCCGCGGCGGGCCGGTCTACCAGCGCCCCGAGGTCGAACCCCTCCAACGCCTGCGAGATCCCTTTGGTACCAAAGATATCGGCCCAGAAATGCAGGTTTTCGGACACGCTGAGCATACCTTTCAACCCGTCGCTATGGGCGGCATAAGCAATGTTTTCGGGGTCACAATCCACGCACCCCGCCACCGGCGGCTGCAATCCGGCCACCGTGCGCAACAACGTGGTTTTACCGACCCCGTTCGGCCCGCGCAGCACCAGCGCCTTGCCCGGCGCCAGCGAGAAATTCACCCCTTCGAGCACAGGGATTCCCCCGCGCGCAATGGTCAGGTCTGTCACGCTTAAAGTCATGAAAGTGGCTTAGCTCATAAGCGGTTTCGAAAAAAGCGGAATTCCCGCTTCCGCCCTCTATTCCCGAAAGGCCGGACAGAGACCTTGAGATGGATCAATCCCATGATCTTCACCTTTCCCAAAATACTCCGGGGTGAATTGGCCCCGCAGGGGCCAAGAGGGGCAGCGCCCCTGCCTGTCCCGCCCGGTCACACGGGCAGCAGCACCGCCGCCATGCGCCGCCCTTCCGAAGCCAGCACGTTATAGGTGCGGCAGGCCGTGGGGCTTGCCATGAGTTCAACCCCGATCCCGGCCTCTTCCAGCATGGCGCGAAACCCTGACGGCACGTGCTGCATCTTTTCCCCCGTTCCCATCAGCACGAAATCAATCTCGTCTTTCAGGGCAAGAATGCTGTCGGTGTCATCATAGCCCGCCCAACCCTGCGCACCCTTTGCGTGGATGATGGCGGCGCCCTCGATCACCTCGCCCCCGATCCGGAAAAACCCCGGCCCGTAGCCCTCGATCGGGATGGCCCCTTCATAGACAACTTCGCTCAGCTTCATTTCTATCCCCCTAGGTCAGGATCGGCAGGCCAGAGATGGCCGAGGCCGCGATAATGATGTAGGCCACGGCGCGGTAGAGTCGTTCGCGCGCCGGGTCAAAGATAACGCCTCCCAGCCAATTGCCCAAGACCGCCGGCACTGCCAGCAACAGGCCCAGCACAAAGGGCAGCGCCGCCAGTTGCGCCGTGATGGCCAGAACCGCGATCAGCAACAGGTCATAGCCGAACAGATAGACATTGGTATTGGCGCGGATCACGGCGGGGCCGTGCGGGCTGGCCATGTAGAAAAGGATCACCGGTGGCCCGGGCAGCCCGGCAACACCGCCAAGAAACCCCGCCCCGCCCCCGATCCCGTAAACCATCGGCGCCGTGACAGTCCCGCGATAGCGCAGCCCTGCGATCAAAACCACCAGCATCCCAAGCGCAATCCCCGAGATGACATAGCGGATGATATCGGGATTGACGCTGACAATCACCAAAAGCCCGATCGGCAGCGCGATCACCGTGCCGATGAACAGGCGCATCAAGTCACGTTTATGGGCAATCCGGACTGTCCCCGGCAGGTTGGGCAGCGGCCCGAAGATATCCATTGCCGCCACGGTCAGGATGGCCCAGACCGGCGGCATGAACTGTGCCGCCACCGGCAAATAGACAAGCGCGGTTCCGAACCCTGCGAAACCGCGCACCATGCCGGCCACAAAGGCCGCCAGTCCGATCCAGATCAACCCTTCAAAGGCAAGCGCCTCTGAAAGGAGATCAGGCATCAATGTTGGCGAACTGGTTGCCACCGGTGTTCGACGGCTTGGACCAGTCGCGCTTGACCCCCAGTTTCAGAAGAACCGCAGAGGCCACGAAGATCGACGAATAGGTGCCGACGATCACGCCCCAGATCATCGCGAAGACAAAACCGCGGATCACATCGCCGCCCAGCACGAACAGCGAAATCAGCGCAAGCAGGGTCGTCACCGAGGTCATCACCGTCCGGCTCAGGGTTTCGTTGATCGACAGGTTCAGAACCTCTTTCAATTCGAGCTTTTTGTATTTGCGCAGGTTTTCCCGCACGCGGTCGAACACGACCACGGTGTCGTTCAGCGAGTAACCGACGATGGTCAGAAGGGCCGCGATAATGGCGAGGTCGAACCGGATTTGCAGTTCGGAGAACACACCAATGGTCAGGATCACGTCATGTACCAGCGCCGCCACGGCGCCCACGGCGAACTGCCATTCAAAGCGCAGCCAGATATAGACCAGAACCGCCGCAATCGCGAGCAGGACAGCGATCACGGCCGTCTGAATCAACTCGCCCGAGACTTTCGGGCCGACCGACTCCACCGAGACAAAGGAAATGTCCGGCGCCACGGCCTGAAGCGCGATCTCGACCTCTTTGATCACCGAAGAGGTGACGGCCTCTTGCCCGTCCTGCGCCTGGATGCGGATCATGGTGACGTTCTGATCCTCGTCGAAATTGGGATCGAACACCTCGGCGATGGTGACATCGCCCAGATCCAGCGGCGCAATCGCTTCGCGATACTCGGACACCACCACAGGCTGCGCGCTTTCGGTGCGGATCGTGGTCCCGCCGCGGAAGTCGATGCCGAAGTTCAGGCCCTGAATGAAGAAGCTCACCATGGCCAGCACCATCAGCGCCCCCGAAATCCCCAGCCAGAGCGCCGGACGGCTGAAGAAATCCCACTTGGTGTCCTTGGGAACAAGTCTCAGACGCATGGCTTATACCTCGATTGTCTTGGGACGGCGGCGTTCGAACCAGATCACCACCATCAGGCGGGTGACAAAGATCGCGGTGAACACGGATGTCATGATGCCCAGACCCAGCGTGATGGCAAAGCCGCGCACGGGGCCGGACCCGACCGCGAACAGGATCGCGGCGGTGATGAAAGTGGTGATGTTGGCGTCCAGAATGGCGCTCAGCGCCTTTTCATAGCCAAGGTCGATGGCACGGGCCGGACCTTTTGAGGATTTAATCTCCTCTCGGATCCGCTCGAACACCAGAACATTGGCGTCCACGGCCATCCCGATGGTCAGAACGATGCCCGCGATCCCCGGCAGGGTCAGCGTGGCTCCGATCAGCGACAACAGGCCAAAGATCAGGCCGACGTTGATGATCAGCGCGATATTGGCAAACAGGCCAAAGGTGCCATAGCTGAGGAACATGAAGACCAGCACGGCGACAAAAGCCACGATACAGGCGATCTTGCCCGCCTCGATGCTGTCCTGTCCCAGTTCCGGACCGATGGTCCGTTCTTCGAGGAATTCCAACCCTGCAGGCAGAGCCCCTGCCCGCAACAATACGGCCAGATTTGTGCTTTCCTCGACGGTGAAGCGGCCCGTGATAATGCCGGAGCCACCCGGGATGTGCGACTGGATCACTGGCGCCGAGACAACCTCGCCATCCAGAACGATGGCAAAGGGCGAGCCGATGTTCTCGGCCGTGTAGTCGCCAAATTTGCGCGCGCCGGTGGGGTTGAACCGGAACGACACCGCAGGGCGGTTGTTCTGGTCAAATGACGGCTGTGCATCCACCAATTCCTCGCCGGTCACAACCGGGGCGGATTCAAGCGTGTAATAGATGTCGTCGCCGGTGTCCGGCGTGTCGGCGTTTTCAAGCGCCGGGGCAATGAAATTGCCCACGCCGGGATTGGCGTCGGGGTTGGTACCGCGCCCGATCACCGGATGGAAGGTCAGTTGCGCTGTGGTCCCGATGATCTCTTTCAGCTCTGCAGCCGATCCGATGCCCGGCACTTGGATCAGAATGCGGTCGGCACCCTGCCGCTGGATTGTCGGTTCGCGCGTGCCAACCTCGTCAATCCGGCGACGGATGATTTCCAGCGATTGCTGTACCGTGCGTTCATCCGTGGCCAGCTTCTCGGCCTCGGAGAGGGTAATCACGACCTCGTCGCCCTCGGTATCCACCTCGATATCCGACGCCCCCGCCCCGGTCAGCGAAACAACCGGACGGGCCAGACCGCGCACCAGTTCTGCCGCGCGGCTGATGTTTTCGGGTTGCGAGACCTTGATACGCAGTTCGTCCACGTCCGAAGGTTGCAGGCGGATCGTGCCGATCGTGCCGCGTTCCTCGCGCAGCAGATCACGCACCTCGGGCCACATCGACTTGATGCGCGCCTCGTAGACATCCGAAACCTGAACCTCGGCCAAAAGGTGCGCACCACCGCGCAGGTCCAGCCCGAGATTGACCAGGGACGACGGCAGAAAATCGGGCCACATCGCGGCCTGCTCTTCCAGACCGTTCCCGGCATAGCCCAGTTCCAGCGCGGCCGTCGCGTCATTATGCGCCTCGACCCTTTCGTAAAAGGCGTTCGGCATGGCCATCAAAAGCCCGAACGCACAAACGGCCCAGATCAGGACCCGTTTCCAGAGGTCGATTTGCAGCATGATTGCAGCCCTGTTTTTGATTTTGCCTGCGGCTTACTCGGCTTTGGCCGGTTCGGTCTTGCTCAGAACCTGGGCAATAGTCGCCTTGACCACGCGCACCTTGACGCCCTCTGCGATCTCGACTTCGATCTCGCCGTCTTCCAGAACCTTCGACACCTTGCCGATCACACCACCCTGGGTCACGACCTTGTCCCCGCGGCGCAGCGACTCGACCATGGCCTGATGTTCCTTCATCTTTTTCTGTTGTGGGCGGATCAGAAGGAAATACATGATCGCGAAGATCAGGATAAGGGGCAGAAACTGGCCGATTGCACTTGCGTCCATTGGGGGTATCCTTTGTTGAGTGGTGCGGAACGCAGGCGCGCCCCGAAGATTTTGCAGGAACCTATGTGGCCCCGCCCTGTTATGCAAGGCGGGAAACGCCCTCACTTCGGGGCAAATTGCCCTGCCGACAGGGCTGGACCGGCCCGATTTTCGACAGGCTTGAGATCAGCGTCCCAAATGGGCAGTCTGATACCATGATCCGCCCCCTGATCCTGTCGCTTTTCTGGGCCTCTGCCAGCCTCGCGCAATCCCTTGTGCCCCTTCCCGCCGAGGATCACGCGCAATGGCAGGCGATTGGACGGATCAACGTGGCCGGCTACAAGGCGCGCAGCATGTGTTCGGGCACCCTGATTGCGCCGGACAAAGTGCTGACCGCGGCCCATTGCGTGTTGCGTCCCGATGGCAGGGCCTTTGCGCTCGCGGATATCACCTTTGTGGCAGGCTGGCTGCGCGGCAATTACAGCGCCGCCGCCAAGCCAGTGCAACTGGACCTGCCGCCCAAGGCTTACGGGCCGCGCGGCATCGTGGTGGCCCATGACCTCGCGGTTTTGACGCTGGACGCCGTGCTCGACCTTGCGCCGCTGCCGGTCGGGGCAGACGCGGCGGTACGCAGGGTCACGCTTTCGGGCTACACCCGCGAACGCCCGCATATGCTGAGCATCGCAAAAGACTGCCCTGCGCACAAAAACGGCGCGGTACTCTGGATCGGGTGCCCCGTCACGCGTGGCGCCTCGGGTGGACCGGTTCTGGTGAATACACAGGCGGGCTGGCGGGTGGTCGGCGTGATCTCGGCCACCAACGGCACCGCGACCCTAGCCGCTCCGATCACAGATTTCATCGCAGAGTAAGGACTACCCTGTTCCAGCCCGTCAATCTGGTGCATAAGGCGCGCGTCGCACAACCGATTCACCCATCCAAGGACAAGACCCATGCATGACATCCGTGCCATCCGCGAAAATCCGGCCGCCTTCGATGCCGCCCTCGCCCGTCGTGGAGCCGAGCCGATGTCATCCTCCATCCTTGCCCTTGACGCCGAGCGCCGTGCCAAGATCCAGGCCGCCGAGGCCGCGCAGGCCGACCAGAAGAAAGCCGCCAAAGACGTCGGAGCAGCCAAGGCCAGCGGCGATGAAGCCGAATTCGAACGCCTGCGCGCACTGGTTGGTGAAAAGAAATCCGAAGTCGCCGCCATGCAGGCCGAGGCCAAGGCCCTTGACCAGCAGTTGACCGACCTTTTGATGGGCATCCCCAATCTGCCCTTCGAAGACACGCCCGAAGGCGAGGATGAAGACGACAATGTCGAAATCCATCGCTGGGGTACGCCCGCGGAGTTCTCGTTTGCCCCCAAGGAACATTACGAGCTCGCCGGCGTCGTGCCCGGCATGGACTTTGAAACCGCGGCCAAGCTTTCCGGTTCGCGCTTCGTCGTGTTATCGGGTGCCGTGGCCCGCATCCACCGCGCGCTGGCGCAGTTCATGATCAACACGCATGTCGACGAAAACGGCCTGACCGAGGCTTGGACGCCGGTTCTGGTCAAGCCAGAGATGATGTACGGCACGGGTCAACTGCCCAAGTTCGGCGAAGATTCCTATGAGACCACAAATGGCTGGTGGCTGGTGCCCACCGCCGAGGTCACGCTGACCAATATTGTGAACGGCCTGACCGTCGAGGAAAGCTACCTGCCGCGCCGCTATGTGGCCCACACCCAATGTTTCCGCTCCGAGGCAGGCAGCGCCGGGCGCGACACCTCGGGTATGCTGCGCCAGCACCAGTTCGAAAAGGTCGAGATGGTCTCGGTCACAAAACCCGAGGACAGCCGCGCCGAACTGGACCGGATGACCGGCTGCGCCCAGGGTATTCTCGAACGTCTGGGCCTGCCCTATCGCACCGTGGTGCTCTGCACGGGTGATATGGGCTTTGGCGCACAGCGCACCCACGATATCGAGGTCTGGCTGCCGGGCCAGAACACCTACCGCGAGATCAGCTCGGTCTCGGTCTGTGGCGACTTCCAGGCGCGGCGCATGAATGCCCGATTCAAACCCGCAGGCGGCGGCAAGCCGGAATTCCTGCACACGCTGAACGGCTCGGGCCTTGCGGTCGGGCGCTGCCTGATCGCGGTTCTGGAAAACGGCCAACAGGAAGACGGCTCGGTGGTCCTGCCCGAGGTGCTGCATCCCTATCTGGGCGGCAAAACCACGCTGACCGCAGACGGCGTGCTGGCCTGACCCAACCGGCGCCGTGTTCTGAGAAGCCCCGCATTTGCGGGGCTTTTTGTTTATGAGGATTTTTCAAAATAGAAGATCAATGCGCGGCTTTTTCTTGGGCAAAATACCTCGGGGGTGAGGCCGCAGGCCGAGGGGGCAGCGCCCCCTATTCCGCTGGTGTCGCAACTGGTGCCCCTTTCGGGAACGGCACCAAACGCCCCTGATCCTCATCCCAAAGCTTCAAGCGGAAGGACCGCAGCGCCTCGGGCCAGTGGATCGTGCGCAATTCGTATTCCTCCCGGATCTCCTGATGAGCTTTGCGCAGGTTATAGTGCGGGATGCGCGCGTTATAATGGTGTATATCGTGATAGGCGATATTGGCCGACCCGAGATCCATCCACCAGCCAAGATCAAGCGCCGAAGACCCCTGCAGCGCCGCAATGCGCGGGTCCAGATCGGGGCGGCGATCCCAGTAGGTGTCTTCGAAATTGTGCTGCAGATACACCATGAAGACGCCGATCATCCCGCCAATGAAGGACGACAGAAACCAGATCAGAACGCCAGTCCAGCCAAACAACAGATACAGGCCAGCCATGTAAGCTGCGATCGCGATGTTGTGGACGATGACGCTGCCCGCCATCTCGCCCGCGTTCTTGGGCCAGCGGTAGCGGATGAAATAGGTGAACAGGCTGCCCACCGGGATCAGGATGAACGGATTGCGATAAAGCCGATATTGCAAGCGTTGCCAGGGGCTTGCGGCGTTCCATTCACGCAAGGTCATGGTGTGAATCTCGCCGGTGTCGCGATGATCGAGATTGCCGAGATGCGAGTGGTGCAGGTTGTGGTTGTGCCGCATCGCGGCATATGGCGCAAATGTCAGAACAGACAGCGCCTCGCCTGCCCAGTCATTGTGCTTGCGACTTTTGAACAGGGACGCGTGCCCGCAATCGTGTTGCAATACGTAAAGCCGCACGGCAGAAAACGCGTTCAGCACCATCATTGGGACCAGCACCAGAAAATTATCCACTTGGGTGATCGCCAGATAGAGCGAGATAAAGTACACGCCAAAGGTCGGGAACAGCGCCAGCGCCCCGAGGCGGTCGTTCTTTTCGGTAAAGGGTTTCAAACGTTCGCGAATATCCATTCTATCCCCCGTCTCCAATTCTTAGCGGTCATTGCAATATCGGTGTGACATGCGCATGTCATCCGGCGCCGCATTGCAGAACATAACGCCCTTTTGCGCTATTCCCAACCCCGCGTGACGGTTTGTGGCGCAAGAGCCTCAGAAATGGCGCAGACGCAGGACCAGCGGCAGGATTGCAAGCACCAGAATCACGGCCAGAAGATAGGGTGCCCCGGGCAGGTAAAGCGCGCTGTCGCTGACGAAATATTCGAACACGCCCGTAAAGGCCAGAGGCGCGGCCACTGCCGCCACCGAAGAAAGCGAGGCGATCACGCCTTGCACCAGCCCCTGCAGATCGTCGCCGACGCGATTGGCGGCAAACGCGGTCAACAGCGGCGGCGCCATGTCCGAAGCTGCCGCGATGGGTAACAGGACCGCCACCATCCAGGCCGCATCTGCAAAACCGAACCCGACCAGCCCCACCACCGAGGCCCCCAAGGCAAAAACCAGCGTTCTGAGGTCTCCGAACAGGCGGGTCATGCGCGGCAACAGCCCGGCCTGCACGACTGCAACCAACACGCCATAAGCCGACAGGCTAAGCCCGATGGTGAAACCGTCCCAACCGAACCTCTCGCGCCCCCAAAAGGCCCAGAGGGTCGGATAGACCATGTTGGCAAACTCAAACACGAGAATGCACACCAGTGGCACCGCCAGCCCCGGCATGGCATAAGCGCGCAGAATGGTGGCAAACGGGTTGAGATCGCCCCGGCCAAAAGGGCGGCGGTTTTCGGGTTTGAGGGATTCGGGCAGGATCAGCAGGCCAAACACCACGTTCAGCGCCGAAAGCGCCGCGGCAATCCAGAACGGCGCGGTGATATGCCAGCCCGAGGCCATACCGCCAAGCGCCGGGCCCAACACGAACCCGATGCCGAAAGCCGCGCCGATCATGCCAAAAGCGGCGCCGCGCTCTTCGGGTTTGGCGATGTCCGAGATATAAGCCGTAGCGGTGATATAGGTCGCACCCGCCATGCCCGCGATGATCCGCCCGACCAGCAACAGCCAGTAGGTTTCGGCCATTGCCATGATCACATAGTCAATGGTCAGTGTGGCAAGCGCGGCAATCAGGATCGGGCGGCGGCCAAACGCATCCGACAGGCTGCCCACGATGGGGCCGCACAGGAACATGGTGGCCGCATAGGCCGACATCATGATCCCGCCCCACAAGGCGCCCTCGGCGGTGCTGCCTGCCCCGACCCGTGCCATCAGGTCGGGCATGATCGGGAACACGATCCCGATGCCAATGGCGTCGATCATCAGGGTGGCCAGAATAAACAGGAAGGGGCCAGACAGCTTCATGCCACGGTAAGCCCCTCAGCGGTCGGCACTGCGCCCCTTTATATGCTTGCGCAGTTTCGACGGACCCGCCTTTTTCTTGCCCTTGTATGGGTTCTTGTCGCTCTGGCCGCGCATGATCAGGCGAATCGGCGTGCCCGGCATGTCGAAATCCTCGCGCAGACCATTTACGAGATAGCGCGAATAGCTGTCAGGCATCTTGTCGGGGTGCGAGCACATGACCACAAATCCCGGCGGGCGGGTCTTGGCCTGCGTCATGTAGCGCAGTTTGATCCGTTTGCCCTGCGGCGCAGGCGGCGGGTGCTGTTCCAGCATTCCCGTCAGCCAGCGGTTCAGCTGGGCGGTGGTGATGCGGCGGTTCCAGACGTCATAGGCGCGCAGGATGGCGTCATGCAGACGGTCCAGCCCCCTGCCCGTCTTGGCCGACACGGTAATCAGTGGCGCGCCCCGCAACTGGGGCAGCAGGCGGGCAAAGGATTCCTTGAGGTCCCGCAGCTTTTCCTGCTTGCTGTCCTCGATATCCCATTTGTTCACCGCTACGACCACAGCGCGGCCTTCACGCTCGGCCAGGTCGGCGATGCGCAGGTCCTGTTGTTCGAAAGGAATGGCCGCATCCAGCAGCACCACCACGATTTCGGCGAACTTCACCGCGCGCAGCCCGTCGGACACGGATAGTTTTTCCACCTTGTCCTGCACCTTGGCTTTCTTGCGCATCCCCGCCGTGTCGAAGATACGCACCGGCGTACCGTTCCAGTCGGTTTTGAGGGAAATGGCATCGCGGGTGATTCCCGCCTCGGGGCCGGTCAGCAAACGGTCTTCGCCGATGATCTTGTTGATCAGGGTCGACTTGCCTGCATTCGGGCGGCCCACCACCGCAATTTGCAAGGGTTTTGATGCAGTCGGCTTGGGGGCCGCGCCGTCGTGGTCGTCATCCTCGTCAAGGTCGATATCGACTTCGGGGGCGGCCTCCTCGGCGCGTTCGGCAAAAGCATCGGCAAGCGGCATCAACTGGGTGTAAAGGTCATTCAGCCCTTCGCCATGCTCCGCCGAAAGACGGATCGGCTCTCCAAGGCCGAGGCTATAGGCCTCGATCACACCGGCATCCGCGGCGGCGCCCTCGCCCTTGTTGGCGGCAAGGATCACATGCGCAGACCGTTTGCGCAGGATTTCAGCAAACACCATGTCGGTGGGCGTCACTCCTGCGCGCGCATCAATCATGAACAGGCAGATATCGGCCATGTCCACGGCGCGTTCGGTCAGGCGGCGCATCCGGCCCTGAAGGCTGTCGTCGGTCGCGTCTTCCAGACCGGCGGTGTCGATCACGGTGAACCTGAGGTCGCCCAGCCGCGCTTCGCCCTCGCGCAGGTCGCGCGTGACTCCCGGCTGGTCATCGACCAAGGCCAGTTTCTTGCCCACGAGGCGATTGAACAATGTGGATTTGCCCACGTTGGGGCGCCCCACGATGGCGAGCGAAAAACTCATCTGTTGTCTCCGACAGTCTTGAAGACGCCGCGATATACTATTTCCGCGTCAACGGAAAGCGTGCAAATGCCCTTTGCCGCCCAGCACGTATAGCGTGCCGTTCACCACGATCGGAGCCGAGGCCGCACCACCGGGAATTTCCGCCGAATGCACCTGCACACCCGAAGTGGGGTCAAAAATCCGCAACTGCCCGTCAGACGAGGCAACGACGATGCGGCCACCGGCAAGGATCGGGCCGTAATGGGCATAAAGTGCCGCCATGCGTTTCGGACGGCTGTCGACATAACGTGGCAGGTCCACCGCCCAGATCGGTTCGCCATTCGAGGCATCCAGACGCATCAGGGTGTTGCGATCGTTGACCAAGAAAACCGAGCCGCCCACCGGCCAGACCGGTCCCAGAGCGCCCTGTTCGGCGGTCCAGATACGCTCGCCGCTTTCGATATCCAATGCCACAAGACGACCGGAATGGTTGGCGGCGTAGACCCGGCGCCCGTCAATCACGGGGTCGCCGGAAATGTCCCCGACCTTGCTACGCGCGATGCCGGGACGTTCACCCGAGATCCCCGCGTCCCAGACACGGAACCCGCCGCTGCGGAACGTCGCCTGCAATTCGCCGGACCCGAACGGGAAGATCGCAAACCGGTCATTGAGTGCCGGCGCGGCGGGGCTCATGACGTTGCCAAGTTGCGGCACGGAGTTGACCTGCCATGCGATACGTCCGGTTTCAACCTCGAGGGCCCAGCCCTGATCGTCGCCCGATACGACATAGACCAGACCGCCAAACACCGTGGGGGTGCCGCTCCCGATCCCGCCGGTCTTTTGCTCCCAGATCACGTCGCCGGTTTTGGGGTTGACCGCCATGAGTGAGCCGAAGCCGGTCGAGACAAAGAGCTTGCCTGCCCCAAAGGCCAGCCCCCCGCCCAGGGAATCCTTGGAATCGTCGCGCGGCGGCGTCAGGTCACGGGTCCAGACCACCCCGCCATTGGTGGCGGTGGCCTGCAACTGTGCCTGCGAGTCCAGCGTGAAGATCATACCTTCAGCAGCAACGGGGTCGGCGCTCATCCGGTTTTTGCGGCTGTTGCCCTCGCCGATCTCGGCGCTCCAGGCCAGCTGCGGAAAGGTGGCAAGCGCGGCGTTCGACACGCGGTAGGATTGCGTGCCGATCCGGTGTGTCCAACTGTTGTTACGTGTCTGTCCAGGCACGCTGATGGCGCGGCGCTGGTTCACTACATCCTCGACCGCATCACCGGACCGCAGATCCTCGCGGGGTCCCGGAAGCACCATGTCCTTTTCGGCACAGGCCGCCAATACCGTTGCGCCTGTCAGCGCCAAAACCCAGTTCCGCATTTTCACTGCATCGGCCCCCGTCGTCAGTCCAGACCTGTTTGTTATTGACTCACCACAGGTGCGGCAAGTTCGGGCAGGTCACCGCCCAGTGCTACAATCAACCGACTTGTGCGTTGACGCAAGCCCGCAGTCACGCCCGCATCGGCAATGATTGCCTGCAGCTTGGTCATGGCGGCGTCGGTGTTGCCTTCCTCGATATCCAGAAGCGCCAGTTGTTCCTGTGCCAGCAGCGACAAGGGCGCCCCCGGCGCGGCCAGCGCCCCAAGCAGCGTGCGGCGTTCTTCGGCCGGCATCTCGGTGCCACGGGCCAGAACGGATTTGAACAGCGCGATCTGGCTATAAATCTCGGGCTGGGTCGCGGCGGCAGTGGCAACACCTTCCAGGGTGGCGGCGCTGTCCGCGCGCGCCCCGGTGGCAAGTTGTTCGGAGGCTAGGAGCAGGTCAACAACCACCTGCGCCTCGACCGGCGATGTTTCGATCGCATCAAGGGCCGCAATGCGGGACGCATCGTCGTTTTCGGACAGAGCCGCAACAATGGCATCCCCATTGTTCTGTGCGGCCGACAGCGCGGTGGCCTTGCGGTATTCGTTAAAGGCCGCCCCGCCCACCAGAACCACGACAAAGGCCACGGCGATCCAGCCATAGCGGCGCAGATAGGCGAACATCCGGTCGCGGCGGACCTCTTCGGTGACTTCTTCGATGAAACTGTCGGTATCGCTCACGGCGGCCCCCTGTTGATTTGCCCCCTCTTAGCGCGATGGGCGCGGACTGCCAAGCCTTGCGCAATGGCTTGCGACCATAAACCTTCGTGGTGGCCGCAGTGCTGTCTTTGGCCTCAAACGGGCAACCACGGTGATTTTTCCGGCAGTCGGGTGCGTCAAAGGCCACACAATCCGGTGACATGCAGGGGCAAGGGGGATTGGCAATTTGCCCGCAGCGGCACAAGTGGCTAAAATGAAGCGGTCGTTTAACTGTCTTTGCGGGCTGCTTGCATTTTACCCTGATGCCATTATCTCGCTTAACAAGATATCCACGGGCGAGGTTACCCCAAAATGCGCATTGTGCCGATTATCACCGCCATTCTCGTGTCGGTCCTGTTGTATTTCCTCGTCATCGAGCGCGACTCGATAAACGCGATGGCCGCACCGCCGTCGGAAATTGAAGACGCGACCGCCAGAGACGACACGGCCGCAGCCCTTGCCGAGCAGACATCCGGTCCGGACCTGATGCGGGTGCAGGCCATCCATTCCGAGGCTCGGGTCATCGACAGCGCCGTAATACTGCGCGGCCAGACCGAAGCCGACCGCCAGGTTGATGTGCGCGCCGAAACGTCTTCGCAGGTGGTCTCTGAACCGCTGCGCAAAGGTGCTTTTGTCGAAGCTGGACAAGTTATGTGCGAGCTTGATCCCGGCACGCGGCAAGCATCACTGGAAGAAGCTGAGGCACGGCTGACCGAGGCCCGCGCCCGTGTGCCCGAGGCCGAAGCCCGCCTGCACGAGGCCCGCGCCCGCCTGGAAGAGGCCGAGATCAACGCCAATGCCGCCAACAAGCTGATTGAAGGCGGTTTTGCCTCGGAAACCCGCGTAGCTTCGACCCAGGCCGCCGTGAGCGCCGCCGAGGCCAGCGTGCAATCCGCAAAATCGGGCCTGCAATCGACGCAGGCCGGGATTCAGTCGGCCGAAGCCGCCGTGGCTGCCGCCAGGCGGGAAATTGACCGGTTGTACATCAAGGCGCCGTTTGGGGGCCTGCTGGAATCCGACACCGCCGAACTGGGAAGCCTGCTGCAACCCGGATCGCTCTGTGCCACCATTATCCGGCTGGACCCGATAAAGGTGGTAGGCTTTGTCCCTGAAACCGAGGTCAACCGCGTCAAGATCGGCGCCATGGCCGGCGCCCGTCTGACCACGGGCCAAGAAGTGGCCGGACAGGTCGTGTTCCTGTCGCGCTCGGCGGACCCGACAACCCGCACATTCCGCGTGGAAATCAACGTGCCGAACCCCGACCTGTCGCTGCGTGATGGCCAGACCGCCGAAATCGCGATTTCCTCGGAAGGGGCGGATGCCCACCTGATCCCGCAATCGGCACTGACACTGAATGACGAGGGCACGCTGGGCGTGCGCCTTGTTGGCGACGGCAACAAGGTCACTTTCGCGCCCGTCGAATTGCTGCGCGACTCGGTTGACGGCATCTGGGTCGGGGGCTTACCCGCCAAGGCTGACGTGATCGTGATCGGGCAGGAATATGTCGTGGATGGTGTCACGGTCGATCCCGTATTCGGGGAGACCGGCCTATGATCGGCATCGTAGACTGGGCTGCAGAACGCGCCCGAATGGTGATGGCCTTTGTGCTGGTGTCGCTGGTGATCGGCGCCACGGCCTATACGGGGTTGCCCAAAGAAGGAGAGCCGGACATCCAGATCCCGGCTCTTTTTGTCTCTGTCCCCTTCCCCGGCATTTCCGCCGAGGATGCCGAAAAGCTCTTGGTCAAACCGATGGAGACCGAACTGGCCGATCTGGACGGGCTTGATACCATGTCGGCCACGGCGGCCGAGAACTATGCCGGTTTGTTTCTCGAATTCGACTTCGGCTGGGACAAGGGCGCCACCATGGCCGATGTGCGCGAGGCGATGAACACCGCCGAGGCGAATTTCCCGGAAGGGTACGAGAAATACTCGATCAACGAGATCAACTTCTCGGAATTCCCGATCATTATCGTAAACCTGACCGGCGACGTGCCCGAACGCACGATGACGCAAATCGCAAACCGGCTTCAGGACGATCTCGAAGCGCTGGATTCGGTGCTCGAGGCGGGTCTGGCCGGCGGACGGGACGAGATGCTTGAAGTCATTATCGACCCGCTGCGCCTTGAATCCTATAACGTGACCGCGACCGAACTGATCAATGTGGTGCGCAACAACAACCAGATGATCCCGGCGGGTGATGTGGAAACGGCGCAGGGTAAATTCGCCGTCAAGCTGCCCTCGTCCTTTACCGAGCCGCGCGATGTTTATGAATTGCCGGTCAAGACAAATGGCGACCGGATCGTGACGCTGGGTGATCTGGCCCAGATCAATCTGACTTTTGAGGACCGCCTTGGGACCGCGCGATTCAACGGGGAAAACACCGTGGCCCTGCAGGTGGTAAAGCGCAAAGGCTTCAACCTGATTGACACCGCCGAGACCGTACGCCGCGTGGTGGACGAAGCCAGCGCCGAATGGCCCGCCGAATTGCAGGCAGCGGTCGAGGTAGGCACCTCGAATGACCAATCCGTGGTCGTCTCGTCCATGGTGCGCCAGCTGGAAGGCTCGGTTCTGACCGCTGTCGCGCTGGTGATGATCGTGGTTCTGGCGGCCCTTGGCATGCGCGCCGCGCTTCTGGTGGGCTTTGCGATCCCGACCTCTTTCCTGCTGTGTTTCGCGTTCCTTGCAATGATGGGCGTGACCATATCCAATATGGTGATGTTCGGCCTGATCCTCGCTGTGGGGATGCTGGTCGACGGGGCCATCGTGGTGGTGGAATATGCTGACAAACGCATCAAGGAAGGCGTCGGCCCGATGCACGCCTATGTCGAGGCCGCCAAGCGCATGTTCTGGCCCATCGTGTCGTCCACCGCGACCACACTGTGTGCATTCCTGCCGATGCTGTTCTGGCCCGGCATTCCCGGCCAGTTCATGGAGATGCTGCCGATCACGCTGATCTTCGTGCTGTCGGCCTCGCTGGTGGTGGCACTGGTCTATCTTCCGGTTCTAGGCGGACTTGCGGGCCGTTTCGAACGCCTGACCCGCAACAAGGCACAGCAACTGGCCGGGCTGAAATGGTACATGCGTATTCTGGTCTTCGTGGCCAGCGCGGCGGGCATCGGCCTTGCCATCTCGTTGATCGGTGGGGCCTTTGGCCTGATCGGTGCGACCTTTGCCTTGATGGGGTCCGATATCCTGCGCGACGTCATCCCGGGTTATCTGGGCATCTTCGCGCTGATCGTCGGCATCGTCGCACTGGTGGCGGTGGCGCTGGTCTGTCTTGCGACCTTCATGCTCTCGCTCGGGTCGATCTTTACCTCGATCGGCAACCTGTCACGTATGCTGTGGCGCAAGGTCTTTCCCAAGAAGGAACGGCTCTATTCCACGGTCGAATACAAGCGAAACCTGTTCGGCGATTTCATTCACCTGCTAGTCGCGCGTCCGTTCATGCCGCTGGTGGCGATCGCCTCGGTCTTTATCGCGGTCGGGGTGACCTTCTCGATCTATGGCGCCAACAATAAGGGCGTGGAATTCTTCGTGGAATCCGAACCCGAAGCTGCAATTATCTATGTGCGGGCACGGGGCAACCTTTCGCTGGAGCAACAGGATGATCTGGTCCGTCAGGCCGAGGAAATCGTACTGGCCCACCCCGGCACCAAGACCGCCTTTGCCTTTGCCGGAGAAGGCGGGCTGAACAACAATACCGGCGGCGCACAGGCCCCCAAGGACACCATCGGACAGGTCCAGATGGAAACCATCGCCTGGGGCGATCGGCCCGTGCAGCGTGAAAAATGGTTCACGCTTCCGCTGCTGAACATCGACATCTACCGCGATGTAAAGGACCCCGCTTGGGACGGCAACACCGTGTTGGCCGAGATCGAAGCCGAGTTGAAACGCATTCCGGGCGCGCAGATCGAAATCCTTGAGGCCAACCGTGGCCCGGCCTCGGCGAAACCCGTGCACCTGCGCCTTAAGGGCGAAAACTGGGAAGACCTTCTGGCCGCCGCCACCATGGCGCGCGCGCAATTTGAAGCCACGCCCGGCCTGACGCGGATCGAAGACACCCTGCCCCTGCCCGGCATCGACTGGCAGATCGACGTGGATGTGGCCAAGGCAGGCCGCTACGGTGCCGACACGGCCACCGTGGGCGCCATGGTCCAGCTTGTGACGCGCGGCATCCTTCTGGATACGATGCGTGTCGACACCTCGGACGAGGAAATCGAGATCCGCGTCCGCCTTCCCGACGAAGACCGCGTGTTGTCCACGCTGGATACGCTCAAGGTGCGCACGGCGGACGGTCTTGTGCCACTGTCGAATTTCATCACCCGCAAACCGGTAGAAAAACTGGCCGAGATCAACCGTGTTGACCAGAAACGCTATTTCGACGTCAAGGCGGATGTGGCGAGCGGGCTGACCGTGCTGCGCAATGCCGAAACCGGCGAGACCGAGGTGATCGAGACCGCCCAGTGGGACGCCGACAGCGCCCTGCAGGCCGATTATGCGGATCGTGGGTTTACCAATGTTGTCCTGACCGCAAATGAACGGATCGCGGCGCTGACGCAATGGCTGGAAGACAGCCCCTTCCCGCGTGGTATCGACTGGGAATGGACCGGCGATCAGGAAGATCAGGCCGAAAGCCAGGCGTTCCTTGGCAAGGCGTTCGGCGCGGCGCTGGCCCTGATGTTCATCATCCTGCTGGCCCAGTTCAACAGCTTCTATAACGCGGTTCTGGTGCTTCTGGCGGTGGTTCTGTCCACCACGGGCGTGCTGATCGGGATGCTGGTCATGAACCAGCCCTTCTCGATCATCATGACCGGCACCGGCGTGGTGGCGCTGGCGGGGATCGTGGTGAACAACAATATCGTATTGATCGACACCTATCAGGAATATTCCCGATACATGCCGCGTATCGACGCCATCGTGCGCACCGCGCAAGCGCGCATCCGGCCCGTGTTGCTGACCACGATCACCACCATGGCCGGTCTGGCCCCGATGATGATCGGCCTGTCGCTGGACTTTGTGAATGGTGGCTATTCCTTTGAAAGCCCCACCTCGCTGTGGTGGACCCAACTGGCCACCGCGGTGGTGTTCGGCCTTGGGATTGCGACGATCCTGACGCTGGTATTCACACCGTCGATGCTGGCCGCACGGGTGTGGTTCTCGACCTACCTGTTCTGGACAGGTGAACTACTGGCGAAACTGTCGCTGGGCCGTGGCAGCCGCGCCGCGCGCGACTGGGCCCTGCGCCGCGAGGCCCGAAAGGTGAAGTCACCGGTTCTGCTCTGGGAAGAGAACACGCCCGAGGTCATTGTAGCCGAAACTCCGGCAGACGCGACAGACAAACCGGCCAACACCAACACATCCCTGGACGCGGCAGAGTAAGCCAGCCCAGCCTGACACAGACATCAAAAGCCCCGCGTCGCAAAACGCGGGGCTTTTTCTTTTGGTCACTGCGCCAATGGGTCAGGCGGCGTCTTCTTCGGATTGCTGACGGCTCCAAAGCTGGGCATAGCGCCCTTCTTTGGCCAAAAGCACGTCATGGGCGCCGCGTTCGATCACATGCCCCTGCTCCAGCACGACAATCTCGTCGGCTTCGGCAATCGTGGACAAACGGTGCGCGATGGTGATCACCGTGCGCCCCTCGCCCGCACGCGCCAGTGCATCCTTGATCTCTTGCTCGGTATCGGTGTCCAGCGCCGAGGTCGCCTCGTCCAGCAACAGAATGGGCGGATCTTTCAAAAGGGTGCGGGCAATACCGACGCGCTGCTTCTCGCCGCCCGAGAGCTTCAGCCCCCGCTCGCCTACCGCTGTGTCATAGCCTTCCGGCAGGGACAGGATAAAATCGTGGATTTGCGCGGCCTTGGCGGCGGCAATGATCTCTTCTTCCGAGGCATCGTCCCGGCCATAGGCGATGTTATAGCGGATCGTGTCATTGAACAGCACAGTATCCTGCGGCACCACACCGATCGCGGCGTGCAGGCTTTGTTGCGTGACGTCGCGCACGTCCTGCCCGTCGATTTTCAAGGCCCCGCCTTGCACGTCATAGAACCGGAACAAAAGCCGCCCGATGGTCGATTTGCCCGATCCGGTTGACCCGACAATCGCCACGGTCTTGCCCGCAGGCACCGTCAACGACACGCCTTTCAGAATTTCGCGTTCCGCGTCATAGCCAAAGCGCACGTCTTCCAGCGTGATTTCGCCCTTGTCGATCCGCAGCGTGGTGGCGCCCGGTTTGTCAGACACATCGGCGGGCTGCTCGAGCAGGTCGAACATCTCGCCCATATCGACCAGCGACTGGCGGATCTCGCGATAAACCGTACCAAGGAAATTCAGCGGCACGGTGATCTGGATCATATAGGCATTTACCATGACGAAATCGCCCACCGTCAACTCGCCGTTCTGCACCCCGATCGCAGCCAGCACCATGACGCCGATCAGACCACAGGTGATCAGGAAAGATTGGCCAAAGTTCAGGAAAGCAAGCGAATACGCGGTCTTGAGCGCCGCCTGCGCATAGGCCCGCATCGAGATATCATAGCGGTCGGCCTCGCGCTCTTCCGCGCCGAAATACTTGACCGTTTCAAAGTTCAGCAGGCTATCGATGGCTTTCTGGTTGGCATCCGTGTCCTGATCGTTCATTTCGCGGCGCAGCTTCACGCGCCATTCAGTCACGGCAAAGGTGAACCAGATATAGACCGCGATGGTGCCCGCCACGACCACCAGATACCAGACGTCGAACAGCACCGTCAGGATAATCGCCACAAGGGCAAGTTCCAGAACCAGCGGCCCGATCGAGAACACCAGAAAGCGCAGCAGGAAATCCACGCCTTTTACACCGCGTTCGATGATCCGCGACAGACCGCCCGTCTTGCGCGTGATGTGGTATCGCATCGAAAGCTGGTGAATATGCCGAAAGGTTTCAAGCGCCAGCCGCCGCAGCGCCCGCTGACCGACAGGCGCAAAGACCGCGTCACGCAATTGCTGGAAACCCACGGTCATCATGCGCGCAACCCCGTAGGCCACGGTCAGACCAATCGCCCCAAGCGCCAGCGGGGGCACGCCCTCATTGGCAAGGCTGTCCACCGCGCCCTTGTAAAGGATCGGCGTATAGACCGCGATCAGCTTGGCCAGCACCAGCATCGCAAGGGCCACGACCACGCGCCGTTTGACCCAGAACGCATCCTTTGGCCAGATATAGGGGATGACTTTGCGCAGGGTGCGCATGCCAGAGCGGCGTTCTTCCTTGGCGATGTCCGCGCTGGAAGAGGTCTGCATGTTTCGCATGGAGTCTTTTCCTGTCCGTCTTGGGTGTCAGGTAAACACACCACGCGGAAAAGACCAGAACCCGTCCCGGCTTTCGCGGATTATTCGGGAATTTCGAAGATTTGCCCCGGATAAATCAGGTCGGGATCGCGGATCCGGTCGCGGTTGGCCTCGAACACGCGCACATATTGCGTGCCGCTGCCATAGCGGTCGATGGCTATGGCCCAGAGGGTCGAGCCGGGTTGCACCGTGACCACGCGCACGGGCGCCGCATCAGAGGGCATCGCGGCCTGCTGGTTCGCCTCGACCACGGTCTCGTCCTCGCGTTTGAACGGGGTTTCGATCCGGGACGTGACCGCGCCCTCTTCATCCACCTGATCGACGCGCAGCGTATAGACGCCGCTGTCCACATCCGGCAGTTCCGTGCGCCAGTTGCCATCCGGCGCGATACGTGACGAGGTGACGGGCTTGTTGTCCAGATAAACGCGCACGAAACCCGCATCGGTACCACGGCCAGAAAGTTCGACCTCGCCCTCGGCGGAATAACTGATCGCATCCAGAGCGACCGTGGACATGACGTCGGGCGCGGGGTCGCCGGACACAGGCGCCTGCAGAACGGTCACGCCATCCGCATCGGCCTTGAGAATCGTGGTCGACGGCGCGGGTGCAGTCTCAGTGGGGGCTTCTGCAGTTGTTGCCGGTGTCTCGGCTGCAGGCGATGTCTCCGTGACCGTGCCCATGGATTGCGCGGACTTGTATTCGGTCGCATCCGCAAGCTGTGGTTCATCTTGTGGCACCGCTGCGGGTTCCGGCACAGTCTCTTCGGGGGCTTGCATCACATCCGAAGGTGCCTGCGCAGTTTCGATCGGGGTTTGCGCGACCTCTTGCGCGGTCGGGATCGGTGCTGCCGCGGGCGTGGGCGCAATAATCACCGTATCTTCCGATGTCACCTCCCCGTCGTCGCCCGTCTGGACAAGGCTCAATACGCGGGGCGCATCGCTGGGCGGTAACTCGACAAAGCTCACGAATTTGCCGGACCCGTCGGTTTCCGCGCGGGCCAGTTCGCGGCCATCCATCAGAATCGTAATCGGCCGCGACAAGGCCCCCTGCCCGGCAATCAGCGTATTGCCATCGGTTTCAACCCGCACCACGTCAAAAGACGGGCGCAGAATATCGGACACTTCTTTTTCCGGCACGGGGGCCGGTGCGGGGGCAGGCTGGGCGGGTTTTAGCGGGGTTGCGACGGGTTGGGCTACGACGGGTTGGGCTACTTCGACCGGCGCCGGTGCAGGATCACTCGGGCCCAGAATGCCACTGAAAGCGCCAATGGCCAGCCCCCCGACCAGCACAACGCCAGCGCCGACAAACAGACCGTTCCCAGCCAGAAAAGATGCTTTTTCGCTCATGCCAGCGTTTCCCCAAATTTTGCCAGCCCTTGTGGTTGAGAGACCATATCAACACGGGTAACAGTGGTCAAAACAGCATTGAACATATTGAGGAAATCCATGTCACAACGATCAATCTGTGTCTTTTGCGGCGCACGTTCCGGCCATGATCCCGCGTTTGAGGCCACCGCCACCGAGCTGGGACGGTTGATCGCCGCGCGCGATTGGCGGCTGGTTTACGGCGCAGGCGACATCGGGATCATGGGGGCGGTTGCCAATGCCACGCAGGCGGCCGGCGGCGAAACCTTTGGCGTCATTCCGGTGCACCTGATGCAGCGCGAGGTGGGCAAGACCGACCTGTCCCGTTTCGTGGTGACCGAGAACATGCATGAACGCAAAAAGGTGATGTTCATGAACTCGGACGCCATCGTTGTTCTGCCCGGCGGCGCTGGGTCGCTGGATGAATTCTTCGAGGTCCTGACATGGCGGCAGCTTGGCCTGCACGAAAAGCCGATCCTTCTGGCCAATATCAACGGGTATTGGGATCCGCTGGTCGGGCTGGTGGATCACGTCATCGCGCAGGGCTTTGCCGAAGCCTCGATCCGAGATTTCATTCAGGTGGTGCCGGATATGGCCGCGCTTCAGACGGCCTTGGAGACGGCCCTGTCCTGACGCAGGGACGCCACCGTATAGATCGCCAACGCCAGCCAGATCACCGGAAACGCCACCGCATGCCAGAACCCGAAAGGTTCGCCAAAGATCATCACGGCGCACATGAATTGCAGGGTCGGGTTGAGGTATTGCAGCAACCCGACCGTCGACAGTTTCGCCCGTTTGGTGGCATAGGAAAACAAGATCAGTGGCGTCGCGGTCAAGGCGCCGGACAATACCAGAAGACCGCTGTCCCCCGGATTGGCGGGGCCAAAACGGCCGCCCGCCTCCCCCGTGTGAAACATATAGAGCACCCCAAGCGCGATAGGCACCAACACCAGCACCTCGGCAGTGACTGACACGACGGGCCCGAGGGTCAGCCGTTTCTTGACCACACCATAAAGCCCGAAGGTCGTGGCCAGGATCAGCGCGATCCACGGCGCCACCCCAAGGCCAATGGTCAGCACCAGCACGGCGCACAAGGCCAACCCGACCGCGACCCATTGCAGGCGGTTCAGCGCCTCGCCAAAAATCACGCGCCCGAATAGCACCGCCACCAGTGGAAACAGGAAATAGCCCAGCGACGCCTCGGTCGCGTGATTGTTGCCAATCGACCAGATGAACACGAACCAGTTGATGGAAATCATCAGCGCGGCAAAACAGATGATGGCCACACCGCGCCCCTGTTTCATGGCGTCACCCAACTGGCCCAGCCGCCCCTGTAGCATCAGCAGCGCGGCAAAGATCACCAGCGACCACAGGGTCCGGTGGGCCAGAACCTCGATCGGGGCAATATGGGCCAGCAGCTTGTAGTAAAGCGGCGACAGACCCCAGACCACGCAGGCGCAGATCATCGCCAGAATTCCCTTTTGCGACTCGCTCATTTTGCTGCCCTTCTGCCCGCGCACCGCCCAGTGATGACCGCGCCCGCACCCAAAGACAAGGGGGCGCGGCTCAACTCCAGGTTTTGCGCTCGAGCGCAATCCGTTCTGGGTCCATGAAATGGGTCAGCATCGCGTCCGAGGCGGTCTGGTACGCCTCGGCAAGAGGTTGTTCCAGTTGTTGATAGAAAGTCTGTTTCCCGAGTGACACGGCGGGCAAGTGACGGGTGGCAAGAGTGCGCACCCTGTCGCGCACGACCTGTTCCAGCGCCTCGGGCGGCAGCACGCGATTGACCAGCCCTGCCGCCAGCGCCCAATCGGCAGAATAACTGTCCCCGGTCATGGCCATTTCCATGGCGTGTTTCCGTGATATCACCCGTCCCACGGCCACCGCCGGGGTCGAACAAAACCCACCATTCTGCACGCCGGGCAAACAGAAACTGGCCCTCGTCGAGGCAAAGGCCAGATCACAGGCCGCCACCATCTGAAGCCCCGCCGCCGTGGCGATTCCATCGACCATCGCCACCGTGGGCTTGGGCCCAAGGGTCAGCCGCGTCATCACCTGTGCGCAGAGGGCAAACAGATTTTGCAGATAAGCCGCGCCCAGATCGGGATCCTGACGATGGCGGGCGATTTCCTTGAGGTCATGGCCCGCGCAGAAAATATGGCCCGGACCATGCAGCACGATCACCCGCACATCGGGGTCTTGCTCGGCACGCGCCAACCCCGTATCCAGCGCCTGCAAAACGCCCATCGAAAGGGCATGCGCCCTGCCCGCCCCAAGCGTCAGCCACATCACCCCGTCCTCGTGCCGTTCCGCGACCAGCGGCGTGTCATCCATGCTGTTCATTGTCTCGTCCTCCCTTGTTGAAGGATGTCGCGTCTGCCGTAACGTCGCAAGCAAAAGAAAAACCCCCGCACCGGATGGCACGGGGGTCAATCTTGGCAATCTGGCGGGGATTACATGCGCGAGGCGACGTTTTCCCAGTTCACCAGTTTGTTCAGGAAGTTGTCCAGATACGCGGGGCGCTTGTTGCGGAAGTCGATGTAGTACGAGTGTTCCCACACGTCGCAACCCAGCAGCGCGGTCTGACCAAAGCAGAGCGGGTTCACGCCGTTTTCAGTCTTGGTCACCGCCAGCGAACCGTCAGCGTTTTTCACCAGCCAGCACCAGCCCGAGCCGAACTGGCCCGCGCCTGCGGCGGCGAACTGCGATTTGAACTCGTCAACCGAGCCAAAGCTTTCGGTCAGGGCTTTTTCAAGCTCGCCCGGCATGGCGCTTTCGCCCGGGCCCATCATTTCCCAGAACTGGTTGTGGTTCCACAGCTGCGAGATGTTGTTGAAGATCCCGTTCTGCGCCACGGCGTTTGCGTCGTAGGTGCCGGTGATGATCTCTTCCATCGACTTGTTTTCCCACTCGGTGCCGGCAATCAGCTTGTTGCCGTTGTCGACATAGGCCTTGTGGTGCAGGTCGTGGTGGTATTCCAGCGTTTCCGCCGACATGCCGAGATCGGCCAGCGCGTCGTGGGCATAGGGAAGATCGGGAAGTTCAAAAGCCATGATAGTGTCCTCTGTTGTTCGTGCGGTTTTCTGTGTGACAGATGCGGGGTTCTCGGCCCCAAGGTCAAGCCCCAAGAGGCCGGATTTCTTTGGTTTATTTGATTTTGCAGGACCCGCGCGCGCCAAAATTGCCACCGGCGCGGTCGGCATTGGTGTAGCTGCTGAAGATGGGCGCCGTCGCGTTGATGTTGGCCGCGCCCGTGTCTTTCAGAACGGTCATGCGATAGTCCATCTTCGGCGCGAAACTGTGGCGCAGCTCCACCTGTTTGAGCCGCCATTTCAGCGAGATACGCTTGTCATTATCGGTCGTGATGGTGGCGGGGATCGGGCCGCCGTGCACCTGATTGATGAGCGAGTCAAACACCGTTGCATTGCCATCGCCCAGCATCTTGATGATGACCTGACCGCGGATCCAGCCATCGACGCGCTGGTTGGGGAAAGAACAGTTGAGTGTCTGGGCGCTGGCAAAACTACCGGTCAAGGCCAGTGCCGCCGCAAGTGTCGCGATTTTTCCACCCATGATGTGTCCTTCGGTCTTTTGGCCGTCTTGAGACAGTATGTGTAGCTTATGGGAGAGAATACAACAGTGGCGACGGAAATAGTCAGGAAAGACCGGCGCTTTGCAGCGATCAGGGCTGGATCCGCTGCGCCTCGCGCATGACCTGTTCAACCGATTTCACGTCTTTCAGAGTTTCGCAGCTGCCCTTGCCGGTAAACGCCTGTGGCGAGCCGCCCGGTTTCGCGGCGATCCAGATCTTGCGGCTCGTCTTGTCATAATTCGCGGTATAGCCGAACCGCGCAATCGTGTTGCCCCAGCTGTCAACGGCGCCGTTCACCTTCCAGTGCATTTGCAGCTTGCGGCCCTTGTCGCGCACTTTGACCGGTTCGGGTTTCTTGGCGAAATGCCGGATCACGGAATCCAGAACCAGCGTAGTTTGCCCGTCATTCAGAAAAGCGAATACCACGACCTGCGGCACCCATGTGCCTTCCTTGCCATCCGCGATCCTGCATAGCCACATTTCGTCTTTTGCAAACGACGCCGTTGCAAACATGGCAGACATCAAAAAGGCGGTGCCAAAAACACATTTCCTGATCATACCCAAACCCAATAGCGTGCTGACAAAGTGGTCTAGACCACGAATTACAGCCAATCATCGGGCGAAACAACCAAGAAGTGAGCAGCCACAAAAAAGGGCCCCGGAATGGAGCCCTTTCTTCAAAATGTGACCGCGGGATCAGGCGAAATAGCCGACCTCGCCCCCCCTCTCGGCGGACAGGCGCAGTACGTCGAAGACATATTGTGCGACCGAGCGGAAGCAGACCAATTCAAAACTGCCATCGTCGTTCATCCAGAAGGCTGCTGCCACCTGAGACACTCGCGTGCGGCGGAAATCACCAGGGCCGAACGCATCGGGCGACAGGTCGACCGGGGCCACCTTGGCCAGTACTTCGCGCGGGGTGTCGCCCGAGATACGGAACAAGGCCCGGGCGTCCGACACGTTCACGACCAGCGCATGAACGCCAGATAGGGCATCATTCAGGGCGGTCATGGTCTCGGACACGGCCTCATAGGCCACGATGACGAGCAACTCGTCCGGCGACATCCAAGCCACGCGGCCCTTGTCACCGGCTTCGATCCTGCGGATCGCCGGCACGGCCGCACCGGTGGCGGCCTTAACCGCCGCCGCCACTTCCGCGCTGTCCAAATCTCCGCGCAGGGTAATCATCCCGTGCAGGCCCGTCTCTGCGACCTTGGCGAAACCGACATGAGAAATGCCAGCCAATGCGCTCACAACATTAGACATTTTGCTTTTCTCCTTCTTTGTCATAGAAGACCGGATCGACGATCCGCGCCTCGATCAACCCACCATTGGTAGTGTTGCACGACACAACCTCGCCCATGCGGTCGGGGCCATTATGAACCAACGCCATCGCAATCCCCCGATCCAGCGTCGGTGAATAATAGGTCGAGGTCACACGCCCCTGCACATTGCGCTGACCGTTGGCGTTATCCCCTTCGGCCGGAATGTAAGAGCCATCCGGAATGACCGATCCGTCCACGGTTTCAAGACCTACCAATTTCCAGCGGTTCGGGCTGGCCATGTGGTCGCGTTGCTGCGCGCGTTTGCCAAGGAAATCTTCTTTCTTTTTCGAGATCGCCCAGTTCAACCCCAGATCCTGCGGGATCACGGTGCCGTCGGTTTCGTCCCCGATCATGATAAAGCCCTTCTCGGCGCGCATCACGTGCAGTGCCTCGGTGCCATAGGGCGTGATGCCGAACTCGGCACCGGCCTCAAGCAGCGCATCCCAGAAGGCACGGCCTTGGCTCGCGGGCACGGCAATCTCGTAAGACAGCTCACCCGAGAATGAAATCCGGTAGGCGCGGGCATCAAACTCACCCAGCTTGCCGTCTTTCCACTCCATAAAGGCAAGGGCCTCTTTCGAGACATCCATGTCGCCGCCCAGTTTCTCGATCACTTTGCGGGCGTTGGGGCCGACTACGGCGATCTGGGCAAATTGCTCGGTCACGTTGGCGGTATAGACTTTCCAGTCCCACCATTCGCACTGCAGCCAGTCTTCCATCCAGCCATGGATACGCTCGGCCCCGCCGGTGGTGGTGTGGCAGAGGAAGGTTTCGTCGTCGATGCGGGCCACAACGCCGTCGTCGATCAGGAAGCCGTTCTCGTTACACATCAGACCATAGCGGCATTTACCGGTTTTCAACGTCGACATCATGTTGGTGTAGAGCATGTCGAGGAACTTGCCCGCATCGGGGCCCTTGACGATGATCTTGCCCAGGGTCGACGCATCCAGCAATCCCACCGAATTGCGGGTCTGCAGGATTTCGCGTTTGACCGCATCCTTATGGCTTTCCCCGTTCTGCGGATAGCAATAGGGGCGTCGCCACTGACCGACGGGTTCGTTGAAGGCATTGTTGTCTTCATGCCAACCCGAGATCGGGGTGCGGCGCAGGGGTTGGAATACCTCATCGCGCGCCTCGCCCGCGATCGCACCAAAGCTGATCGGGGTATAGGGCGGGCGGAAGGTGGTGGTGCCCACAGCCGGGATCGGCGCGTTCAACTGACCGGCTAGTGTGGCCAGACCGTTGATATTGCTGAGCTTCCCCTGATCGGTTGCCATGCCCAGCGTGGTGTAACGCTTGGTATGTTCGACACTTTCATAGCCTTCTTGCGCGGCAAGGCGCACGTCGGACACTTTCACGTCGTTCTGGTAATCCAGCCACGCCTTGATGCGCAGCGCGGGGCCCGCCCCTTGCGGCATCAGCCAGACCGCTTCCATCGCGGCCTCGTCGACGGTGGTCGCAGCAGGCGCAGCAGCTTCGCCAGCGTCGAAGCCGGCGCCCGTCACAGCCTTGGCCCCTGCGGAAACCGCATCAGCCAGAACCTCAGCCAGCCCCAGAGGACCGCTGGCCGCACCCGCCGTGACCACGAAGGGCTTGCCGTCATGGCTGGTCGGGGCGCGGTCGGGGTCGGGGCGGAAATGCGCCTGCGCGTCGTCCCAGGTCAGCTTGCCACCACAGTGCGACCAGAGGTGCACCACGGGGGACCAGCCGCCCGACATCGCCACCGCATCACATTTGATCTCTTCCAGAACGGCGCCTTCACCGGCCTGTGCACAGATCGCCACGCCGGTCACGCGCTTGCCGCCCTTGACCTTGGCGATACCTTTGCCGTTTTCCACGCGAATGCCCATGGCCCGCGCCTCATCCGCCAATGCGCCACCGCCCGAGGCACGAGCGTCCAGCACCACCGGCACTTCGAGACCGGCCTGTTTCAACGCAATCGCCGTGCGATAGGCGTCGTCATTGTTGGTGACAACCACGGTGCGGTCGCCAGCAGATACGCCATAATCAACCACATAATCCCGCACCGCCGAGGCCAGCATGACGCCCGGAATATCGTTGCCCGCAAAGGACAAGGGGCGTTCAATGGCACCGGTCGCCGTGACGATCTGCTTGGTGCGGATCCGCCACAGACGGTGGCGCGGCCCGGCCGCGGTCGGGGCGTGGTCGCTTACGCGTTCGTACCCCAACACGTAGCCGTGATCATAGACCCCTGCCCCCATCATGCGGGTGCGCATGGTGACATTCGGCATCTGCTTCAGATCGTTGACCAGAGTCGTGATATAGTCGGCCACGGGCATGCCCTCGACCTGACCACCATCAACCGGCGCGCGCCCCCCCCAATGCGGGGTCTGCTCCATCAGGATGACCTTGGCGCCCGAGGCCCCTGCGGTTTTGGCCGCTTGCAGGCCCGCGATACCGCCACCGATGATGACCACATCCACATAGGCATAGAAATGTTCGTACCGGTCCGCGTCGCGATCCTTGGGCGCTTTGCCGAGACCCGCCGACTGGCGTACGATGGGTTCGAACAGGTGTTTCCACGCAAAGGCGGGAAACATGAAGGTCTTGTAGTAAAACCCTGCCGGGAAGAACCGCGTCAGGTGGTTGTTGATCGCGCCGATGTCGAATTCGAGGCTGGGCCAGTGGTTCTGGGACGCACAGGTCAGCCCGTCGAACAGCTCGGTCGTGGTGGCGCGCTGGTTCGGCTCGAACTTGCCGCCCGCCCCCATGTTGAACAGCGCGTTGGGTTCTTCGGCCCCCGAGGCCACGATGCCGCGCGGACGGTGGTATTTGAAGGACCGGCCGACCATCATCTGGTCATTGGCCAACAGGGCCGAAGCCAGCGTGTCGCCTTCGTAGCCAGTCAGTTGCTTGCCATTAAAGCTGAAATGGACCTGTTTGCCCTTGTTCAGCAAACGGCCGCCAGTGGCGAGACGGGTGCTCATGCGAATTCCCTCCAGCTCCAGCCGGGATATTTGGCCGAGATTTTGTCTTTGATGTCTTGCGGCGGCTCCAGTGTCTGGGCCGGATAGGTGCCAAAGACCTCAAGTGTCATGGTGCAGCGCGCGGCGTGGAAGAATTTTCCGCAACCGTTGGAGTGGCGCCAGCGTTCGAAATGCACGCCCTTGGGGTTCTCGCGCATGAAGAGATAGCTTTCAAAATCCGCGTCATCCGAACCGGGGCCGAAACGCTTCAGGTGCGCCTCGCCTTCGGCATGCAGTTCGGTTTCCTCGGCCTCTACGCCGCAACAGGGGCATTTAAGGGTTAGCATGTTGTCCACCCATCTGATTTAAACCAACAGTTGACCAAGTCGCCGAACCCCCAAATCAAGGTGCCCACGAAAAGGAAGAATAATTCCACCGAGCGCATCGCTACACTCAGTCGGCGAAGCTGCTTCATTGCAGTGTTTCCCAAGGCTTCAACTGTTGCATCGCTGCCTCTAGCTTCAGGGATCGAAAAGCTTGAAAAGGAGTACGCTTGGTCCCGCTTTTCTTTCCAAAGGAGCTGATTTTTGTTCAACAGCTTTCCGGAATCTCTTGCCACATCGAACCACCAACCTTGCAAGGAGTTTTGCATCGAAAACAGCAGTACGCCCAAAGCAACCATAACAGCGCCAACGCGCGAAGTCGCGGTTGGGCTCCAACCTATCGAAGCAACCCCCGCGAGCAAGCAACAGAGACCAGCTAGCGCGGACACTGCCAACAACACCTTTGTGTTTCGAATCTGACTTCGAACTTGCTTTGGAAAAGCCATCAATGCGCCACCCCCGCCGCCACGCTTTCGTCGATAAAGCGGCCTTCGATAAAGCGTTCCATGCCGAATTCGGCGGCCAGCGGTCCGGGTTCGCCCTTGGCGATCAGCTCGGCCGTGGCCCAGCCGCCGCCGGGAATGGCCTTGAAGCCGCCGGTGCCCCAGCCTGCGTTGATGAAACAGTTGCCAAGAGGCGTCTTGCCGATGACGGGCGAACGGTCGCCGGTCACGTCCACGATGCCGCCCCATTGGCGCAGCATCTTGAGGCGCGACACCATCGGGAAGGTTTCACAGAGCGCGCGCACGGTTTCCTCGATATGATGGAAACTGCCGCGCTGGGTATAGTTGTTGAACCCGTCGGTGCCCCCGCCGATCACCATCTCGCCCTTGTCCGACTGAGACATATAGCCGTGTACGGTGTTGGCCATCACGACCACATCCATGCAGGGTTTGATCGGCTCCGAGACCAGCGCCTGAAGCGCCACCGACTCCATCGGCAACCGGAAGCCCGCCATATTGGCCAGCGCGCCCGAGTTGCCCGCCACGACAAGACCCAGCTTGTCACAGTCGATCGGACCCTTGGTGGTGTCTACGCCCGTGACTTTGCCGCCTTCCTGACGCACGCCGGTGACTTCGCATTTCTGGATGATGTCCATGCCCATATCCGAACAGGCGCGGGCATAGCCCCAGGCCACGGCGTCGTGACGCCCTGTGCCGCCGCGTTCCTGCCACAGCCCCCCCAGAACCGGATAGCGTGGCCCGTCGATGTTGATGATCGGCACCAGCTCCTTGACGCGTTGCGGCCCGATGAATTCGGTCTTCACACCTTGCAGGGCATTGGCATGGGCCGTGCGCTGATAGCCACGCACCTCGTGTTCGGTCTGCGCCAGCATGATCACGCCGCGCGGGCTGAACATCACGTTATAGTTCAGGTCCTGGCTCATGGTCTCGTAGAGCGAGCGCGCCTTTTCATAGAGCGCGGCAGACGGGTCCTGCAGATAGTTGGACCGGATGATGGTCGTGTTACGGCCCGTGTTCCCGCCGCCAAGCCATCCTTTTTCGATGATGGCCACATTGGTAATGCCGTAATTCTTGCCCAGATAGAACGCCGTGGCCAGACCGTGGCCCCCGGCTCCGACGATGATCACGTCATATTTCTTTTTGGGTTCGGGCGAACGCCAGGCGCGTTCCCAGCCGGTATGATACCGGGCCGCTTCGCGCGCGATGGCAAATGCAGAGTAGCGTCTCATGTAACTGATTCCGATTTCGGGCAGGTCTCTCTATTGTAATGACTTTTCCAGCCACATTTCACACGGATTAAACCGGCGGTTTGCTGGCTGGTTGCGACATACGGCGCGTCGCAAACGATTTGCCCTTTTTCCCACGCCCCTCGCGCATTAGATGAGGGGGACCTGAGACTGGAGGCAATATGATTTTCTGGATAGTGGTGATCACGGCGGCCCTGATGATTTCGGGACTGTTCGCATATGCACTGATCAAGGGACGTGCCGGGGATGAACCCCCTGCGGCCTATGATCTGCGGGTGTATCAGGACCAGTTGAAAGAGGTCGACAAGGATCTGGCGCGCGGCGTGATCAATGCCGAAGACGCCGAACGCATCCGCACCGAGATCTCGCGCCGTATCCTTGCCGCCGACGCTCAGTTACAACACGGCGGCGACACCGGCGGGCAGCCGGAGACGGCGGGCAAGGTCGTGGCCGTTCTGATAGCGGCTTTCCTTGTCGGCGGTGCAGCCGCGCTTTATGCCGAGCTGGGCGCGCCGGGGTATGACGACATGCCCCTTCAGGCCCGTATCGAAGCAGCCACCGAGCAACACGCCAACCGCCCCTCACAGGCCGAGTTCGAAGCCAACCTGCCCGTCCGTCCCCTTAATGAGCCTGAAGGCGAATATGGCGAGCTGATCGGAAAGCTGCGCCAGACCGTGGAAGACCGACCCGACGATTTGCAGGGGCACATCCTTTTGGCCCGCAACGAGGCCAACCTTGGAAATATCAAGAACGCCTACACCGCGCAGGACAAGGTGATCCAGCTCAAGGGAGAGGACGCCGCGCTGGCAGATTACCTGTTCCTTGCCGAACTGATGATTGCCTCTGCCGAGGGCTATGTCTCGCCCGAGGCCGAAAGCGCCCTGCGCTCGGCCCTGCAGATTGATCCTTCGGACCAACTGGCCCGCTATTACTGGGGGCTGATGCTGATCCAGAACAACCGCCCCGATCTTGCCTTCCGCATGTGGGAAACCCTGCTGCAACAAAGCGCGCCCGACGCGCCTTGGGTCGCCCCGATCCGGTCGCGCATCCAGGATCTCGCGTTTCTGGCCGGTGTCGATTACCAATTGCCGCCGCTTGCCCCTGCAATGGGCGACGGCCTGAGTGGCCCCACCGCGGAAGACATGCAAGCCGCGCAAGAGATGACCCCCGAAGAACAGCAGGAAATGATCCAGGGCATGGTCGACAACCTGTCCGACCGGCTGGCCACCGAAGGCGGCACCCCGCAGGAATGGGCCCGCCTGATCGGCGCGCTTGGCGTGCTGGGCGACCTGAACCAGGCGCAGGCGATCTTCCTCGAGGCGCAGACCCGCTTTGAAGGCAACGCGCAGGCGCTGGCCATCGTGCGGCAGGGGGCCCAGCGGGCTGGTATCGTCAATTGATCCATATTCACGAAACCATCGAGGATCTGGTCCCGACGCTGCCCGCCACGCAAGCACTGATGGGGCTGGATCTGGGCACCAAGACAATCGGCGTCGCGATCTCGGACAGCTTTCAGTCGGTCGCGACCCCGCTCGAGACGATCAAACGCAAGAAATTCGGCGTGGACGCGGCCCGCATCCTCGAAATCATCGACCATCGCAGCGTGGGCGCGATCATCCTTGGCCTGCCCCGCAACATGGACGGCACCGAGGGCCCGCGCTGCCAGTCGACCCGCGCCTTTGCCCGGAACCTGGCCCAGCTGACGGCGATTCCCATAAGCTTCTGGGATGAACGCCTGTCCACCGTGGCGGCCGAAAGGGCCCTGCTTGAGGCGGATACGACACGAAAACGTCGCGCAGAGGTCATCGACCATGTCGCGGCCTCGTATATCCTCCAAGGCGTACTGGATCGCCTGCAACATCTGAGGAGCGCGCCCTGATGGCGGACAAAGCCGAAAAAGACCGCGTCTGGAAACGGAACGAGATCGAAAGCCCCTGTATCCAGATCTGCGTGATCCACCCCGAGGAACGCATTTGCACCGGGTGTCTGCGCACGATCGACGAAATCACCGGCTGGTCGAAAATGGCCCCCGAGGACCGTCGCAGTATCATGGACGCCCTGCCCGACCGCGCCCCGCGTCTGCGCAAACGGCGCGGCGGACGCGCGGCCCGCGTCACGGGTTAGTCCGGCGCCAGCCAGCCGGCCACACCCCCGGGCAGTTCGGGGCGGAAATAGGCAATCATCCGATACGCGCCCGGCACCCCGTCGGGCCAGGGATCAACCCCGTGCAAAACGTGACGGTGTAGCAGCGTCGCCTCGCCCGGTTCGGCCTGCACCTGCACGCGATCACACCGCGCGAACACCTCTTTACGGGCGGCGACATAGGCATCGGTGATGTCCACCTGTCCCCATGTTGCAGGGGCATGCCCTGCAAGGGCCGTGCGCAAGGCAGCGCCTATGATGTGATGACTGCCCTCCCACACCACCAACGGTGCGGCCTGCGGATGGCTTTGGTTCAGGGGCAACCCGAGGATAAAAGCATGCGGCTCGGCAATACGGCGACGCCTGTCCGGCCCGTCGGCACGGATCCCGTCCACATGGGCGGCAGCGCGGATCTGGCGATAGCGAAAGGCGGCCTCGGTTTCGCCCGAGCGGGGGCGCGGATAGCCGGGACGAGTCACCGACACCTGCGCCTTGTGCAACGGCAGCATGTGGCCACAGAGATGCCGTACATCGTCAATCGGTGCGCCGCCAAGCGCCGGGCCTGTGCCCACCGCCCCCGTCGCGTCATTGTCCAGCGCATCCACGCCGACAAACCACGTGTCCTCGCAAACCCACCAATGCGCCAGCGCCGGGTCATACATCGCGGCCTCGGCGGCAGGGTGCACATGATCGACCCAGGATTTCACGGCGGGGTCAAAGGGCACCCGCACCCAGCCCGCCGCTTGGAACGGCGTTACCACCCCAGCGCCTTGCGCAACATGTTCAGCGCGACCAGCGTCAGGAACACCGCGAACACCCGTTTCAACGGTTTCGGGTCCATCGCATGGGCCAGCTTCACCCCCAGCGGCGTGGTCAGCAGGGTCATCGAGATCACAAGGAAAAAGGCGGGCAGGTTCACCGCGCCCAGCGTGAAGGGCGGGCGCGAGGCCGGATCGATCTCGACCAGCAGGAAGCCCGCAACCGAAGGCACCGCGATGATGACGCCAAAGCCCGCTGCCGTGGCCACGGCCCGGTGGATCGGCGTGTTGAACAGGCTCATCAGAGGCACGCCAAAGCTGCCCCCGCCAATGCCCATCAGGACTGACAGGAAGCCGACAACAGGGCTGAGAATGGCGCGCAAGAGCCCCGTCGGCATGGCCTGTCCCAAACGCCATTCGGACCGGCCGAAGCCCATGTAAAGGCCGATCACGATGGCCAGACAGCCAAAAATCCCCTGCAGGGTGGTTGAACGCAGCGATGAGGCCACCATCATGCCAAGAACTGCGCCGATGGCGATACCAATCCACCAGCCGCGCAGGATGTCCCAGTCCACCGCGCCTTTCTTGTTGTGGCTCAGTACTGAGCGCACAGAGGTCACGATGATGGTGGCCAGTGATGTCGCCAGACAGACCTGCATCAGTTGCGGGCCATCATAGCCAAGCCCACTGAACGCATAGAAAAACGCGGGCACGAGGACGATCCCGCCGCCGACCCCCAGCAATCCCGCCAGCACCCCCGCAAAACCGCCGATCACCAGCAACATGAGGGCCATCGGCCAAATCTCTGCAAACTCTGGCATTTTTACTCTCCTGCCTCTTGCTGCGCGGCGGTGACATGGGACAACGCCTCAAGCACGAGATCGGGGCCCGCCCCCGGCTTGTGCGCGCCCTCCGACAGAACCCGCCGCCACATGCGTGCGCCCGCACGTCCCGCGAACAGCCCCAGCATGTGCCGCGTGATCTGGCCCAGCTTCCCACCGCTTTCAAGGTGCTCCGCGATATAGGGCAACATGGCGTGCACCACAGCTTCGCCCGACCGGTCCGTGCCGCGCCCGTAAATGCGGCGATCCGCGCTGCCCAGTATATCCAGCGGCGTGTGATAGGCCGCGCGCCCGATCATCACCCCGTCCAACCCCTGATCCAGATGTGCCTGCGCCTCGTCCAGCGTTTGAATGCCGCCGTTGATCGAGAGGTGCAGATGCGGAAAGCGGTCTTTCATGCGATGCACCAGCGGATAGTCCAGCGGCGGAATATCCCTGTTTTCCTTGGGGCTGAGCCCCTGCAGCCACGCCTTGCGCGCGTGGATGGCAAAACGGGTGACCCCGGCATCGCTGACCCGTTCGAGGAAATCAGGCAGAACCGCTTCCGGATCCTGATCATCCACCCCGATCCGGCACTTGACCGTGACTTCTACCGGGCTGGCCTCGATCATTGCGGCGCAACAGGTGGCCACCAGATCGGGCTGCTTCATCAACACGGCCCCGAAGGTGCCCGATTGCACCCTGTCCGACGGGCAGCCCACGTTCAGGTTGATCTCGTCATAGCCCGCCCCGGCCCCGATCCGTGCCGCCTCGGCCAGTTCGGCAGGGTCCGACCCGCCCAATTGTAGCGCCACAGGATGCTCTGCCGGATCGTGGTCCAGCAAATGCAGCGCCCCACCCCGCACCAGCGCCGGCGAAGTGACCATTTCCGTGTAGAGAAGTGTCTCGGAAGACATGAGACGATGCAGGTACCTGCAATGCCGGTCGGTCCAATCCATCATCGGCGCGACGGAAAGACGTGCGGCCTTTGTTATCAATGGCTTATCTGTCATTTTGTCGTCCACGCTGGCATACCTACTCGATTATTTGCGCCTTATTTTGCTGGGTTTTCAAACGTTTTGAGTTTTTGGCATACCGTTTGGCATACCCACTTGGAGCTTGGCATACCGCTTACCTATATCCGTGATATGCCACAACAAGAATGGGAAAAAAACGGGCACTATCGTTGAACGCAGAGGCAAGTCAGGCACTAAGTTCAAAGCACAAGTCATCAAGAAAAAGGATGGCAAGATTGCGCTATGCAAATCCGCTACTTTCGAAAGGAGGTCTACAGCTACCGCTTGGATGAAGCGTATTGAGAAGGAATACGAGCAAGGGCGCTTGCTCCAGCAACCGACACAGACCACGGTCGGTGAACTCATCGACATGGTGGTAAAAAGTCATCGAAAGGACTTAGGAAAGACAAAAAAGCAAGTGTTGACTGCGATCAAGCGATTTGATGTTGCCGGCTATGAAGTTGCGTCCTTGAAAACTTCGGATTTGATTGAGTTTGCAACTCAAGTCGCGGAGGGTGGGCACGGTCAAAGCGCCCGCACTCCATCAACCACTGCAAACTACATGAGCCACCTGTCAGGGTGCCTACGTTTGGCGCTCCCCGTGTTTGACATCCCCTTTGAAAGGCAAATCGTGACGGAGGCTCGTGAAGCAACGACATTGCTGGGTGTCACTGGAAAATCAAAACGTCGAACTAGGCGACCCTCGCTCGAGGAACTGGATGCCTTTGATCAGCCCCACCTAAGTGGTCCAGTTTGAATGTTAGTGCATGATTGGCCTGGGTTCCATCGGGATGATGGTTTCCGGCGCCGGCGGGCGGTAG
>NZ_JBBPEU010000004.1:0-276378 GCF_040225985.1 Shimia fortis
CGCCCGCAACGACAGTGAAACAGTCGCTCGAACGACCGTATCGCTATGCCTTTCAGGAAACCAAACTGCGCAAAGGCAGTAGAGCGAGCGTCGATATGGGCGATGGCATGATGGTCGGTGTCACCATCACCGCGCTGGACCGCAAGGCGCAGACGGTTTCGGTCAAGGTAGGAAAGAAGAACGCCGCTGCCCTGCGCGACCGCATCGACCTGTTGCCGGATTTCGGAGTGGATCCCAAACCTATTCCGGCTGCTGTGCGCGCGATGATTGCCGACCAGTGCGACAAGGGCACGAGGGCTGTCGTCGAAGATTTGTTGGCGCCCAATCCGCCCGCGCTTGTGGCGGATGCCCCCCTGCCACAGGATGCCGATCCCGTCGAGCGTTTGACAAAGACCGTGCATCTGATGGACGGCACGGTCCTGCCGGTTCAGGGTCCGCCCGGCACCGGCAAGACCCATGTCACTGCCCGTGCCATCCTGTCTCTGGTCAGGGCGGGCAAACGGGTTGGTGTGTCCTCCAACAGCCATGATGCTATCCGCAACGTGTTGATGGGCTGTATTGATGCGCTCGGGGAGGACGACATCGACCTCACGGTTCAGGATGTGACCATCGCCCATAAGGACAAAACGGGCGCGGGTCCCTTGCCCGAGGGGTATCGTGAAATCATCCAGACGCGCACCTCTTCGGATCCACTGCACGGGTCGGCCCAGGTGGTGGGCGGCACGGCCTGGCTTTTCGCGCGCGAAGAACTGGAGGGTACGTTCGATTACCTGTTCGTCGACGAGGCCGGACAGGTGAGCCTTGCCAATGCGTTGGCCATGTCGCGATCCACGACCAATCTGGTGCTGGTGGGGGATCCGCGCCAGTTACCACAAGTGATCCAAGGGTCGCATCCGCATCCGGCAGACCTGTCCTGTCTTGACTGGATCATGGGGGACCATGCCGTTCTGCCAGCCGATCGGGGCATCTATCTGGATACGACACGCCGGATGCATCCGCGGCTGACCAGCTATATTTCGGACCAGTTCTACGAGGGCACGCTTCAGGCCCATCCGGACACCGCAAATCAGGTGGTCGAGGTGCCGGACCTGCCGTCAGCAGGGGCCTTTCTGGTGCCGGTCGCGCATACAGGCCGGGCGCAGGACTGCCCCGAAGAAATCAAGGCAATCCGTGCCATGGTTGACCGGCTGCTCACGGGGACATGGACCGACAAGACCGGCGCCACACGCCCCATCCGAACCGACGACATCATAGTCGTCGCCCCCTATAACGCGCAGGTCAACGCGCTGGCCGAGGCGCTGGGCGGGATCAGGGTTGGCACCGTGGACCGGTTCCAGGGACAGGAAGCGCCGATCGCGCTGATTTCCATGACGGCCAGCTCGGCGGCCGAAACGTCCCGCGGGCTGGATTTCCTTTTGTCACGCGAGCGTCTGAACGTTGCCATCAGCCGGGCCAAGGCGCTTAGCCTCGTATTCGCCTCACCGGCGCTTGTAGCGACACCCTGCGATACAGTGGAGCAAATGAGATTGGTCAATGCGCTGGCGGCGTTGGAGGAAGTGGAGACGTAGAATTGAGTGATAGACAGAAAAATGAGGTGCCTTTTCAGCTCCGGAAAGAAAAAGCTATAGCACAGGGCTTTGAATTAGCTGATGGCTTCCTTGTAAAAGAAGGTTCAACCGCCATGAGAGAGGGATCACCTGCGGTTAAGAGAAACCGTGGTCTGACCCAGACATTGCTTGCGCAAGGGGTGCTGGTGCCCGATCAGGATCCAGAACTTTACAGGTTTTCCAAAGATCACCTCTTCTCAAGTAAAAGTGCCGCGGCTGGTGTGGTCATCGACGGTAACAGCAACGGTAGCCACTGGAGGCCTGTTCCACCCGTCTATCGTTCGGAATTGAAACTCGACGGTGATGTCATCTCCCGCTGGATTTCCGCCCTAAAATCCGTGTTTCAAGGTTTCAAGCATTTCGATCCCCCAAATCAGGAGTTTGATGAGGCCGAGATCGAATTTAAGCTGAAGCGCACCCAAAGGCTCAGGGAAAAGCTGGACGAATGCGGTAGTGATACGGAATATGCAGAGGCAATCCGTTCCGCATTTAGCGGCTACAGTCTGCTCAACCAATTCTTGATGATTAAATTCGGTTGGGATTGGCCGAAGGCGGATTTGGGTCGAGTTATCGGTCAATTTGTTGAAAGCGATGGGACAGAGGTGGAGTCTTTTGTCTCGGACTTTACAAAAATTTGGATGCGAGATTGTCCGGAACCGCAACGCGACCACGCGCGGCAAGTGGCCAGCCTTTTTGCGATGCAGTTGTTTCCTTCCGATGCCGTCTACTTCAGGCGGACAATCCTGGACGAACTTTACCAAGAAGCCACGGGCCAACCCTTTCCGCGATCAGAAGACCCCGCCGAGGAGTATGCTGAAGAACTGCGGTTTGCCCGCGCTGTCGAGCGCGCCTTTGCCGAGCGTGGGCTGGCGCCGCGCAACTTGATGGACGTGCAGTCTGCCCTTTGGGTTGTCGGTAAATACAACTCGGAAACCACCGACATTACACGTGAGTCCGTTGAAGCCGCGATGGACGCCTATGAAGCCTTTCTGGAGAGGCGCGAACACGCGGAAATCTTCGAGGCATTTGGTGAGCCGCGTGACTATTGGGTGCGGTCCACACGTGCACGACGCAACCCCGTGTTTCCGACCAAGCCGTTGATCGGGTTCATTCAGAACAATCCCGAGATCACTGGAGGGTGGTCAACCAAAGGCTCGGCGGCAGCGCAATTGCACAATGCCGGGTACATCATTGTCGACAGGGCCAATACTCCTATATCCCCGCCAGAACAATTGGCACATTTGCTGCGGGATGCGGACAGAATCCGCCAAAGCGCTCTGGTGTATCACATCTTGCCAGCCCGAGAACGGCAAGAGCGACAAGTTCGCATTCGTGCAGGAGACCTGGCCAAGGATCTATTTCTGCAACAGCGGTTGCCAAATGTCTGTCAGTCTCTGCGCGGCAATAAGTTCCAAAACCTCGCGAAGGTGCAACCACCTCAGACACAAGGCCCGGATGTGAGTCCGTCAACAACTTTTGTTTTTACTTTGGAGGAGGGTGGCATGCCGACTTCGCAAGAGAAAAAGCCATCTAAATTGAACTTACCCCTCAACACCATTCTTTACGGCCCGCCTGGCACTGGAAAAACCTATGAAACGGCGGCGCGGGCCGTGAGGATTTGCGACGGGGGCGTGCCGGAGGATCGGGGCGCTGTGATGACGCGCTATGCCGAGTTGTGTGCTGCCAACCGGATCGAGTTCGTGACCTTTCACCAGAGCTATGGCTATGAGGAGTTTGTCGAAGGCTTGCGCCCGATGACCGGTGGAGACGGGCAGGGGGCGGGGTTTCGGCTGGAGCCTGTGGATGGGGCCTTAAAAAAGATGGCAATGAATGCGCGGCGACCTATCGCTGCAACCGATCCAAACCATGAGTTTTCCACAGAAAATAGACAGATTTTTAAAGTGGCTCTTGGAATGCAGAGTAACCCTTTGGTCGAAGAGCAAAGACAAGCGTGCTTTGATAATGGGTATATTGCGAACTATTTCGGTGGAGAGGTCGACTGGTCGCCAGCGGAGTTGGAAACGTACGAAGCGATGCTCGCATATTGGCGGTCTTTGCCAGGAAACAAAAACGCAAGCCACAAGAACCAACATGTCGAACAGGCATGGCAAATCCGAAGCAGGATGAAGCCGGATGATGTTGTTGTTGTACCAAGTGGCCTGCGGAAAATATGCGCAATTGGCATCGTGACGGGTGACTATGAATATGTCGCGACCGATAAATATGATTACCGTCACCATCGACCGGTAAATTGGGTTTGGATTGACGAGACAGGTAACGGCATAGATGTTTCCGACTTCTACGACTCCGATTTATCCTCGCATATGCTGAACGGTCTGAACATGAAGAAGGTGCGCTGGGGAGGGTTGCTGCCATATCTGGTTTCTGATGCAGAGTACGCCGAAGCTACACCATTGCCCCACGTCCTGATTGTCGACGAGATCAACCGCGCCAACATTTCCAAAGTAATGGGCGAGATGATCACACTGCTGGAAGAGGACAAGCGGGAAGGACAGGAAAACGAATTGTCGGTGGTCTTGCCCCACTCGAAGAAGCATTTCACGCTGCCGTCGAACCTGCACATTCTGGGCACCATGAATACTGCAGACCGCTCGATTGCCCTATTGGATACTGCGCTGCGTCGGCGCTTCCATTTCGAGGCGGTTGACCCCGATCCTTCCTTGCTGAATCCTGTCGGGGGGATTGATCTTGCCGCAGTGCTGACGGCCATCAACCAGCGGCTGGAATACCTGATCGGACCGGATCACCTGATCGGTCATGCGTGGATGATGGGCGCGCGCGATATTGCTCATTTGGACGACATCATGGCGAACAAGGTGATCCCTTTGCTGCGGGAATATTTCCACGAGGATCTGGGGCGAGTGCGTGCGGTTTTGGGGGGCGGGGATGCGTTTCTGCACCGGGTTGAGCTGACCGCACCGCCGGGGCTGGACGAGGGCTATGGCGAAACACGCTATCGCTATGTCGTCGCCCCGAGTTTCGGTGCGGCAGCCTATCGCGAGCTTATTTTGGGGGTGTCCGACATCGGGGACAGCCTGTGAAGGCTTTCTCGGGGCAGAAGCGGCTGGTTTGCCACGAGTGGCAGCAGGTGAAGGTTGGAGAGGGCCCCGAGATGCTCGGGGCGCAACAGGCGGATCGGCTGTGCCGTCTGGCCAGCCATCGGGCCGCTGTTTTAAAGCTCGGCTCCGAGGCCGTTCTGGCGCGGCGTCACAAGCATGTGAAGGCGGGTCAGGTCTGCGGCGTTCTGAGCGTGCCCGGTGTTGTGCTGGAAATCCTGCCAAAGATCGACATTGACGGCGAGGATGGTCGGGCCACGCTGATCCACATGTTGGATGTGGCCTATGATCTGCGGATTTCTGCGGAGGGTCTGGCGGGGTTCGGAAGCCAGTCGATTGACCTGCTCGAAGTAATTATTCTGTCCTTTGCCCGTCGGCTAACCGCTACGCTGAGATATGGATTGCCGCGACGCTATCGGACCGAACAGGATGATCTGGCGGTTTTGCGGGGTGCGTTGGATGTGAAACGGCAATTCACGCGGCACGCCGTGCGCCCCGACCGGCTGGCCTGCCGGTTCGACGAGTTAACCCATGATACGCCCCTGAATCGCGTGGTCGCGGCAGCCGTGCGTCTGTTGGCGCGCCGCACAGGGTTGGCCGCTACCTATACCATGCTGAATGATGCACTGGACCAGATGGAAGGCGTGGGCATCAGCCCCGATCCGCTGCGTGAACGGGTGATGCTGGACCGCACGAACAGCGCTTGGCACGGACTTTACCGGATGGCGCGTTTTCTTCTGGGCGGGGTCTCCCAATCAGCACGCATAGGCTCGGACGAAGGGTTCGCCCTGCTGTTCCCCATGAACGATCTTTTCGAGAACTATACAGCCAAACTGTTCCGGCGCGCCTATGGCCGTCGCGTCCGCGCCCAGGCTCGCGGCAAGGCCGTGACCTCCTGCGGCAAGTTCGCGCTGCGTCCCGATATTGTGGTCGATCTGCCTGACGAGACCCTGATTGTGGACACCAAGTGGAAGCGGCTGGATCTGAACGACGAAAAGGCCGGAGTGTCCCAGTCGGATGTCTACCAGATGCTGGCCTATGGTCACGCCTATGGTAGTCGCGAAAAGCCCGCCCGTTTGATGCTACTTTATCCCGCAAAGGAAGGGCAGGAGACATATGTCCTGCGGGACTGGAAGGTCGAGGGAAGTGGGTTTGCGTTGCAGGTTGGGACGCTGGGATTGCATTCACGCCAGCATCTTTGCAAGGAACTCATTAGTCTTGAGAGCTGATCCTCCCCCACTGAAGTGGTCCGCCCCTATAGTTAGAAATCGGAGGATCAAATTTTGGAGGCGTTTTATGTTTTGCCTCCGAATCCAGTTTTGGGTGAACGTTTCTATATTCCGGAAATGATCGAAGACTGTTTTGTCACTGAGTTTTGGGACTCAATTTTTTTGGCGGGGAGTTGGTTTGCCGTGTGGAATGGTGTCGATCTGGAATTGGATAAATCGGTATTCGAACAGGTCTACTTAATCGGGTAAACCTGAACTGTTGCCCTAATAATTCATCGCATGAAAGTTAGCATGTTCTCCAACTCTAAAGAAGACTTTTGATGCTAAGCTATAGGAGAGAAACGAAAATTATTAGTGGGTCGAAGCGCGGCTATTGTTGGTGAAATTGACGCTCTAGGGTCTTGTCAAAGTCATTTATGGTCCAAAAGCTGCCCTTCACAGCTTTCACCGCGCCTTTCGCCAGCCGGCGGCGCGGGCTTCGGCTTCGCTGCAGAACCATCGTTCGCCCTTGTGTTCGCTGATCCGGGTGCGGCTGTACCATTCAGTGCCCGGCAGGTGGTAGATGCGTTTTCCTTTGGAACTGATATTGCCCTTGATCACGCAGGCGCCCTGTCTTGTGTCTGCGCGGGCGACGGCGTCTGTCGAGAGCCGGGCACCCTTGCGCCACTGGTCGGGCTGCACGAAGCGGCCTTGCCAGATCCCGCTGCGCCGGTTGCGGGCGGTCTGTTCCTGCGCGACATAGTCCTGCGCGTATTTTAGATAGGCGATGGCCCAGCCGTTCTGGACCATCCAAGCGTTCAGGTTGGTCGCGCCGGTATAGCAGTTTGCGATGTGGCGGCCATAACGGTCGCGGCCGTTAATCCTGCACGAGACCGTTTTGCGTCCGATTTTCTTGTCGAGGGCCTGTGCAGATTTCTGGCCACAGCGCCATTTACGGTTGCGCGCATCAAGGCAAAGCTGCCCGCTTTCGGGGGCGTCGATTCCGTGCAGGCGGATGCGGTTGCCGTGGATCTCGATCGTATCCCCGTCCACCACACTGGCGCGGCCGGTCAGAATAGGGGCTTCGGCGGCGAAGGCCGGTGTCGACAGGATCAAAAGCAGGGCAAGCAGGCGCGTCATGGTCTCATTCACAGTTTAGTTAATATTTGGTTAATGGTTGCGCGAACACAAGTGGGCTGCATTGGCGCAGGGGAAGCAGGGTCAGATCAGGAGGTGGTTACGCCCCAGTCGCGCATTTCGCTGCGGGTGAGCCAGTACATGTCGCCCGCCGCGGTGCTGGCGCCGGCGACAAAAAACTCTTCGCTGACACCGGCCTCTTTGAACAGTGCAACCAACAACCCCGACAGAAGCTGTGCTTCACTTTCGTGGGCGGGTTGCTCGACAGAACGCCACTGATGGATGCCAAGACGGGCCATGGGGCCGACCTCGCGCGCGGTCCCGCCAAGGAAAAGGATCGAACAGGCACTGGCGCATTCGCCCGTGACCACGGTTTTTACATTGGCCGCGCGCAGCGCCGCATAGCCGCGCATCGCTTCGTCGAGCAATCCGCCGGGCGAGTCGAAGGATACCGCACGCACGCCGTCGTTCACGGCAGCGATCATTTTGTCGACGTTTGCGGCAGTGACGTCACCAGTAAAGCGATAGCTGCCTTTGGTTGCAGGCATAACGGACGGGGCCGCGGCCAGATCCGGGTTGCCGTCCAGCCAGGGGCAGGCGTTGAACAATCTAAGGTGGTCGTCCAGTGACAGGCCGGTCCGGTCAAGTTCCTGAGAGGTGGGCAGACGCCGTTCAGGGGGCTGGTTCGGCTTCTTGTTGCCAAGCACCACGTTGATGATGACCCCGTTTTCCCGAATGTCGGTATAGCACCATGCATGTTTGAACTGGGTGTCGGTGCCCTTGTCAAAGTGGTGACCTGCCTCGACATCCAGCGTTCTGCCGCCGAGGGTCATGTGTTTTGTGCGGAACAGGCTGAAATTGGTGGTGACAACATTGCCTTCTCCGTCGGTGCCTGCACCGGGCAGGGGCATGTTTGGCCAGATCGCTGTCGGGGCCGGAGGGGACGCAGCAGGCGCCAATGCCTGCTCCCTGTTTACCGGACCCAGCACAAGCCATGCGGCAAAGCCAAGGGCCAGTACGAAGGCCGACAGCGCCAAAAGAACCATGACAGCGCGATGCGTTTGCGCCCGGATCAGCGCGGTTTGTGCGCCCGAGTCTGCAGCGGTCACGTCTTGGTGCGCCTTGGCGGAGATCTCCTGGCTGCGCCGGTCCGAGGCCGCCCTCAATTCCCGTGCCGGCGCCTCGAGGCGTTCGGCATTCGCGCGGATCACCTGTTCAAGAAGGTGGGTATCATGCTGCTCGCGCATAGGGTGCTCCTTTCGGGCTGTCGTTTCCGGTGTCGTCCGACTTGAAACCTGCTGCCAGCTGGCGTCTCAGGTCTTCGGCGGCATCCGGTGGCAGGGCTTCGAGAATGGCATTGATGTCATCCTCGACGTCGCCACCCACGGGCACCGGCACGTAGACGTGTTTGAGAACCGGCACCTCGACCTCAACCGGCACCTCGATCTCTTTTTCAATGATTTTTTCGATTTCGACCTGTTCGGTGCGGATGACAGGCTGCATTCCCCGCACGCGGAACCATTGGGAATACATCGCAACGGTGGATCCGGTCAGGGCGGCGACTATGCCAAGGATTGCGCCAAAGACCGCGCCGACCCTCTTGGCCTGGTTGTCCTGCACCGCGCCGGGCTCCACGCCGAACACGAAGGACGCCCAGCGATGCATCTGCGAAAGGTTTGCCGCATGTGCGATGTTGTTTTCGGCCTCGACAGCCTCGGCCTCCAGTGCCTCGATATTTCGTGAACGCTCGGTCTTTGCGGCCTGGATTCCGAGAAGCGCGGTCATGCGTTCGCTGGCACGGGCTGCACTGTCGCGCTCGAACGCGGCCAGTGTGGCCGCCGCCTCGTCACGTTCGGCCTTTTTGGTTTCGACATCGGCCAGGGCTTCGGGCGAGGGCTGCGTGATCGAGGCCTCGACCTCCTGGTTCAGTTTCATGATTTCCGCATCGAACATGACCCGGGCCTCGGTAATGACCGACTGTTTGGCCGGCATCGTGCGCATCCGGTTGTTCAGCTGGGCGCGGGTCCGGTTGTCGATGCCGTCCCCATTCAGGCGTGTCATGATCCATTCCTGTTCCTGTTGCCAGGCTTGCGCCGCGGCCTCGCCTGCTTCGTCCTGCTGCTGAAGCAGGTTTGCGAGCTGCGCCTTCAACTCGCGTGTTTCGGAACTTTCGAGGTTTTCGCGGGCGGTTTGCAAAGCGTTTTCGCGCATCGCCAGAGACTGTTCCAGTTGGGCAAGGCGTTCGGCATCCACTGCGGCGATGTCATCGCCCGTCAGGTCGTCCTCGAGTGCAACGCTTTTGAGGCTCGCGATTTCGCCAAGCAGTTTTTGATGGGTGGCGCGTGCCTCGCTCACGGGGGCGGTGGTGACATGCACATAGCGTTCGATCCCGTTGAACACGGTCTCGAACGAAATCACCGAGGCCACGAACAAACCACACAAGGCGAGATAACGCGCAATGCCGCGCGCATGGAATACCACTGTCGCCGCTGGGATTTTTGCCAACTCGACCGCCGCCAGAACGACAAACACCCCGAATACCGGTACAGCTTGGGCAAAACTGGATCCTGCGGGTACGCTGGTGGCTTGTGCAAAGGCCACACCAAGGCCGACAGTGACAAGCACGATCTCGATCGTCCAGGCCAGCAGGATCAGCTTGCCGGCCCATTGCCGGTTTTCCTGTCGGAGTGTCTCTGCTTCTGGATGCGCCAGCGAGGCCGGCGGCTTTTCGGGGGCGGAAATTTCATCTGTCATGGGCAGCCTCGTCCTTCAGCGACGGAAAACGCCGGTCCCCTCGGCTCCTCCGTCTGTTTACCTTCTGTTAACTATTCGCTGAGGGTGACAAAAAGAGTCGTACCCTATTGAACTCCGTGTGTTTCGCCCTGAAGCCCGCGCGTTCGCCGTTACCTTCGACGTGGAAGTGCACAGTTCGATCCGGTCAGGCCTGAAATAGGGATTTGCCGGGATGTCAATTTTGGTTTGTCGGCCAATCCATTGTCATTGGGTGACAAATCCGCCTTCCTGGACCTCGCGGCGCGCATCGCTTTGTGTTGATTGCGGGGGGCGGATGGGTCAGGATCGAGGAAGGGGAGAGATGATGCAGGTTGACCGTTTTCGGGTAGATTTTCTGACGACACAGATTGCCAAAGCCTCGGACCAATCGACGGCCGAGGCATTGCTGAAACTCGTGGGTGTGAAGCACGGCGGGCTAGAGGTCGATGCGGTGCAGGAGGCCCGGCTGTTGAAGGCGGCGTGTGAAAGGCTCGCCGATCCTCTTTGGAGCATTCGCATGGGCCTTGCCTTTCACCAATCCTCTACTTTGACAGGGTATGTCGCCCGCTATTCAAAAACGCTCGCCACCGCGATCCAGCATTCCCGTAAGGTCAATCGGGTGGTGTTTCCCGCCTATGATTTCACCCTTAATGTTTCCGGAAATGCGGCGAGCTTCCGGTTTCAGGCGATTGACGAAAGGCTGGTCAAATACCATCGCCACAGGGAATTTCTGGGTCTGGGAGTCCTGTCATTTCTGCGCGACATATCGCGGACCGACTTCTTTCCCTATGAATTGCGGTTTACGCATCATGTTGGCGAACGTCAGGACCAGATCCAGAAACTTGCCGGTTTCCCGGTTGTATTTGGTGCCGAGGAGATGGAATTGGTGCTGCCGCTCTCGGTGCTTTCCCTGCCAATCCCGACCTATGACCCCAAACTGCGGGATTATCTCGTGGCTTATGGAGAGCGCCTTTTGAAGGACCGGCCCGATCCCAATCCCTCACTCCGGGCCCGTATCGAGGGGGTCCTGACAGGCGCTCTGCCAGATCGGCTTGTATGTGCTGACGAGGTTGCGTCCAGCCTCGGGATGAGTGCGCGCACCATGGCAAGACGCCTGAAAGAGGACGGCCTCAGCTTTCGGGAAATCGTCGACGACCTTCGGCTGTCGCTTGCGAAAACCTATCTGGAGAGCGGGTATAGCGTCACCGAGGTCGGGTTCCTGCTCGACTATTCGGACACCGCCAGCTTCTCGACGGCCTTCAAGCGCTGGACAGGGCAGTCGCCGAGGAGGTTTGTTTCCGCGCTGCGTATCTAAGCAAGCAAATCAAAGTTTTCGCCGTCGATCCGGAGGTAAATCGAGTCCTGTTCGGCGCCATCAACGAGGGCCCAGAGGATTTGCCCGGTTGGGCGATAAATCACGAACGCCTCGTCGATCGTAGTATCCCCGGCGTTGGGAGTATTGTCAAAGTTCACTTGAAACTGCGATGCGGTGCCATTGTTGTCCCCGAACAGCAACACATCCATTTCGGCCGCCCGATAGTCCTGAATCCAGTCGGAGCCGTGATCCCAAATGCCGACATGCAAGAACCGGTCCGCGCCGTTTCCGCCGTTCAGCCGGTCATGACCCCAGCCCCCGTTGATGAGGTCGTCGCCATCGCCGCCAAACAGCATATCACCCCAGGCCCCGCCGGACAGTTGGTCATCATCCGCGCCTCCGAACAGGGTATCGGCGCCAAAACCCCCGAACACGGTGTCGTTTCCGGCGTCGCCGCGAACTTCATCGTTGCCATAGCCGCCATCTACCCAGTCATTGCCGTCACCGGCATAGATCAGATCACGCAGGTCGCTTTCGTCAGTGCCGCCGATCAGGGTGTCATTCCCAAGGTCGCCATGCAGCGTATCGGCTCCCGTTCCGGCGTTGAAGTAATCGGCGCCTTGTCCGCCGTTGAGCACGTCATTGCCTGCGCCGGAAAGAAGGCTGTCAGACCCGTCTCCGCCACGCAATGTGTCGCTGGCATCGCCACCGATAAGGGTGTCGTCCCCAGCCTCGCCCATCAGCAGGTTTGCGTCAAAAATGTCTTGCAACAAATCGTTGCCGTCTCCTCCGTAAAGGCTGTCTCTGCCAAGGCCCCCGTCAAGCGTGTCATTTCCCGCTTCTCCCAGGACGGCGTCATTGTCCGCCTCACCGTAAAGGACGTCATGATGAAAGCCCCCTCTGAGATTGTCGCGACCATCTCCGGCCCAGATCGTATCGTTTCCATTGCCGCCGGAAAGGATGTCTCTTCCGCTTGCGGCCACAAGCAGGTCATTGCCCTCCTCTCCGTAGATGCTGTCCGATAAACCATCGTCACCGGTAGTGCCGTCTGAGGATGCGCCGTAAATCGTGTCGTTTCCAGATCCTCCTCGCAGAGTGTCGCCCCTCCCAAAATTGCTGCCAAGCATGTGCCCCGCGCCACCTTCAATCAGGTCATCGCCCGACCTGCCGTAAATCACATCACGCCCCTCGGCACCGATCAGGGTGTCGTGTCCCGCTCCGCCATCAAGGTGGTCGTGGTCGGTCGCGCCATAAATGTAGTCATCGCCGTCTTCACCCCAGATACTATCCCAGCCCGCTTGACCCAGAAGACGATCATCCCCGTCGCCCCCTAGAATAGAGTCAGCGTTATCGCCCCCTTCGATGGTATCCGCGCCGGCCAGACCTTCGATCGTGTCGCCATCTGCCAACCCGAAGATGTAGTCGGGGGACTCCGTGCCGACCAGACTGTCCCGGCCATCCGTCCCCCAGATGTAGAGGTATCTGATGGCAATATCGTCACCTAACTGAAACACGTCCGGCGGCCGGGATGCGAAGTCGCCCAACAACCGGATGCTGAAATCCGGAACCCCGTTGCCGCTCAGATCCAGAGAGAGAGTGGTTTCCGTGCCGTCAAACACGACCTCGGGGCTGCCGTGTAGCGTGGCACTGGTGATCCGGATAATGTCGCTTTGGGTGAAGTCCTGAATCAGGTCACCGTTCAATCCGTCGGCATTGGAGGTGATGGCATCCTGTCCGTTACCGGATGAAACGGTGTCGATACCGGTGCCCGGATCAATCCTGTCATCGCCGTCTTCCCCATAGAGAAGGTCGTCACCGCTGCCGCCTGAGACGCTGTCATTGGCGCCACCCGCATAAACCGTATCGGTTCCGGAATCGCCCGAGATCGTGTCCGCTTGATCCGACCCGCGCAGCAAATCGCTGCCGAAGCCTCCAAACAGCGTCGAGGGGGTGTCCTCGGCTCCGAACATCGTGTCGTTGCCTTCGCCACCTTCCGCGATGCCATGGGAAAGGCTTATAACGTCATCTCCCATGCCCCCGAGGATGGTGCCGCCGCCCGCAATCTGGTCGTTCCCGTCGCCGCCGTCCAGCGTGTCGTTTCCTCCGTTGCCGAAAATCGTATCGTTCTCCCCAAGGCCGTTAATACGGTCGGCGCCAGACGTGCCTGTCAGGGAGTCGGCGTCATCAGTACCTTCAATTGCGCGGCCAATGTCCGAAATCGTGTTGGTGCTGCGGATGGCTTCCTGCGCGCCTGCGTCGTCTTGGAAGCGAAGCTCGACGAAAATGTCCTGACCGGCATCCTCGGGCGACAGGACATAGGCGGCAGCGGTTGCCCCGACGATTTCGTCATCTCCGCGGAACCATTGATGGCTGATGTCCCCAACCCCGTCGGGATCATCGACAGCCAACGGGACCGCTGTGAGGGCTTCTCCGACAAAACCATTGCCCTCGATGACAACCCTTCCGGTGGGAAAGTTGTTGAGGGTCACGAATTGGTAGTGGATGTCGTTGCTGTTGCTGTTCCAAGCCACGATCAAAGATCCAGATTCAAGGCGCGCTACGATGGGGGTAGGGTCACTGCCCGGGTATGGGTCTCCGAAAGACGTCGGAACCTGTACCACGTCGTTTTCACCATCTGGGGAAATACGATGGCTCAGGGCGCCATACTCGAACTCAAACCTAGTGCTGTAGTAGGTGCCGTAGATCGTCTGGAGTCCGTTTCCTTCCAAGGCAACACCATCAATAGAACTTCCGTTCCTGATCGAGGTTTCCTCATTCAGAATATCGCCTTGCGCGTTCAGGTGCCGGTAAAGCGTGATGCCATTGCCGCCAAAGTCTGGCGCATCACGGACACCGGTCGTGAAAACGAAATAGCTTCCGTCATTTGCGGCCACCGTTGTGGTCGCAAGAGAAGGTGCATTCCAGGTGTATGTTGACCAGTCTGCAGCCAATATTTCATTGCCTGCGCCACCCGTGAGGTCTGAAAACACACGTGTATACGCCGCCACATCCAATATGCCGGCGACAGTGTTGGACCCCACATCTGTATTCCACGACGCTGCGAATCCGCTTTCGCCTAGCGCGGCAAGGCTCACGCCTGTCTGGTCGCCGTCAACGGCTTGATTGAGGCGAAATACGTCAGAGTCCGCAACACCGTTTGAGTCAAACCCCTGACCGAAAACTTCGTGGCCAGTCGTGCTTCCGGCAGCGAGGCTCTGCCAGGCCACGAAGGTTGATCCATCGGCAAAGGAGATGATATCGGGGCGGGATTGGTCTGCTTGGGGGGATGTGCTGACAAGGGTCTCGCCCCCGACCATGTCTCCGTTGGTGTCGTAACGCTGCGCATAGATGCCTCCCTCATAGCCATCCTGCCGGTCGGACTCCCATACGACCGTAAACCCGCCATCCGGCAGCGCCGCCACGGCTGGGTTCTGCTGGTCGAACAGGGTAAAACTGTTCACTCGGAACTCGTCACCTATGGACGCGCCGCTTGCGTCGAACCTCTGGCCGTAGATGCCTTTGCCGTCGCCGTCCTGATCTTCTGAAACCCAGACAATCACAAAGCCGCCATCCTCGAGCGCCGCGACGGCTTGTTGGGAAACTTCGCGATCCTCTTCGCCCGGCGCGGATCCATAGGTATTTGCGGTTCGTACGTCAGAAACAGGAACCACGGACGGCGAGAGAATCATTTGAAATTTCCTTGGATTGAGGGGCTTGAAACCATATTCAGTTTGCCGAAGGTTTCGAGGCCATGCAACCGGTCGGTACCCGTTTAAGTGGAGTTTGGCCGAACCTCGCAATTGTTTGGCCGACATGGACAATACTAGAGGAAAAGGTCTTTTTGGTCATGCGAAGGAAGATCGGATACGTCGAACGGCCATTCTTCCAGTCCAGTCTTGCGACAGTTTTCGGTCGCGCGGAATCACAACCGACCGAACGTGGAAATATAATTCTCACGTTATCTTAAAGCTGATGCCATCGAGCAATGCCTTGGTGAACAAACGGGCGTCACGCATGCGAGCGCGGCGCTTCGTGACACTGCCGAGCTTTGGCGTGTCCATTGGGAATGCGCTTTCACGTGTGAGGGTTAGCTTTGCGTTCGATTTTGGGTGAGATGTACATGACGGCCCACAGCACAAACGGCGAGATTTGCCGCTGGACGATTTAGGGCCAAGCTTCTTTCGAGAAATCACCGGGACGACATAAAAGAGATCGTCGGTTGTTTAGAAGTGCGGATTTTGGGCCGGGGACCCAGCGCGACCGGCCGGGGTTGAAGGACCATGGAGGCGCGCCGGTCTCAGGCGGTGATTGAATAAGCGTGTCTGCTGCGCCATTGTCACTCGCATGGAGTTTCTTGAAGTCGGACATAACCCCTGGTTGGTGGTGATCTCCCTGATTGTCGCCCTTGTTGCCGGCGCAACAGGGCTTTCGTTGACGCGCGATTTGTCCGCCAAATCCCCGTCACAGCGCAGGCTGGCGATTGCGCTGGCGGCGATTGCGCTGGGGGGTGGGATCTGGTCGATGCATTTCGTGGCCATGCTTGGCCTCAAGCTGCCGATCCTTTTCTACTATGATGCTGCGATTACGCTGGCCTCGGCCCTGATTGCGATCCTGATGGTGGCGCTGGCACTGGTCTTGTTGCATTTCACCACGCGCACGAAACGGATCATCGCGGCGGCGGGGATCATTGTCGGGGCTGGCATCCTTGCGATGCATTATGTCGGCATGGCGGGCATGCAGCTGTGCCGCCCCATTTATACCGTGCAAGGGGTTCTCGGGTCGTCGGCTCTGGCGATCGTTCTGTGCATCATCGCGATTGGGGTTGCCTATAACGAACGCTCGAACCGGACCATTGTTATCGGCACGCTGTGTTTCGGGATTGCCGTTTTCTCGGTCCATTTCCTGGCGATGGCGGGCACTAATTTTGTCGCCCTTGAAAACATCCGCGAATTCGGCCCGGTCATCAGCAACGAGGTGATGGCAATTGGTGTCATCCTGTCCAGTTTCGTGATCTTCGGGGCGTTTCTTTGGGTCGGGACCACCTATCTCGTGCCGGTTCAAACGCCCGCCCCGCGCCCGGATGTTGACGTTGATGCGCCCGTAGAAAAGCCATCTGCCCTGTTGCGCCTCCCGTGCGAAAGGGACGGCGGCAAGGTGTTCATTGCCGCACCCGATGTCGTGTTTCTGCGGGCGGACGGTCACTATACTCAGGTCTATACCCTGAGCGAGAAGTATTTTTGCGTGTGGCCGATTACCGAAGCGGTGAAACGTCTTGAGCCGATCGGATTCCTGCGTGTTCATCGCAGCTATATCGTGAACCCCAGGATGGTCACGCGGTTCGAGCGCACCAAGGACAAGGGGCAATGCACCTTTGGCGCGGCCGAACTGCCCCCGGTTCCAGTCAGCCGGTCGAACCTGAAAGCGGCGCAGGACGCCTTTGGGTAAACCTTAGCCCCAGCGACAGCGCAACTCGTGCGGTCTGGGGCGCATTTCGTGCAAAACCTTCGAAAACAAGTTGTTTTTACGGGTCAGCTCGATCGGTCAGAGCCAGCCTCCTCAGCAGCCAGAACAATTGCTGTAGGGAGGAGAGGCAATGATTCCAGCTGCCTTTGAGTATTATAGACCCAAGAACCTAGAGAGCGCCTTGTCCGTTCTTCAGGAACACGGAGATGATGCACGCGTGATCGCGGGCGGGCACAGTCTGATCCCCATGATGAAATTGCGCATGGCCGAGGTGCCGCACCTGATCGACCTTCAGGATGTGGAAGGGCTGCACGGGGTGTCCATCGAGGGCGACCGTATCCGTATCGGCGCAATGACCACCCAGCACGACATTATCAACCACGTCCAGCTGGCCACCGCTGCGCCGATCATGCGCGAAGCATCTTTGCAGATTGCCGACCCGCAGGTGCGGTACATGGGCACGGTCGGCGGCAATGTCGCCAACGGAGATCCGGGCAACGACATGCCGGGGCTGATGCAGTGTCTGGATGCCACGTTCACGCTGGTCGGGCCGGATGGAGAACGTGAGGTCGCGGCGCGCGACTTTTATGAAGCGGCCTATATGACCGACCGCGAGGATGAGGAAATCCTGACGGCGGTCGCGTTCACCGCACCCGTGGGCGGATACGCCTATGAAAAGCAGAAGCGCAAGATCGGTGACTACGCCACCGCGGCAGCAGCCGTGCTTTTGACGAAAGAGGGTGGCGTGTGCACCTCGGCGTCGATTGCCATGACCAACCTCAGTGACACGCCTGTTTATTCCGAGGATGCGGGCGCGGCGCTGGTGGGGACGTCTCTGGATGACGCAGCGGTCAAGGCGGCGGTAGATGCCATGCTGGGCGATATCGACCCCACGCAGGACAACCGCGGACCCATCGAATTCAAACGCCACGCTGCGGCAATCATTCTGCGCCGCGCGATCGCAAACGCCTGGGCCAGAGCCTGAGGAGAGAGATCATGTCCAACAAGAAACACATCAAACTGACCGTCAATGGCGAGGAGCAAGAGTTCCTGGCTGAACCGCGCGAGTTGCTGATCCACACGCTGCGCGAACGCCTGCGCAAGACCGGCCCGCATATCGGCTGTGAAACCTCGCATTGTGGGGCCTGCACTGTGACCATGAATGGCAAATCGGTGAAATCCTGCACCGTGTTCGTGGCACAGGCCGATGGTGCCGATATCACCACCATTGAAGGACTGGGCAATCCGGACACCCTGCATGTGCTGCAGGAGGCGTTCAAGGAACACCACGGGTTGCAGTGCGGCTTTTGCACGCCGGGCATGATCACCCGCGCGTCCAAGCTTTTGGAGGAAAACCCGAACCCGACCGAGGAAGAGGTCCGGTTCGGCATGGCAGGCAACCTGTGCCGCTGCACCGGTTATCAGAACATCGTCAAATCCATTCTCGCCGCTGCGGCCGAGATGAACTCCGCAAAGGAGGCAGCACAATGAACAAGGAACTTACCCGCGAAGAACGCGCCGATGCGCTGGGCGGTATGGGATGCAAGCGCAAGCGTGTGGAAGATGCCCGCTTTACCCAAGGCAAGGGCAACTATGTGGACGACATTCAACTGCCGGGCATGTTGCATGGCGATTTCGTGAGGTCCCCTTATGCGCACGCCAAGGTTGTGTCGATCAATGCCGAGCCCGCGCTGGCGCTGGACGGTGTTATTGCGGTTCTGACCGCCGAAGATCTGGCGCCGCTTGGTCTGCACTGGATGCCGACTCTGGCAGGCGACAAGCAAATGGTGCTGGCAGACGGAAAGGTCCTGTTCCAGGGGCAGGAAGTGGCCTTTGTCGTGGCGAAAGACCGCTACATTGCCGCTGATGCCGTGGAACTGGTCGAGGTGGAATATGAAGAACTGCCCGTGCTGACCGATCCCCACGCCGCGCTTGAATCCAACGTGGTTCTGCGTGAAGACCTGATGGGTGAAGATGGCAGCATTCCTGACGGTGCCCACGGTCCGCGTAAACACCCGAACCATATCTTCACCTGGGAAGTGGGTGAGAAAGAGGCCACGGAACAAGTGATGGGCGAGGCAGACGTGGTGGCCGAAGAGATGGTATATTACCACCGCACGCACCCGTGCCCCCTGGAAACCTGCGGCTGTGTGGCCTCGATGGACAAAGTCAACGGCAAGTTGACCCTGCACGGTACCTTCCAGGCGCCGCACGCGATCCGCACCGTGGTCAGCCTGATCTCGGGGATCGAAGAGCACAATATCCGCGTGATCTCGCCCGATATCGGCGGCGGCTTTGGCAACAAGGTGGGGGCCTATCCCGGTTATGTCTGTTCGGTTGTGGCCTCGATCGTCACCGGTGTGCCGGTGAAATGGGTCGAGGACCGGATGGAAAACCTGATGACCACCGCCTTTGCCCGCGACTACTGGATGCGCGGCAAGATCAGCGCCACCAAAGAGGGCAAGATCACCGCTCTCTGGTGCCACACCACGGCAGACCACGGCGGCTTTGACGCCTGTGCCGACCCGACCAAGTTTCCGGCCGGGTTCATGAACATCTGCACCGGCTCTTACGACATCCCGACCGCCTATCTGGCTGTCGATGGTGTTTATACCAACAAGGCGCCGGGCGGGGTCAGCTATCGTTGTTCGTTCCGTGTGACCGAAGCGGCCTATTTCATCGAGCGCATGATTGAGGTTCTGGCGATCGAGTTGAACATGGATGCGGCCGAGCTGCGCCGGATCAACTTCATCAAGAAGGAACAGTTCCCCTATCAGTCTGCACTGGGCTGGGAATATGACTCGGGTGACTACCACACCGCCTGGGACAAGGCGTTGAAGGCCGTCGACTATGAGGGGCTGCGTGCGGAACAGGCCCAACGCGTTGAGGACTTCAAGGCTGGCAAAACCCGCAAGCTCATGGGCATTGGCCTGACGCATTTCACCGAAATCGTCGGCGCGGGTCCGGTCAAGAATTGCGATATCCTTGGCCTTGGCATGTTCGACAGCTGCGAAATCCGCATTCACCCGACCGGATCGGCGATTGCGCGTCTTGGTACGATCTCGCAGGGGCAGGGCCACGCGACCACCTTTGCGCAAATTCTAGCGACCGAGATCGGGCTGCCAGCGGATAGCATCACGATTGAAGAGGGGGATACGGACACCGCGCCCTATGGTCTTGGCACCTACGGTTCGCGGTCCACGCCGGTCGCCGGTGCGGCCACCGCGATGGCCGGGCGCAAAATTCGCGCCAAGGCCCAGATGATCGCGGCCTACTTGTTGGAAGTGCACGACGATGACGTCGAATTCGACGTTGATCGTTTCGTGGTCAAAGGCGCGCCTGAAAAGTTCAAAACGATGAAGGAAATCGCCTTTGCCGCCTATAACCAGGCCATTCCGGGGATCGAGCCGGGACTGGAAGCGGTCAGCTATTACGACCCGCCGAACATGACCTATCCGTTCGGGGCCTATGTCTGCGTGATGGATATCGACGTGGACACTGGTGAGACCCATATCCGCCGCTTCTATGCACTGGATGACTGCGGCACCCGCATCAACCCGATGATCATCGAGGGGCAGGTGCATGGGGGTCTGACCGAGGCGCTGGCCGTCGCTTTGGGACAAGAGATTGCCTATGACGAGATGGGCAACGTCAAGACCGGCACACTCATGGACTTTTTCCTGCCGACTGCGTGGGAAGTGCCGAACTATGAAACCGATCACACCGTGACCCCCAGCCCGCATCATCCGATCGGGGCCAAGGGGGTCGGCGAAAGCCCCCATGTGGGCGGTGTGCCCTGTTTCTCGAATGCCGTGAACGATGCGTTCCGCGCATTTGGTCTGCGTCACACGCATATGCCCCATGATCATTGGCGGATCTGGAAGACCGCGAATGAACTGGGCCTGCACGGCTGACGCGAGGGTGCGCGCGGCCGGGGATGACCGCGCGCACCTGTTTGACCCGTTGAGGAGCTCATGACCTGGATCGATTTACAAACTGCCCTGGCGGCAAAGAACTATGTTGCCTCTGACGACCTTGCGGTGTCGCTGCATCTGACCCTGTCACTGCAACGCCCGTTGTTGTTGGAAGGGGCGGCAGGCGTTGGCAAGACCGAGGTGGCGCGGGTGCTGGCCGCGGTGCAGGACACGCGTCTGATCCGCCTGCAGTGCTATGAGGGGCTGGACGCGGCTCAGGCGATTTACGAATGGAACTACCAGCGCCAGTTGCTTGCGATCCGCGCGTCTTCCGAGGCGGGCGAAACGGGTAAGGCGGTTGAAGACCGCATTTTTTCCCGTGATTACCTGCTTGAGCGCCCTTTGCTGGCTGCAATCACGCAGGAACGCGCGCCGGTCTTGCTGATTGACGAGATTGACCGCGCGGATGAGGAATTCGAGGCCTTCCTGCTGGAAATTCTGGCCGATTATCAGATCACTGTGCCGGAACTGGGCACCATTACGGCCACAACGATCCCCACGGTTATACTGACCTCGAACGGTACCCGTGATCTGTCGGATGCGTTGCGGCGGCGCTGCCTGTTTGCCTATGTGGATTATCCGGACCGTGCCACGGAACTCGCGATCCTGAAGGCGCGGTGCGCCGGGATCGAGGCGCGTCTTGCCGAGCAGGTGGTCGGCTTTGTGCAGACGCTGCGCAAGGAGGAACTGGAAAAGGTGCCCGGCATCGCCGAGATGCTGGATTTTGCAGCCGCGCTCATGGGGCTGGGCATAGGCGATCTGACCGAAAATCCCGCAGCCCTGCAAGCCACACTCACGACACTTTTGAAAACACAAGGCGACCGCGCACACATCACTACCGAAGTGGCGCAGCGCATTGCGGGGAAAGCGGCATGAGCCGCGTCACGCGCTTTGCCGGTCGGGATCCGGGCGCCACGGCGCGTATGGCCGGTTTCCTTGCCCATTTGCGCGAAAACGGGCTGCGGCTCGGGGTGCAGGAAACCGAGGCGGCGCTTGCCTCCCTGACATGTGTCGAGGCTGCGCGCCCAGAAGAAGCGCGCCGCGCGCTCAAGGCCGTTTGCACAGGATCAAAGGACGAAGCACAGCAATTCGACGCTCTGTTTGACAGTTTCTGGATGGATGCAGGGCGGGTGCGGACCAAGGTCGTGCCCAGGACCACGCCGCCCGCAAAAGGGGATGACAGTGTGCACTCGTCGCGTGATGCCAACGGGCAGGATGCAGGCGGGGCCGGGGATAGCACCGCGCCGGATGGGGGCGAATGCGAGGCCGACAGTGATGGCGAGGGCAAGCTGATTGCGACCGAGATGCGCAACCTGTCGCGCCGCGACCTGCGTGATCTGGTGCGGCCCGAAGAGATTGCCGAGGCTGAAGAGGTGGCCCGCCGGTTGGGATTGGCACTGCGCGACCAGCGTTCCCGTCGCCGTATCGCGGCCCGCAAGGGCGACCGGTTGCATTTCCGTAAAACCATCCGGCGCAGTCTTGCCACCGGTGGCGAACCCATCCGCCTGATCAAACGCAAACGCCCGGATCGCAGCCGCAAGATCGTGGCGCTTTGTGATGTGTCTGGTTCGATGAGCGTTTATGCGCAGGTGTTTCTGGCCTTTCTGGCGGGGTTGATGCGGGGCGACCCGAGGGCTGATGCGTACCTGTTTCACACGCGGCTGGTGCGGATCACCGAGGCGCTGCGCGACAAGGATGCCATGCGCGCAATCGGGCGCATGTCCCTGATGGCAGACGGGTTCGGGGGCGGGTCGAAGATCGGCGAGAGTCTCGAACGGTTTGCGTCGACCTATGCCCGCCGTTTTGTCGACGGTCGGTCTGTCGTGATGATCCTGTCTGATGGCTATGACACTTCGGACCCCGCGCATATCGACGCCGCGCTGGGCAAGCTGCGCAAACGGGGCTGTCGCATCATCTGGCTGAACCCGCTGAAAGGCTGGCGTGATTATGCACCGGTTGCAGCGGGCATGGCTGCCGCCCTCCCGCATCTTGACCGCTTTGCCGCCGCCAACACGCTGGCCGATCTGGCCGCACTGGAAAAGGAGCTGGTTTCGCTATGACACCTGCAGAATTGCTTTCCACGGATTTGGCTGAAACCGCCCAGTCCCTGCGCGCCAGAGAAGAGCCGTTCGCCTTTGCAACCATCGTGCGCACGGCGGGCACCACGGCAGCCAAGCCGGGGGCCAAGGCGATCATCGGGGCGGACGGAACGATTTTGCACGGATTTCTAGGTGGCGGCTGCACCCGAGGCGCAGTGAAACGGGCCACCCTCGAAGCCCTTGAAACCGGCACGCCCACGCTGGTTTCGGTGGCGCCGGAAGAGTTTTTGAAAGACATCGGCGTCAGCGCCGGTGCGATCGTGGAAGGGGTGACCTATGCGCGCAACGGATGTCCGTCGCGGGGCACGATCGACATCTTCATCGAGCCCTGCCTTCCGGTGCCGGAACTGACCGTGCTTGGAAACTCTCCTGTGGCCGAGGCGCTGGCGCAGATCGCGCCCCAGTTTCACTGGTCCATCAGCCGTGCTGTTGGGGCGGCAAAACCCCGGGGCAAGATGAGCGCAGTCGTCGTGGCCACGCAGGGACAGGGGGATCTTGACGCGCTGCGCGATGCCCTGGCGCAAGATGCCGCCTACGTGGCCTTTGTCGGCAGCAAAAAGAAATTCTCGGCCCTGTCAAAGAAACTCTTGGAGGCAGGGGTTCGCGAGGCTGAGATCGCCCGCGTATCGGCCCCGGCCGGTCTGGATATCGGCGCGGTCACGCCCGAAGAGATCGCGCTCTCCATTCTGGGAGAGTTGGTTTCCGTGCGTCGCAATTCGGTGGAAAGGACACAAAATGCATAAAGTTTTCATGCGCTTCACCCGCTTCTTCAAGCCCTCGCCCGAGCAGGCCGAGGTGCTTGCCAAAATCAAGTTTCCCTGTTGCTGACAAAAGAAAGGAACCGTCATGGAACTGTCTGACGAAATCACCATCGATGCACCGCGTGACGTCGTTTACGCGGCCCTGAATGATCCCGAAATCCTCAAACGCTGTATTCCGGGCTGTGAAGAACTGATCAAGAAGTCTGATACGGAACTTGAAGCCAAGGTGGTTCTCAAGGTGGGGCCAGTCAAAGCCAAGTTCAGCGGCGATGTGGTGTTGCATACGGACGGCGCGCCCGAGACGTTTTCCTTGGAGGGGCAGGGCAATGGTGGCGCAGCGGGTCATGCCAAAGGCGGTGCCGATGTCACCCTGACCGAGGACGGGGGCCAGACCATTCTGCGCTATGAAGCCAAGGCGGTGATCGGGGGCAAGCTGGCGCAACTTGGCAGCCGCCTGATACAGAGCACAGCCAAGAAACTGGCGGCCAAGTTCTTTAAGTCATTCGCCGATGTCATGGCGGAGGAACCCGTTGCCTGAGCCGATTGTGTATACAGAACATCCGGTGGATGTCCTCGGGCATGCAGTACGCCTGCAGTCCGAGGCACAGCGGGTTGTCCTGATCACCTCTGTCGATATTCGCGGGGGCGCGGCCCGGGAACTGGGATCGCTGGCCGTGGTGTCCGAGAGCGGTGGCATGTTCGGCTATATGTCCAACGGGTGTATCGACAGGGATATCCGTGAACAGGCGCTGTCGTTGCTCGGCTCAGGCAAGGGCGCGAAGACCCTGCGCTATGGAGAGGGGTCGCCGTTTTTTGACCTCAAGCTGCCATGTGGCGGGTCGCTGGAACTTTTGCTGGATGCCGATCCCGATCTGGCGACACTTCGGGCGGCGCATCGCGATCTGATCGCGCGGCGGTCTGTCTGCATCGACTTTCGACCTCCGGGCGGGGAAGAACACATCAGCTTTGAATATGCGCCGAAATCCCGTCTGGCGATTGCAGGGCGTGGCGCTGTTTTTCGCGCAACCGTGCAAGTGGCCGAAGCTTCGGGATTTGAAACCCTCGCCTATTCGCCGGAAGAGGCCGATCTTGAGGCCGTCGCGCATCTTTGCGCAGAAGAGCCGGTTTTCCTGTCGACCCCACGTGCCAGACAGACGTTACCGCTGGATCGCTTTTCAGGGTTCCTGACCTTGTTCCATGACCACGACTGGGAACCGGAACTGCTCAAATCCGCCCTGATGACAGAGACGCGGTTCATTGGCTGTCTCGGCAGCCAGAAGACGCAGCAGCTGCGGCTGAATAATCTTAGGGCTGATGGGGTTGACCCGGGTTCTCTCGAACGGATCAATGGCCCGATCGGTCTTGTGCCATCGCTGCGCAATGCACCTTCGATTGCGATTTCCGCCATTGCCGAAGTGGTGGGGCGGTTTCCTTCAAGCATCCGACAAGTGCAGGAAGCAGACAAACGAAACGCCGCCTGAAAGGGGCGGCGTCTTGTCTTCGAGATGCGATTGCGTCGAACTATGTCGCGGCGGCTGGTAGATGATGGGCGCCTGTTATGTGCCCTATCGAGTCGCGCATCACCAACATGATATCGTCAATATCCTCGGGCGTGCAGATATAGGGTGGGGCGATGGCCAGAACGTCGCCGATGATGCGGAAAAACACGCCCCGGCGTTCGGCCTCTTCGCCAATGCGGCGACCCAGATCGGGGCCGAATTTCCCGTTGGTGTCAAACTCGACAGCCGCCAGCATCCCGTCCCTGCGCACATCCAGAACGCCCGGCAGGGACTTCAGGTCTTGCAGGTGGGTGCCGATACGGTCACCGAGCGTCTGCACATGGGTAGGCAGATCCATTTCCGCATAGATATCAAGGCATTCAAGGGCCACTGCCGCTCCGACGGGGTGTCCGCCATAGGTGACTCCATGCCCCAGCGTTCCGTGCTGACCCGCGAGACCGGCCATCGTGTCGCGGACGTGGTCTGTCATGGCGACGGCGGACATGGGGAACACCGCGGCGGTTAGCTGTTTGGCCATGGTCATCATGTCGGGCGCGATGTCATAGGTTTCGCAGGCGAACCACTGGCCCGTGCGGCCAAACCCGCAGATGATCTCGTCAGCGATCAGAAGGATGTCGTGGCGGGCGAGCACCTCTTGGATTTCGGACCAGTAGCCCTCGGGGGGCAGGATCACACCGCCCGCGCCCATCGCGGGTTCTCCGATAAAGGCGGTGATGGTGCACGCGTCTTCCTGCCGGATCAGTGCGTCCAGTTCGCGGGCTCGGCGTTTGGAAAAGGCGATCTCGGTTTCGCCCGGGTCTGCATCGCGCAGGAAATGTGGCCGGCCCGTGCGCAGCACATCCGCCAGCGGCAACCCGAACCCGTCATGGCAATAGGTCAGCCCGGTCAGGGCCGCGCTCATCTGGCCAGACCCGTGATAGGCGCCTTCACGGGCGATGAAGCGGCGTTTGTCCGGCTTGCCGCGCGCCTCTTGATAGTAGCGGGCGAATTTCGCTGCTGTTTCCACCGCTTCGGATCCGGACGTGCCGAAAAACACGTGGTTGAGGGGGCCGGGCAGGTGTTGCGCCAGACGTTGGGCCAGACGGTTCGTGATTTCGGGGGTACGGCCCATGAAAGAATGGTAATAAGCCAGTTCCCCCATCTGCCGGTCCATGGCCTGTCGTAAACGGTCAGGGGCAAAGCCGAGGGACGCGCACCACAGGGCGGACACCGCGTCGATATAGGCTTTGCCGTCGGCATCAAACACGCGAATCCCCTCGCCACGGACAAACTGCTTCGGCGGGGAAAGGTCGCTTGCCATCGGGTCGGTAAAGGGAAAAAGCTGGGCCATGCCTGTCTCCTTTGGGCAAATGCAGGTGCAAGCTTTACGCAGTCTTTTTTCTCTGTAAAATTCCAATTTTTCCGGTCATGCAGTAGGAAAATTCATGTCAGACGGGCGACTTCCCAACCTGAACGGCCTGCGCGTGCTAGTTGAGGTGGATCAACACCGCAGTTTTACCCGGGCGGCCGAGGCACTTGGGGTGACACAATCCGCCGTCAGCAAACAGATCGCGGCGCTTGAGGCGCATTTCGGTCAGCCGCTGTTTTCCCGCGCGCATCGCAAGGTCGAGATCACGCCGTTCGGTAAAAAGGTGGCGGAAATTGCGGCGACGGCCTTTGACCAGATCCAGTCCGGCCTGCGCAATGATCGCGAGGCCGCGCCGGATCAGGTGTCTCTTTGGGGGGATGCGGATTTCGTCGAGCTGTGGCTGTTTCCGCGCCTGCAACGGTTCGAGGCGCTGCATCCCGATATCCGGATTTCGATTTCGGTCGGGGTCGGGATGAACCAGCCGCCCATCGCGCCCTATGATTGTGCGATAATCTGGGGGCGGGGCGGATGGACAAACTGCCGGTTTGAACCGTTGATGACCAACAGCGTCTTTCCGGTGGCGGCCCCTGGATTCTTTCGCCATCTCGACCGGCCGCCGGAACTGTCGGACATTCCCGAGCACCAGTTGATCCACGATCAGGGCGCGTTCTGGTGGCGGGCCTTTCGCGAGGCGGCGGGTGACCGATCGTTCAATCCGAATGCGGGGCGGATCTATAATCGCAGCGCCCTTTGCCTTGAAGCGGCGGCGCGTGGCAACGGGATCACGATCGGCGACGAGGTGACGACACGTGAACATATCGAGCGCGGCACGCTCGTCTGTCCGTTCAACACGCGGCTGCCGTCGCCGGATTCTTACTTCGTAATCCTGCCGGAGAATGTGAATAAGACCGAGGCCGTAAGCCGGTTCATCCTCTGGCTGAAGGGCGAGTGTGACGAACATAACCGGTTTTTCGGGTCGTTTTGGAAGACCCGCGCCTGAGCTGCGCGCGCCCCAGCATCGGGCGCGCGCGTAAGGTTAGGAGGACCGGATCAGCCGACCAGCGCCCCGTCGTCGCGCCAGACGGCAATGACGGAAGACCGCGGCAGGCCGTTGCCATCCGGGAAAGACCCGCCAGGATGCTGGATGCCGACGAACATCGTCTTGCGGTCGGTCGACCAGCACAGGCCCGTGACTTCGCAGCCGTTGGGGCCGGTCAGGAAGCGTTCGATCTGGCCTGTGACTGGATCACCTGCCAGCATCTGGTTGTTGCCCATGCCTTCGAAGTCGCCTTCGTTTCGGTCACTGCCGTCGGTCTGGATCCAGAGCAGGCCCGAGCTGTCGAATACCATCCCGTCGGGCGAGTTGAACAGGTTGCCCTCGTTGATATTGGACGACCCCTTGTAGGCACCTTCCTGCGTCAGGGGGTTGCCCGCCATGACATAAAGATCCCAGTCAAAGACCGGGGCCGCGTGGTCGTCGTCGCGCGGGAACCAGCGCACGATCTGACCGAACTTGTTGGCCTCGCGCGGGTTAGGACCGTTCACAGGTGTTTCGTCGCCGCCGGCATTCGGCTTGATGCCGCGGTTCTTGTTGTTGGTGAGGCAGCAATACCCTTCGACCGCGACGGGGTTGGTGGCGATCCATTCGGGGCGGTCCATGGTGGTGGCCCCCACCGCCGAACCGGCCTTGCGGGCGTAAATCAGGATTTCAGCAGGCTCCATACCGGTGTTTTCCGGCGTCAGGGCGATCCATTCTCCGGTCCCGTCCGCGTTGAAGCGTGCAACATGCAGCGTCCCCTCGTTCAGCAGGTTTTCGGTGTCGCCGCCGGGCACATAGACCCCGTCTGAGACAAATTTATACATGAACTCGCCGCGTTCATCATCGCCCATATAGACGACAACCCGCCCGTCACGGGCCAGCGCGACAGCTGCGTTTTCATGTTTGAAGCGGCCAAGGCCGGTGCGTTTCTTGGGCCGTGCGGTGGGGTCTGCCGGGTCAATCTCGACCACCCAGCCGTGGCGGTGCGGTTCGTTCGGGGTTTTCGAGGTGTCAAACCGTGCATCCCACTTGTGATAGTCATAGCCCCAGCCCTTGGGGCCGATGCCATAACGCGCATAGCCGGCGTCGAGTTGAACCGGCTTCTGGTCCTGCGATTCCTCGGTCGAGCCGAAGTAGCCGTTGAAGTTTTCTTCGCAGGTCAGGTAGGTGCCCCACGGGGTCGGGCCCGACCCGCAGTTGTTGAGCGTTCCAAGCACCTGTGTGCCGGTCGGGTCGGCGTCGGTCTTGAGAAGATCATGCCCCGCCGCAGGCCCGGTGATCGTCATCGGTGTGTTGTGGTCGATGCGACGGTTGAAGGGCGAGTCGACCACGATGTCATAGCCGCCACCGTCTTTTGGGGCGACCTCGAAGATGGTGACGCCCTGGATGCCCTGGAGCAGGCGCACGTCTTCAAGGCTCTGCGGGGTGCCGGCGGCGTCGCCAGCATAGGGCAGGTTGGTTTTGCGGTTGGCGTATTCGTTGTTGATGGCGATGACTTCGCGCCCGTCGATCGAGAACAGCCACATGCCGTCGGTGTTTTCGCCAAACACCTTCGAAGCATTCGCCGCCGAGTGGCCGGTTGCCGGGTCAAAGGCGTCGGCATCCGAAAACAGGGGTTGGCCCCATTTCGCGACGGGCGCCCAGCTATAGCCCTCGGGCACGTGGACGGTGCCATCTGTCGCGATGGGAATCGGTTTGAAAGCAAAGCGCGAGGTGGATTGCGCCTGCGCCGAGGTCGTGCCCAAGACGCCCGCAGTGCCCATCACCGCCGCGCCCGACCCGAAGGCCAGCACGCCGCCAAGGAACCCGCGACGGGTCAGGGCCTCTTCCACGACATTGTCGAAATCACTGGTTTCGGGACGAGGGAAATTCAGTTCGTCCCAATCGTCGGCGGACATGTCCGTTGTGTCGATATCTGTCATCGGTTGTCTCCCAGTTGAGGCCACAAGGTAGGGCCGTTCTTCTCAGAACGCCAATGGACCCTGAGTCGATGACAAAGGTGTGAAACAACGGGGGGCGATGCAAAAAAATCCGGCAGAAGAAGGGGGGCCACCTGTCAGGCAGCTCAGAACCGCCACAGCGCGCCGATTTGGTAGGCGGTCACCGTTTGCAGGGTGCCAAGTGAGGGGGTGCGCGAGTCGTAGCGGCGCAGGCCGAGGAAGATATCCACATTCGGCCTGTCCAGATGCTGAACAATGGCCGCGCCCCACGCGGTGGCGCTTGTGCCCGCGCCGAATGTGTCGGCGTTCAAGATGTGGTCGATGGAAAGGGCCGTGACGCCCCAGGGCAGCCAGCGCAGCTTGCGGCCGAACTTGGCATAAATCCCGGTGCCGCCCGGATCGGCAAACCCGCCGGACAGGGTCAGGTTCCAGCCGCTGGACCGGTGCAGAACCGACGCAGAGCCGACAAGTTCGCAAAAGCTGGCCCCGGTGGCGGGGCGGATATGGCTGAGACCGACCGACGCCTGCACGTCAAACGTGCCCCGGGCGGCAGAATAATAAAAGCCTGTGTCAAACACGTCGTCCGCACCGATGTTCTGCAGGCGGCCCGACCCGGCGGCGATCGAAAATTGCAGGGCGTCAGTGATCTGGTTGTCGTAGCGCAGGCGCACGCGGCGCAGCCCGTCAAAGGTCTTGTAGACATCCCCGACCGCAATGCCCGACAGCGCGCCGCCCGCGCTGCGAAACTGGATGCCACCGGCCATGTCGGGCACTGAAACATTGATCGCCATATCGGTGCCCGAGAGGTCGGACCCCGCCGCGTCATGCGAGGCCATCGCGCCCTGACCGACCGAAAGCGTATGGGTCTCGTCCATGTTCCATGACACCTCTAGCCAGCGGATATCTTCCTTGGTCAGATCAATCGGATCAGGGGTGGTCGTCTGGCTGAATCCGTCCGACTGGCGCGTGCCTAGGCCGGTTTCAAACCGAAACCCGAAGGCGCGCCCCGGTTTGCGGGTGCGAAAGCCAAAGCGGCTTGGGTTCTGGGCGGCGTCCACAGCCAGCGACGAACGGTCCGCGCCGTCATCGACCGACACGTAAGAGGGCGACAGCAGCCCGTAAAAGGTTGTGTGCCGCCCAAGTGGTCCGGTCCAGTCCTGTTCCGCCTGAGCGGTGGTGGCGGTGAGCAGGAACAGGGCCAAAGCCCCAAGCGCGGCAACGCTGCGGGGCCATGCAATCCATGTGGAAAGCGGCATTGCAGACATGCGGGGCCTTATTCGATCACGGCCCGGCGATAGGTGCGACGGCGGACCCCGGCCGCAGAAACCGGTGTGCGTGGCATCCCGACCACGTCGATGAACAGCGATGTGTTCTTGCCCAGCACGGGCATGGTGCCCGACAGGATGCGGGCCACGGTATAATGCAGGTTGTCACCCTCCAGCACCGGATTGGTCAGTTCGACCACGACCTGCAACAGGCTGTCGCCCTCGAGAATCGACAGGTCGGCATTGGGCGGGTTGGACAGAAAACTGTCCTCTCCTTCGCTCCAGAACGGGATGAACCGTTCGGTGGTCATGTTGCCCGCGATCCGGTCGGGGCGGTCCGAGAAAAACAGGGTCACGGGGCTAACCCCGCGTAGGGTCAGGCGATTGGCATCCGCCGCATAGGACATGCCATGCGCAGTCTGCACGAACAGGAAATCCACCTCGGCAGCGTCTTCGGCAGAAACGCCGGTAGCCGAAGCGGCGGCGATCATCGCGGCTCCCCCGGTGCAAAGCTGGCGGCGGGTGAGGGCGGGGACACTGGGCGGCTTTGTAAGGTGATGGGGCATCTGGGTCTCCATTTGTGGATGGGGGCAGCTATTGGGGCGGCTGTGCGTTGCAGGTCCACGATCCCGAGATCGGGTGTGCAAGGCAGGTGGTGATCGGCATCGCGGCGAATTGGGACTGCGCGGGCAGTACCGGTTTGAGCGAGGGCGTGCCGCCGCCCGAAAGCGCGCCAATCGCGATCAAGAGGCCAAGTGCGGCCATCACGAGAATCTGTCTGGTCAACATCTTTGCGCCTTTCTCGCAAGGGTCAGTATCGGGCCGACAGCGGGGCCGGCCCGACAGGAAGGGCACAATCAATCGCTGGCGCGCAGCATCGCGTCCTCAAGCCGTTTCTTGTCGGCTTCACTAAGTTCCGGACGGTCGATCTTGAGCGTCAGCTTGTTGAGTTTGGCGGTCAGCTTGAACGGCGGCAGGTAGTCCGCGTCATAGACGCCAGTCAGAGTGTCCTGCCCGATGTCAAAGGCCTCGTCCCATTGCAGAACAACAGGAATGGTGTGCTTCATCTTTTTGGTCGCTACCACCTTGTCATCAACGCTCAGTGTGCCGGTGCCGCCCTGTCCGATGCCGCTGGCGTCGCCATAGGCCAGCGTGCTCGAACCGAGCCCGTCATATTTGAAGTCAAACACAACGGTGTGCTTACCGGGTGTCAGGGCCTTGTCCCCCTGCCACTGGATACGTTCGAGGTTCAGCATGTTCCACGTAAAGGTCGGCTTGCCGTCTTTGAGGTAAAAACCATAGCCCGCGAACCGGCCACCCGATGTCACGATCATGCCTTCAGCGCCGCCTTCCGGCACCTCGATTTCGGCGGTGAAAGTGTACGAGCTGTTCAGGATACTGGGTGAATCGCCCTGCGGCACACCGATCATCGGTTGGGTATAGACGAATTCGCTCCTGCCTGCGGTGATCGAGGGGCGTGCCTTCGCAATCCGCGTGGTGACCGAGGCATCCAGCGGGAACACTTGGTACTTCTCGGCCTCTTCGATGAAGATGGCCTTCAGTTCCTCGACCTTTTCGGGGTGGTCCTTGGCCACGTCCTTTTGCTGGTTCATGTCCGTTCTCAGGTCATAAAGCTGGAACTCCTGATTATTGAGCGGGTCGGGGTTGGGTGTCTTGGGGGTTTCCCAAGGCATCCGGTTGACCTTGGTGCTCAGGAACCAACCTTCATGATACAGTGCCCACTGGCCCATCATCTCAAAATACTGGGTCCGGTGACGGCTGGGCGCATCCGTGTTTTCCTTGTCGAACGTATAGGCAAAGCTGGTGCCTTCGATAGGGGACTGAATGATGCCGTCCACGATCTGTGGCTGCGCGATACCAGCAACTTCGAGGATGGTTGGCACAACGTCGATCACGTGCATGAACTGTTCACGCATCCCGCCCTTGTCGGTGATCCGATTCGGCCAGGACACAACCATGTTCTGACGGACACCGCCCAGACGGTTGGCGTTCTGCTTGAAATAGTCGAACGGCGTGTCGAAGGCCCAGGACCAACCGGCGGACATGTGGTTATAGGTCGCCTCGGTGCCCCACTCGTCATACCATTGCAGCTGGGTTTCGGCGGGCATCGCCGAGATGCCGTTGAACCAGGCCACTTCGTTCGGGGTGCCCATCGGGCCGCCCTCTGCCGAGGTGCCATTGTCGCCGTTGATATAGATCACAAGGGTGTCGTCCAGCTTGCCCAAATCCGCAACGGCGTCGACCACGCGGCCGATCTCATAGTCGGTATAGGCGGCATAGGCGGCAAAGACTTCGACCTGTTTGATGAACAGCTTTTTCTCGTTATCCGTCAACTGATCCCACGGTTTGATCTTGTCAGCGGGCCACGGGGTCATGGTCGCGTCCTGCGGGACAAGGCCCAGTTTCTTCTGGTTGTCAAAGATGGTCTGGCGCAGCGCTTCGTAGCCATCATCGAACAGTTCCATATCCTCGATCTTTTTCACCCATTCCTTGGTCGGGTGGTGCGGCGCGTGGGTGGCACCGGGTGCGTACTTCACAAAGAATGGCTTGTCCGGGTCGATCTGGTGCAGGCGGGTGATATGCGCAATCGCGTCATCCGCCATGCCGGTGATCATGTTCCATTCCGGTTTGCCGTCAAAGGGATAAATCTGTGTCGTGTTGCGGAACAGGTTCGGCTGCCACTGGTTCGCGTCACCGCCGACAAACCCATAGAAATACTCAAACCCCAGACCGGTGGGCCATTGGTCGAACGGACCCGCCTGACTGGCGGTAAAGGAGGGTGTGTTGTGATCCTTGCCGAACCATGAGGTGGCATAGCCGTTTTCCAGCAGAATACGCCCGACCGTGGCCTTGTTGTCGGGGATGATGCTGTTGTAGCCGGGATAGCCGGTGGATTGCTCCGAAATCACGCCGAAGCCCACCGAATGGTGGTTGCGGCCCGTGATCAGCGCGGCGCGCGTGGGCGAACAGAGCGCTGTCGAGTGCATGTTGGTATAGCTCAGACCCTCGGCGGCCAGCTCGTCCATCGTGTCGGTTGGGATCACCCCGCCAAAGGTGCTGGGCACGCCAAATCCGGCATCATCCAGAATGATCAGCAACACGTTCGGCGCTTCTTCTGGCGGCACCACGCTGGGCGGCCAGAACTCGGTTGATTTGAGCACCTGCGGCTCGATTTTGCCCTCGAACTTGGTGGGTGGCGGGGGCAGTTGGCTGCCGTCAATGGTGATGGTGGCGCCGGGCTGGCCGGGCTGGACATCCGCCATTGCGGGCGTCCCGGCATGGATCATCAGGACAAGTCCCGAGACCAGCGCCTTGGAAAGGTGTGATCTGTATTTCATTCGGTTTCCTCCTACGCAAAACAGGACCACGCGGCTGATCTTGGCGCGCGACGCGGCCATTCGGGCACAGTCTGGCGTCGGGTTTCTTGATCTGGGTCAAGGAATAGAGGTGGCATTTGACTTCTGTGGCCACGGCGGTCAAGCTGGGGGCAGGAGGCGAGATGACAGGTTCCATTCCCTTGATCCGCTCGGGTGCGATTGCCCCGATGCGGCGCTGGTTGCGCAAAGCCGGGCGGGACGAGACCCCATGCCTGCGGCAGGCCGGGCTGGAGTGGGTGCCGGAGGACGATCCGACCGTGCCCATTCCCCTGCTCGGGGCGATCGAACTGTTGACAACGATGTCCGGGGCTTTTGGGCCGGACACGCCCTATCGGATTGTCGGGGATGTCGGGGCGTTCGAGATAGGCCTGATCGGGGTCGAAGGGTTGCAGGGGCCGACGGTGCGGGACGGGATGCGCCGGATTTCGCAGATGATGCGGTTTCATGCCACGCACGAGCTGTTTTCCGTCACGGAAGAGGACGATGGCGCCATTCAGATCGTGGACGGGTGGTCGATGAACTTGTGGGATGCCGCAGCGATCCATTACGTGCAGCAATATGACGTGGCCCTGATCGACGGGATCTGTCAGGCGGCCACGGGGCGGCGGCCGAACCCGTCGCAGGTCTGGATGTTGCCGCATCCCGAACACGGGCTGGCGCATCTGGAGGGCCGGATGGGGCGGCAGCTGGCCGAGGCAAAGAACCGGGCGTTGACCCTCAGAATTGACGCGGAGGTGGCTGATTACAGCATCCCGCCAGATGTGTCGCGCGCGGCCCGCAGGCTGCTGCCGGACAATCCAGTGATCCTGCCGCGCGGCGCGACGCTGGCCGAGGATGTCGCGACGTTGCTGGTGTCGATGCTGCCACATACCAAGGTAACGCTGCCCGGGGTGGCAGCCGCGGCGGGGATGAGCGCGCGTACGTTCCGGCGGCGGCTGGCCGATGACGGTACGGGTTTTTTCGAGATCGTCGAGCAGGTGCGCGCCGAACGGGCGACCGTGCGGCTGTCAGACCCGAACCCGCCTTCGCTGGGGGCGCTGGCCAAAGAGTTGGGATTCCGCGATCAGGCCACCCTGACTCGTGCCATGCATCGCTGGCGGGCGGGCGCGGGGTCGTGAGGGCTGTGTTTCTGCTTTGGAGACAAATTGGCGCCAGGGCCGCACTCTGTTTTTGAAACCGAGACAGTTTTTGCAATTCGCTTGGAACGTGCCCCGATCTGGGTAAGATGTTTTGAAACAAGATTTCCGGGGGACTCGGTATGAAAAAAGTTATTGTCTTTGCCGTTTTGGCGGCTGCGCTGGCGGCGTGCAGCACACCACGTTTCAGCGATCCGACGCTGAACGGCCTTCAGTCCAGCTGTAGTGCGGGCGACATGACCGCCTGTTCCGAGCTGGCCCACCGGGTGAAGGCACAGTAACGCCTTTGTCAAAGCGGCAAGACCCGACGTCACGGGACGGGTGTCGGGAAAACCTTGCACAGGATGCGTGTTGTCTGCTTACCATTGGGTAAGGAGGACGCTACATGTCACATGTCGTTTACGAAAAAGATGGCCGGATTGGGCGGATCACGCTGAACCGGCCCGAGGTGATGAACGCAATCTCACTGGAGATGCCGGGGCAGATCGCTGCCGCCGTGGCCGAGGCCGATGCCGACCCCGGGGTGCATGTGATCGTGCTTTCGGGGGCAGGGGATGCCTTTTGTGCGGGCTATGACCTTACTGCCTTTGCCCAGACGGAAGGGACCAATCCCGGCGTACAGGATATGCCTTGGGATCCGATCAAGGATTACCAGTTCATGTGGCAGAACACGCAGGATTTCATGTCGTTGTTCCGCGCCCTGAAACCAGTGATCTGCAAGGTGCACGGGTTTGCTGTGGCGGGCGGGTCGGATATCGCGCTGTGTGCGGACCTGACTGTCATGGCCGAGGATGCCCAGATCGGATACATGCCCGCGCGGGTCTGGGGATCGCCCACAACGCAGATGTGGGTGTACCGGCTGGGCATGGAAAAGGCCAAGCGGATGCTGCTCACGGGTGACAAGATCACGGGCGCCGAGGCCGCCGAGATGGGGCTGGTGCTCAAGGCGGTGCCGGCGGAAGATCTGGACGATGCGGTCGAGGCGCTGGCGGCGCGGATGGCATCGGTGCCGGTGAACCAGCTGGCCATGCAGAAGATGGTGGTCAACCAGGCGGTCGAGGCGATGGGCCTGAACGAGACGCAGAGACTGGCCACGATTTTCGACGGGATCACCCGCCATTCTCCTGAAGGGATGAACTTTAAGGCGCGTGCAGAGCAGACCGGCTGGAAACAAGCGGTGCGGGATCGCGATGAAGGCACGTTTGACTGGACAAGAAACGTGGAAATTCCCAAACCCAACCGCTAGGGTCGGTGTGAACCGCCCATCCGGGCGCATGCGAACAGGTAGGAGACCCCCGACATGCATATGAGCGACCAGCGAGAAATCGCAGCCCCCGTTTCCGAAGTGTGGGAGGCGCTGCTGAGCGCAGATGTCCTGCTGCATTGCGTGCCGGGCGCCAAAGAGGTGACGGGCAACCCCGAAGAAGGGTTTGATGCCACGGTGGTGCAGAAGGTCGGCCCGGTGAAGGCCACCTTCAAGGGACATGTGTCGCTGTCGGACATGGTCGAGAAGCAAAGTCTGACCCTGACCGGTGAAGGCAAGGGCGGCGCCGCCGGTTTTGCCAAGGGCGGCGCCGATGTGAAGCTGAGCGCGACTGATGGTGGCACGCTGCTTGAATACGAGGTCGACGCCAAGGTCGGCGGCAAGCTGGCGCAACTGGGCAGCCGACTTATTGACGGCTTTGCCAAGAAGATGGCGGACCAGTTCTTTGAAAATCTGCAGGTCGCGCTGGAAGGCCCCGCCGAAGAGGACCAGGCCGAAGCCGCCGACGGGGACGCCCCGGCAGAAAAGAAAAAGGGCTGGGTCAAGCGCCTGACCGGCGGCTGATCGGGGCTGACATTCGCGGCGTGGCGGCGTATGGCGGGCCACGCGGGTGCGCTGGCGCACAGGACACCCTGTGGAAATCGACGTTTGATCCCCGACCAGCAATGCTATGTTGCGCGGGGAACAGAAGGGGGCGACATGGCGGCCATCGTGGAAATCGACAACCTGCGCAAGGTCTATGACGGCGGGTTCGAGGCGCTCAAGGGCGTGACGCTGACCATCGAAGAGGGTGAGATCCTTGCGTTGCTGGGGCCGAACGGTGCGGGCAAGACCACCCTGATCTCGACCATCTGTGGCATCACCAACCCCGGATCAGGGTCTGTGCGCGTGTCGGGGCATGACGTGGTCAAGGACTATCGCCAGGCGCGCCGGCAGATCGGGCTGGTGCCGCAGGAGATCAACCTCGAACCGTTTACCAAGGTGATCGACACGGTGAAATTTTCGCGCGGATTGTTCGGAAAGCCGCGCAATGATGCGTTTTTGCAGGACCTTCTAGAGAGGCTTTCGCTGTGGGACAAGAAAGACGCCCGCACCCGCGAATTGTCGGGTGGGATGAAGCGCCGCGTGCTGATCGCCAAGGCGCTGGCCCATGAACCGCGCGTGCTGTTTCTGGACGAACCCACCGCCGGGGTCGACGTGGAGTTGCGCAAGGACATGTGGGACATCGTGGCCGATCTCAAGGCGCAGGGCGTGACGATCATCCTGACGACCCATTACATCGAAGAGGCCGAGGCAATCGCCGACCGTGTGGGGGTCATCAACCGGGGTGAATTGCTGTTGATCGAGGAGAAGGCGGCGCTGATGCAACGCTTTGGCCAGAAACACCTGCAAATCGACCTGCATGACGCCATCGAGACGGTGCCCGACATGCTGGGCAAATACGGGCTGAAACTGGATACGGGCGGACAGACCCTGCACTATAGTTATGATACGCGGGGCGACCGCACGGGGATCACCGCATTGCTGAACGATATCGCCGAGGCGGGGCTGGTGTTGCGCGATCTGCGTACCGAGGAAAGCAGTCTGGAAGAAATCTTTGTCTCGCTGGTCAAGGAGGGCGCGGCATGAACTGGGCGGCGATCTGGGCCATCTACAAGGTGGAAATGATGCGGTTCTTCCGTACGCTGGCGCAGAGCTTTATCTCGCCGGTTCTGTCAACATCGCTCTATTTCGTGGTGTTCGGGGCCGCCATCGGCAGCCGCATCAACGAGGTTGAAGGCGTCAGCTATGGGGCGTTTATCGTGCCGGGGCTGGTGATGCTGTCGGTGATCACGCAGTCGATTTCAAACGCGTCCTTCGGGATATATTTCCCGAAATTCATCGGCACGATCTATGAACTCCTGTCGGCGCCGATCAACTTTCTTGAGGTGGTGATGGGCTTTGTCGGTGCAGCGGCGACCAAGGCGCTGTTCATTGGCTTGGTGATCCTTGGCACCGCGACCTTTTTTGTCGATCTGGAAATTCAGCATCCGGTGGCGATGATCTCGTTCCTTGTGCTGACCTGTCTGAGCTTTTCGTTGTTCGGGTTCATTATCGGCATCTGGGCGCAGAACTTCGAACAGTTGCAACTGGTGCCCCTGCTGGTGGTGACGCCGCTCGTGTTTCTGGGCGGATCGTTCTATTCGATCTCGATGCTGCCGCCGGTATGGCAGAGCATCACCCTGTTCAATCCGGTGGTGTATCTGATTTCGGGATTCCGCTGGGCGTTTTTCGGAATTGCCGATGTGCCCATCGGTCTGAGCTTGCTGGCAATTGCGACCTTCACTTGTCTCTGCATGGCAGCAATTTGGTGGATTTTCCGCACCGGCTGGCGAATCCGGTCCTGAGCCGCGCTCTGCCGTCGGGAAAGTCGGGATATTTCTGCCACGTCGCGTCTTTCCCGCGTGTCAAACCTTGTTTGTCCGGCGGGTCGGTTCTACATCCGAACTCATGAAACGCTGGATCCCTTTTACAAAGACCCCGCCAACGGTCGCCATTGTCCGCATGCAGGGCATGATCGCATCAGGCAGCAGGGGTACGCTGAACGACCGGGCGCTTGCCCCGCTTCTTGAAAAAGCCTTCAGAAAAGGAAAACCCGACGCGGTCGCGCTGGAAATCAGCTCGCCCGGCGGTAGCCCCGTGCAATCGTCCCTGATCGGGGCGCGCATCCGGCGGCTGGCGGAAGAGAAAGAAGTACCGGTCTTTGCCTTTGTCGAAGACGTCGCGGCCTCTGGCGGATACTGGCTGGCGGCGGCGGCGGACGAGATCTATGCCGATGAAAGCTCGGTCGTCGGGTCGATCGGGGTGATCTCTGCGGGGTTCGGCGCGCATGTGTTCCTGTCGCGTCAGGGGCTTGAGCGCCGGGTACATACCGCTGGCAAATCGAAATCCATGATGGATCCGTTCCGCCCCGAAAACCCCGAGGACGTGAAGCGCCTCAAGGGGATGCTGGAACAGATCCATGTCAACTTCATCAACCACGTGAAAACGCGGCGCGGGGCCAAGCTCGAAAACGCGCCGGACCTGTTCACCGGCGAAGTCTGGATCGGTAAGCAGGCCCAAGAGATGGGCTTGATCGACGGGATCGCCCATCTTGTGCCGTTCATGAAAGAGAAGTTCGGTAAGGACGTGACCTTCCGCAGGTACGGCATCCGTCGCCCGGTCTGGCAACGGTTCGGGACAACGCTGGCGCAGGACGCGCTGAGCGGTCTGGAGGAGCGGGCTGAATATGCCCGTTTTGGCCTTTAAGTGATTTTCAAGATCGTCACTCTGTTTCTGGTCGGGATGGGAATCCTGGCCATGATCGGCAAGCTGACCTATCCGGGCAAGAAACGGCTCGAGTCGGCCAAGTGTCGCAAATGCGGACGGTATAGGATCGGCAAGGGGCCCTGTCCCTGCCAGAAAAAGGGGTAAGCAATGGAGTGGCTGTTCGCCTTTCTGGGCTTGGGCATTCTGCTTCTGGCCGGGGACTCACTGGTGCGCGGCGCGGTCAACGTCGCCTTGCGGCTGGGCATTCCGGCCCTCATCGTTAGTCTTACGATTGTCGCCTTTGGCACTTCGGCGCCCGAGCTGCTGATCTCGATCCAGGCGGTTTTCAAGGGCGTGCCGGGCATCGCGCTGGGCAATGTGGTCGGGTCGAATACGGCCAATATCCTGCTTGTGCTGGGTTTCCCGGCCATTCTGGCGGTGCTGCACACCAGCCATTGCAACACGCGCAAATCCTATATGCAGATGATCTTTGCGACGGTTGTGTTCATCATCATGGCGCACCGTGGTTTTTTCGGGTTCGGCAGCGGCCTGATCCTGCTGGCAATGTTGGCCTATATGCTGTTCGATGCGATCCGCGATGCGCAGAAGCACCGGCGCGAGGGCAAAGAGCTTGATGAAGAGCTGGAAGAGCCCGAGGGCGCCGATCCTGACATGCCGTGGTGGAAAATTGCGGTGTTCCTTGTGCTGGGCCTTGTCGGGCTGCCGCTGGGGGCGGACCTGCTGATTGACGCGGCCGAAGTCATCGCCAGCGATTTCGGCGTGAGTGACACGGCCATCGGCCTGACACTGGTCGCACTGGGCACATCGCTGCCCGAACTGGCAACCACCACCATGGCGGCGCTGCGCAAACAGGCCGACGTGGCGCTGGGCAACGTGATCGGGTCGAACATGTTCAACCTGCTGGCTATTATCGGGGTCACGGCGGTGTTGCATCCGATTCCGGTGTCTGCCGAGTTCCTTGACATGGATCTCTGGGTGATGCTTGCGGCGTCCCTGCTGATTATTCCGTTCGTGTTCCTGAAGCAGGATATCAATCGTGTTTGGGGCGTGGCCTTGACCTTGCTCTATGTGCTCTATGTTGTCGGAGTGTTCATTTACTGACGGGGGCATACATGACACGGGCATTGGTAACCGGGGCAGGCAAGCGGTTGGGCCGTGCCATGGCGCTTTATCTGGCGGAACGCGGGTTCGACGTGGCGGTGCATTATGCCAGTTCTTCCGTCGCTGCCGAGGCTACAGCCGAGGACATCCGCGCACTGGGCCGCAAGGCGGTTACACTGCAGGCGGACCTTTTGATCGAGGACGAGGTGCAGGCTCTTTTGCCCGCCGCGGCCAAGGCGCTTGGTGGGCGGATCACCTGTTTGGTCAACAACGCCTCGATCTTCGAATATGACCGCATCGAGACTGCCACCCGCGAAAGCTGGGACCGGCATATCGAAAGCAACCTGCGTGCGCCCTATACATTGATCCAGCACATGGCGGCGCAGGGGCTGAGCCCCGACACCGACGCACAAGGAGAGCCGCGCGCGACAGGGCTGGTCATCAACATGCTGGATCAGCGGGTACGCAAGCTGACGCCCGAATTCTCGACCTATACGATTGCCAAGATGGGGCTGTGGGCCCTGACACAGACGGCGGCGCAGGGGCTGGCGCCGGCGATCCGTGTGAACGCGATCGGGCCGGGGCCGACGCTGCGCGGTGCCCGCCAGACCGAAGCCCATTTTGCCGCGCAAAGGGCCAACACCGTGCTGCAACGGGGCGCTGATCCCGAGGGCATCGTGGCGGCGCTTGGCTACTTTCTCGACGCGCCAGGCGTGACCGGACAGCTGCTTTGCGTGGATGGCGGACAGCATCTTGGATGGCAGACACCGGACGTGCTGGGCGTGGAATAAATCGCCTTTCCCGTGCAAGTTTTGCACGTCTCACGAAGCCGTTACATAAGCGTTACAAAAAATATAATGTTTTCAAGGATTTGATCTGAGGGCAAATTTTTATTGTTTGAAATCAATGGCTTGAAAATCTGCCTATTTTTTAGGCGCTTCAAGGAAGCAGGTAAAAAACAAGGGAAAATTCCCGATGCCGGAAAGTTATCTGCAGACTTATCCACAGAAACCGTGGACAGGTTTGGCCTTGCGTTGGCGGGGTGAAGATTGCAGGGGCGGGCAAAGAATCATATCTCGTTAAACAATGACTGATTCGACTGGAACCGACACTCCTCCGCAGCGCGGCCATGCCTGCATTCAGGCCTATCTCAAGACGCTGGACGGATCGCCCGGCGTCTACCGGATGCTGGATGAACAGGCGCGGGTTCTCTATGTTGGCAAGGCGCGCAACCTGAAGGCGCGGGTGTCGAATTATGCGCGCCCAGCGGGCCATTCGGGGCGGATCGCACGGATGATCTCGGAAACCGCGTCGATGATGTTCCTGACGACCCAGACCGAGACCGAGGCCCTGCTTCTGGAACAGAACCTCATCAAGCAGCTGAAGCCGAAATACAACGTGCTGCTGCGCGATGACAAAAGCTTTCCCAATATTCTGGTCAGCCGCGCCCATGATTTTCCACAAATCAAGAAGCACCGCGGCAGCAAGAAAGAGAAGGGCAGCTACTACGGCCCCTTTGCCAGTGCGGGCGCGGTGAACCGCGTGCTCAGCCAGTTGCAGAAAGTGTTCCTGCTGCGAAATTGTTCGGATGCCCAGTTCGAAAGCCGAACGCGGCCCTGTCTTCTGTATCAGATCAAGCGCTGTTCTGGGCCTTGCGTGGGCAAGATCAGCAAGGCGGACTATGCCGAGAGCGTGCGGGACGCTGAAAGGTTTCTGTCGGGGCGATCGACCCAGATACAGGAATCGCTGGCGGATCAGATGATGGCCGCCTCCGAGGCAATGGAGTTTGAACGCGCCGCCGCCCTGCGCGATCGTATCAAGGCGCTGACTCAGGTGCAGACGACTCAGGGCATCAACCCGCGCGGCGTGGCCGAGGCGGATGTGATCGCGCTGCATCTGGAGAAGGGACAGGCCTGTGTGCAGGTATTCTTTATCCGGGCGCACCAAAACTGGGGCAATCGCGATTTCTATCCGCGCGTGGGCGTGGATATCGACGAGAGCGAAGTTCTGGAGGCCTTTGTTGGCCAGTTCTATGACACCAAGGAGCCACCGCGCCAGTTGATCCTGTCGCATCCGATCGACAATGTCGACCTGATGGCCGAGGCGCTGGGCCAGAAGCGAGGCGGTAAGGTGGAAATCCTTGTTCCGCAGCGCGGTGAGAAGGCCGAACTGGTGGCGGGGGCGGCCCGCAATGCCCGCGAAAGCCTGGCCCGCAAGATGAGCGAAACAGCGACGCAGGCAAAACTGTTGAAAGGGGTGGCCGAGGCATTTGATCTGGATGGCCCGCCGCAGCGGATCGAGGTTTACGACAACAGCCACATCCAGGGCACCAACGCCGTCGGCGCGATGATCGTTGCGGGACCGGACGGGTTCATGAAGAACCAGTACCGCAAGTTCAACATCAAGGGCGACGACCTGACCCCGGGCGATGATTTCGGTATGATGAAAGAGGTGCTGACCCGGCGCTTCAAGCGGCTGCTCAAGGAAGATCCCGAGCGCGAGCAGGGGATGTGGCCGGACCTTTTGCTGATTGACGGGGGCGCGGGGCAGGTGTCGGCCGTGGCCGAGATCATGCGCGAACATGGCGTCGAGGATATCCCCATGGTCGGGGTCGCCAAGGGCGTGGACCGCGATCATGGAAAAGAAGAGTTTCACCGGCTGGGCCAACGCCCCTTTGCGCTGCGCCGCAATGATCCGGTGCTGTATTTCGTGCAGCGCATGCGGGACGAGGCGCACCGGTTCGCGATTGGGACGCATCGGGCGAAACGGGCCAAGGCAGTGGGCGCGACCCCGCTGGATGACGTGCCGGGTGTGGGCGCGACCCGTAAACGCGCTTTGCTGGCGCATTTCGGCTCGGCCAAGGCGGTCAGCCGCGCAAACCTTGCCGACCTGAAGGCCGTGGACGGGATTTCAGGCGCGCTGGCGGAAACGATCTACGACTATTTCCACGAAAAGGGCTAGCGGGACGCCCGGGGGTTCCACCCCCGGACCCCCGAGGTATTTGCGCCAAGAAAAAGTCTGGGCGCCGGGATTACTTCCGACGTTTCGGGACGCTGTGGCCCCCCTTGGCAGAGCCTGCGGCCTTGGCGGCGGCGCGACGGGCCTTGTTCTTCTTGCTGTTGGCTTTGCCCTTGGGCGGCGGAGGCCCCTTGGGCTTGTCGCTGTCCTTGCGGCGCGGTTTGGCCGGGGTGACGACGCCTTCGGGGCGGGTCTGTTCGGGCTTGGGCGGGCGCTTCGGGCGCGGCGCGTCCGAGGGGTCGGGTTTCGGGCCCTTGCGATGCGGCGGTTTGCCATCGCGCGGGCCGCCGGATTTGCGATGGGCCGGCTTGCCGCCCCGCGGCGCGCGGGTGTCGGGCAGGTCGGGGGCCTTGTCCAGCTGGGTCAGCCTGGCACCGTGTTCGACCGTCATGTCGGGGCCGATTTCGGAGAGGAAGCCGTCCACGCTGGCTTTCAGGATCTGGACGAAGGTCTGGTCCGGCTGAATCCGGATGGCGCCGATGTCGTCCTTGGACAGCCCGCCCTGTTTGCACAGCATCGGCAGGATGCGGCGGGGTTCGGCACCCGCGTTGCGCCCGCCGTCGATCGCGAACCAGACGCTTTCGCCGAATTCGGATTTCGGACGGGGCTTCTGGCGCTCTTGTTGCGGGGTGGAAAGGTCTTCGGGCGCGGAATGGCGGGTCTTGTAGGCTCTCAGATAGGCGGCGGCGATTTGTTCGGGGGTGAATCCGTCCAGAAGGCGCGCGACAGTGTCAGCCTCGCTTTCTGTGACGGGATCGGTCCAGACGTCATCGGCCAGCATCCTTTCCTCGTCACGGGCGTTGACCGCATCCGCCGAGGGGGCCTCGCACCATTCGGGGGTGAGTTTGGCGCTGCGCAACAGGCGTTCGGCCTTACGGCGCGACTTGGGGGGCACAATCAGGGCGCTGACGCCTTTGCGCCCGGCGCGCCCGGTGCGACCCGAGCGGTGCAGCAGGGTTTCATGGCTGTTGGGCAGTTCGGCATGGACCACGAGGTCCAGATTGGGCAGATCGATGCCGCGTGCCGCGACATCTGTGGCGACACAGACGCGGGCGCGCCCGTCGCGCATGGCCTGCAGGGCATGGGTCCGCTCGGACTGGGACAGTTCCCCGGAGAGCGACACGACTGAGAACCCGCGGTTGGAGAGGCGGGTGGTCAGGCGGTTTACCATAGCGCGGGTGTTGGCGAAAACGATGGCGTTCGGCGCTTCGTAGAAGCGCAGTACGTTGATGATGGCGTTTTCCCCGTCGCGCGGCGAGACCTGCATGGCGCGATAGGCGATATCGGCGTGCTGGGTCGCGGTCGAGGTGGTCTGGATGCGCAGGGCGTCGCGCTGGTAGCTTTGGGCGAGCTTGGCAATTTCCGCAGGCACAGTGGCCGAGAACAGCAGGGTCTGGCGGGTTTCAGGCGCCTCGCCAAGGATGAATTCGAGATCTTCACGAAAGCCGAGGTCGAGCATTTCATCGGCCTCGTCCAGCACGACGGCGCGGATGTCGGAGAGGTCGATGGAGCCGCGCATGATGTGATCGCGCAGGCGGCCCGGAGTGGCCACGACAACATGCGCGCCACGGTCCAGCGCGCGGCGTTCGTCGCGCATGTCCATACCCCCGACACAAGACGCGATGACCGCGCTTGCCTGAGCATAGAGCCACTGGAATTCTCTTTTGACTTGCAGGGCAAGTTCACGGGTCGGGGCGATAATCAGTGCCAGCGGCGCGCCGGGACGGTCGAGGCGGTCGGACTCGCCCAGAACGGTCGGGGCGATGGCAATGCCAAAGCCCACGGTTTTGCCCGATCCGGTCTGTGCCGAGACAAGCAGGTCGCGGCCTGCGATTTCGGGGTCGGAGACGGCTTCCTGTACGGGGGTCAGGGCGTCATATCCACGATGCGCGAGGGCATCGGCGAGGGGTTGTTTCACAAGTGCGGCTTTCGGTTCGAGAAGGGCGGGGCGGGTGCGGATCACCAGGGACCCCGCGCCCCTTGCAATGCTGTGCGGGGCGAAGGGGATCGTGTAGCGGTTTTGGCGGGGGTTGTATAGGGGGTTACCTCACTTGGAACTTTCCCCGACGCGGCAGACAGGTTAGGTAAGCAGAATGACCTGGAATATCCCGAACGCCCTTTCCGTTCTTCGACTTGTCGCGGCCCCGATGGTGGCTGTGATGTTCCTGTATTTCGAACGGCCTTACGCGGACTGGTTCGCGCTGTGTCTGTTCATTTTGGCCTCGGTGACGGACTGGTTTGACGGCTATCTGGCGCGGGCCTGGGGGCAGGAAACCAAGATCGGCGCGATGATCGACCCGATTGCCGACAAGGCGATGGTGGTGATCGCACTCATGGTGATCGTGGGTTATTCCAATGAGCACTGGACGCCGTGGCTGGTGTTGCCGGCCACCGTGATCCTGTTCCGCGAGGTGTTTGTTTCGGGGTTGCGCGAGTTTCTGGGGGATGTGGCGGGCACGCTCAAGGTGACCAAGCTGGCCAAGTGGAAAACCGCAACCCAGATGGTCGCGATCACCTTCCTGTTTGGTCAGGGCATGTTCGAACACTATCTTGGTATGTCAGCGTGGGGCATGGACCAGGCGCTGGTAGACCAGATCATGCTGGGCGAGGTCGACGACACCCAAGGGCTGCGCTGGAAATTCGAGGGCATGTTCTGGACCGGCTGGATCGGCATGGTGTTGCTTTGGGCGGCGGCGGTTTTGACGGGGATCACGGGCGTGGATTATTTCCTAAAGGCGCGCCCGCATCTGAAGGATTGATGGCATGACACTGGATGTTCTCTATTTTGCGTGGGTCCGGGAACGGATAGGGCTTCCGAAGGAAAAGCTTGAGACCGGTGCCGCGACCGTGATGGATCTGGTCGAGGAGTTGCGCGCACGCGAAGAGCGCTATGCGCTGGCCTTTTCGGACCTGTCGGCGTTGCGCGTGGCGGTGGATCAGGAACTTACAGACTTCGACGCTCCGCTGAACGGGGCCCGCGAGGTTGCGTTCTTTCCGCCGATGACCGGGGGCTGAGGTCGATGCGGATTCTGGTTCAGGAAGCCCCTTTCGATTTCGGGGCCGAGGCGCAGGCTTTTGCCAGCGGCCACAAGGATATGGGCGCGGTGGTCACCTTTACCGGAATCGTGCGTGATTTGCCCGAGGATGATCTCGACCGGATGGTGATCGAGCATTACCCCGGCATGACCGAGAAAGCCCTTGAGAAGATCGCGGAAGAGGCCACCATGCGCTGGGGGCTTGGCGATGCGCTGGTGATTCACCGGTATGGCACGTTGCGCCCGGGTGACATGATCATGATGGTGGCCACTGCCGCGCCGCACCGCGTGGATGCGTTCGAGGCGGCAGAATTCCTGATGGATTACCTGAAATCCCGCGCGCCGTTCTGGAAGCAGGAATTTACCGCGGATGGCGGCGCATGGGTCGCCGCCAAGGATGCCGACGAGGATGCGCTCAAACGGTGGTAGGCGGCGCCCCAGATTCGTGTCCGGTTTAGTGTCCGGCGCGCTCAAGCTGGCTGCGCAGTTCTTCCGCCTCGTGGCGGGCATCACGCAGGCCTTCCATCGCGGCCGAAAGTTCGGCCTCGGTCTGGGCCAGCTGGTTGGTCAGTTCGGCCTCGCGCTGTTGCAGGTAGGTAATCGCCTGGTCGCGGGTTTCCTCGGCCTCGTGCAGTTCCTGCCCCATTTGTTCAAGCTGGTCGACATCCGCCTGTGACACGCGGGTGAACCGGTGAATGAGCCAGTTCGCGAACCAACCCATGCAGAAAGCCACGAACAGGATGGCCGCTGTCACAAAGATAAACTCAATTCGCTGCATCGTCTGAGGTCTCCTGAGTCTCGGTGGCGTCGCCTTCTTGCGGGGCGGTCTCGCCTTGTGGATCTGCGGCCCCAGAGGTGGCGTCCACGGTTTCTTCTTCTGCGTCTGGCGCGGCTTCGGTCGCTTCGGGGCTGGTCTGTGCCCCGGCGCCACTGTCGTCGCCGTCACCTGTGTTTTGTGGGGTCGCTTCACCGGTTTCGGAGTTGGCTTCCTGCGCCTCGAGCGTGGTTGGTTCTTCCGCGACCGGTTCGGGGCGGATCAGAACAAAGGCGATCCGGCGATTGGCTTCGCGGCCTTCTTCGGTATCGTTGTCGGCGATGGGCTGGCTTTCGCCATAGCCTTTAGCCGTGAAGGTCGAGGTCAGGAGGCGGCGTTCGGCCAGCGCGTTCAGAACCGACTGGGCCCGCGTTTGGGACAGGGCCTGGTTCATTTCTTCGCGGCCCTGGCTATCGGTATGGCCCTGGATTTCCAGACGGATCTGGCCACAGTCGCGCAGCACCTCGGCAATCTTGTCGATGATCGGGGCCGCGCTGGCATCCAGCGTGCCCGAGCCCGGTTCGAACACCAACTTTTCCGCCTCGGCAATCGCGGTGATCTCGGCCTCGCATTCCTCCGGGGTTGGCAGTTGCGCAATCGGGTCCAGTGTTTCGACGTAAGAGACATCAATACTGAAATGGTCGGTCTGCGAGAGTTTTTCGGCAAGAATGCGCGAAATCTCGGCATTGGCATCCGGGTCGCCGGTAGTGCCGCTGACCGATAGGGTATCGGGGGTTACGCGCAAGACGCCATTATGCAGGTGTGACAGGGCATCAAGCCCCGCCATCACGCGCACCGACCATGTCATCGGCAGGGTGTCGTCCAGACGCGCAGCCATGTGGGTCGCGCCGCTGCCAAAGCGGGCTTGCGCATAGCTTTCGGTTGTGTCGCGGGCGATGTCGCTTTGCAGGCGTCCACGGAGTTGCAACAGGCCCTCTGGGCTGAGTGTTGCGGTGAATTCCGGGATCGTGTTTTCGGTTTCGATTTCGACCGGCAGGGTGGAATGCAGGGCGAAGACATCGGGCAGCGAGGTTTCCATTTCGCCCACAACGCGGTCAAACAGGGCCTGTTCGGTGCCGCTTTGGGCGATGAGGGTGATATCGGCATCCGAAAAGGTCACCGACCCGCCGCCCAGCGTAGACAGGCCCTTGATCGCGATTTCTGCCGCGTCTGACCATGTCGGCGTGGGCACGCCCAGACCGATGGTGCAGGTGGCCGGGCCTTCCAGACCTGCGGCGATGGCGGAATCCAGAATGCGTTTGCGCGATTCGGCGCTTTCGGCCGAGCAGGCATCGAAGCGCGGGCCGGTTTCGTCGATCACGAACCGCAGGGTGAACGGTGTGATGACGGGTCGCGGCGCAGTGATGTTCAAAACCACCTCGACCGAGGCCGGAGCACGGCGGCGCAAATCGTTTTCCAGCTCGCGGCGCTGGGCCGGGCTATCGCTCGTGGCGGTGACGGCGACGCGCCCTGCCTCGACCGAGATCTTGGCGCGGGGCAGAAGGTCAAGCGCGGACAGGGCAAAGTTGACCGCTGGCGCCCAGCCTTCGGGGGCCGCGTAGGTGGCGGCCTCAAGGAAATCGGTGATCGCGGGGGCGCCCTCCAGATCCTCGAGCTTGTCGCGGATCATGGTGCGGTTCGCGTTTTCAGGAATCAGGCCGATCAGTTGGATGCCGGAATCATTACGCAGAATTTCGACGGAAAAGCGAGGCGGGCCGATTTCGGCGCTGGCCTCGACCTGCATGTTGTCGATCACGCGGGCGGCATCCACGACCTGACCGGCGGCCGAGATCGCCTTGAAACGGTCGGCCTCGGTCGGGGCGACGCCGGTGATGAACACGCGCAGGCCCTCGGTGTGGACCTTGGACCAGCTCATGCCCTGCTGGTGCAGGTTATACATAACAGAACGGCGCGAGTTCTCTTCGATCCAGTCTGCCGAAAAGCTGGCCGCAACCAAGCTGAGGATCGCGGCAGAGGTAAAGGTCGAACCGAATATGAGAAGAGAGGACAGGCGCATTCCGAGCGGTCTTATACTATTGGGCTCCGGCTTGATACGACGCACGCGCCCGGACTGCAATCACAGGAAGCAGGCGATGGCGAAAAACAGCAAGGGGATCAGGCCGGTATCCCGGTTTGAACGGAACAGCATCATCAGGCGGTGGTTGTCGTCCATGTCCAGCCTGCGCATCTGCCACTGCATGTGCCAGCCCATTGCCCAAGGCCCCGCCAGCGCCACCACCAGCGACAGCGGGCTGCGGTCAAGACAGGACAGCACCACCGCCACCCCCAGCAGGGCCACGGTGGCAATGGTGAAGGCCTGAAGCCATTGCGGGGTTTTGTCGGCAAACAGGCGGGCGGTGGATTTCACCCCGATCAGGGCGTCGTCCTCAGTATCCTGATGGGCATAGATCGTGTCATAGAACAGCGTCCACGCAATCCCGGCGAGGTACAGGATGATCGCTGGCAGCCCAAGGCTGCCGGTGTGGGCGGTCCAGGCCAGAAGCGCACCCCAGTTAAACGCGATGCCCAGAAACACCTGCGGCCACCAAGTAAAGCGTTTTGCAAAGGGATAGACGGCAACCGGCAGAAGCGACAGCACCCCCAGAAGGATCGCGGCGCTGTTGAAGGTCAACAGGATGGCCAGACCGATCAGGGCCTGTGCGACCATCCACGCCACGGCCTGCTTGGTGCTGACCTGTCCCGAGGGAATCGGACGCGAGCGGGTGCGTTCGACCCGGCCGTCGATCTCGCGGTCTGTGATGTCATTCCACGTACAGCCCGCCCCGCGCATGACAAAGGCACCGATCGCACAGCCGATGGCGATCCAGAGATCGAACCAGCCATAGCTGCCATCCGACAGCATCGCCAGCAACAGTCCCATCCAGCAGGGCAGTAACAGCAGCCATGTGCCGATGGGCCGGTCCGCCCGCGAAAGGCGCAGATAGGGGCGGCTGGGGGGCGGGGCGATGTGATCGACCCAGTTGCCCTTGACGGCGTCGGAAACTTGCCCCTGAGGCTCTGGCGTTGTGGGCGTGTCGGCCATATGTAGGTGTCCATGAAACAGGCAAAAGTCAGACTGTATGTAGAGCAACCTTTGGGCCAAGGGCAAACGGTTCCTCTTGAGCGTGACCAGGCGCATTACCTGTTCGGGGTGATGCGCATGGGGGTGGGGGATTCCGTGTTGTTGTTCAATGGACAGGACGGTGAATGGCGCTGTGTGGTGGCACAGGCGGGCAAGCGTGGCGGGGAACTGGTGTGTGACGAGCAGACCAAGCCCCTGCAAATGCCGCCGGACCTGTGGCTGTTGTTCGCCCCGATCAAAAAGGCGCGCACGGATTTCATCGTCGAGAAAGCCGCAGAGATGGGCGCGGCCCGGATCATGCCGGTGCAGACAGCGTTCACCAATTCCGAACGAATCCGGCAGGATCGCTTGCAGGCCCACGCGGTCGAGGCGGCAGAGCAATGCGGCGGTACTTTCGTGCCCGAGGTTACGGATCTGCAAAAGCTGGACCGCGTGCTGGCCGACTGGCCCGAGGACCGGCAACTGATGTTCTGTGACGAGGCCGAGGTGGGCAGCGCCAAGCGTCTTGGCGCGTCTGTCGGCGGGAAGTGGGCCATCCTGATCGGCCCCGAAGGCGGCTTTTCCGAGGCTGAGCGCGCGCGGCTGCACGCGCATCCCAAGGCGCATGTCGTGGCGCTGGGCCCGCGCATTTTGCGGGCCGACACGGCAGCGGTGGCAGCGATGACCGTCTGGCAACAGGCGCTGGGGGACTGGACATGATCCGCAAGGCCGAAGACAAGGATATTCCCGCCATCGTCGCCTTTCTTGAGCGGCACATCGCAACCTCGATGTTCCTGCTTGGCAACCTCGAAGCCCATGGTCTCGAAAACCGCACACACCCTTGTGGCACTGCATTTTTCCTGCGTGAAACCGGCGACGGGATCACCGGAGTGTTCGGGGCTTCGAACGGGGGGCTGTTGATGTGCCAGCTGCCGGGAATCGGCCATACCGAAGCCCAGACCTATGCCCACCTTCTGAAAGGCTATACGCTGCGCGGCATGACCGGCGCGGCGGATCAGGTTGCAACCATTCTCGGGGCCTTGTCCGTGCCGCCCGAGGCGTGGAAGTCGAATACGGTGCAGCCACTTTATGCGCTGTCGCTTGAGTCCCTGTCTGACAGTGATGCCGTAATCCGTGCCCCTGAAGAGGCAGACCGCGCCATGCTGCAAGACTGGTTTACGGCCTATTCCGAGGACAATCCGATTGCCGCCAGCACGACGCCAGAAGCCCTTGCCGAGGCTGCGATCACGGGCGGGCGCGTGCGGCTGTTGTTTGACGATGGGGCACCTGTGGCCATGACCGCGATCAACGCCCGTTCGGACAGTGCGGTGCAGGTCGGCGGGGTGTTCGTGCCGCGCGATCTGCGCGGGCAGGGATTGGCGGGGCGGGTTGTAACCGCCCATCTGACCGAATTGCGCGAGGCCGGAATCACCCGCGCGATCCTGTTTGCAGCCACGCCCGATGCGGCACGGGCCTATGAGAAAATCGGGTTCGCACGCGCGGGCGATTATCGGGTGGCCCTTCTGGCCGAGGCGCACATGCTGGGAGATCCGGCATGAGCTTTGTGCGGCCCGAGGTCCGCAAGGCGCTGTACCACTGGCGCGAAGTGCTGGTTGGGGGCGCAGTGCTGATCTTGGGGCTTTATTGGGCCGCCGGGTTCGGTCTCTTGATGTGGATCGGGGGCGTGGTCGCCATCGCAGGTGGGGCCATGATGGTCGCGGGCATTCAGCGTGCGCGGTTTCGGGGCCGACAGGGCGGGCCGGGGCTGGTGCAGGTGGATGAGCGCGAGATCACTTATTACGGCCCGCTGGATGGTGGCGCGGTGGCGATTGACGAGATGACGGGACTGTCTCTGGATGCGCGCAGCACGCCGCCGGTCTGGGTCTTGCGCCAGCCCGGCGTGCCGCCTTTGCACATTCCGGTCAATGCCGAGGGCACCGATGCGTTGTTCGATGCCTTTGCAGCCCTGCCGGGGATTCGCACCGAGCACATGCTGGCGCAGCTGCGGGCGAAACCGGATCACCCTGTCGTGATCTGGTCAAAACAGGCCGCAAGGCTGCATTGACACCACGCGCGTTTCGCATCACCACTGACCAGACATGCGCATCCAACAGGATCGGAGACAAAGCGATGTCCATCCCTCAATCCGGCGGCGGGCCGATCGAACACCACTCGCAACTGGCCGAGTATCTCGAATCCGGCTGCAAGCCCAAGGAAGACTGGCGCATCGGTACCGAGCACGAAAAGTTTGGCTATTGCAAGGACACGCTGAAACCGCTGCCTTACGAGGGCAAGCGGTCGATTCAGGCCGTGCTGGAAGGGTTGCGCGATCGCTATGGCTGGAGCCCCGTTCTGGAAGCGGACAAGCTGATCGGGCTGGAAAAGGACGGCGCGAATGTCTCGCTGGAACCGGGCGGGGCGCTGGAATTGTCGGGCGCGCCCTTGGACAATATCCACCAGACCTGTGACGAGGTGAACGAACACCTGCGTGAAGTGAAGGATATCGCTGACGAGATCGGCGTTGGTTTCATCGGGCTTGGCGCGGCCCCGATCTGGACGCATGAGGAAATGCCGCTCATGCCTAAGGGGCGCTATCGCCTGATGAATGATTACATGGAAGAGGTCGGCACGATGGGCCGCGCCATGATGCGCCGGACCTGCACCGTTCAGGTGAATATCGACTTTGGCTCCGAGGCCGACATGGTGCAGAAACTGCGCGTGGCGCTGGCGTTGCAGCCGGTGGCGACGGCGCTGTTTGCAAACTCGCCCTTCTTCGAAGGAAAGGTGAACAACCACAAAAGCTGGCGCAGCCGGATCTGGCGGTCGCTAGATGACGCGCGCACCGGCATGTTGCCTTTCGTGTTCGAGGATGGGTTCGGGTTTGAACGCTATGCCGAATATGCGCTTGATGTGCCGATGTATTTTGTCTATCGCGATGGCAAATATATCAACGCGCTGGGTCAGTCCTTCCGCGATTTCCTGAAAGGCGAACTGCCTGCGCTGCCCGGTGAAACCCCGACGCTCAGTGATTGGGCCGACCACCTGACCACCGCCTTCCCCGAGGCCCGGATCAAGAAATATATGGAAATGCGCGGTGCCGATGGTGGCCCGTGGCGCCGCCTGTGCGCCTTGCCGGCGTTCTGGGTCGGGCTGACCTATGACCAAGGCGCACTGGATGCGGCGTGGGATCTGGTCAAGGGCTGGGATGCCGAGACCCGCGAGGCGCTGCGCGTCACCGCGTCCGAGGCTGGTTTGCAAGCCGTGGTCGGGGATATCAAAATGCACGATCTGGCGCGCGAGGTGCTGAAGATTTCCGAGGCGGGTCTTGTGGCCCGTGGCCGCGAAGGGGCAGGCGGGCTGGTGCCGGACGAGACCCATTTCCTGAGCGCCCTCAAGGAAAGCGTCGAAACCGGCAAGGTACCTGCGGATGAATTGCTGGAGCATTACCACGGCGACTGGAATGGCGATCTGACGAAGATCTACGCCGATTTCAGTTATTGATGCGAAGAGGGCGCCGGTTGGCGCCCTTGATCGTTTTAGAGGAGTGCCCTGTCAGGACGGGCGTTGCAGGACGCGCGACCTGTAATAGTCGTGGATCTCTTGCTTGCGGGCTTGCATCATCTCGGGGGTGGGTTGCGCCTTGAGACGGTCCAGCGCGGCATAGCCCTGCATCGGGTCGGGTTTGCCGGTGGATTGGCCTTCCCACTTGCCGCTGTTGCGATAGGGCGGGCCATAGATGTTGTCGTTTTGCTCGGATGGCAGGCAAAGCAGGAACAGGAACCAGAGCGGGCCGACAATTGGGACCATCACGATGAAGTACCAGAACCCCGACCGGCCACTGTCATGCAGGCGGCGCACCGTGACAGACAGGTTCGGAATGAACATCAGCAGGGTGAAAATGGCCGAGCTATAGCCGATATCGGTGGCGGTCGCGGTCTCGGCCACCAGAAGAACACGGATATCGGTCCAGACCAGACCGCTCATCACCACGAAGTGGATCAGGCCCCACCACCAGTATTCCGATCGGGGCGCGCGTCCGGAAAAATTGAACGCTTTGAAAAGGACGGATTCAGCAGCTGCGAGGGGGTTCATCATGACAAATCTCCGAAACTCGAAATAACGAGTCACAGGATGTCGGAAAAACCGGGCAGGACTGTGGCGCAATCTGCGCCAATCAGGGGCACGCCAGGGTCAGGTTTTCTTGCCGATGCGGGGTTCGGTACCGGCGCGCAGACGCTTGATGTTGTCGCGGTGGCGCCAGAACACCAACAAGGTGATCGCCGCCCCCATCACGATGGACGACCCATATCCGAGGAACAGCATCCAGAAGGTCGAGGTGCTGGCCGCGATCAGGGCCGACAGCGAGGAAATGCGCGACACGGCGGCGGTGGCCAGCCATGTCAGGCAGCAGGCAATCCCGACCGGCCAGGCCAGTGCGAGGATCAGCCCGAGGAAGGTCGCAACGCCCTTGCCGCCCTTGAAGCCCAGCCAGACGGGATAGCAATGTCCGAGAAAGGCCATGAAACCAGCAACTTGTGCCGCGTCTTCCCCAGCGAGGGCGCGCGCGATCAGGACCGCAACGGCCCCCTTGCCACCATCAAGGATCAGCGTTGCCGCGGCGGCGGGTTTGTTGCCTGTGCGCAGAACATTGGTGGCGCCGATATTGCCCGATCCGATGTTGCGCAGATTGCCAAGACCCATCACCTTGGTGATGACCATGCCGAACGGGATCGAACCAAGAAGATAGCCAAGCGCCGCCCAGATCAGCAGGACCGGCAACGTGTGGGTGATTTCGGGCATCAGTCTCTCCGATAGACGGCTTGGCCGGCGACATAGGTTGCCAACACCTTACCCTGCATGCGTTGACCGTCAAACGGCGTGTTCTTGGATTTCGATTTCAGGGCGAAACGGTCCATCACGAAGGGCGCATCGGGGTCAAACAGGACCAGATCTGCCGGTGCACCGGCGTCAAGACGCCCGTTCGGCAGGCCTAGACGCCGAGCGGGGTTCAGAGACATGGCGCGGAACAGGTCGGGTAGGGTCAGGTACCCGTTGTGATAAAGCTGCATCGCGGCGGGCAACAGGGTTTCCAGCGCCACGGCGCCGCTTGCGGCCTCTTCAAAGGGCAGGCGTTTGGATTCTTCGTCCTGCGGCGTATGCATTGACGAGATAATGTCGATCAGGCCGGTCTTCACCGCTTCGATGATGGCAAGGCGATCCTCTTCGGCACGCAGGGGCGGCTTGATTTTGAAGAAGGTCCGGTAATCGGCCACGTCCAGTTCGTTCAGCGTCAGGTGGTGGATCGATGTGCCTGCCGTGACGTCGAACCCGTTGGCCTTGGCCCGTTCCAGCGCGGGCAGGGCACGGGCGCAGGTGATCTGGTCTGCGTGATATTTCACGCCGGTCATTTCGACCATCGCGATATCTCGATCCAGCCCCATGCGTTCGGCCATGGGCGACACGGCGGGGAGCCCGCGCAGGGCGGCGAATTTGCCCCCGGTGGCGGCGGCCCCGCTGGATAGGATCGGTTCCTGCGGATGGGCAATCACCAGCGCGCCGAGGCTGCGGGCATAGGTCATGGCGCGGGCCAGAACCTTGGTGTCCGCGACCACATGATCGCAATCGGTGAAGGCAATCGCGCCTGCGTCCATAAGGAACCCGATCTCGGTCATCTCGCGCCCTTCACGCCCCTTGGTCAGGGCGGCCATTGGCACGACATTGACCGGCGCGGCCTCGTTCGCCCGACGGGTGACAAATTCAAGTGTTTCGGGGCTGTCGATGGCGGGGGTGGTGTCGGGGCGCGTGACCATCGTGGTGACGCCACCCGCTGCCGCTGCAATGCCCGCGGTTTTGTATGATTCCTTGTGGCGTTCGCCCGGTTCACACACTTTCACGCCGATATCGACGATGCCGGGGGCAAGGCACTTGCCGCCACAGTCGATCACCGTATCCGCCATAGGGGCAGGCGCGTCCCGACCGGTGGCGCGAATGTTGGTCCCCTCAACCAACAGCCAGCCGGGGCCCTCTTCGCCGCTGGCGGGATTGATCAGGCGGGCATTGGTGAACAGCGTTGTCATGCGGGGGGCCTCTCGAGTGTGCGACAGTCGGATCCTTGGCTTTGCGTATCCGTGATTTTCGCGCGGTCGTAAAGCCTAAGCATGGTCGCGGGTGTTTTTCTGGATGTCGCGGATCATCCGGTAAACCTCGCGCCCGTCGGCAATGCGTTCAAAGCCGATCGGCCCGATCCTTCGGTGGGCCCCGACATAGCGCCGCCCGTGTGCGAAATGGATGGTGGACAGGGTGGTGTCGTCAAAGGAAATCCGTGTGTCCGAGTCAATCGGATAGCTGTCCAGCGTTTTGCCCTTGACCGGAAGTTTCGTCGCCACGAAGGCGCGGCGGTCGGTCAGCGTGTACCATGTGCGGCGGCGGATGAAGGCGCCACCAAAGATCGGCCCCAGCGCGATCAGCAACCCAACGCAGAAATGCAGCAAACCGAACATCCAGAAGGCCCCGCCGCCTTGTGCGGCCATGACCATCCAGAACAGGGCGAAGCCCGCGAAAAACAGGCCGAAGATCAGGCTGACAAGGTTGGCCGGGTCCAGCACAAGGTCGCCGTCGGGACGTCCCTGCCAGAGAATACGCTCGTCCGCGTCAAGGATGCCGTCCCAGCCGTCGTTCACCCGCGCCCCCCGACCTGGGCCGACTGGATCTGGCGAATGGTTCCGGCCACGTCGGGCTGATATTTCAGCAGGTGTTTGTCGCCGCTGCTGGTGACGACCTGCACCACGCTGCCCAGCTTGTTCAACTGCTTGATCTCGCCCAACCGGATCGCGCGGCCCATCGGACCCAAGAGGCGCTGGTTGGTCAGATCCCAGCGGACCGAGAGTTCCTCGCTCATCATGTACCAGCCCCGGATCACGACCGCGGCCAGGCCGCCCACGGCGCCGGTCCAGACATAGGGGTTGCCCAGCAGGTAGAGGATCAGCATGCCACCTGCCATGGCGAACACGGCCATCCACGCATTGGTGCGGATATAGGTGGCACGGTCGGCACGGAACGAGGTCAGAACCTCTTCGCCGTCATTGAGGGGGCTGTCCGGGGTCAAGTTGGGGGCCATTTTGCGGTCTCCGGTCACGTGGGAAAGGGGGGTGTCCGCGCATCGCGCGCAGACCTGATGCTGCTTTGGATATGTTTGCTGTTGGGCAGATATTTCAACTGCACCGTCATGCCGTTGTCCAGCCGCAGATGCACCGCCCACCACATCCAGCGCCGGATGCGCGTGATCTCGGCTAGCTCGATATAGGCGGGGCTGTTTTCTGCGTCGGAATTTGCGAAGATCAGGCGCTGATCGGTCAAAAGCCAGACATCATCGCGACGGCGGATCCATTCAAGGTGGTCGTCGAACAGGAACACGTAAATGACCAGAGACCCGAGCGCGCTGACCAGCCACGCCCAGAAACTGTAGGTCACGATCAGTGGGCCGAACATCAGAAGGGTCAGCCCGGCGACCAGCAGTAGTTTCCCTGCAAACAGCCCGAATTCCGGCCGCCAGTCTGCCAGCAGACGTTCACCAGTGCGATACTGAATCGCGCCCGGCGCCTGAAGAGAGGCATCGTCCGGCGTCATCGCAAAAACAGGAAGGCCAGCAGCGCGAGTACCGCCAGCAGCACCGGAAGTGCGATGATGGCCAGAAGAACCATCAGATGCGGATTGCCCGAAGGCGCGGACGGTGTGTTTTTTGGGGGGGCGACAGGGCCTTTGGCCGACTCGCTGGGCAGGGGGGCATAGACCACCGGCGGGCGATCCTCGAAATAGGTGCCGACCCAACGCAGGGGCGCGCGGGGCGCGAGGGTCTGGGCAAAGCCACCAAACGCCGATGACAGCACGATCAGCACATGGCCCTTGAGGGCATCAAGCTGCTGTCGGTCCTCCTTGAGCGCACTGGCATCGACGCCAAGCCCTTCGACAAGATATCCGGACAGGCCCATTTCACCCAGATCAGCGACATCAAACAGTTCGATGAAATCCGAGTCGAGGTATTTTGCCCCAAGTGCATCACGCAGGGGCCAAGGCGGATCATGGGGATCGGCGGTCCAGTCCGGTTCGACGGACATGAGCGGTGGTTCGGCCTCGGGGTCGATCGAGAAAATGCGGATCAAACCGCGTTCCTGTTCCGAGACCTTCATCGCGCTATCCTGCGATCCAGATCATCAGGCCGACCATGGCAAACATCACGAGCAGGGCCACTGTGGCGACGCGTCCGCTCATCTTGGGGTCTTTGGGGTCTTCCATCCTGTCAAGCCTCGACCGTTTGGGCGGCGCTGCGTTCGGCCCTTAGGTTGCGCGCCAGAAGGTCCATCGCGGCCATGCGCACGGCCACACCCATTTGCACCTGCTCCTGAATGACCGAACGGTTGATGTCATCGGCGATTTCGCCATCTATTTCCACGCCCCGGTTCATCGGTCCCGGGTGCATGACGATAGCGTCGGGTTTGGCATTGGCCAGCTTTTCGGCGTCCAGACCGTAGCGGTGATAATATTCTCGTTCTGACGGGATAAATCCGCCATCCATGCGTTCTTTCTGAAGGCGCAGCATCATGACGACATCGACGTCTTTCAGGCCTTCGTTCATGTCCTCGTAGATCTCGGCTCCGAATTCAGCGAATTGCGCAGGCACCAGCGTCGGCGGGCCGACAAGACGCACGCGGTTTTCCATCTTGCCCAAGAGGATCAGGTTCGACCGTGCCACGCGGCTGTGGGCGACATCGCCGCAAATGGCAATGTTCAGACGGTGCAGCCTGCCCTTGGCGCGGCGGATGGTCAGCGCATCCAGAAGGGCCTGTGTCGGGTGTTCGTGTTTGCCGTCACCAGCGTTCAGCACGGCGCAGTTCACCTTTTGCGACAAAAGATCGACCGCCCCCGAATGCGGGTGGCGCACGACCAGAAGGTCCGGGTGCATCGCGTTCAGGGTCATCGCTGTATCAATCAGGGTTTCGCCCTTTTTGATCGAACTGGCCTGCATCGCCATGTTCATGACGTCCGCGCCAAGCCGTTTCCCGGCCAGTTCGAACGAGGCCTGAGTGCGGGTCGAGTTCTCGAAGAACATATTGATCTGGGTCAGCCCAGTCAGCGCATCGGCATGTTTCTGTTCGCGACGGTTCAGATCGACATATTGGTCGGCGAGGTCCAGAAGCGTGGTGATCTCGGTCGGGTGCAGGGGTTCGATCCCGAGAAGGTGCTTTTGGCGGAAGGTCATGGGCCGTCACTCCGTGGCTGATCTGCCCTGCTTATAGGAAGCGCGCGCGCGCGGGGCAAGCGGGGTGCAGTGGCCCCCGTGCCGGTCCCGTCCAATGACTTGCTGTCCCGGTCTGGCGGCCCCTATTCCTCTGGGGCCACGCAGGTGTTACGCGGGGTGCAGACCTTGTCGGCATCGCAATAATAGCCATCACCGCAATAAGTTTTGCCTTCGGGATAGCAATGCCCATCCTCAGAGCAGATGTCGGTGGCGTCACAGATATAGCCATCCCCGCACCGGAAAGCCCCTGCATCTGAACATTTCCCGCCAGTCAGGCAAATCGTGTCCTTGGGACAGATATGTCCCGAGGGGCACTGCTGCATGCCCGGTTTCGAACATTTCCCATCGGCGAGGCAAAGCGTGTCGGGCGGGCAGATGCCACCATCGTCGCAGGCCACCGCGCCCACCTCTGAACACCGCCCGCCCTTGAGGCAGAAGCTGTCTTTCGGGCAGACCGTGCCATTCGAACACTGCACCGCGCCTTTTTCGGAACACCCACCGCCGGGCAGGCACAACTCGCCCGGATCGCAGACCGTGTTGTCTTCGCACAGGGTTGCCCCCCGTTCGGAGCAGCGCCCCCCCTTGAGGCAGATGGTGTCTGGCGGGCAGACCACGCCGCTTTTGCACTGTACCGCCCCAACCTCGGAACAGCCGCCACCCGGCAGGCACAGCTTGCCCGGCCCGCAGACCCTGTTGTCTTCACAGAGCGTCGACCCCGGTTCGGAACACTTGCCGTTCTTGAGGCAGATCGTGTCTTTCGGGCAGGTATGGCCCGAGGAACAAACCTTGTGACCTTCCGGCACGCATCCGCCGTCCGGGTGACAGGTTTTGCCGGGGCCACAGACCTTGTTGTCCTTGCAAAGGGTCGATCCCGGTTCCGAGCATTTCCCGCCCTTCATACAGATCGTGTCCTTCGGGCAGGTGTGGCCGGATTTGCAGACCTTGTGCCCCTTGGGCGCGCACCCGCCGCCGGGGATACAGGTGCGGTCCGGCGGACAGGCCACGTTGTTGTCACACACCTTGGCGCCGGGTTCTGAGCACTTGCCCCCTTTCAGGCAGATCGTGTCCTTGGGACAGGACGTGCCGCCCTCACAGAGTTTGTGCCCCTTGGGCGAACATTTGTTGTTGGGCAGGCAGATCGTATTCGAAGGGCAGATCGACCCGTTCTTGCATTTGACAGCGCCAATCTCCGAGCATTTTCCGCCCGACAGGCAATATGATCCCTTGGGGCAGGATTTGCCATATCCGCAATCGGTTGCCCCCTTTGGGATGCATTTCGCACCGCGTGAACAATCCTGTGACGGGTTGCAAACATCGCCCGACGGGCAGCGTTTTGCACCGGGGGCTGAACATTTGCCATTACCGATGCAAAGCCGTCCGTCCTTGCAGAACTGGCCATTACCGCAATCATCCGAGTTGGCGGGCCTGCAGCCGCCGCCGGACAGGCACTTGGTGCCGGGGTTGCAGATGCTGCCGGTGTTGCAACGCGTCGCACCGGGCTGCGAGCAACCGCCCCCGGGCATGCAATAGACGCCGGGGTTGCAGTAAGATCCGTTGCCGCAATCTATGGTCTGCTTGGCGATACAGCCCCCCGTTGAGGCGCATTTTTGGTTGGGGCCACAGATACCGCCGTCGCGGCACTGGGTCGAGCCGGGGGCTGAACAGCGTCTACCTTGCAGGCAATAGGTGCCCGAGGGGCAGTAATATGACCCGCAATCTACCGAACTGCGCGGGATGCAGCCCCCGCCGGAAGAACACTTCGTGCCCGACGCACAACTGCGCCCGCGGCCGCAATAGCTGTGTCCGGGCGGAATACAGAATTCACGGTCCTGCGCACAGCGCCATCCGGAGGGACAACAATAGGTGCCGCCCCCGCAATAGCCGTATCCCGGTGGGCAGTCATAGTGATAGCCGCCATCGGATGCGGGAATGAGCGGGTTGCCGTTCTCGGGCGGCAGAATCGGGGGCAGCAGGCTGGCAATGTCAGTCTGGTGGAGCGGAGCCGGTTCTACCTCGAGCACGTCTTCTGCAGGGCTGGGGGGCACGGCGCGACGCAGGTTTGCCCACTGGTCGTCGGGGTCAAGAGGGGCAGCTGCGTCGGCCTCTATAGCTTCGGATTCTGCAAGGGGCGCAAAGCTGTCTGCAAGGGTGGTCAGACGTTTCCAGATCGCGCCGTCCTGCGCTTGGACCGGCGCGGCGTGAAACGCAATAGCACACAGGAATAGGGCGCACAGCCATATAGAGGCACGGCGCGACCGTGCTGAAAACAACCTAACCAAATCTGTCCCTCCGAATATTATGTTACAAGTCTTGAGGGGTTTTGCTTTTTTCTCAAGAAAATTCCGGGATCTGCGGGGACTGCTTTCCTTCGACCATCACGCAGGATAGCTTTTGCGCATGGAATCGGCACTGGATTATCACACGGCGTTTGCCCTTCTGGACTGGCAGGTCGACCTTGGCGCGACCGAGGCGATGCTGGACGCGCCGCTGAACCGGTACGAGATCCCTGAAAAGGTCGAAACCCCCAAGCCCGTCGCCGCGCCCGAGGCCCCCGTGACCGCGCCGAAAGCCGATCCGGTCGAGATCGCCCGCAAGGCCGCGGCTGCCTGCAAGGATCTGGACGGTTTGCAACAGGCCATGGCGGCGTTCGAACATTGCGCGCTGAAACGTGGCGCGCGCAATCTGGTGTTTGCCGATGGCAATCCGGCGGCGCGGGTGATGATCATCGGAGAGGCTCCGGGTCGCGACGAAGACCGAATTGGCAAACCCTTCGTGGGGCGTGCAGGGCAGTTGCTGGACCGGATGTTCGACGCCATCGACATGGGTCGTGCGGCGCCCCTCTCGGCGCAGTCGATCTATATTACCAACGTGTTGCCGTGGCGCCCGCCGCAGAACCGTGATCCAAAGCCCGAGGAAATTGAGATGCTCAAGCCGTTTCTGCAAAGGCATGTGGAAATCGTCGCGCCGGACGTGATCATCCTGATGGGCAATATTTCGTGTCAGGCGGTGCTGGGCCGCAAGGGGATCACCCGCTTGCGGGGAAACTGGCAGGAAAGTTTCGGCAAACCGACCCTGCCGATGTTCCACCCCGCCTATCTGTTGCGGCAACCCCACGCCAAACGCGAGGCCTGGGCCGATCTGCTGAGCCTTCAGGCCAAGCTGCGGGATCTGGCATGAAGCTGCTAGCTTTTTCCGACCTGCATTTGAACGCCGCCGCTGCCGGGCGTCTGGTTCGTGAAAGCAGGAATGTCGATCTGGTGCTGGCCGCTGGCGATTTCTGCAACGCGCGGCGCGGGCTGGACAAGGCGCTAGACCTTCTGGCCGGGCTAACTGCGCCGGTCGTGGCCGTGCCCGGAAACTGCGAAAGCGAGGCGGAACTGCGCGATGCCGCGCCCGAAGGCTGGCATGTGCTGCATGGCGGGGGCGTCATGATTGACGGGGTAACCTTGTTCGGCCTTGGATATGGCGTGCCGGTCACGCCTTTTGGCAATTGGTCCTGTGACCTGACCGAGGCGCAGGCCGCAGAGGCGTTGGCGGGGTGCGCGGGCGCGGATATCTTTGTCACCCATTCCCCGCCCAAAGGGATTGCGGACCGCACGTCGACAGGTCTGTCCGTCGGATCCACCGCGATCCGCGAGGCCATCCAGCGCCTTCAACCCAAATTGGCTGTCTGCGGTCATGTGCATGATTGCTGGGGCGAAGAGGGAAAGATCGGGGCCACCCGTGTCGTGAACCTCGGGCCTGCTGGTCGTTTTTTCGAGGTCGCCGCATGACAAAGGCAGGCGCCATTGCCCATTCACCACTCCGGCCCGTTGGCCAGTTCTGAGGGAGTCAGAGAGATGCCCCGTTTCGACGAAAACAAAGAGTTCATTCCCGTTCGTATCGCTGTCATGACAGTCAGCGACACGCGGTCGATGGAGCAGGACAAATCCGGTGACACGCTGGTTGGTCGGATCGAAAAGGCGGGCCATATTCTGGCCGACCGGATGATTCTACAGGATGAGCGTGACCAGATCGCTGAGCAACTGCGGACTTGGTGCGCCAACCCCGAGATCGACGTCATCATCACGACGGGGGGCACCGGCTTGACCGGGCGTGACGTCACGGTCGAGGCACATCGCGATGTCTATGAAAAGGAAATCGAAGCCTTCGCGACCGTGTTCACCATCGTGTCCATGAACAAGATCGGCACCTCGGCTGTGCAAAGCCGGGCGACCGGTGGTGTGGCGCAGGGCACCTATCTGTTTGCGCTGCCCGGATCGCCGGGCGCCTGCAAGGATGCCTGGGACGAAATTCTGGTCTATCAGCTGGACTACCGGCACCTGCCTTGCAATTTTGTCGAGATTTTTCCGCGTTTGGACGAACATTTGCGACGGAAGTAGAGAAAATTCCCGTATCAGGGCCGCAGGATTGGCAATTTTCGTCTGAAAGGCCAATATGATCTTCTGTGTGCGCCAATAGGGAAAACCGCGAATGCGTTTCTTGAGAAAAAGTCTGACAGGGCTGTTTCTGCTCGCCGTGACGGTCGGGTTGCTGATCTTTGCGGGTCAAATGATCTATGGCGCGATCGAAGACCGCATGGCGCGCGAGAACCGCAAGCCCGAAGGGCGCGAGCGGGTCTATGCCGTGAACGTGATCCGCGCTGAAGAAGGGCAGGTGACACCCGAACTGATCGCCTTTGGCCAGATCAAGAGCCGCCGCAGCCTGGAAGTGCGCGCCAAATCGGCGGGGACGATCGTTCAGATCTCCGACGATTTCATCGAAGGCGGCAGGGTTTCGGATGGGCAGGTTCTGTTGCAGGTGGATCCTACGGATGCGGAATATGCGATTGAGCGGCTAAGCAACGATCTTCTGGATGCCGAGGTGGAGCAGCGCGATGCAGTTCGCTCGCTCGATCTGGCCCGTGACGAGTTGAAAGCCGCCGAGGCGCAGGTGGCCTTGCGGCAAAAGGCGCTGGACCGGCAGAATGATTTGCAAGCGCGTGGTGTGGGCACATCCGCTGCGGTCGAGGCGGCGGAACTTGCTCTGGCGGCCGCCAATCAGGCGACCCTGTCACGCCGCCAGGCCGTGGCACAGGCCGAAGCCCGGGGCGATCAGGCCGAGACCCGGATGGAACGCACCCGCATCGCCCTGAGCGAGGCGCGCCGCGATCTGGACGACACGACGCTGACCGCCGATTTCAACGGAACGCTGAGCGAGGTCTCTGTGGTCAAGGGGCGGCTTGTGTCGGTGAACGAAAAGCTGGCCACGCTTGTCGATACCGGTGCGCTTGAGGTCAGCTTCCGCGTCTCGACTCCGCAATATGTGCGGTTGCTGGACGAAAACGGCGCGTTGCGCCCGTCCGAGGTGACGGTCGACCTTGATATTCTCGGGCAGGATCTGGTGAGCCGCGGCGTCGTGACCCGTGAAGGGGCCATTGTCGGCGAAGGCCAGACTGGACGCCAGATTTTTGCGAAACTCGACAGCGCGGGTGGCTTCAAGCCCGGGGATTTCGTGACCGTACATGTGCTTGAATCGCCGATGGACGGGGTTGTTGAACTTCCAGCGACGGCCCTTGATGCCACCGGTCAGGTTCTGGCCGTGACCGAGGAAAACCGGCTGGAATTCCTGCCGGTCGAGCTTTTACGGCGACAGGCCGACACGGTGATCGTGCGGGGCGCAGATCTTGACGGGCGGCTGATCGTGTCGCGGCGTACGCCGCTTCTGGGGCAGGGGATTCAGGTCAAGCCGCTGATCGCGGGCGAGACCGCCGAAGTCGCAGCGCCCGATAAGGTCACGCTGAGCGATGAAGAGCGCGACCGAATGATTGCCTTCGTGAAGGCCAACACCCGGATGCCCGCCGACATGCGTGACCGGCTTCTTGGGGAACTGGCGCAGCCGCAAGTGCCAGCGGGGCTGGTGCAGCGCCTGCAGGCCCGGATGGGAGGGTAAACCTCGATGCGCGCCCTGCCTTCGTCAACCAAGGGTCTGCTGTCTTATTTCACGCGCCACCGGACGGCAGCCAACCTTTTGCTGGTGATCCTGATCGTTGCGGGGATCGCGGCGATCCCGAATATGCGGGCGCAGTTTTTTCCCGATGTGGTGGTCGACAACGTGACGGTCACCGTTGACTGGGAAGGGGCCGGGGCCTCGGACGTGGATTCGGCCATTGTTCAGGTGCTTGAGCCCACATTGCTGGCCGTCGAGGGTGTGGAAAGTTCCGAGGCACGCTCGACCGAGGGGCGCGCGCAGATCACGCTGGAATTCGATCCCGGTTGGGACATGGCGCGCGCTGCGGATGATGTGCAATCCGCTGTGGACACGGTTACCACCCTGCCGGAAGAGGCCGAGGATCCCACCGTGCGGCGCGGAGCGTGGCGTGACCGCGTGACCGATGTGGTCATCACCGGCCCTGTGGATGCCGCCCAGCTGGGCCTTTACGCGGACGAATTCAACGTGCGCCTGTTTGGCGAAGGGGTGACGCGGGTCACGATCCGCGGTGTCGCGGCCCCCGAAACCGTGGTCGAGGTCGCGACCGTCGACCTGATGAAACATGATGTGACCATTGCCGAGATCGCAACTGCCATCGCCGCCGAGGTCGATGCCGATCCGGCAGGGGATGTCGAGGGCGCCAATGCCCGTGTGCGCACCGGTGTGGAAAAGCGCACCCCGGACCAGATCGCAGGCATCGTACTGCGCTCGAATCCCGATGGCACCAAGCTGACCGTGGGCGACGTCGCAAACCTGCGGGTCGAAGGCACCACCCGCAACCGGGCCTATTTCGTTGGCGAGAACCCGGCGATCTCGATGCGGGTAGACCGCAGCGCCAGCGGCGATGCCATCGCCATCCAGCGACAGGTTGAAAAGGTCGCGGAAGAAATGATGACTACCCTGCCGCCGGGTGTGACCATTGATCTGGTCAGCACCCGCGCGCAGGCGATTACCAGTCGTCTGAACCTGTTGGTAGACAACGGGTTGATGGGGCTGGCGCTGGTGGTCACGCTGTTGTTCCTGTTCCTCAATGCCCGCACGGCGATCTGGGTGGCGGCGGGCATCCCTGTGGCAATGATGGCAAGCATTGCGCTGATGTATGCGTTCGGACTGACGATCAACATGATCTCGCTGTTCGGGTTGATCATCACGCTGGGGATTGTCGTGGATGATGCCATCGTGGTGGGGGAACATGCCGATTTTCGCGCGCGCCGGTTGAATGAACCCCCGATGGTGGCCGCCGAAAATGCCGCGCGGCGCATGGCCATGCCGGTCTTTGCCGCCACCCTGACCACGGTGATCGCCTTCTTCGGGCTGACCATGATCAGCGGGCGCTTTGGGGACCTGATCGCGGATATTCCGTTTACCGTGATCGTGGTGCTGATCGCGTCGCTGATCGAATGTTTCCTGATCCTGCCGAACCACATGGCCCACGCGCTGCACCACACCGCCAAGGAACACTGGTACGACATTCCGAGCCGCATCGTGAACCGCGGCTTCCGCTGGTTCCGCGATGTGGTGTTCCGCCGCCTGATGCGGGGGGTGATCTGGGCACGCTATCCAGTTCTTGCGCTGACGGTGGTCGTGCTGGCCTCGCAGGTGACGTTGTTCATCAATGGCGATGTGAAATGGCGTTTTTTCAACGCGCCCGAGCGGGGCACCGTGACCGGCAACTTTGCCATGCTGCCCACCGCGACGCGCGAAGACAGCCTTGCGATGATGCGCGAAATGCAGCGCGCCGCGGAAGAGTTGGGGGCCGAATACGAAACACGTCACGGCACCAATCCGCTTGAGTTCGTGATGGCCTCGGTCGGAGGCAATATCGGACGCAGCCTTGCCGGGTCTGATACGCTGGACCCCGATCTATTGGGCGGGCTGACGATTGAACTGATCGACGCGGACCTGCGCCCCTATTCCAGCTTTGCTTTTGTCGGAGAGTTGCAGGACCGTGTGAACCGGCATCCTCTCGTCGAAACCGTCAGCTTCCGTGGGTGGCGTTCCGGTCCGGGGGGCGATTCCCTGTCGGTGCAGTTCTACGGCGCGGATGCCGAAACCCTGAAGTCTGCGGCGGAAGACCTCAAATCTGCTGTGGCAGTCTTTCCCGAGGTGTCCGGTGTCGAGGACAATCTGGCCTATGACAAGGAAGAGTTGATCCTTGACCTCACGCCACAGGGGCGTGCTCTGGGGTTCACGATTGACGGCCTTGGGCGGGTGCTGCGCCATCGGTTGAACGGGCTTGAGGCCGCAACTTATCCGGACGGGCCGCGCAGCGCGTCGATCCGGGTTGAACTGCCAATTGGCGAGTTGAACGCCGCCTTCCTGGAAGGCAGCCAAATGCGCACACCGGCGGGCGAATATGTGCCGTTGGCCGACCTGGTCAGCGTCGAGCGTCGGACCGGCTTTTCCACCGTGCGGCGGGAAAACGGCATCCGTGTGGTCAGTGTCACCGGCGAGATTTCCGAGGACGATCCCGACCGCGCCGCCGTGATCGAAGAATTACTGGGCAATGAAATCCTGCCCGAAATCGCAAGCCGTCACCAGATCGAGTTCCAACTGGCCGGGCTTTCCGAGCAGGAAGATACGTTCCTGTCCGATGCGCGAACGGGATTGATCCTGTGTCTGACCGGGATTTACCTTGTTCTGTCCTGGGTGTTTGCAAGCTGGACGCGGCCACTTGTGGTGATGGCCATTGTGCCGTTTGGCCTCGTCGGAACAATTTACGGCCACTATATGCACGACGTACCACTGTCGATGTTCACGGTGGTCGGGCTGTTGGGGATGACGGGAATCATCATCAACGATTCGATCGTTCTGGTCAGTACCGTGGATGACTACGCGCAAGATCGCGGGTTGGTGCCGTCGATTATCGACGGCGCGGCGGACCGTCTGCGCCCGGTGATGCTGACCACGGCGACCACAGTGTTGGGCCTCGCGCCATTGCTGATGGAGCGGTCACAACAGGCGCAGTTCCTGAAGCCCACGGTGATCACGCTGGTCTATGGTCTTGGCTTCGGAATGCTGCTTGTGTTGCTGGTGGTGCCGGCACTGATGGCGATTCAGGCCGATATCTCGCGCCAGATCGCGGCGGCACGGACCGCCATGCGGGCCCGTGATCTGCAGTTGGGGATTCTGGTGACGGCAGGGGCTTTGGCATTGTGGGCAGCCGGATCAATCGGAGCCTATGCCCTGAATGGCACGGTTCCGCCGACCGTATCGGCCGTTGTTCCTGCGCTGGCCGATGCCTCGGCGGGTATGGTGCTTATCTGGTTCATATTCGGGGCCGCAGCTATTTCGCTGGCCGCCTATGTGGTGGGCGCGCTAGCGGTGGTGATGGGGCGGCGACGCCGGTCAGCCTGACGTGCAGCCGTGGATATCGACCGCCTGACGTGACCCGATCACGGTAAAGCGCAGGCCCGAGCGATCGACCATGAAGGGTTCACCGCCGACATGCATCATCTCGGTCGTGGCGACCAGAGTGCCGCCTTCGCGACGGGTCTCGGCCTCGGCCACCCAGACTTGCGGGTTGTCGGTTTCGATCACAGCCAGTTCAGGGGTGCCAGCACTGGGCATCTGCAGGCGCGCCTCGATCCGCAGCCCGTCCGTTGTCGGCGACAGGCGGCACGTGGCCTTGTGCACATGAGCTTCGGTTTCGGACAGGGGGCGTTCGGCCATGGCGGCGGCAATGCGGGGGTCACGTTTGGTTACGTCGGGCGGCAGGCTGGCCGTGACTTTGATGTCCTGCGGCACGCAAATATCGCGGCAGACGCCGATATTCAGATGCGCTTTGAACTTTACCGGTTTGCCCGCGCGCTTGGGCGCGATGCGCAGCGGCAGGATCACCTCTTGTGCATAGCCGATCGAACGCATGCCGTTCTGGTCAAAGACCTCGGGCGTCGGCCACGTGATGTCGACATTCCGCAGGTTGCCGGACCCTCGCCAGTCAAAGCGCGGCGGGATCCCCGCGTCGCCGGGCGCGCGCCAGTAGGTTTTCCAGCCGGGGTTCAGCGTGATACGGATCGCGGCCATGTGGTGCCCGTCCTCCATCCGCCAGCCTGGCAGCACCTCGGCCTGCACAACCCGGTCATAGGATTGCGCCGATGCCGGCAGGGCCATGGTCAGGGCCAGACATAGTGAGGCGAAGGTCTTGCGTGTCATATCCCCTACATGGGCAATCGCGTGGCAAATGCCAATTCACATTCGGGCGAGATAATATGTGGCAAATGTTACAACGCCCACCGTCAATCACGGGGTTTTGCCACCAATTCGCCCAATGGGACTTGCGCGATGTCGGGGCGGTCCTCATCTTGAAAGCAGGAGCAAGGAGACCGCGATGGCGTCTGTGGGTGAAGACAACGATCTCAATCTGACCGGCAAGATCCTGATTGCCATGCCCGGCATGGGCGATCCTCGGTTTGCAGGTTCTGTTGTCCTGTTGTGCGACCACTCTGCCAAGGGTGCCATGGGGCTGATCGTAAATAAACCGATCCAGAACATCAGCCTGACCGACCTTTTCAAGCAACTGTCGATCGAGGGCGAACAGGACGTGTCCGAGGCGGGGTTGTATTTCGGCGGTCCGGTCGAACCTGGGCGGGGGTTCATGCTGCATACGCCCGATTATCATTCGGACCTGTCGTCGATGCGGATTGACGGGCGGTTTTCTATGACCGCAACGCTAGACATTCTGGAAGAGATCGCCACAGGCGGGGGGCCGTCCTCGGCGTTGATGGCGCTGGGTTACAGTGGCTGGGGGCCGGGGCAGCTTGAATCCGAGATCGCCGATAACGGCTGGCTGATCGCCGACCCGACGCAGGCGCTTGTCTTTGCCACTGCGGACAGCGAGGTCTGGAGCGAGGCGATCAGGTCGCTGGGGATTGATCCGGTCAGCCTGTCTGCCACGGCGGGCCGCGCCTGACGGCAGGGACCGCTAGAGGTATTTTTTCCCAAGAAAAGGAATGGCCGCGTTAGGGACGCGGCGCGGCGGCGCGGCGCAGCCTGTCGTTGATGGCGCGGCCCAGTCCACGGTCGGGGATAGGCGAAATCGCGATCACTTCGGGGCCAAGAGCGTCCATCATGTGAAGGTGGTGGAACAGGTTGGCGGCGGCTTCGGTCAGATCGCCCGAGGGCGAAAGGTTCATCGTGGCCTCGCCGACTGCCCCGAACCCCAGAAGCATTTCATTATCGGCCAGATCGGTGGCGTTCAGCCGAATGCCCGCGCTGGGGGCATAGTGCGAGGACATCTGTCCCGGGGCGGAAAGGGGATCGTCGGATTTGTGCACTTCGAGAGTTGTGTCGAGGGCGGCTTCGATGGCCTCGATCGGCAGTCCCCCCGGGCGCAGCAGGGTGGGGGTGTCGGCAAGGCCGACGATGGTTGACTCAAGGCCGACGCCACAGGCGCCGCCGTCAAGAATGGCTTCGATCCGGCCAGAGAGACCCTTGGAGACATGGTCGGCCTTGGTCGGGCTGATCTTGCCGGACGGGTTGGCCGAAGGGGCCGCAACTGGGCCGTTGAAACGGCGCAGAAGGGCGTTGGCAACCGGGTGTTCCGGCACGCGGATCGCCAGTGTCGGCAGGTCTGCCGTGACCAGCGGGGACAGGCCGGTATCGTCTTTCAGCGGCAGCACAAGGGTCAGCGGCCCGGGCCAGAAGATCGACGCCAGCCGGTCGGCGGTGTCGGTCCATGTGACGTAACGTTTCGCGGTCTCGAGCGAGTCGACATGCACGATAAGCGGGTTGAAGCGGGGCCGGCCCTTGGCCTCGAAAATACGCGCGACGGCCATGTCGTTGCGGGCATCTCCGCCAAGCCCATAAACGGTTTCGGTGGGAAAGGCGACCAACCCGCCTTTGTGCAGAATCTGGCTGGCCCGGTCATATCCAGCATCATCCGGCAAGAGACGTTCTGTATCCACGCGGGCCTTCCCGTTACGCTGCGTTTCACTTTGGTCGGGTCTGTGCAGCCCTTACCATGGCGGTTAAACCTGCATACAAGCGCGGCCCGCCAAAGCCAAGCCGCAACACCCGGAGAGTGCCATGCCCTATCGTGCCCCCGTTGCCGATTTCCAGTTCATGTTCGACCATGTCGTCGATTTCGATCGTGTGAGCGCGACCGACCTCTTTGCCGAGGCCGACCGTGCCGTTGTGGATGCGATCCTGACCGAGGCCGGCAAGATGTGTGAAGAGGTGCTGTATCCAGTTCAGCGCAATGGCGATCTGGAAGGCGCCGTTCTGGAAAACGGGAAGGTGCGCACCTCGCCGGGATTTGCCGAGGCATATGCGCAACTCGCCGAAGGCGGGTGGCTTGGCACCAGTGCGCGACCTGAAAGCGGGGGGATGGGGTTGCCCCAGACCGTCAGCACCGCCGTCAATGACATGATGTCCTCCACCTGTCTGGCAATCAACGTGGGCACTTTGCTGAGCCAAGGGCAGATCGAGGCGCTGGAGCATCACGCCAGCGACGAGATCAAGGCGCTGTATTTGCCCAAGCTGGTGAGCGGGGAATGGTCGGGCACCATGAACCTGACCGAACCACATGCGGGCTCGGATGTGGGGGCGCTGCGTAGCAAGGCCGAACCAAACGGTGATGGCACCTATGCCGTGACTGGCCAGAAGATCTATATCAGTTGGGGCGACAATGATTTCACCGGCAATGTGTGTCACCTTGTGCTGGCGCGTCTGCCGGATGGAGGGGCAGGGACCAAGGGGATCAGCCTGTTCCTGGTGCCAAAGCTCCTGCCGGACGAAACCGGCGCGCCGGGGCAGGCGAATAGCCTCAAGGTAGTGAGCCTTGAGGAAAAGATGGGCCTGCATGGCTCGCCCACGGCGGTGATGCAGTTTGACGGCGCGACAGGATGGCTGGTCGGGGCACCACATGACGGGATGCGCGCCATGTTCACCATGATGAACAATGCGCGTCTGGGCGTGGGCGCACAGGGGATCGGAATCGCAGAGGGGGCGTATCAACACGCGCTGGCCTATGCGCTGGACCGGACGCAGGGACGTTCGCCCATCCAGAACGGCACAGGCACGATCATTGACCATGCGGACGTGCGCCGGATGCTGGCCACGATGAAGGCCGAGACATTTGCGGCGCGGGCCATTGCGCTGGCATGTGCCGTGGCAATCGACATGAGCACCGCGACCGGCGACAAGGACCAGATCGCGCGGGCGGCTTTCCTCACGCCGATTGCCAAGGCGTTCGGGTCGGATACCGGCATCGCGGTGGCGGATGCGGGTATCCAGATTCACGGCGGCATGGGGTTCGTCGAAGAAACCGGCGCGGCGCAGTTCGCCCGCGATGTGCGTGTGACCGCGATTTACGAGGGCACCAACGGGATTCAGGCGATGGACCTCGTGGCGCGCAAACTGATGGATGGCGGCGAGGCGGCCTATGCTCTGCTAGAAGAAATCGAAACCCATGCCGAGGAGGCTCGCGCGCGGTTTCCTGAACTGGCCGAGCCGGTCTGGGAGGCAACAGAGACGCTGCGAGAAACCACCGAATGGCTTGTGGCGCAGCGCGACCTGAATGACCGGTTTGCCGGATCGGTGCCGTATCTCAAGGGGTTTGCCCGTGTTCTGGGGGCGCATTACCACCTGCGCGCTGCGATGGGCGAGGGTACTTATGGCCCGCGCGCCAAGCTGGCGCGGTTCTATATCACCCGCCTTTTGCCCGAACATACTGGCCTTTTGGCCCATGCCGTGCGAGGAGCGGAGGATCTCTATGCCCTTAGCCCGGAAGACCTGACCGCGTGACACAAGACAAGACAAACGGCATTCGTTATCCTTGGGAAACACCCCCCGGACATGGCGAGGCCATCGAGGTGGCCGAGGGGGTTCTCTGGATGAGGCTGCCCCTGCCGATGGCGCTGGATCACGTGAATGTCTATGCGCTTGATGATGGCGATGGCTGGACGGTGATCGACACCGGGTTTTCGTCGAAAAAATCCAAAGGCATCTGGCAGAAACTGCTGGAAGGGCCGCTGGCGGGCAAACCGGTCACGCGGGTGATCGTGACCCATCACCATCCCGATCATGTCGGTCTTGCCGGATGGTTTCAGACGGTGCATGGCGCGGCGCTCTGGACGTCGCGCACGGCGTGGCTGTTCGCGCGGATGTTGCAGCTGGACGAACAGGCAGTGCCGACGCAAGAGACCATGGCCTTTTATCGCGCCTGTGGCATGGACGAGGCGGTCTTTGAACAAAGGGCGAGCGAACGCCCCTTCAATTTTTCGGATGTCGTGGATCCGATGCCGGTGGGCTATCGGCGCATCAAGCAGGATGACGTGGTGCGAATCGGCGGGCGTGACTGGGACGTGCATATTGGCAACGGGCACGCGCCCGAGCACCTGACCTTCTGGAGCCGGGATGACAATCTCGTGATTTCGGGCGACCAGATCCTGCCCTCAATCAGCTCGAATATCGGGGTTTACGCGACCGAACCTGACGCCGACCCGGTGGGTGACTGGATGGAAGCGTGCCACCGTCTGGCCAAGCTGGGACGGCCCGAGCATCTGGTGCTGGGGGGGCATAAACTGCCCTTTACCGGTCTGCCGACCCGTATGCGACAACTGGTCGACAATCACCACGGCGCGCTGGAGCGCTTGCTCGATCATCTCGATACCCCCAAGACGGGGGGCGAGTGTTTCCTGCCGATCTTCAAGCGGAATATCGAGGGGTCGGCCTATGGGCTGGCGCTGGTCGAGGCGGTTGCCCATTTGAACCATCTCTATCATGTTGGAAAAATCAGCCGGACCCGCCGCGAGGACGGGGCGTGGCTGTGGCAACGGATAGAGTAAGGGATAAGACCCATGGGTGATCAGATCGAAACCTCTGCCGAAGCGGCCGAGGCAGAAGTTCTACCGCGCCGGCACGAGGTACATGCCGACCCGAATGTCGAACCGTGCAAGGACGTGCCCGAAGCGGTGTCTCAGAAACCCGTGGCCCAGAAGAGCCCGGCGGAATGGGCCTATGAGCGGCTGATCCTTTACATCCAGAATTTCGAACAACAGCTCGACAACGAACACGAGGTCGCGATGGGCTTTGCCGGTGGGGATACCGGTGTGTTGCGTATCGAGGGAATGGGGTTCTTTGATCCCGACATGATCACCTTTTATGGTACCGACAGCATGGGTGTAAAAACCCAGCTTGTGCAGCATGTGAGCCAGCTTTCGGTGATGCTGCGTGCCCTGCCGAAACCGGCCGAGGAAGAGGCCCCGACCCGTATCGGGTTCCGGCTGGCGGCTGATCTGGAACAGTCCGCGAAATAGGCGACCCGCTCAGGTGTCCCACGCGACGGGCATCTCAAGCGGGCCACGGAAGGCCCATCCGCCAATGCGGGTGGGGCCGTCAAGGCGCAGGCCCGGCATCCGGTCAAAAATCATCGGCATGGCGACCTCGGCAATGAGACACCGCGATGCCCAAGCCCCGGCACAGAAATGCGGACCCGCGCCAAAGGCGATTGAGGCGGAACAGTCCTGAGTGAGGTCGAACGCGTCGGGGTTGGCAAACACCCTTTCATCGCGGTTCCCCGCCCCGAACATAAGGAACACCCGCGCCTCGGGCGGCAGGGAAATGCCGTGCAGGTCATACGCCTTTGCCACGCGACGCGGCGACATCCCCACAGGCGACATCCAGCGCGCATATTCATCAAAGGCCTGCATCCACGTCACTGCGCCGCTTTGGACCAATGCCATCTGGTCGGGATGGGTGAGAAGGGCCCAAGTCAATCCGGCGATCACGTCGCGGGGTTCGTTCTGTCCGCCGGAAATGGCCAGTTTAACATTGGCGCGGATCTGATCGTCTGGCAGGCCAGCCTGAAGTTGCACGGACAAAAGGGAATGATCCGGCTTTGCGGCCAGAACCGGGATCATGTCGTCAATGCAATGGTCGATCTGGGCCGTGGCGCGGTGACAGCGGGCTTCGACCTCGGGGTTGCCGGCATAATTGGCGCAGCCATCAATCATGCCCTGACTCACGGCGTCCAGTTCTTGCCATGTCATATTGGTCAAGCCGGTGATGATGCGCAGCGCCTCGCTCGAGATGCGCATGGCGATATCGCCCACCATGTCGGCCTGTCCCAGCGGATGCAGTTCGGTCAGGATACGGTCGGTGAAGTCTTCAAAAGCGTCTTTCCATACATTTTTGACCGTTTTCGGTGAAACAGACGGAAAGATCGCCTTGCGCTCGGCCATATGGGCGGCCCCGTCCTTGCGCATCAGGTTCTGCCCCATAAGCTTGGTCATCAGGCCCTCGGGCTGGTCCGAGGAAAAGATGTCGATCTTTTTCTCGTTCTCGAAAATGTCGTCGCGCCGCGTGATCAGATAGGCATCCAACTGGGGCACATAGACGACTGGCGCGGTATCCCGCATGACTTTCAGCGCCGGATAAGGGTCTTCCCAAAACACATGGGGGTCGATTGCAACTGCGGGGGCCTGTGCCATCACGGGTCCTTTCCAACGTGTTGACGTGACAACAGAAACTACAGCATGTCGCGTGTTGTCATGTCAACACATGAGGTCTAGACTGAAGAAAAGCAAGGACACGCAGATGAACGACACGACGGACCTGCCTGATGACCTGTTCCTTGTGGATGTGCCCGAAACCGAGGCGCGCACGCTAAGTTTTTCGCGTTCGACCACGGTCATGCTGACCTTTGCCGCAAACCGTTTCACACGTCAGGCGGCGCGCGACTATCAGGACCGGTTCGGGATCGGGGCGATGGACTGGCGGATGCTGGTCATGCTGACTCGCGCGCCCGGTTCCAGTGTGGCCAAGGCCAGCCGAACTATCGGCATCGACAAGGGGGCCGTCAGCCGCAGCCTCTCGCGGCTGCACGCGCAAGGTCTTGTGCAGGCCGAAAGCGCCGACAGCGATGCGCGCCGCAAGGCATGGACGCTCACCGATAAGGGGCAAGCTCTGCACGATCGCATCCTCTCCGAAGCCCTTTCGCGGCAACGGGCGCTGCTCAAGGGGTTCTCAGAGCAGGAGGTAGAGCAATTGAACGGGTATTTGGCGCGTTTGTTGGCAAACCTGGAGGCTCCGGTGTTGTCAGAGTCCGGGCCGGACCCAGCGGATTGACGCTTGGCGAAAATTTGAACACCCCAGTGCACCCTGCGCGCCATTGACGTGGTGACAGGCGCTTACGAATCCGTTATCCATCGGGAAAGATTGCACGAGGAAACGCGAAATGGCTGAATATAAACACGGCTCGATGAACATCGACGTTCAGGAAAAAACTTTTGCTGGCTTCATCAAGGCTTCGACCTATGTGGCGGCGGGATCGATTGCTCTCCTGATTTTCATCGCGATTGTGAACGGCTGATCTGGCCGGTATTGGGGGCCATCCCATGAAGACGTTGATCCGTTTTGGGGCAGCCTGTCTTGTGGCTGCTTCTCTGTCGGCCTGTGCCGTCAACAAGGATTACCACACGGATGCGCAGGTCGCGCAGGCGGCTTATGTACATGATGGCCCTCCACGCCTGACCCTGTTCACGATGGTGAGCAACGAAACCGGGTCTGGGGCACACACATCCCTCATGGTGAACGCGTCGCAGCGGGTGGCGTTTGATCCGGCCGGAAATTTCCGGGCCGACCAGATCGTGTCGAAAGGCGATGTCGTCTATGGGATGACGCCGGAACGGGTGGATTTCTACACGCGCTATCATGCGCGCAAGTCGTTCCACGTGATTGTTCAGGAACTTGACGTGCCTCCGCAGACGGCAGAGCTCGCCCTGCGCAAGGTGATGACCAACGGCGCAGTGCCGCAGGCGAACTGTGCGCGCAGCACGTCGGAGATCCTGAAATCCCTGCCGGGGTTCGAGGATATCCCCGTCACTTATTATCCGAACAAACTTGCCGAGGCGTTTGCCAAGAAAGGCGCGACCTCGTCGGCCCTTTATGAATATGACGACGACGACAAGTCCAAAGTTCTGCGCGAATACAACGCTGAACTTGTCGCCAAACAGCAGAACGGCTGATTATCCCTGTAAATACAGCCCAAGATACAGCGTTGCGGCGCCTGCACAGATCGCGATGATGACATTCTTGGTGGCGTAACCCAGCCCCAATGTGACCGTGGCTGCGGCGAGTCGCGGCATGTCGGGCTGCCCCCCCGTCGCGGCGGGCCACATCACCAGCGGCGCCACGAGCCCTGGCAGGACGGCCACGGCGGTATAGCGCAGATGGCGCAGCACCCAAGGCGGCAGGTTCCTATCCCCGATAAAGCCGGTGAACATGAAGCGCAGTCCGAAACTGCCCAGCCCCATGCCGATAATCACGATCCAGAGTTCCACGCGATCGATCATGGCGCCTCCTCCGATCTGGTCTTGCGTTCGGTCCAGAGTTCCACCTGCGCCCCGGTGATCATCCCGCCGATGCCCGCAATCATCAGCCCAAGATTATAGGGCACCCACGCGAACCCCAGCGCCAGCGCCACTGATACCATCGCCGCAGCAACATGCGCCCCGGTGCGCAGCATTGGTCCGATCATCGCCAGAAATGTGATCGGCACCGCGAAGTCCAGCGCCAGTTCGGGCGGGATGGACTTGCCCACCAGCGCCCCTACCAACGTGAACAGATACCAGTTCGGACAGATCGGCGTAACCACCCCAAAGAAATAGGCGATCCGCTCGGGCACCGTCATTTTCGGGTGGGTTTCATATTCGATGATCGACAGGGCATAGGCCTGATCGACGGTGAAATAGGCCGCCCACGCGCGCTGCCACATCGGCGCCGCGCCGATATAGGGTGTGAGAGAGGCCGAATACATCGCCATGCGCAGGTTCACAGCCAGCGCCGAGGCCAGCACCACGATGGTCGGCGCGTTTTCGTTCATCAGTTGAAGCGCGGTGAACTGGGCCGCGCCTGCGATCACGACGACCGAAAAGGCCATCGTCTCAAAAACGTTCAGACCCGCCTCGGTGGCCACGACCCCGAACAGCAGGGCAAAGGGGCTGACCACCAACACAAAAGGCATGCCGTTGCGCACACCTTTCCAATAGGCGGATTTCACACTGGAGGAGGCCATGAACTTTCCCTAGATTGCTCCCATGGAAAGGCCTAAAGCCGATCGACAGGAGATGCAATTGGCCACGCAACAAGACCCGCAGGATTATCTGATCGCCCCCGACCCGACCGCGCCGCGCCTGACCCGCGCCGTGCAGGGGGTGGATCACACCGGCACCGAGACCACGATCTCGGTGGTCGAAGAACGCCCGCTCACCATCTTCCTGAACGCGCAGGAAATCGTGACGGCTATGACCATTGGCGACTATCCCGAATATCTGGCGCTGGGATTCCTGCGCAATCAGGGTATGTTGGCCGACACCGATGTGGTGACGCGCGTCGATTTCGACGAAGAACTTGAAACCGTCGTCGTGCGCACCGAGGTCGAGACCAGCCACGAGGAAAAGCTCAAGAAAAAGACCCGGACCTCGGGCTGTGCCGTGGGCACCGTGTTCGGCGACATGATGGAGGGGCTCGAGGACGTGATCCTGCCTGCCACCACGGTGAAGACCTCGGACCTTTACGCGCTGGCGCACAAGATCAACCGGACCCCGTCGCTCTATCTCGAGGCGGGGGCGATTCACGGCACGATTCTCTGTCAGGGCCCGCGCCCGTTGGTTTATATGGAGGACGTGGGCCGGCACAACGCGGTGGACAAGGTTGCGGGCTGGATGTTCGACACGAACACCCCTGCGGATGACAAGATCCTCTACACCACCGGTCGGCTGACCTCCGAAATGGTCATCAAGACCGCAATGATGGGCATCCCCGTTCTGGCTTCACGCTCGGGCTTTACCGCGTGGGGCGTTGAAATCGCCCGTGAGGTGGGCCTGACCCTGATCGGGCGTATGCGTGGGCAACGCTTTGTCTGTCTTTCTGGCAATGACCGGCTGCTGCGTGATGTCGATCCGGCCTCGGTGCCCGTCGAAGACAAGAAACATCGCCGCAAATCGGCAAGCTGACCCATGTTTCACCTTTTCCCAAACACTCCTGCCGGAGGCACAGAAACCAAATGACCCAACCTCTCGGAGTGATCCTCGCCGGTGGACAGGCAACCCGCATGGGCGGTGGCGACAAGGGCATGCATCTTCTGGCGGGCAAGCCGATCCTGTCCCATGTGATCGAACGACTGGGGCCGCAAACCGACGGTCTGGCGCTCAATGCCAATGGTGATCCCGACCGGTTTGCTCATACTGGCCTGCCAGTTCTGCCGGACTCCATTCCAGACTATCCCGGCCCGCTGGCCGGCGTGCTGGCCGGGCTGGACTGGGCCGCCGAGCAGGGGGCCGAGACCATTGTCACTGCTGCCGCGGACACGCCGTTCTTTCCGCGTGATCTTGTGGCGCGCCTGACCCGCGCCGCCGGGCTTGCCAATACCCCCATTGCCCTGGCCGGAACACAGGAAGACGGGCGCGGTCGGCGCCACCCGACCTTTGGCCTCTGGCCTGTCGCCCTGCGCCATGACCTGCGCCAGTCGCTGCTCTCGGGTGTGCGCAAGGTGGTGCTCTGGACAGACCGCCACGGCGCGGCCACGGCGGCCTTTGAAGACGGAGCGTTTTTCAACGTGAACACCCCCGAAGACCTCGACCGTGCCCGCGAAATTGCCAAGGGGGCAGGGTGATGCGGATCTACGGCGTCACCGGCTGGAAAAACGCAGGTAAAACCGGCTTGATGGAGCGACTTGTGGCCGAGATCACGCGCCGTGGCTTCACGATCTCGACCCTGAAACACGCCCATCACGCTGTCGATGTGGATCAGCCGGGTCGCGACAGCTATCGCCACCGCGAGGCGGGCGCCCGGCAGGTTCTGCTGGCCTCGCAAAACCGCTGGGCCCTGATGACCGAGCTGCGCGGCGCAGAAGAGCCCTCCCTGCAAACCCTGCTGGATCAGATGGCCCCGGTCGACCTGATCCTTGTCGAAGGGTACAAACGCGAGCCCCACCCAAAGATCGAAGCCTGGCGCGCCGCAGCGGCCAATCCATTGATCGCACCCGGCGACCCCACCATCCGTGCGGTTGCCACGGATACGCCGCTTGACCTTGACCGTCCGCAGTTCCCGCTCGACGATACAGCGGCTATCGCGGACTTTATCCTGAAGGAGACTGGCCTGTGCCCCTGACTCCACCGCCGCTAAAGGATGATTGCTTTGCCTTGCCCGCCGGGACCCACTGGACACCGGTGGACGAGGCCCTGTCAGAACTGCGTGCCCGCCTTTCTCCGGTCACCGGTGTTGAATCCGTGCCGCTTTCGGCCGCGCTGGATCGTATTCTTGCCGAAGATATTCACGCCAATCGCGCCAATCCCCCCCAACCCAACAGCGCGGTGGATGGTTATGGCCTCTGTCACGCCGACACCGGCGCTGGCCCACAATCCCTGCCGCTCATGGCGGGGCGCAGCGCGGCGGGGCAACCACTCGGGCACCCGCTGGAACGCGGGCACGCGGTGCGTATCCTGACCGGCGCCACCCTCCCCGAAGGGGTCGACACCGTCATCCTGCAGGAAGACGTGTCCACCGACGGACAGGCCATCGCTTTTCACGGCCCTTTGAAGAAAGGCGCGAACACGCGCCGCGCGGGCGAAGATGTGGAAGCGGGCGCGTGCATTCTGCCCGCGGGTCGCCGCCTTGGTCCCGCGGATCTGGCCTTGCTGGCTGCAACCAACGTGTCGAACATCCCGGTGCGCCAACGTCTGCGTGTGGCAGTGGTCTCGACAGGGGACGAACTGGCCGAACCCGGTGACAGTGCGCGGCCGGATCAGATTTACGACGCCAACCGTCCCCTGCTGCTATCGATGATCCGCCGTTTCGGGTTTGATCCCATAGACATGGGCCGAGCGCCTGATGCGCGCGATGCCCTGCGCGGGTTTCTGGACGAGGCCGCACAATCTGCGGACATGATCCTCACCTCCGGCGGTGCCTCAGCGGGAGACGAGGACCACATGTCGGCCCTGTTGAACGAAAGCGGCTCCATGACGCTCTGGCGCATGGCGATCAAACCGGGTCGACCACTTGCATTGGGCGTCTGGAATGGCGCGCCTGTCTTCGGCCTCCCCGGCAATCCGGTGGCGGCGATGGTCTGCACGCTGATCTTTGCAAGGCCCGCGATGGGGGTGTTGGCCGGGGCAGGCTGGCGGCAGCCCCTGCGCCTGACAGTGCCGGCGGCGTTTTCCAAGGCCAAGAAGCCCGGCCGCCGCGAATACCTGCGCGCCCGCTTGCGCGATGGCCGTGCCGAGGTGTTCGTTTCGGAAGGGTCGGGACGCATCAGCGGTTTGTCCTGGGCCGAAGGTCTTGTCGAGCTGCCAGACGGCGCCTGCGAAATCACGGAAGGCACGCCTGTCACTTACCTGCCCTATGTCGGGTTCGACCTCTGATCTTTTTTCTTGGGGGCAAATACCTCGGGGTGAGCGGTCAAAGCCCAGCGGGCTTTGGGCGCGAGGGGCTGGCCCCTCGCCGTGCCATCGGCGCGGCCCGGCCCAACCAGAGAAGCGGGCTAGGCCCGCACCGATGGGCGACAGCCTCCGCGCGTTTCCAGTGTTGTTTCAGTCGAAAATCCCTGCCACGCGGCCCAGCAACATAAAGGCGCGGGCGGTGCGGGTGTCTGACAATGCCGCGATCTCCGCGTCCGAGGCTGTTTCTTCGAAATCGACGAACATCCGGTCGAACCGGCGTAGGAAATGGTGGGCCGCATCGCGGAAGATCGGATCCTGCTTCATCCGCCCGGCGGCCAGCGCCAGCGAAGACCGGTCGCGGATGCCGCCCAGCTGGGCAATGACCTTGCCGCGTTCTCCTGCCGCGAATCGGCGCCAAATCTCGGGTCGCGCCAGATCAGGACGCAGGTCATCCATATAGATGCCGTCCTGCGACAAGAGCGTCAGCACATCCTGCGCCGCCTGAATCAGCTGCGCGGCCTGACGATCCTTCAACGCTTTGCGCAGGGCGGCAAAGCCATCCTTGTCCTCAGCGTTTTCTGGGAAATTCAGCGCGCTGATGAAAATCTCGCGATCCAAGGGGGGCGACAGATCTTCCGCCGGGGTCCCCAGCGCAAGAAGCCCTTGGTCCTCTTCCGTCAGGACAGGACTGGCCGGTACGACGGGTTTGCGGATGCCACGGTCGCGGGTGGTGGAAAAGGTCGCCAGCGCGGTTTCGGTTTTTTTCTGGGCCGCCGCGATTTCGTCAAGCTTGCGCGCCACGGACGGTTCCGCAGCGGCGATCTTGCTGGCGGCCCCCTGCGATTGGGCCACATAGGTGCGGCGCATGGCGTCGATGGCGGCCTGCAGGCGCGCGCTTTCCTCGCGCATGATTCGGCTGGACCGGGCAGCGGTTGCCGCCACCCAGATCATAGCGACCGGCAGGAAGATCGCCAGCATGGTCATCACAAAGCGCAGCCCGTCGACCTTTTGCACGCCGGTCCCGTCGCCGGGGCCAAGAACAAGGAAAAACACCGCCGTGCCGCCGAGCCACAACAGGCTGAGAACAACAGCAATCGCTTCGATCCCCGTCACCTTGGGGGCCGTGGGCTTGTCATACAGTCCCGGCGGGGTCGAATTGTCTTCGCTTGCCTCAGTCATACCTGCACCTGCGTTACCGCGACCTAAACATAGGCGATGGAAAGCACCTCATAGCTTTTTTCGCCGCCCGGGGTGCGCACCTCCACACTGTCGCCTTCTTCCTTGCCAATCAATGCCCGCGCAATAGGCGATTTGATGTTCAAGAGACCTTTTTCGACATTTGCCTCGTGTTCGCCCACGATCTGCCAGGTCTTTTCCTCGTCCGTGTCCTCGTCGACAAGGGTGACGGTCGCGCCGAACTTGATCGATCCGCTCAGGTTGGTGGGGTCGATCACATCGGCCAGACCAATCACCCCTTCCAGTTCCTTGATACGCCCCTCGATAAAGCCCTGTTTCTCGCGGGCCGAATGATATTCGGCGTTTTCCTTCAGGTCGCCCAGTTCTCGGGCCTCGGCAATCGCCTGAATGATGGCCGGACGTTCCACCGATTTCAACGTTTTCAGTTCTGCTTCCAGCGCCGTGAACCCGGCGCGGGTCATTGGTATTTTTTCCATTGGGTCGGTCCCGATCGTCGGGGGCAACGCAGATGCGGTGCCCAGTCTTGTTTTGTCTTGTTTGGGCTCAGAGTGCCCCGAGCCGTCTTTCAAAAGCAAGTGGTCGCGAGCAATGCAAGCGCAAAACGGTGTTATCGCAACGGCACAAGGCGATTTGAGGCATTTTGTCGTCGGGTTCTGATTGACGTTTTGTTTAAAGCTGGGATAGCAACTGCGAAACAATATTTCCGCAGCCACCCGGGAAGGAAAGCCACATGGCAGAGATCGAACGCGAAGCAATGGAATATGACGTCGTTATCGTTGGTGCGGGCCCCGCGGGTCTGTCGGCGGCGATCCGTCTGAAGCAACTGGATGCAGACCTCGATGTCGTGGTTCTGGAAAAAGGGTCCGAGGTCGGGGCGCATATCCTGTCCGGCGCCGTTCTGGACCCTTGTGGTCTCGACAAGCTGATTCCTGACTGGAAGGAAAAAGGCGCCCCGCTGAACGTGCCGGTCAAGGAAGACAATTTCTACATGCTGGGTGAGGCAGGTGAAATCCGCATCCCCAACTTCCCGATGCCGCCGCTGATGAACAACCACGGCAACTATATCGTGTCGATGGGCAATGTCTGCCGCTGGATGGCCGAACAGGCCGAAGAGCTGGGTGTCGAGATATTCCCCGGCATGGCCTGTTCAGAGCTGGTCTATGGCGAGGCCGGCAGCATCAAGGGCGTGGTTGCCGGTGTTTTCGGTCTCGAGGAAGACGGGTCTTACGGCCCCAACACCGAGCCGGGCATGGAACTGCACGGCAAGTATGTCTTCCTCAGTGAAGGCGTGCGTGGCAGCCTCTCGAAAGAGGTGATCGAACGCTACGGCCTTTCCGACGGTAAGGAGCCGCAGAAATACGGCATCGGCATGAAGGAAATCTGGGAGATCGACCCGGCCAAGCACAAGGAAGGCACCGTGACTCACACGATGGGCTGGCCCCTTGGCGGCAATGCCGGTGGCGGGTCGTTCATCTATCACCTCGAGAACAACCAGGTCTATGTCGGCTTCGTGGTGCACCTGAACTATAAGAACCCGCACCTGTTCCCCTACATGGAATTCCAGCGCTTCAAGCATCACCCGATGGTGGCCGAGCTTCTTGAGGGCGGCAAGCGTGTCGCTTATGGCGCGCGGGCCATCTCCGAAGGCGGATACCAGTCGATGCCGCAGATGGTAGCCCCCGGTGTGGCGCTACTCGGTTGTTCGGTTGGCATGGTCAACGTTCCCCGCATCAAGGGAAACCACAACGCGATGTTGTCCGGGATCGCCGCTGCCGAAGCCGCCCACGCCGCCATCAAGGACGGTCGTTCGGGCGACGAATTGCATGATTACGAACAGGAAGTGCGCAAAGGGGCGATCGGCAAAGACCTCAAGAAGGTGCGCAACGTCAAACCGATGTGGTCCAAGTGGGGCATGTTGCCCTCGCTGGCGCTGGGTGGTCTGGACATGTGGACCAATACGCTCGGGTTCTCGCTGTTTGGCACGCTCAAGCACGGCAAGAACGACGCGGCCTCGACCGAACCGGCCGCCGCGCACAAGCCGATCGAGTATCCCAAGCCCGATGGCACGCTCAGCTTTGACCGCCTGACTAATGTCAGCTTTGCGATGACAAACCACGAGGAAAGCCAGCCCTGCCACCTGCAGTTGAAGGACAAAACTGTTCCGATTCTGACCAACCTTCCGATGTATGACGAACCGGCACAGCGGTACTGCCCGGCTGGCGTCTATGAAGTGGTTGAAAAGGACGGCAAGCCCGAGTTCGTGGTGAACTTCCAGAACTGTGTGCATTGCAAGACCTGTGACATCAAGGATCCGAGCCAGAACATCAATTGGGTCACCCCCCAAGGCGGCGACGGGCCCAACTATCCGAACATGTAAGAGGCTGTATTCAAAGCAAGAAAAGGCGACACGGTGGGTCGCCTTTTTCGTTGCGCGGCGGCACAAACTGCTTGCAACATGCCTGTCGGCGGGCCAGAAAAGCCGCAGAGCTTAAACCTTTTTTACCAGTGGTGTACCCGTGACGACTTATACGTTTTCAGTTCCCGTTCTGACAATTTCCAACAACCAGATCACCGCCGCGCGCGCGGGGGAACTTCAGCTTGTTGTCCCTGACAGTGTTGAGAGTTTCAGCTATCGCACTATCAGCACGCGCGGGCTTCTCGACATTATTTCCCTCAATTCCGATGATGTCTATTCTGTCTACGCCGATGGCAGAAGTGTCATGGGCGAATTCGTCACCGGGTCACAGGAATTCGGCCAGTTGAACTGGGACAATGCTCGGCGGGAAACCTATGTTTATGCCGCATCTCTGGACGTGGGTGGCGCCTTTGAAAGTTATTTCCTCGAGATCGGCGGCGACCCCTTGCCCAATATGACCACGCTGAGCGGTGCGCGAAACCTGTTCAATCGGCTGACCTGGGCAGACGGTGCCCCCCGCGGGTCGGGTTATGGGCCGGGTGAAGAGATCGACCTCTCGGCCATTCCCGATGTTCGGGTAAGTGAAGATGACACGATCGCGTTTTCGATGATGTTTGGTCATTCCGAGATTTATGGCGGCATCGGGGATGACACGCTGTTGCCTGATGATTTGATCTCGGCCTTTGTCGATGGCGGTGCGGGCAATGATACACTGCAATTCACCGGGTATTCGGCAAATGCCTTCAATATCTCTTGGTCCGGTGCCGAATTGCGCATCGGAGACGCCATGATGCCCTTTGATGAGGGCGGCGAACAGATGCAGGTGCGCAATGTCGAGAATTTCGTATTTGCGCGTGTCGGTGGCGGGACCGAGCATTTCACGCTGGAACAGTTGCGCAGCTTCGCCGTGCGCCAGGACGCGGTGGATCTGGTCGGGGACGAGACGTCCAATATCCTGCGTGGGGGGAATAACCATGATCGTCTGGTCGGGCTGGCGGGCAACGACACGATCTGGGGCGGCGACGGCGCCGACACGCTGAATGGCGGCGACGGCAACGACGACATCCACGGCGGCGAAGACATTTTTGACGAACGTGACACGGTCTATGCCGGTGGCGGGAATGACACGGTAGACGGTGGCTATGGCAACGATCTGGTCTTTGGCGGCGAAGGTGACGACCTTCTGATTGGCGGGTTTGGCGCAGATGACCTGCGCGGCCAGCAGGGGCAGGATTCGCTGTCTGGCGGCGCGCTGTCCGATGCTCTGTTTGGCGGGGATGGCGACGATTTCCTGAATGGCGGTTTTGGTTTTGACCGGATGAACGGCGGGCATGGCGCAGACCGGTTCTTCCACTTGGGTGTTGCGGATCACGGGTCGGACTGGATCCAGGATTACGATGCCGCCGCGGGGGATGTCCTCTATTTTGGAAACAGCGACGCGACAGCGGCGCAGTTCCAGATCAATCTGGCCGAAACGCCTTTGGCTGGGGCCGATGATGTCAGCGAAGCCTTCGTGATCTACCGGCCCACAGGTCAGATTGTATGGGCACTTGTCGATGGCGGCGCGCAGGACAGCATCAACCTTCAGATTGGCGGGCAGGTGTTCGACCTGATGGCATAAAGCTTTCTGCGCTAAACTGATTGTTAATATCCAATGGCTTAGATCGTTGGCAGAGATGCATATTTGCGACGGTCGGGCTGCCCTGCTGGGTCGCACGCTTACAGATAACTTGAGCGGCAAGCGGGATGCGGGTACGCTTACGGAAAATGCACCACAAGAGTGCGTTATCACGAGGCAAGGCAGACCATGACCACATACACCTTTTCGGTGCCTGTATTCCGGCATATCGACGAAGAATTGCAAAGCGCGCGTTTGGGGCAAATCCAGCTGGTGCTGCCTGAACAGAGCAGCAGTTTTGTCTATACTTCGCTTCGGGCAAATCCGATCACAGGCATGCTGGACATCGTTCAGGCGGATCGCACCACGCTTTATGCCTTGCACGGCGATGGGTTTGATTTCCTTGACCCGACCATGACCACCGAGATCGAGGAATTCGGTCTCATGTTCTGGGACACGATGGCAACCGAGACGGTGGTTTATTCCGTGTCGCATCCCGTCGGGCCCGAGATTGAAAGTTATGTGTTGCGCGTCGGGGGGACCGAACTGCCCGAGATCACAACGACGCGGCAGGCTCAGCAATTCCTCGACCGTGTCATCCACACAGATATCCCGGTGGATGGATCGGGATTCTTCCCCGGAGATCCGATTTTTGTGAATGCGCTTCCCGGGGTCACGATATCCGAGAATGACGTGTTCACCACGTATCGCGCGCTTGTCGAAACCGGGGTTGGTCGCGACGTCATTGGCGTGGTGCAGGGCAACGATCATGAAATCGACGGTCAGGACGGCATCGACACCGTTCGCTTCCATGACGGCAGTTTTGCTAGCGCGTCCGTGGCCCTGACTGGTGGCAATCTCGTCTTCTCGCTTGGGACGGATACGATCACGGCCCGCTTTGTCGAGTATTTTGATTTCGAGATGGACGACCGTTTCATCAGCATGGAGGCCTTGCGCCTCATTGCGACGCGCGACGCGGTGGTGAACCGCACGGGCGACGGATTCAATGATCAGTTCATCGGCGGTAGCAGCCACGACCGCCTCGTCGGGTTGGGTGGCAACGACACGCTGAATGGCGGTGATGGCCGCGACACGCTCAACGGCGGCGACGGGGACGACTCGATTGATGCCGGCGGTGGCGGCTATGACGAAGGCGACCTGATCTTTGCCGGTGCCGGAAATGACACCGCCGATGGCGGCTATGGCAACGACATGGTCTATGGCGGCGACGGTGACGACGTACTCATGGGGGGCTTCGGCGCGGATACAGTCGTCGGGCAAGGAGATGATGACCTTCTTTCCGGCGGCGCATTTGCCGACCAATTGTTCGGGGGCGACGGCGATGATTTCCTCAATGGCGGTTTCGGGCACGACCTCTTGAACGGGGGCGCAGGCGCGGACGAATTCTTTCACATCGGCCAGCGCACCCATGGGTCTGACTGGGTGCAGGATTACAACGCCGCAGAGGGTGACGTGCTGTTCTATGGCATCAGCGGCGCCAGTGCGTCCGAGTTCAACATCCAGATCGCTCACACCGAAAACGCGGGTCAGGCCGACGTGGCCGAGGCATTCGTGATCCATCGCCCCACCGGGCAGGTTTTGTGGGCTCTGGTCGACGGCGCCAGTCAGGATTCGATCAACCTGCGGATTGTGGGGCTGGACTATGACCTGCATTTCACGGGGCCGCTCTACGATCTCGTGGTCTGAGGTCGCTGACTGCCGCTTCCCGTTGCGCCGCGCCAATACGCCGGTGCAAATTGGCGTGTAAGGGCCGGTAACCGTCCTCCGGCCCATTGCTTGTTGCCGCAGCCAGCACTAGGTTTCAAAGCGAACGCCATCGAAGGAGCCCGTCTTGGCCGCATCATTCCTGCGTATTGCAACCACCTCGCTGATCCTGTCCGCACTGTCCTTGCCCGCCGTGGCGCAGGGGTTCTCGGGGTCCTATCTTGCAGGACGTCAGGCGGCTTTTGACAGCGATTACCTCGCGGCTTCGCGCTATTACACCGCCGCGCTGGCCCGCGATCCATCCAATCCGCGCCTTCTGGAAAGCGCGGTGTTGTCGTACCTGTCGCTTGGCCAGATTGACCGTGCGCTGCCCGTTGCCCGCAAGATGCGCGCAGATGGGTTGCAAAGCCAGCTGTCCGATATGGTGATCGTGGCCGAGCTCGTCAAAGACGGCAAATTCGAAACCTTGCTGGAAGACCTGAACGACACGCTTGGGGTGAACGAATTGGTCGACAGTCTGGTCACCGCGTGGGCCCATATCGGGAATGGCTCGATGTCCGATGCGCTGCAGGCCTTTGATGCGGCCGCCCGACAACAGGGCGCCGCAGGGTTCGCCGCCTATCACAAAGCGCTCGCGCTGGCCTCGGTCGGCGATTTCAGCGGTGCCGAAAAGGTCTATGCCGCCAAGGACGAGAACGCGGTCCAGATGACCCGGCGCAGCGTGCTGGCGCTTGTGCAGATCCTGAGCCAGCTTGATCGCAACGACGAGGCGCTCAACCTTATGCAGGACATGTTCGGCGGTGCTCTGGATCCCAATTTGCAGGCCATGACCGACCGTCTGCGGGCGGGCGAAACGCTCGACTTCGATATGGTCTCGGGCGTCCGCGACGGCATTGCCGAGGTGTTCTATGCCCTTGCCGATGTGCTCGCCTCCGAAGCGTCGGCGGATTATACACTGCTCTATACCCGCGTTGCGGAATACCTGCGCCCTGATCTGGTCGAGGCGCTGTTGCTGTCGGCAGGGTTGCTGGACCAGTTGGGCCGCTATGACCTTGCCATCGAGGCTTACAAGCGCGTTCCCGCCGACCACCCGTCTTTCCACATTGCAGAAATGGGGCGCTCCGACGCGCTGCGCATGGCAGGACGGGAGGACGCCGCGGTCGAGGTGCTCACGCAACTGACCCGTACTCATTCTGAACTGTCTTCGGTCCATTCGGCGCTGGGTGATGTGTTACGGCAGAACCGCGATTTCGAAGGCGCTGTTGCCGCCTATGACAAGGCGATCGAACTCGACAACGCGGCCGACCGCGCCTTGTGGTTCGTCTATTACGCGCGCGGCATCTGTCATGAACGTCTGGATCAGTGGGAACTGGCCGAGGCCGATTTCCGCACGGCGCTCGAATTGAACCCCGAACAGCCGCAGGTGCTGAACTATCTCGGCTATTCGCTTGTTGAAAAGAAGATCAAGCTGGACGAGGCGCTCAACATGATCGAACGCGCCGTCGCGGCGCGTCCTGACAGCGGCTATATTGTCGACAGTCTTGGCTGGGTTCTGTTCCGGCTTGGACGTTATGATGAAGCCGTGGCGCATATGGAACGCGCGACCGAGTTGATGCCGATTGATCCCGTGGTCAATGACCATCTGGGCGATGTCTATTGGGCCGTGGGGCGCAAGCTCGAGGCCCAGTTCCAATGGAAACGCGCGCTGTCCTTCGTCGATGAAGACAGCGCCGAAGAAGCCAAGCCCGACCGCATCCGCCGCAAGCTTGAAGTGGGGCTGGACCAGGTGCTTGAAGAAGAAGGCGCGGATCCGCTGCAAGTGGCCAATGAAAACTGAGGCCTTTGCCCCGGCCAAGATCAATCTGACCCTGCATGTCACTGGCCAGCGCGCGGATGGCTATCACCTGCTGGATTCACTGGTGGTGTTTGCCGATGTGGGGGATCGCATCACTGTGGCACCGTCGGACCGAATGCAGCTTACGGTAACCGGGCCTCGGTCGGACGGCGTGCCCAGTGATGACAGCAACCTCGTGATGCAGGCCGCCGCCTTACTGGCGGATGAGCAAAAGGCGGCCATCACTCTCGAAAAACACCTGCCCGCTGCTGCAGGGATCGGCGGGGGCAGCTCTGATGCCGCCGCGACTTTGCGGGCGCTTTCTGATCTTTGGCAATGTTCCCTCCCGGACACGGACCAGGTTCTGTCGCTGGGCGCGGACCTGCCGGTCTGCCTGACACCACAGGCACAGCGCATGTCGGGGATTGGCGAAACGCTGTCGCCGGTTGGGGGCCTGCCGGCCTGTGACATCCTGCTGGTGAACCCCGGCGTTGAGGTCTCGACTCCTGCAATCTTCCGCGCCCTGACCCGCCGGACCAACCCGCCCATGCCGATCAGTCTGCCGGACTTCCCGACACTGGACATGTTCGCCAATTGGCTCGCAACCCAGCGCAACGACCTGCAGCCCGCTGCTGTCTCGCTTCAACCTGAAATTGCAATAGTACTCGACGCCATCGACGCTTCAGGCAGCCTCTTCACGGCCATGTCGGGGTCGGGCGCCACCTGTTTCGGACTCTTTCCCTCCGATGGTCGCGCGGCAAATGCCGCCCGTGCCGCAATCGCCGCTCGCCACCCCGAATGGTGGTGCGCCTGCGGGCGCATGCTTTAAGCCGCCCACCTCTTTTTCTTGGGTAAAATACCTTGGGGTGAATTGGCGCCGGACCCTGGTCCGGGGCCAAGAGGGGCAACGCCCTTCACCAAGGACACCGGGCTCTAGCTGACCCGGGCCACCACGTAATCCGCCAGATCCGTCAGCATCGTGCGAATCTCGTGCTCGGGCAGTTGCCCGATCGCGGCCTTGGCCTTGGCCGCCCAGGCCAGTGCATCCTGGCGCGTGTCTTCCAGAGTGCCATGCTTGTGCAACAGCGCCAGCGCATGCTCGAGATCGCCGTCGTCCTGTTTGCCCTTTTCGATGGTCTTGACCCAAAACGCGCGCTCGGCGTCATCGGCTTTGGCCACCGCCTTGATTACCGGCAAGGTCAGCTTGCGCTCGCGGAAATCGTCGCCCACGTTCTTGCCTGTGGCCTTGGTGTCGCCCTGGTAATCCAGCAGGTCATCGACGATCTGGAACGCGATCCCAAGCGCGTCGCCATAGTCGAACAGCGCCCTGACCAGCGCCGGATCGGCACCCGCAATCACGCCCCCCACTTCGGTCGCTGCCGAAAACAGGGCAGCCGTTTTGCCACGCACGACCTGCAGGTAAATGCCCTCATCCGTGGCCAGGTCAGTGGCGGCAGTCAGCTGCAGCACTTCGCCCTCGGCAATCGTGGCCGAGGCATTCGACAGAATGCGCAGCACCTCGATCGAGCCGGTTTCGGTCATCAGTTGGAAGGACCGCGAAAACAGGTAGTCCCCCACCAGAACCGAGGACTTGTTGTCCCAAAGCAGGTTGGCAGTGGGGCGGCCCCGGCGTTGGGCGCTTTCGTCCACCACGTCGTCATGCAGAAGGGTCGCTGTATGTATGAACTCGACTGTGGCGGCCAGATGCACGTGATAGGGCCCGTCATAGCCACAGAGTCGCGCCGCCGCCAGCGTCAGCATCGGGCGCAGGCGTTTACCACCGGCCCCGACCAGATGGGCGGTCACCTCGGGGATGCGCGGGGCGTGTTCGCTGGCCATGCGCTGGGTAATCAGGTCATTCACGGCGGCCATTTCATCGGCCAGAAGGGCGCTCAGCGCCTCGTGCGGTTTTGTTGCGGCTTGATCCAGACCCATCAACTTCCTGTCACAGGTCTCGACATTGCCCAAGACCTGCCCTTACATCGCTGTCATGAAAGAGCTTTTGCGCAGCAACGACCCGACGATCATTGCCTTTGCCTCGGCCCTGCTTCGAGGGGAGGGTATAAACTGCTTTGAAATGGACGTAAACATGAGCGTGCTTGAAGGTTCGATCGGCATTTTGCCGCGCCGGCTCATGGTGGTCAGCGCGGACCATGCCGCGGCTGAACGGGTGATGCGTGACAACGACATCCCGCTGGGTGGGTAAGTGACGGGCATGCAGACCAGTGAAAATGCCTTTCTGGACGGGCGTTTGACAATTGCGCAGCCGGTCGATGGTTATCGCGCGGGCGTGGACCCCGTGTTTCTGGCTGCTGCGGTGCCCGCGCATCCGGGGCAGAGCGTTCTGGAACTCGGCTGCGGGGTCGGCACCGCGTCCTTGTGCCTTGGCTGGCGGGTGGCGGGCCTGACCCTCACCGGGGTCGAGATCCAGACCACCTATGCCGACCTTGCGCGCACCAACGCATCCCGCAATGGGCAGGCGTTGGAGGTTCACATCGCCGATCTGGCCCATTTGCCCGAGGTCCTGCGGCAACGACAGTTTGACCACGTGATTGCCAATCCCCCCTATTTTGACCGCAGCGCCAGCACGGCCGCCCGCGAAGCGGGACGCGAAACCGCGATGGGCGAGGCAACGCCGCTATCCCTTTGGGTTGATACGGCTGCACGCCGCTTGGCGCCCAAGGGGTTTGCCAGTTTTATCCACCGCGCGGAACGCCTGCCCGACATTTTGGCGGCGTTTTCAGGGCGTCTTGGATCTGTGCAGGTGCTGCCTTTGCAGCCCCGCCTCGGGCGCGACGCGAATCTGGTTCTGGTGCGCGGACGCAAGGGGGGGCGGGCCGCATTCCGCCTGCATGCGCCGGTCCTTTTGCATGAAGGCACGCATCATGACGGGGATCGGGAAAGCTATACCTCTGAGGTGCGCGCGGTGTTGCGCGACGGGACGGCGTTGCCGTTTCCTGTTTGAAACCAACATCTTTCCGACTTTTGTCTTTCTGCGTCGCGAACCAGCCAATCCCAAGCCCCGGAAAAACTGCATTTTCGATATGCATTATACGCAAAGTGCTGCCGATTTGTTGCGGATGCAGCGTGACAGATAGGTAAAAGTGTGCTGCACTGTCATCGTTGTTTTGCAAATCTTGAGAGGAGGACTGCCATGAGCGTGAGCTCGCATCTGGAAGAACTGAAACGGAAACACGAAGCCCTCTCCGAGCAGGTCGAAGCCGAACAAAGGGCACCGGGGTCGAGCGATTTCGACATTGCCGAAATGAAGAAGCAGAAACTCAAGCTCAAGGAAGAGATCGAACGCCTGTCCGTAACGGTCTAGGCTTTCAGGCTGGCGCGCGCGGCAATTACCGCGCCGCCCGTGATCAAGAGTGTTGCCGCCCCCAGCATCCAGCTCGGGTCGGCAATTCCGACCAAGACCAGAACGAGGGTCGACAAGAGGGGCGCCGCATAGGATGTCGTTCCCAACAGTTGAATGTCGCCGCGTTTCACTCCGATATCCCAGACATAAAAGGCCAGTCCAACCGGCCCAAGGCCAAGGGCCAATGCGGACCCCCAGCCTATGGCGCCGACCGGCCACACGGTGTCTTCGAACATCAGATGGGTCAGCGCGGACAGGATCGCCGTGGCCACGCAGAACACGGCCACGGTCTCTGTTGGGGCGTCGCCGATCTTGCGCGACAGGACTGAATAGCCAGACCATGTCAGCGCGCAGAGAAAGGCGAGGATGTAGCCGGGCAATGCTGCGGCGTTGAAGCCGGTGCCGCCGCCCTGGATAATCAGCGCGGCACCGCAGAACCCGCACAGGGCCCCGATCAGGTGCCCTTTTTTCAATTTCTCTCCGGGCAAAAGACCCGAGAACAGCACGATCAGCAGAGGCCAGAGATAGGCGATCAGGCCCGCTTCGGCGGCGGGGGCAAGGCGCAGGGCGCTGAAATACAGCGCGTGATAGCCGAAAAGACCAAGTGTGCCAAAGGCATAGACCTTCCAACTGATACTGCGCAGAATCGCGAACCCGCCTGTGCGCGCCGTCCAGACAAGGCCGATTGCGCCGCCGATGGTAAAGCAGATCGCGTTCAGCAACAGTGGCGGCGTTGGTGCCGTGCCCACGGTAAACAGCGCCAGCAGGGCCCAGAGTAGAACAGCGACGAATCCGATGGCCGTGGCGCGGGTGCGGGTCATGGTAGGGGAATGTCCTCAATCGGAGTGATGGTCAGGGCTTGTGTGACAGAGGCGAGTTTGGCGACTTCGTCAAGGATCCATTGTCTGAAAGCGGCAATATGCGGGCGGTTTTCCTCGCCTTCGCGGCAGAGAAACCGGAATCTGGCCTGCAAACCGATAGCCTGCGGGAAGGGCGCAACGAGGCGACCCTCTTTCAGGTCTTTCACCACAAGGGCGCGGCGGCCCAGCACCACACCGGCCCCGGCAAGGGCCGCATCCACGGCGTGATCGGCGCCTGTGAAACGGGGGCCGTGGGTGGCATCAATGTCGAGGTCCATCAGGCGAAACCACGTTGCCCAGTCCCCCTTTGGGTTCAGAAAATTTATTGAATCATCGTGTATCAGGGTCGCGTCACGCAGGCTTGCAGGCGTGGGAAACCGCTCGGCCATTTCCGGCAGCATGACCGGCATTACCCATTCCTGTTCAAGGGGCAGGGACCAAAGACCGGGATCCTGTTTGTCGTGCCCGAACCGTATCGCGACATCGACCTCGTCGCGGCCGAAATCTAGATTGTGCAGCGTTGCCGAAAAGCGCAGGTCGATATCGGGATGCGCCCGCACGAATTCAAAAAAGCGCGGGGCCAGCCATTTGGCGGTGAAGGCAGGGCCAGCGGTCACCATCAGCGTTGTTTCATTGGCCATACGCTGTGCCGAGCGCCACGCGGAATTGAGGGTCTGGAACCCGTCGGCGACGCCGGGGGCCAGGGCGCGACCGGCCTCGGTGAGTTCGACGGCGCGGTTCAGGCGGCGGAATACGGGCGTGCCGAGATGGTCCTCAAGTGACTTGATCTGGAAGGACAGCGCGGCCGGCGTGACATGCAATTCTTCGGCGGCCTTGGCAAAGGACATGTGGCGGGCGGCGGCCTCGAAGGCACGCAGGGCGGTAAGCGGGGGCAGACGATCAGACATGTCACTTAAGTACAGCTTAACTGAAGCCTTGAAAAGTCTCGTTTGTCGCCAGCGAGGTCAGGGCGCATATTGGGGACAGTTCAAAGATACTTACCCAATGAGGCCCGATATGATCGAAACTGCCCAAACCGCCCGCATCGAACAAGCCTTTCGTGATGCCCACGCCGAACGCGCCAAGGCCTTTGCCGGCCTGTTTTCTTGGCTGTTCAAACCCCGAACTGCCCCGCTGAACCAACCGGTTCTTACGGAGCCTTCCCGCTGTGCCTGACGCTTCGGCACTTACGGGATCAGAGGGGCCGTACCCGCGTGGTACGGCCCTTTTTGTCTGTTTTGTACAAAATTTTTCGCGGCGCTGACCGGTTTGTACTTCGATTTTTGCCGCCAATTCGTTAATCAGGTCTTACCTTGGCAATAAAGGCATTGCGCGCTGCTGTCAGGGATGAGCGGAGCCTGCCCGCTTGGACCCGTGGCCCAGATGGCCCGGCTTGCGTGCACCCGGCTCCAGTCATGAACCCAAAGGCGGCGCGCCGCCGTGACCAAGAGGTGAGCCATGCTCCGAAACGATCAACTTGACGCGTGGGACCGCGACAATTTCTTTCACCCTTCCACCCATCTGGCCGAGTTTGCACGGGGCAACCTGCCCCAGCGGGTCGTGACCGGCGGGTCGGGCTGTCATATCGAGGACCGCGACGGCACCCGTTTGCTGGATGCGTTCGCGGGTCTTTATTGCGTGAATGTCGGCTATGGCCGCCCCGAGATCGCCGAGGCGATTGCGGATCAGGCGCGCGAGCTGGCCTATTACCATTCCTATGTGGGTCACGGCACCGAGGCGTCGATCACGCTGGCCAAAATGATTCTGGACCGCGCACCCGACAACATGTCCAAGGTCTATTTCGGGCTGTCGGGGTCGGATGCGAACGAGACCAATATCAAGCTGGTCTGGTACATGAACAACATTCTGGGCCGCCCCGAGAAAAAGAAGATCATCTCGCGCTGGCGGGGGTATCACGGGTCGGGGGTGATGACCGGATCGCTGACCGGGCTTGAACTGTTCCACAACAAGTTCGACCTGCCGCTGGCACAGGTGATTCATACCGACGCGCCCTATTATTTCCGCCGCGATGTGGCCGAGATGAGCGAGGCGCAATTCGTGGCCGCCTGTGTGGCGTCGCTGGAAGAGCTGATAGCGCGGGAAGGGGCCGACACGATTGCCGCCTTTATCGGAGAGCCCGCTTTGGGCACGGGCGGGATCGTGCCGCCGCCCGCAGGGTACTGGCAGGCGATTCAGGCTGTGCTGGACAAGCACGATATCCTGCTGATTGCCGACGAGGTCGTGACCGGTTTCGGCCGCCTTGGCACCATGTTCGGCTCGGATCATTACGGGATGCGCCCCGACATCATCACCATCGCCAAGGGGCTGACCTCGGCCTATGCGCCGCTGTCGGGCTCGATTGTCTCGGACAAGGTCTGGGCCGTTCTGGAGCAGGGCACCGATGAAAACGGGCCGATCGGCCACGGCTGGACCTATTCCGCGCACCCGATCGGGGCGGCGGCCGGGGTGGCGAACCTCAAGCTGCTGGATGACCTCAAGCTGTTGCAGAATGCGGGCGAGGTGGGGACCTATCTCAACCGGACCATGGCCGAGGCTCTGGCCGATCATCCGCATGTGGGCGAAGTGCGCGGCGAAGGGCTGTTGTGCGCGGTCGAGTTCGTGGCTGACAAGGAAACGCGCGCGTTCTTTGACGCATCACAAAAGGTCGGTCCGCAACTGGCCGCGGCGATGCTGGAAGGGGACAGCGTGATCGCACGGGCGATGCCGCAGGGCGATATCCTTGGCTTTGCGCCGCCCTTCTGTCTGACTCGTGACGAGGCGGACCAGGTGGTGGCGGCCACCGTGCGCGCCGTGAAAACGGTTCTCGGCTGACGCGGGTGTGAACAGGGCGGGTCCGGTCAGAACGTGTATTTCACGGCGAACTGGACCCGCTCGGCGTTGAATGATGCGCCATTGCCCTGTTTGCGGTCAGCGGTGAAATATTCGAGCATCATCGTCGTGTTGTGCCCGACATCATAAAACGCCGACAGGTGCAGGGATGTCAGGCTTTCCGTGTCTGTGCCGGTGGCGCGGTCCACATCGACCCAGCTTCCTGTGGCGGCAAGTTTCAGACGATCGGTGACCTGATGGGCATAGGTCAGGCCAACCGCGTTGGTGTCGACGGCGTTGCCACCAATGGACAGCGCGTTGCCCGAGAGGCCCGCGGCCAGAATGTCGCCGATGCCTTCGCCGGTGGTATAGTTCAGCTTGACCGTGCCATTGGCCCAAGGGGTGAGCAAGGACGATAGCATCACGCCCCAGCCTTCGACCCGCGATCCCGCAATGGTGGTGTCCCGTGTCAGGGCCGAGGCGCGCACCATGCCTGAGTTGAACCCGTAGCGCGCGGCAAAGGTCAGCATGTAATCGTCGCTGTTGCTAACGTCTTCCTCGACCGAGGCCGAAAGCGTGGTGTTGGGCAGGCCGCGATAGGTATAGCGGAGCTGCGGCACGCGCGCGAAGGGCACGGCGCCCGAACCCTGAAAGTCGACCGTGTCGGCCAGCGTTTCCACCGTCATGAAGTTGGTCCAGGTCTGGCCCAGCGTGACCCCGTACCAGTCGATATAGGCGTGACGCCAGCGGGGGCTGGTGCTTGCGCCATAGAAATCGCCTTCGAGCTTGGCAAAGAAATCGTTCGGCCCGTTGAAGTTCAATCCGATACGGGTCTCATCAAGCTGCTGGCGGTCAAAATCCCCTGCCGCGGGGCCACCGGGCAGGCCGATGGCGTTGATCCCCGAGGTGGTGCGGCCCAGATCATAGCCATTGTCCCAGATGAAATCCGCCTTGATGAAGCCATAAAGCGTGACGGAATAGCCGCCGCCAAGGTTCAGGGTCAGGGGGACGCTGTCTTCGGCGGCCACGGGGGCTGCGAGGCAGGCAGAGGCGGTCACGAGAAGTGCGGCCTTTGTCCGTTTGAATGTGCAAGCCTGTCGTGTCATGTCCGGGACTCCTCTGCGCGTGACCTTTGTGGGTCAGCCTAGGCCCGGACGGGGACTGCGGCAAAGAAAAAAGACCGCCCAGGATAGGGCGGCCTTTGAGGGTTTGGTGTGGCGGTGTTCTTAGACGAAGAACTGCGCGCCGTTTGCCGAGATGGTCGAACCCGAGATGAAGCCCGCGTCGTCCGATGCCAGGAAGACCACGCAGCGCGCGATTTCTTCCGGCTCGCCCAGACGGCCTACGGGGATCTGCGGGATGATGGCTTCGTTCAGAACCTTCTCGGGGATCGCGCGGACCATTTCGGTGCCGATATAGCCGGGGCAGACCGCGTTGGCGGTGATGCCGGCGCGGGCGCCTTCCTGAGCCAGCGACTTGATGATGCCCAGATCACCGGCTTTGGTGGCGGCATAGTTCACCTGAGCGAACTGGCCTTTCTGGCCGTTGATCGACGAGATCACGATGACGCGGCCGAACTTGCGCTCGCGCATGCCGGGCCAGATCGGGTGAATGGTGTTGAACACGCCGGTCAGGTTGGTGTCGATGACTTCCTGCCATTGCTGCGGGGTCATTTTGTGGAAGGGGGCGTCACGGGTGATGCCGGCGTTGGCCACAACCACTTCGATCGGGCCCAGCTCTTCTTCGACCTTGGCGATGCCGGCGGCGGACGATTCGTAGTCGCCGACGTTCCACTTGTAGGTCTTGATGCCGGTTTCCTCGGTGAACTTTGCGGCAGCTTCGTCGTTGCCTGCATATGTGGCGGCAACGGTGTAACCTTCAGCTTGCAGTTGCTTCGAAATCGCTTCGCCGATACCGCGCGAACCGCCGGTTACGAGTGCTACTCTTCCCATGGTCTTTCTCCAGTCTGGTGTAGGTCTTCAGGTAATTCTGTTACGCAGAAAATGCCGCATGTGCAATATTGTTGCGCGTATATTTTGCCGCATCGCAGCTTTTTCTGGCAAATCGGTGTGAAATAAACATGTTACTGTTACGCAAAAGGGCGCCGTTCAGGGGCGCCCTTTCAACACTCAAGGTTTCAAGGCGCGATTAGGGGCGCTCAAGGCACATGGCCACGCCCATGCCGCCACCGATGCAGAGGGTGGCAAGACCCTTCTTGGCGTCGCGACGCTTCATCTCGAACAGCAGGGTGTTCAGGATGCGTGCGCCCGAGGCGCCGATCGGGTGACCGATGGCGATGGCGCCGCCGTTCACGTTCACGATCGCCGGATCCCAGCCCATGTCCTTGTTCACGGCGCAGGCTTGTGCCGCGAAGGCTTCGTTGGCTTCCACGAGGTCCAGATCGTCAACCGACCAGCCTGCCTTGTCCAGCGCCTTGCGCGAGGCGTAGATCGGGCCAACGCCCATGATCGACGGGTCCAGACCGGCGGTGGCGTAAGACGCGATGCGGGCCAGCGGCTCGATCCCGCGCTTTTCGGCTTCGTCTGCGGTCATCAGCAGGGCACCGGCGGCACCGTCGTTCAGGCCCGAGGCGTTCGCCGCGGTGACCGAGCCGTCCTTGGTGAAGGCGGGGCGCAGTTTCTGCATGGCTTCCATGGTGGCGCCGTGACGGATGTATTCGTCGCTGTCGACCACGATGTCACCCTTGCGGGTTTTCACGGTGAAGGGGGTGATTTCGTCAGCGAACTTGCCGGCCTTCTGGGCGGCTTCGGCCTTGTTCTGCGAGGCTACGGCGAATTCGTCCTGCATGTCGCGCGAAATCTGCCATTGCTCGGCCACGTTTTCGGCAGTCTGACCCATGTGATAGCCGTTGAAGGCGTCCCACAGACCGTCGCGGATCATCGAGTCGATATACTTGACGTCACCCATTTTAGTGCCGGCGCGCAGGTGCGCGACGTGGGGCGACAGGGTCATGTTTTCCTGACCACCGGCAGCCACGATGGCCGCGTCGCCCAGTTGGATGTGCTGGGCGGCAAGGGCCACGGCGCGCAGACCCGACCCACAGACCTGGTTGATGCCCCAGGCGGCGGATTCCTTGGCGAAGCCGGCATTGATGTGGGCCTGACGGGCGGGGTTCTGACCCTGACCACCGGTCAGAACCTGACCCAGAATGGTTTCCGACACGTCCGATGCGTCCACGCCTGCACGCTCGACCAGGGCTTTGAGCATGGTCGCGCCAAGGTCATGCGCGGGGGTATTGGCAAAAGAGCCGCCGAAGCTGCCGACGGCGGTACGGGCTGCCGAGGCAATCACTACGTTGGTCATATGGGTATCCTCTATCAAATGACTGAGCGAAAGGTACATGAACCCTGTCATGATTCCACGACAGGGTCACGCCTTCTTGTCGCGTTCCTTACAGGATTCGCCGCATTGCGGCAACGGACAGCATGTCTCAGGCGAAAGGATGTTTCGTCGTTACGCGGCGTTCCGGTTCTTTTTGGTCTTATCCCAAGGCGGCGAAATCGACGGCGCGCCGAAAAGGAACCCTTGCAAGCAATCGAAGCCCAGATCGCGCAGAACCTCGGCGTCTTTGGGCGTTTCGACCCGGCTGGCCACGGTGTAAATGTCGAATTGGCCGCCGAGATAGGCGATCGAACGGGCGATGATCTGGTTCTCGGCGTCGGCTTGGATGTTTTTGGTGAACTGCCCATCCAGTTTCAGGATGTCGAAGAAGAAATCCTTGAAGACGCGGAACGAAGTCATCTCGGCGCCATAGTCATCAAGGGCAAAGGACACGCCCTGTAATTGCAGGTCTTCCATGAAGTCGGCAACGATCTCGGGAACGTGGTTGAGCGAGCTTTCCGAAATTTCGAGGATCAACCGGTCGGCGATTCCGGGCCAGCGTTTCAGGGCGCGGCGAAAGCTGGTCATCCAGCGGCTGTACCCGATTGACCGCCCCGACATGTTGATCGACAGGCGCAGCGTTGGCTGCGTGCCAAGCGCGTGCATCCCCAGTTCCAGCGCGAGACAGTCCAACTGGCGCCCAAGGTCTGTATGGGCCACTGCGCCCATGAAATCCTTGGCCGGAATGATCCGTCCTGTTTCATCCAGAACCCGGATCAAGCCCTCGTAAAAAACCGGTTTGGTGGGGTTCTGGGCGCTGACCACGGGCTGATAGGCGAGGCGCACCTGTTTATGGGCAATCGCCGCCCTGACCATATCCATCGTGGTGCCGTCGCGCGCATGAACGGCCGAGTCCAGCGGGCTGGTTTGTCCTTCGGGGACATGGGCAAAACGGTCCTTTCTTTTGCGGCGCATGGGCAAGCTCCTGTGGCGGTCCGTGCCAGAATGTTGCCTAATGTCTGAAGGCGGGCTTAATGCACGCATTTGACTAAACTTTGCAGGATCGGGGCGCAGATGGGCGAAAGATGCGGATGGGCGGGGCCGGAACGGATCTATCAGGACTATCACGACACCGAATGGGGCGTGCCCGAATATGACAGCCGCGCCCTATGGGAAAAGCTGATCCTGGACGGGTTTCAGGCAGGGCTGAGCTGGATCACGATCCTGAAGAAGCGCGAGAATTTTCGCGAGGTGTTTCAGGGGTTTGAACCCAATATAATCGCGGAGTGGGGCGAAGAAGAGGTGCAGCGCCTGTTAGGCAATGCCGGCATTATCCGCCATCGCGGCAAGATCGAGGCCACCATCGGAAATGCGCGTGCCTGGCAGGAGATCGAGGCCCGCGAGGGGTTCAGCCACTTCATGTGGCGCTATGTGAATTTCGAACCACTGCAGAATCGGTGGGAGACGCTGGCCGAGGTGCCCGCGCAGACCGCTTTATCGCAACAAGTTTCCAAAGATTTGAAGAAACAAGGATTCCGATTCTGCGGGCCGACCATCGTCTATGCGTGGATGCAGGCCTGCGGGTTGATCAACGATCATCTTGTCAACTGCCCTTGCCATGATCGCGTGGCGGGGCTGGTACGCCCCTTCCCCTGAAAGTCGTTGACCGCGCAACTAGCGAAACCCCGGCGTGCCCCGTTTCTCGGGGAAATGCTCCAGATGCTTGGCCTTGATCCGGTCTGATCCGTCGCGGCTGCCGTCATGGCTCCAGCCCGGGGGCGCCACGGCATACATAAGGCGTTCGCGCAGTGTCAGGCCGCGCTGCGTCACGTCGCGGAAAATGCCGACCCATTCGTGAAAGGCCACGCGCAGCGGGTTGAAGGTGCCAAGGTTGTGGACAAGGCCGTAATCCACCTTTTCGTCGTCCTGTTCGGGGACGAATGTACCGAACATCTTGTCCCAGATGATGAAGACGCCCGCATAGTTGCAGTCAAGATAGCGCGGGTTGCGGCCATGGTGGGCGCGGTGGTGGCTGGGCGTGTTCATGATCGCCTCGAACCAGCGCGGCATCCGGCCGATGGCCTCGGTGTGGATCCAGAATTGATAGATCAGGTTCAAGCCGCCGCAAAACAAAACCAGCGCGGGGTGGAACCCCATCAGGATCAGCGGCGCGCGCACCACCATCATGAAGGTGAACGTATAGGTCCATGTCTGGCGCAGCGCGGTGGTGAGGTTGTAATGCTGGCTTGAATGGTGGTTCACATGGCTGGCCCAGACCCAGCGGATGCGGTGTCCGAAGCGATGCACCCAGTAATAGCGCAGGTCATCCAGCACGAAGCAAAGCAACACCACCCACCAGCTTGACCCGAGGTCGAAGGGCGTGATCTCCCACAGCACCATGAAAAAGCCCCAGGCGACAAAGCCAAGCGCGATACCGCTGGCGACATTGCCCGCCCCCATGATCAGCGAGGTCAGCGCGTCGCGGGTTTCATAGCGTCCACCCCTGCCAGAAAGCCGGATCCAGAAGAATTCGATCAGGATGGCGGCGATGAAAAACGGCACAGCCAGCGAGACAACATCGGGATAGGTCAGGGTGTCAGTCATGAACGCTCCAGAAGGTGTTTCCAATAGGGCAGGTCAAGATCAGAGAGATGCAGCACCGCGTGGGGTGCGGAAAAATCGTGGAAGCGCACCTCAAGCCCGCCGTCTATGTCCATCAGGTCAAAATCCGCTAGCGGGCGCGCCACCGTGTCGGCGCCCATGCACCAGACCAGCCCGTCGCCCTGTTCCGTGCGCACAAAGGCCACGCGGTTATCGCGGTCGATATGGGTCTCGATCGGCGGCATCTCGGGAAATTCGCGCAACCACGCGGCATTGGCGTCCGCGACCCCATCAAACCGGCGCGGCGCGGTCAGGCCCGACAGGTGCAGCAGGATGGCAATGCCCGCGATGCCCAGCACGACAAGCGGTATCAGAATGGTCAACGGCACATGAACTCTCCCTGCCGATAATTTAGGCGCAGGCCGGGGTAGGTTGTCAAAGGTGGCGTTGGGTCAAGCGCGCTGGGCGTTACGGGATGCGGCATGTCGCCCCGAAATTCGCGGATGTCGCTGTTGGCTTAGTCCCAAGGGGCGTGGCCTGCCTATGATTCCCGCACCCGTGGCGGGATCATTGCGAGTCGCCCGGGGGGGTAAAGGACTTCAACACATTACAAGGACCGCCACGATGACGCAGCCGAGGACCGATCTGACCAATGTGCGCACCAGTGTCGACAAGGCCAACGGGCTGCCCAATCCGCATTATGTCGACCCAGCCGTCTATGAAGAGGAAAAGCATGCGCTTCTGTTTACGCAATGGGCGGGGCTGGCGGTGGCGGCGGACGTGCCCGAGCCGGGCGATGCCAAGCCGCTGACTTTCCTGGGCCAGCCCTTGCTGCTGATCCGTGACAAGGATGGCGATGTGCGTGTGTTCGACAATATCTGCCGGCACCGCGGCATGATTCTTGTCGAGGAGCCGCGCAAGATCGAGGGCGCGATCCGCTGCCCCTATCACTCGTGGTGTTATTCCACCAAAGGCAAGTTGGTTTCGACCCCGCATGTGGGCGGACCGGGCCAGAACACCCACGACGCCATTGTGCGTGATGATCTTGGCCTGATCGAGGTGCGCAGCCATATCTGGCGCGATGTGGTCTGGATTAATCTGGACGGGCAGGCACCCGCCTTTGAAGAGGCCATGGCCGACGTGATCGACCGCTGGAAAGAGTTCGAACTGCCACTTTATCACGGGGGCGCGGACAGCCGGTTCGAGTTGCAGGTCAAGACGAACTGGAAGCTGGCGGTCGAGAATTACTGCGAGAGCTATCACCTGCCGTGGGTGCATCCGGGTCTGAACAGCTATTCCCGACTGGAAGATCACTACAACATCGAAAGCTATGGCCAGTATTCAGGGCAGGGCACGAACGTGTACCGGCAGCTCAAGAATGAAAACGGCGACACTTTCCCCGATTTCCCCGAGGTAGGGGCCAAGTGGGGCGAACAGGCCGAGTATATCGCGGTCTATCCCAATGTTCTGTTGGGGGTGCAGCGCGACCATGCCTTTGCCATCATCCTCGAACCCAAAAGCACCGAGGAAACGGTCGAGCATATCCACCTTTACTATGCGGCCCCGCAGACGGACCAGTCGCTGCGCGCCACCAACACGCAGATGTGGAAGACGGTGTTCGAGGAAGACATTTTCGTGGTCGAGGGCATGCAGAAAGGACGTCATGTCGCGGGGTTTGACGGGGGCCGGTTCTCGCCCGTGATGGACAGCCCGACCCATTGCTTCCACGATTGGGTGGCGGGCAAGGTCCAGAGCTATCGCGAAGGCCGGATCGCGGCGGAATGAACACCCGACTGGATGCCCGCATGATCGCCGCGCACGAGGCCGGGGATCAGGCGGCATTGGTCGCACTATATACCGAGGCTGCAGAGGCGGCGGGTGATGTGGATGCGCATTGTTTCTTTCTGACCCATGCCTATGTGTTCGCGCTAGAGGCGGGAGCGCCGGAAGCGGCAGAGTTGCACGCGCGCCTCAAAAAGCTGGGGCGGGAAGAGTAACCTCTTCCCGGGTCCGGTCAGTTCATGGCGGGCCCTTCGATCACCGCTTTCAGAATCGCCTTGGCGTTGTCGCTGGCCCAATCCGCATCGCCGGTCAGGCGGGCGATTTCGTTGCCGTTCTTGTCGATCAGGGCGGTGACAGGCAGGCCGAGCACGGCCATGTCGCGCGCGACCGCGCTGTTCGGATCGCGGTGAAGGGGCAGGTTGTCAACGCCGATCTCTTCAAAGAATTTCTTCATCGCGGGCGGGGCGTTGCGCCCCGTGGCCAGCGTTACGACCTGAAAATCATCGCCGCCAAATTCGCGCTGCAACTCGGCAAGCATCGGCATTTCCTTGCGGCAGGGCGCGCACCATGTGGCCCAGAAGTTCAATAGCACATACTGGCCCTGATACTCTGCCAGTGACAGGGTGCTGCCATCCTCGGCCTCGAAGGTCTTTGTGGAAACGGGGCGCAGTTCGGGATGGAAATTCAGCTTCTTCATGTCACCGCCGCGCATCGCGGCCACGGCGGTAGTATCCACAGACCCGCCAGTCGTGGCAGGGTCGCGCAGGGCAACAAACGCGACAGCTGCAATTGCACAGAGGGCAACGCCCATGTAAACCAGCGCGGACTTCGACATATTTCTCATTCCCTCCGAAGGGCAGACCATGACCAAAGATACCTCGAACCAGATGTGGGGCGGCCGCTTTGCCGCCGGACCGGACGCGATCATGGAGGCGATCAACGCCTCGATCGGGTACGATCAGCGGATGGCAGCCCAGGACATCACCGGCTCTCGGGCCCATGCGGCGATGCTCGCCAAGTCGGGCATCATCACAGATAGCGACGCCGAGGCCATTCGGGAAGGGCTGCTCACCGTCTTGTCAGAGATTGAAACGGGAAATTTCGCCTTCTCGACCGCGCTTGAAGACATTCACATGAATGTCGAAGCGCGCCTGAAAGAGATCATCGGCGAACCGGCGGGGCGTCTGCACACAGGTCGCAGCCGCAATGACCAGGTGGCAACCGATTTCAAACTCTGGGTGCGTGACCAGATCGACGCCGCCATTTCGGGGATCGAGGCGCTGATCCGTGCGCTTCTGGCGCAGGCCGAGGCGGGGGCCGAGTGGGTCATGCCGGGCTTTACCCACCTTCAGACCGCCCAGCCGGTGACATGGGGCCACCACATGATGGCTTATGTCGAGATGTTTGCCCGCGACAAAAGCCGATTTGAGGACGCCCGTCGCCGGATGAATGAGTCGCCTTTGGGTGCCGCCGCGCTGGCCGGCACGTCGTTCCCGATTGACCGCCATATGACGGCAGAGGCGCTGGGTTTTGACCGCCCCGCCGCGAATTCGCTGGATGCGGTGTCGGATCGGGATTTCGCGCTGGAGTTCCTCGCCGCGTCGTCGATCTGTGCCATGCACCTGTCGCGCTTTGCCGAAGAACTTGTGATCTGGTCCTCGGCGCAGTTCCGGTTTGTGACGCTTTCGGATCGGTTCTCGACCGGGTCCAGCATCATGCCGCAGAAAAAGAACCCTGATGCGGCCGAGTTGATCCGCGCCAAGATCGGGCGGATTTTCGGGGCCAACACCGCGCTGCTGATGGTGATGAAGGGCCTGCCGCTGGCCTATTCCAAGGACATGCAAGAAGACAAGGAACAGGTCTTTGACGCCGCTGACAACCTGATGCTGGCGCTGGCGGCGATGGAAGGCATGGTCAAGGACATGAGCGCCAACCGCGACAGTCTTGAGGCGGCGGCGGGCAGCGGGTTCTCGACTGCGACCGATCTGGCCGACTGGTTGGTGCGGGCGCTGAACATGCCGTTCCGCGATGCACATCATGTCACCGGATCTCTGGTGGCCATGGCCGAGTCGCGGGGATGTGATTTGCCGGATCTTACGCTGGAAGATATGCAAACGGTACATGACGCCATCACGGCGGATGTGTTTGATGTGCTAGGCGTCCATAACTCGGTCGCCTCGCGCGTGTCGTATGGCGGGACTGCGCCCGTGCGTGTGCGCGAGCAGGTTGCCCGCTGGAAAGAGGTTCTGGGATGAAACGTCTTCTGTTGCTTGGCAGTGTCGTCGCCCTGACCGGGTGCGATCCGGCCGCCGGCAGCAGAGCGAACGCTACCGTTTCGCCCAACATACCCCCTGCGCCGACCGGCACAGGAGTCAGTGTCAGCGGGTCCGCCCGCGTGGGCGTGACCTATTCCAGCGATACCGGCACCCGCGTTGTCTCGCCCTGAGACACCCCTATATCAAGCATGACGTTCCAGGAAAGGATCGGACATGAAGAAGGTTTTGATCGTGGTGAGCGCCCTTGCCCTTCTGGCAGGATGTGATCCGAACGCCCCGACCTATGGGGGCACCTATTATGCGCCTGCCCACAGCTGTAGTGGCGGCGCCGATTGTGGAGGAAGACGGTAATGCGCTGGATGTTCCTGGCTGCAAGCATGGCGGTTCTGGCGGCCTGCCAAAGCACGACCAACAATGACTGGGAGAACCCCAATCGCCCCGGCTATAGCAATAGCGGCATGTGCATGGGCGGCGCCAATTGCGGCTGGGGTCGTTGAGCGACCGGAACAGGGTTTGCTGGGCAGACGGGATCGGTTAGGCTGATCCCAGTAATCACGGAGTGAGTCCCCATGCGTATTCTGAGTGCCCTGATCCTGACCGCCCTGATCGCCGGATGCGGCGCGGACGGAGAACCCTGGGCGCCTTCGATGAACGCCAATATCGGCATTTCGAGCGGCGGGGTGTACACCTCGGCCAATGTCGGGGTCAGTAAGGGGCCCGTGTCGATCTCGGTCGGTCGGGGCTGCAGCACCCACGGCTGTTGGTAAGGCCAAAGGGTATGTTGGACCGAGAGGCGCGGCGAGCGCCTCTTTTTTTATGCGCGGGGCCTGCTAGATGTCGTCAATACAGGCGCGGTGCTGTTCAGGGCACCCGCGATGGGAACGGAAAGGACGGGCATGTCGGTCTTGCGCATGATTTATCTGGGGCTTGCCATTTGGGGTGCCATTCACCCGATGAGTTACTTTTTGCCGTGGATCTTTGAAAACGGCCTCGACCTTGGCGGGCTGGTCGCCGAGTGGAAGGTCAGCGGGCCGGTCACGGGGCTTTATTGGGATCTGGTGATTGCGGCGATTGCCCTGACCGTGTGGATCGTGGCCGAGGTCGCGGTGCGACGGAACTGGAGCGCGCTGATCGCCATTCCGGCCACGTTCTGCATCGGCGTCAGTTGTGGCTTGCCGTTGTACCTGTTCCTGCGCAGTCGTCCGGTTGACTAAACGTGGCGGCCCGCAAGCCGCCACGAAGTATCTTTGACATTGTGGATCAGCCCACAACGGGATGACCCTTGTCGCGCATACATTGCACGACAATGGCCTTGAGGCTGTCGCGCAAGTCCTTTTCCGCGGCCAAACCGCCGCCGATCATGCCTGCGAGGGCACCTGCGGCCAAACCTTCAGCGTTGCTGACCCCGTCATCGGCAAGACCAACCACCGCCCCAAGCACCGCGCCCTTGGCCAGTGTTGTGCGGGTGTCGGGCGACATCACGGGCTGGCTTTGGGCAAGGTTTTGGCAAGATTGCAGGTCGCTGTCATAGGTCGGGCCAGATTTGCCGCTGACAATTGGGTGATGAGAGGCACCGGTGCCGCTGCAGGCGGACAGGGCCAGCATCAGGGCGGGCAAGAGACAGGCAATACGTTTCATCGGGAAAACTCCTTTGGGCAGGCCGGGTCAAAAATGGCCAAGCGCGGCATGGGACAGGTGGATGACATAGGCCGCCAGCATGGCGACAAGGATTTCAATCAGGCCAAGGGTCAGCGGGATCGGATCGGGGGACACGGGGAACACGTGCCCGAGGTCGAGAAAAATCACGAAAATATAGCCCCAGCCCACCGTGATCGCCGCCCAGGCCGCCGGTTTACGGTGCCGGCGCAGCCCGATCGCCGCCAGGATGGCGACAAGGGCCAATCCGATCAGGAAGGCGTTGAAGCCCCAGAACACGGCCCCCCCAAGCCCGCTGAAATCACGCGTTTCGATGGGGCCACCGGGCACCAGCGTGGCAAAGCTGACCACAAGTACGAACAGCAGATCTCCGGCTGTTTTCATCTGTTTTGAAGAGGTCATTTTGAAGTCTCTCATTTTTAATGACTGATGGGTCATTTATCTGGGGTGATTTTTAATGACCGTCAAGTCATAAAAAAATTGATCATTACTAACCGTCGGGATATGCAGGTCAAAATGGAGGTTTCAGATGCCCAAAATCGTAGATCGTGCGGCGATGAAGGCGCGAATCATCGAGGCGGCGATGACGGCGTTCCAGCGCCACGGATACGTGTCGGCCAAGATGACCGACATCGCCGAAGAGGCCGGGTTGGCCAAGGGCACGCTGTATCTCTATTTCAAACGCAAAGAGGATCTGACCCGTGCCCTTGTTGACGCATTCTTCGCGCATTGGGAGGCGGCGCTGTCCGAGATGCCCGCGCCCGAAAAGGTGGAAGATTTTGCCGCGCAGTTGAGATACTCATCCCTGCCTGACGGGCAGAGCCAGCGCGAGGTGCGGATGTTTTTCGAAATCCTCGGTTCCAGCACCGGATCGGAAGACTTGCTGATCGCGGTTGCGCAGTTTCAGGATCGGCTGGGGCGGTTCTATGCAGAAAAGTTGGATGCGCTGGCCGAAAAGGGCAAGTTGCGCGCGGGGCTGGACACCGCGGCGACAGGGCGCGCCCTTGCGGCGATGTTTGACGGGTTGGTGCTGCATCGGTCCTTGTTCCTGACAGACAGTGCGCGCTACGTGGTCATAGTGGATCAGGCGATCGGGGCGATCCTGTCGGGAATACTGGCAGAAGCGGTCTAATTTTCCACCCTACGACCTGTCGGCGATTGAACGCGGGGCGCGGGCTGGATATGACGGGCGCGGAGAGCTGACAGGAAGGGAGCTGGCCATGGACCATTTTCTTTATCGCGAGGGGCAGTTGTTTGCCGAGGACGTGCCCGTGGCCGAGATCGCGGCAGAGGTCGGCACGCCGTTCTATTGCTATTCCACCGCCACGCTGGAACGTCACTTCCGGCTGTTCGACGAGGCGCTGGACGGGATGGACCATCTTGTCTGTTATGCCATGAAGGCGGCTAGCAATCAGGCCATTCTCAAGACACTGGCGGCGCTGGGCGCGGGCATGGATGTGGTGTCGGGCGGTGAATATGCACGGGCTATCGCTGCAGGTGTGCCGGGGAACCGCATCGTGTTTTCCGGGGTGGGCAAAACCGCCGATGAAATTCGCACGGCCCTGACCGGCGGTATTCGCCAGTTCAACGTGGAATCCGAGCCGGAAATGGCCGTGATCGACGCGGTTGCGCAGGAATTGGGCGTGGTGGCCCCGATTACCGTGCGGGTGAACCCCGATGTGGATGCCAAGACCCATGCCAAAATCGCCACTGGCAAATCCGAGAACAAGTTCGGCATTCCAATCAGCCGTGCCAAAGAGGTCTATGCCCACGCCGCCAGCCTGCCGGGCCTGAAGGTGATCGGGATAGACGTGCATATCGGCAGCCAGTTGACTGAGCTTGAACCGTTCCGTCTGGCCTATGAAAAGGTCGCTGCCCTGACCGAAGAGTTGCGCGCCGACGGGCACGAGATTTCGCGGCTTGATCTGGGGGGCGGTCTTGGCATCCCCTACACGCGCTCGAACGAGGCCCCGCCGTTGCCGATGGAATATGGCCAATTGATCAAGGACACGCTGGGTCATCTGGGCTGCGAGATCGAGATCGAACCCGGTCGCCTGATCGCCGGGAATGCGGGTATCATGGTCAGCAAGGTGATCTATGTGAAACAGGGCGAAGACCGCGAATTCATGATCGTGGACGGTGCGATGAATGACCTGATCCGTCCCGCCATGTACGAGGCGCATCACGACATTGTCGCGGTAGTCGAACCCGAGGCCGGTGTCGAAAAAGCCCGCTATGATATCGTAGGACCAGTCTGTGAAACCGGTGACACATTTGCCAAATCCCGCGATATGGAACCCGTGAAAGCGGGCGATTTGATCGCATTCCGCAGTGCCGGGGCCTATGGCGCGGTGATGGCCAGCGAATACAATTCGCGCCCTCTGATCCCAGAGGTTCTGGTGAAAGGGGATCAATTCGCGGTTATCCGCCGACGTCCGACCTTGGACGAAATGATAAACCGAGATACCATTCCTGAATGGCTGTAGGGCAATCCCGCCCTGCGCCCTTGGGATATGGGCATGGGTACACCGACGACCGATCCTGATCGCGTGCTGAAACGTCTGGCCCTCGTGCTGGCCCTGACGCGGCTTGGTATGGTGGCCGAGTCGCTGGGTCGGAGCTTCTGGCCCCTGTGGTCGCTGGCTTTTTCCGTGCTGGCCGCGGTGATGCTGGGCGTTCACGAAACGCTGGGGCTCGAGGTGATCTGGACCCTCGCCGTGGTGTTGGGGGCGGGCGCGCTGGCGCTTCTGGTGCGTGGAATCCGGCGATTCCACATGCCGACCGCGCAAGAGGCGTTTGACCGGCTCGATACAACCCTGCCCGGGCGGCCCTTGCACGCGCTGCGCGACCAATCGGTCGTGGGGGCGACGGATGCGGGTACTCAGGCCCTGTGGCAAGCCCATCAGGCGCGTATGGCCGAAACCGCAGGCACAGCACGCCCCGTTCAGCCGGATTTGCGGCTGCAACGGCTGGATCCTTTCGGCCTGCGCCACATTGCGCTGCTGGCCTTGGCGGTTAGCCTTTTGTTCGGATCTGCCGCGCGTGTGGCCAGCCTTGGAGAATTACAAACCAGCGGGGCAGGCGCGGTCGCTGGTCCGAGCTGGGAAGGCTGGATCGAACCGCCCGCCTATACCGGAAAACCCGCGCTTTATCTTGCCGACCAGCCGGAAGGACCGTTGATGCTGCCGCAAGGAAGCCGTGTTCTGGTCCGTCTTTACGGAGAGGTCGGCGCGCTGACCCTGTCGGAAACGGTCTCTGGCCGAACCGAGGATGTGCCAAGTGCCGCCGCGCCCGAACAGGATTTTTCTGTCACGCAGTCGGGTGCCTTGTCGATTGAGGGACCGAACGGGCGTAGTTGGGATGTGGCGATGATTCCCGACAAGGCCCCGCAGGTGATCCTGACCGGCGTGCCCGAAGTGTCGGGGCGGGGAGAGATGTCTTTGCCGTTTTCGGCGTCAGATGATTACGAAGTCGTCCAGGGCAGCGCGACCATCTCGCTGGACCTTGACGCGTTGCCACGCCGCTATGGCCTGAAACTGGCGCCCGAGATGACCGACCCGCTGACCGTGGCCCTGCCGATGCCGATCACCGGAGATCGCGACAGTTTCGAAGAGGTTCTCATCGAAGATTTCTCGGACCATGTCTGGGCGCATCTGCCGGTGCGGATTGCGCTGAATGTCGAGGATGCCAAGGGCCTGTCGGGGCAATCGGCGGTGCTTGAAACCGCGCTGCCGGCCCGTCGGTTTTTCGATCCGCTGGCCGCCGCCGTGATCGAGATGCGGCGCGACCTGTTGTGGAATCGCGACAATGCAGGGCGGGTGGCCCAGTTGATGCGGGCGGTATCGCACCGCCCGGAAGAAGGTATTTTTGACAGCGAAACCAGTTATCTACGGTTCCGCATGATCCTGCGGCGGCTGGAAAACATGGCGCCTTACGGGCTGACCGATGTGCAACGGGACGAATTGGCCGAGGCTCTCTGGGATCTGGCGATGATGCTGGAAGAGGGCGACCTGGGCGATGCACTGGAGCGGATGGAGCGGGCGCGGGACCGGCTGGCCGAGGCGATGAAAAATGGGGCCAGCGACGAGGAAATCGCTCGTCTTATGCAGGAGTTGCGCGAGGCCACCCAAGATTACCTGCGCGAACTGGCGCGGCGCAACATGGAAGACGGTGATCCCTCGGAAGGTCAGCAGCAGCTGTCCGACAACATGATGCAGATGAACCAGGACGATCTGCAGCGCATGATGGACCGGATTCAGGAGTTAATGGAACAGGGCCGCATGGCGGAGGCGATGCAGGCCTTGGAAGAATTCCAACGGATGATGGAAAACATGCGCGTCACGCAGGGCGGCGGCGGAGAGGGCGAACAGTCGCCCGGCCAGCAGGCGATGGAAGGTCTGGCCGAAACGCTGCGCGATCAGCAGGGTCTGTCGGACGAGGCGTTCCGCGAATTGCAGGAACAGTTTAACCCGGATGCGAATACCGGCCAGTCGCAGGGAAATCAGGGCTATAGCGGTGGCGACGGGCGCGGTCAGGCCCATGACGGCACCGGTCAGGGCTCGGGGCAAGAGGGTCAGGATGGCCAGAGCGGCCAGACCCCCGGTGAAGGCACGCTGGCGGACCGGCAACAGGCGCTGCGCCAACAGCTTGAGAACCTGCAGGGCCAGATGCCCGGGCGCGGCACCCCCGAAGGTGACGCAGCTGCCGAGGCGTTGGGGGATGCCGGCGAGGCGATGGACCGCGCCGAGGACGCCCTGCGCGGGAACGATCTGCCGGGGGCGATTGACGAACAGGCACAGGCGATGGAAGCCCTTCGCGAAGGGATGCGCAATCTGGGCGAGGCCATGGCCGAGCAACAGCAGGGTCAGGGCCAGCAGGGCAATGAACAGGCGCGTGGCAATTCTGCCGATCCCCTGGGCCGGTCGCGCGGATCACGCGGACCTGCGGGCACGGAAGAGGGGCTGTTGCAGGGCGAGGATGTCTATCGCGAGGCGCGCGAACTTCTGGACGAAATACGCCGCCGCGCCGGAGAGGCGGACCGCCCCGAGCTTGAACGCAACTATCTGAAAAGGTTGCTGGACCGGTTCTAGACCCAGTTGCGGCAGAGGCTTAGTTGCCGTCTGGTGAACTGTTGCTTTGCAGGGCCAGCATCATTTCGGTGATCCGCGTATCCAGCCAGACACGGGCGTCGTTCACGCCGTCCATGTAGGATTCGACATAGGGCGCCGCCTGCGGGACGCTGGCGGTGATCTGCTGGTTATAAAGATAGACAAGGATCCCTGCCACCGCGAGCAACAGCATCAGGCTGAACCCCAACCGGAAGCCGCTGCGGCGTTTGCGTTCGGCATAGGCGCCGGGTTCTTCGCTATCGCGATAATCATGCCTGTCCGAGGCGCGCAAGGACGAGTTTATTTCTTCGATATCAGGCAACAGGTCACGCCGTGACGTGTGCAGGTCGACGGTAGGGTCGGGGGCGGGTTCAACGGGATCCGGGTTTTCTTCGGCCGACAACCCACGAATGCGGCGCATCCGTGCGCGGGCTTCCTGCGCGCGCCGTGCATTGTCATCCATGGGTGGCGCGGTGTCGGGCGCATTCAGGCCAAGATCAGGCTGGGTTTCGATCCCCTGTTCGCGCTCCCGTGCACGTACCTGTGCTTCGTGTTCGGCCTCTTGGCGCAGGATTTCCGTGACCGCCGGATCAAGCGTCTTGCGGCGCGGCTCGGGAATGTCCTCTTCCGGTATATCCAGATCATCGTCGACGAGACCGGGTTCGGGCGCGACATCTACGTCTTCTTGATCGGCCGCCTCCGTCTCGTCCAAGTCGCGATCTTCGTCTTGGTCGTCCGCCGTTTCCGGAGCCGTGTCTGTAGGCGTATCCTCTTCAGACATGGCGATGGCCTGACCAATCGCCGCGTCCAGTTCCAGATCGTCGGGGATGTTCTCGTCGTCTTCCTCCTCGAACCGTTCGAGGGTTTCAGGTGCGCCATCCTCGGGGTCGGGCAGGGCGTCCTGATCGGTCCATGCCGTGTCGATCGTGTCGTCCTCGGGGGCGGCGCGGTCCTCTTCCGCGTCTTCTGAGATGTCGGTGACAGAGCCCGAGAAACCAATAGAGGGTGGCTGAACCTCCTCTTCGTCATCCGACCCGGGCACTTCCGGCGCGATTTCGGTGTCGGGGTGATCCGCCTCGTCGGGGTCCTCGGGGCTCCAGCCCTCGTCCGGGAGCGCGCCGCCAAGGTCTTCGGTCAGGGCGGTGTCGACTTCGGGGGGCGGTTGAAACCAGGTGTGGCCGCAATTGGAACACTGCACGTCCCGCCCGGCCTGCGGAATGACGTCGTCCGGCACCTCGTATTGCGCGCCGCAATTTGGGCAACTTAGCCGCATGTTTTCCCCTCGGTGTCCCTGACCCTGCTTATTTCAGGTTAGCATATGGTGTAACATTCGACCTTGAAAGTGCAAAGCCTTGCCACAGCGGATTGAATCCCGCCCGATGCTCGGGCACAACAGGGCAAACCGGCAGAGAGGGCACAGGTTTTGATCGAATTGGACAATACGGCCTATAGCTATGGCGGTGGCGAATTGCTGAGCAATATCTCGTTGAAGCTCGCCCCGGGATCGTTCCATTTCCTGACCGGCCCGTCCGGATCGGGCAAGACCACCTTTCTGAAATTGTGCTATGGCGCGCTTGTGCCAACCTCGGGTCATGTGCGGCTGTTCGATCAGGACGTGCGCGAGATGGATCGCGATGATCACGCCATGGCCCGTCGCCGGATCGGGGTGGTGCATCAGGATTGCCAGTTTCTGGACCATCTGCCGATTGCCGACAACGTGGCGCTGCCCCTGATGGTGTCGGGGCGCGAGACCCTGGAAAACCATTCCAACCTCAAAGAACTGATGCATTGGGTGGGGTTGGGCAACCGCGCCAGCGCCCTGCCGCCAGAATTGTCCGGTGGGGAACGCCAGCGAGCGGCCCTCGCGCGGGCGGTCATCATGTCGCCGGACGTGGTGCTGGCCGATGAACCCACGGGCAATGTCGACTGGGAAATGTCGCAGCGTCTTTTGCAGTTGCTGATCGAGTTGAACAAGATGGGCAAGACGATCATGATCGCGACCCATGATCTGAACCTGATCCGGGCGGCCAAGTCCAAGGTGCAGGCGCGCGTGCTGCGGATCGCCAACCGCAAGCTTCAATTGGCGGGGGCGGACCTATGAGAGTGATCCCGCGTTTCCTGAATGACCTGATCGTGGGCGATGTTCAGGCCGACCGCGTGGTTCCGCCCTCGGGATTTACCGCGCGGCTGACCACCTTTGCGGCGGGGGCGATGGCGTTTCTCGCGGTGTTTGCGCTGGCGCTGTCGCTGGCCTCGGGGCGTCTGGCGACACGCTGGGGCGATGAGCTGGCACACAGTTCGACCCTGCGGATTTCTGCGCCCGAAGGTCAGATGGCAGACCAGACTGCCGCGGCGCTGCGGCTCTTGCTGACCACACCGGGTATCGAGGCCGCGCGCGCCCTCAGTGACGAAGAACAGCGCGCGTTGCTGGAACCGTGGTTCGGGCCGGACCTGCCGGTCGAGGATCTGCCGGTTCCGCAGTTGATCGAAATTCAGGAAACCCAAGAAGGCTATGATGCCGCCGGGTTGCGTCTGCGGCTACAAGCCGAGGTGCCGGGCGCAGTTCTGGATGATCACAACCGCTGGCGGCGTCCGCTGGAGCAGGCGGCGGGGCGATTGCGGCTGCTGGGCTGGGTGTCGATCCTGCTGATTGCCGCGACCACTGCGACGATTATCACGCTTGCGGCGAACGCGGCGCTGGCGGCCAATGCGCAGGTGATCGCGGTACTGCGCCTTGTCGGCGCACGCGACAGCTATATCGCGCAGGCCTTCGTGCGCCGTTTTACCCTGCGGGCGCTGCTTGGGGCGGCCGTGGGCGTGGTTGTGGGGTTGGGGGCGGTGCTGCTCTTGCCCGCAGCGCAGGCCGAGGGCGGCTTTCTGACGGGTCTCGGATTTCAGGGGGGCGGCTGGCTGTGGCCGGTGCTGATCCCGCCGCTTGCCGGACTTGTCGCCTATTTCGCCACCGGCCATGCCGCGCGGCGCACTTTGTCGGAGCTTGACTGATGCGAAACGTGATTCAGTGGATCCTGTCGATCATTTACGTCGTGCAGAATGCCGTGATGATGCTGGCGATGGGAATTCTGTTCTTTCCCTGGGCGTTGGTGTCGCCCAAAGGGGCGATGACCGCCTGCAACACCTATGCAACCTGGGCGATCTGGACCGCGCGCTGGATCGTCGGTATCCGGTCCGAAGTGCGTGGTACAGTGCCCTCGGGCGCGGTTCTGGTGCCGGCCAAGCACCAGTCTTTCCTGGATATCATGATGATCTTCAAGGCGGTGCCGCAGCCCCGTTTCATCATGAAATACGAATTGCTGTTTACCCCGATCATCGGTGTCTATGCATGGCGTCTGGGCTGTGTGCCGGTGCGCCGGGGCAAACGCGGTGCCGCGATCAAGTCGATGCTGGCCGATGTCGAAAGCGGGCGCGTCCCGCCGGGACAGCTGGTTATCTATCCGCAGGGCACCCGGGTGCCGGTGGGCGACTACCGCCCCTACAAGGTGGGTCCCTACGTGCTTTACAAGGAAACGGGCCAGAAAGCGGTGCCCGTTGCCACCAATGCCGGCATGTTCTGGCCCAAGGGCACCATGTTGCGCACGCCGGGTCTGGCCGTGGTCGAGTTTCTGGATCCAATCGAGCAGGGCGCCGATCAGAAGACCTTTATGGCGGAACTTGAACGCGTGATCGAGGACCGTTCGAATGCCTTGATGCGCGAAGCGGGGTTTGATCCGGATGCAGTGGGTTGAGGATATTGCCGAGCTCGAGTCGCTTTATGGCGCCCCGGGTTCGCCTTCATTGCGCAAGGTGGCGCAGAAGCTGACGCCGCTTTATCGCGCGTGGATCATGCGGTCGCGATTCTGCATCGTGTCGACGGTGGGGCCCGAAGGTACCGATGGCAGCCCGCGCGGGGATGATGGCCCCGTGGTTGTTGAGCTGGACGATCAGACGCTGGCCATGCCGGACTGGCGCGGCAACAACCGGATGGACACGCTGCGCAATATCGTGGCGGACGGTCGGATTTCCCTGCTGTTCATGGTGCCGGGATCAAACACGGTGGTGCGTGTGAATGGATTTGCGCGCGTGACGGTGGATGATGACATGCGTCAGCGTTTCGAGGTGCTGGGCAAACACCCGCGATCTGTCATCGTGATCCGGATTGGCGAGATTTACACCCAATGCGCCCGCGCACCGATGCGGGCAGGGCTTTGGACGTCCGGTGATCAAAGCGCAGGCTTGCCCACGGCGGGTGAGGTTCTGGCCGAGCAGACACAGGGTGAAGAAGGCGGCCAACCTTATGATGATGCGTGGCTTGCGCGTGCGCGGCAGACGATGTGGTGAGGAAAATCCTCTGGATGACTTGGCACAAAAAAGGGCGGCTCCGGGGCCGCCCTCTTGTTTTGTCATGTCGGGCGATCAGGCGTGGATCGGGCCGTCGCCGCAGGCCAGAGCCGCCTCGCGCACTGCTTCCGAATAGGTCGGGTGGGCGTGGCAGGTCAGGGCGATATCCTGCGCCGAGGCGCCGAATTCCATCGCAACACAAATCTCGTGGATCATGTCACCCGCCGATGGGCCGATGATCGCGGCACCCAGCACGCGGTCGGTTTCGGCGTCCACGATGATCTTGGCAAAGCCATCGGCCTGATGCACGGCCTTGGCGCGGGCGTTGCCCATGAACGAGAACTTGCCGACCTTGAATTTGCGGCCTTCGGCCTTGAGCGCGGCCTCGGTGGCGCCGACGGTGGCGACTTCGGGGGCGGTGTAGACTACGCCCGGGATCACACCATAGTTCACGTGGCCATGGTTGCCTGCCAGCACGTCTGCGACCGCCATACCTTCGTCTTCGGCCTTGTGCGCCAGCATCGGGCCTTCGATCACGTCGCCAATGGCGTAGATGCCGGGCACGTTGGTGGCCCAGTGCGCATCGACCGCAACCTGACCGCGTTCGGTCATTTTCACGCCCAGCTTGTCAAGGCCCAGACCCTCGGCATAGGGCTTGCGGCCCGTGGCCACCAGAACGACATCTGCGTCGATGGTTGCGTCGTCGCCGCCTTTCTTGGGTTGATAGGTGACCTTGGCTTTGGTCTTGGACGCTTCGACACCCTGAACGGCGGCGCCCATGATGAATTTCAGACCCTGCTTTTCAAGGATTTTCTTGAAGGTCCGCTGCACGTCGGCATCCATGCCGGGGCAGACCGCATCCATGTATTCCACCACGGTGACCTCGGTGCCAAGACGCGCATAGACCGAGCCCAGTTCGAGGCCGATCACGCCTGCACCGATGACGACCATCTTCTTCGGCACCTTCGGCAGTTCCAGCGCACCGGTCGAGTCCACGACGATGCCCTTGCCATTGTCGACTTCGACACCGGGCAGCGACGACGGGACCGAGCCCGACGCGATCACGATGTTCTTGGTGTCATAGGTGGTGTCGCCCACCTTGACCTTGCCCGCGGCCTCGATCGAGCCATAGCCCTTGAGCCAGTCGATCTTGTTCTTCTTGAACAGGAATTCGATGCCGCCGGTGTTCTGGCCGATAACGTCATCCTTGTAGGATTTCATCTGTTTCCAGTCGACCGAAGGCGATTTGCCCTTGAGGCCCATCGAGGCAAAGTTGTGCTCGGCCTCGTGCAGGAGATGCGAAGCGTGCAACAGTGCCTTGGAGGGGATACAGCCCACGTTCAGACAGGTGCCACCCAAGGTTTCGCGGCCCTCGACCACGGCGGTTTTGAGGCCCAGCTGGGCGCAGCGGATGGCGGAGACATAGCCGCCGGGGCCTGCACCGATGATGATGACGTCATATTGAGACATGGGGTGTTTCCTCCTTCGGCCCCATGGAACGGTCACGGGGCTGTGGTCCTTTGATTTGTGGGTCTGCCGTCAGGCAGGGGTCAGCATTTTGACCGTGACATGGGTGATCCCGTCGCGCTCCATATGCATGGCCAGTTCCTCGGACCCGAAAAAGGCGCGTGCCTTTTCAAGATCGGCCACGGCGAACAGGGCGACAGCATGGTTTTCCTTGTCCGGATCGCTCCAGACATTCAGATCGACGATGCCGGATGCCTTGCGGTTCTTGGCGTCTGCTTTAAATACGCTCAGCCATACGTCAAAATCCGCAACGTCGGCCTGCCAGAGAATGTGGGTTGCCATTTTTTCAGCTTCCTAAGTTTCAAGTGAGACGAGACTGCGCCGTTTTGCAACAAAGCGCCTTGATCCCTCTCAAGTCTGGCAATCGGAACAAGAAAATTCGCGAGGGGTGGTGTGGAGATGCACGGCAGAATACCCGCCGTGCAAGGTTTTCGTCGGCTGGGGCAGTGACGCCCCGCCGGAATTACAGGTCCATCAGCAGGCGACGGGGATCTTCCAGCGCCTCTTTCACGCGGACGAGGAAGGTCACGGCGCCTTTGCCGTCTACGATGCGGTGGTCATAGGACAGGGCCAGGTACATCATCGGGCGGATCTTGATTTCGCCGTTGATGACCATCGGGCGGTCCTGGATCTTGTGCATGCCGAGGATGCCCGACTGCGGGGGGTTCAGGATCGGCGAGGACATCAGCGAACCGTAGACACCACCGTTCGAGATGGTGAAAGTGCCGCCCTGCATTTCTGCCATGGACAGTTTGCCATCACGGGCGCGGCGGCCTTTTTCAGCAATCGCGCCTTCGATTTCCGCGAACGACATCTTGTCGGCGTCACGGATGACCGGCACAACCAGACCCTGCGGGGTGCCGGCGGCGATGCCCATGTGGACATAGTTCTTGTACACGATGTCGGTGCCGTCGATTTCCGCGTTCACTTCGGGCACTTCTTTCAGGGCATGACAGCACGCCTTGGTGAAGAAGGACATAAAGCCCAGACGGACGCCGTGTTTCTTTTCGAACTGGTCCTTGTAGGTTTTGCGCAGCGCCATGCACTCGGTCATGTCCACCTCGTTATAGGTGGTCAAGATCGCGGCGGTGTTTTGCGCGTCTTTCAGGCGCTTGGCGATGGTCTGGCGCAGGCGGGTCATTTTCACGCGCTCTTCGCGCACGGCGTCTTCGGCGACCGATGGGGTGCGCGGTGCGGCGGCCGGGGCCGGAGCAGGCGTGGCAGCGGGGGCCAGAGCGGCCTTGAGCACGTCTTCCTTCATGATGCGACCATCGCGGCCCGAGCCCTGCACATTGGCCGCGTCGATGCCTTTTTCCGCCATCAGTTTGTTGGCCGACGGGGCGTTTTCAACGTCTTTGCCACCAGCGGCAGGCGCGGCAGCCGGGGCTGCGGCGGGCGCTGCGGCAACCGCACCCGAGGACGAGATCACGGCCAGCTTGGCGGTGGCGTCCACTGTGTCGCCTTCATTGGCGACGATTTCGGCCAGAACACCAGCGGCGGGCGCGGGCACTTCGACCGAAACCTTGTCGGTTTCCAGTTCGCAGAGCATTTCGTCCTGCGCAACGGTATCACCCACGGCTTTGAACCAGGTCGAAACCGTGGCTTCCGAGACCGATTCACCCAGGCTGGGCACCATCACGTCGATGCTGTCACCGCCTTCTGCGGGGGCTGCAGCAGGTGCGGCTTCGGCGGCAGGGGCTGCCGGGGCAGCCTCGGCACCGTCACCGGCCACGATGGTGGCCAGCAGGGCATCTACACCCACGGTGTCGCCTTCTGCGGCGACGATTTCGCCCATGACGCCAGCGGCCGGGGCCGGTACTTCGACGGTCACCTTGTCGGTTTCCAGCTCGCACAGCATTTCGTCTGCGGCAACGGCATCGCCGGGTTTCTTGAACCAGGTCGCTACGGTGGCTTCGGTGACGCTCTCACCAAGGGTCGGGACGCGAACTTCGGTCATGGCTTAGTTTCCTTCCATGGTCAGCGCGGCATTCACCAGCGCCTCTTGTTGTGCTTTGTGTTGGCTTGCCAGACCGGTTGCAGGCGAGGCCGAAGCGGGGCGGCCTGCGTAAACCGGACGGGTGTGTTTGGCTTTGATGCGGGTCAGGGCCCACTCGATATTGGGTTCGATGAACGACCATGCGCCCTGGTTCTTGGGCTCTTCCTGGCACCAGACCATCTCGGCCCCTTTGAAGCGATCCAGCTCTTTGATGAGCGAATGCGCCGGGAACGGATAGTATTGCTCGACGCGCAGAAGATAGATGTCGTCGATCCCGCGCTTGTCGCGTTCTTCCAGCAGGTCGAAATAGACCTTGCCGGAACACATGACGACGCGCTTGATGTCCTTGTCCGCCTTCAGCTTGGTGTCGGAATGGCCCTTCTCGGCGTCATCCCACAGCACGCGGTGGAACGAAGACCCGTTGGTAAAGTCCTCGGCATCCGAAATGCAGAGCTTGTGACGCAGCAGCGATTTCGGCGTCATCAGGATCAGCGGCTTACGGAAGCTGCGATGGATCTGGCGGCGCAGGATGTGGAAATAGTTCGCCGGGGTCGAGCAGTTCGCCACGATCCAGTTGTCCCCACCGCACATCTGCAAGAAGCGTTCCAGGCGGGCCGACGAGTGTTCGGGGCCCTGGCCCTCGAAACCGTGCGGCAGCAGAACCACGAGGCCCGACATCCGCAGCCATTTCGATTCACCTGAGCTGATGAACTGGTCGAACATGATCTGCGCGCCGTTGGCAAAATCGCCGAACTGGGCTTCCCACAGGGTCAGCGCGTTCGGTTCGGCCAGCGAGTAGCCATATTCAAAGCCCAGTACCGCGTATTCCGACAGGGCCGAGTCGATGACTTCGTACTGGGCCTGACCGGCGCGGATGTTGTTCAGCGGGTAATAGCGTTCTTCGGTGTTCTGGTTCACGATGCCAGAATGACGCTGCGAGAAGGTGCCGCGCGTGGCGTCCTGACCGGCAAGACGGACCGGATAGCCTTCGCTTAGCAGCGATCCAAAGGCCAGCGCCTCGGCGGTGGCCCAGTCAAAGCCCTTACCGCTTTCGAACATCTTGGTCTTGGCATCCAGAAGGCGCCCCACGGTTTTGTGGATCGGGAACCCTTCGGGCACGGTGCAAAGCGATTTGCCGACTTCTTTCAGGGTCTCGTCCTTGATCGAGGTCTGGCCACGCTGATAGTCGCCGTCTTCACGATCCAGACCCGACCAGCGCCCGTCCAGCCAGTCGGCCTTGTTGGGTTTGTATTCCTTGCCAGCTTCGAACTCGTCGTTCAGTTGGGCCTGGAACGCGGCCTTCATGTCTTCGATTTCGCCTTCGGGGATCAGGCCGTCCTTGACCAGACGCTCGGTATAAAGCGACAGCGTGGTCTTGTGTCCTTTGATCTTCTTGTACATCACCGGGTTGGTGAACATCGGCTCGTCGCCTTCGTTGTGACCGAAGCGGCGATAGCAGAAGATATCCAGAACCACGTCCTTGTGGAACTTCTGGCGGAACTCAGTGGCCACCTTGGCGGCGTGCACCACGGCCTCGGGGTCGTCCCCGTTCACGTGGAAGATCGGCGCCTCGACGACCAGCGCGTTGTCCGTCGGATAGGGGGACGAGCGCGAGAAATGCGGCGCGGTGGTAAAGCCGATCTGGTTGTTCACGACGATATGCATGGTGCCGCCGGTTTTGTGACCGCGCAGACCCGACAGGGCGAAACACTCGGCCACGACACCCTGACCGGCAAAGGCCGCGTCGCCGTGCAGCAGCACTGGCAGAACCTGATGGCGGTCATGGTCGTTCAGCTGATCCTGCTTGGCGCGGACCTTGCCCAGAACAACCGGGTTCACAGCCTCGAGGTGCGAGGGGTTCGCGGTCAGCGACAGGTGCACGGTGTTGCCGTCAAATTCGCGGTCCGACGACGCGCCGAGGTGATATTTCACGTCGCCCGATCCGTCCACGTCCTCGGGCTTGAACGAGCCGCCCTGGAATTCGTTGAAGATCGCGCGATAGGGCTTCTGCATCACGTTGGCCAGAACCGACAGGCGGCCACGGTGGGGCATGCCGATAACGATTTCCTTAAGGCCAAGGTTGCCGCCGCGCTTGATGATCTGCTCCATCGCAGGGATGAGGCTTTCGCCGCCGTCCAGACCAAACCGCTTGGTGCCCATGTATTTGACGTGCAGGAACTTTTCGAAACCTTCGGCCTCGACCAGCTTGTTCAGGATTGCCTTGCGGCCTTCGCGGGTGAACTGGATTTCCTTGCCAAAGCCCTCGATCCGCTCTTTCAGCCAGCTGGCTTCTTCGGGGTTCGAGATGTGCATGTATTGCAGCGCGAAGGTGCCGCAATAGGTGCGCTTTACGATATCGACGATCTGGCGCATGGTGGCGATGTCGAGGCCCAGAACCTTGTCGATGAAAATCGGACGGTCCATGTCGGCATCGGTAAAGCCATAGGATTTCGGGTCCAGCTCGGGGTGCGGAGTTTGGTCACGCATCCCCAGCGGATCAAGATCGGCCACCAGGTGCCCACGAATACGATAGGCCCGGATCAGCATCAGCGCGCGGATCGAGTCCAGCACGGCCTGGCGGACCTGCGCGTCGGTGACTTCCACACCTTTTTCTGCGGCTTTCGCCTTGATCTTGTCGCCTGCGGCCTTGGCTTCAACGGGTTCGGCCCATTCGCCGGTCAGCGCGCCGGTCAGGTCGTCATTGGGTTGCGGCGGCCAGTCGGCGCGCAGCCACGAGGGGCCTTGTGCTTCGGCTTTGACATCCAGTTCGGCATCGCCCAGCTGGCGGAAGAAATCCTGCCACGCTTCGTCAACCGCATTGGGGTCGGATGCATAGCGGGCGTACATCTGTTCGAGATATTCCGCATTGTGCCCCTGCATGAAGGACGAGGCGTGGAAAATGTCGTTCGGAGATTGGTCGTTCATTGGACAGACTCTTCGGTTGGAAGCGGGGCTGAGGTTGCAGCGCCAGAGCCATCTGCACCGGAAGACCGGAGCGGATAGCCGAAACGTGTGTAATCCTCGGCATAGGTTTCCTCGATCAGCGCGAGGAATTCGGGAGACAGGCCATCGGCGGGGTCACGGCGTTTGCCAGTGCTGCCTTTGGCCCGTGCGTTGTGTGTCTTGACCGTGCGGGGGCCGTTCGGGGCGCCTTCGATCGCGTCAAGATAGTCGACGACACCGTCCAGACCGTCCTCAAGCCGGAACACGCGGGCGTCGGGCGGGACAATATGTGTCTGGGGAACCAGGTGGTTGTCGTCGAAAAAGGCGTTCTGCTTGATCCCGGCAAGGCGCAGTTTGAACCAGTCTTCAAAGGTTCGGTCCTCGGGGATGCTTTTCAGGGCCTCTTTCTGGAAATGATAGGCGCTTTTCAGGCGGGCGAGGGGGTCGCGGACGACCGCAAAGGAACTCTCGATCCAGTCGCGCGGGAAAAGCTGATAGAGATTGCGCCAGCGGATGTGCTGGGGCGAGGTGCGGGTCCAGCGCTGGTTTTCGGGCACGGCGGTGAACTGGCCGTTGAAAAACGCGAGGGGACCAAAGCGGGCCACGAGGTAGTGGTCGACAGACGAACCACCGGCCTTTGGCACGTGTGCGTAATAGTGAATCCTGTCGTTGACCCTAAACAGCGGCATGTCGCGATCCTTTCACGGATTGCCCGTGACATGCAGGGCCGGCGCCGGTCTGGCGCAGAACAGGGGGGTGGTCCACCGAACGCAGAGCGCGGGCATGTGCCGCGCACACGGGAGAGCAAGACGCCCCCGTATGCGCAGGCGCTGCCGACCATGCATATGCCCGGTGAACCATCATATCTTAGCCGATTGCCTTAAGCACGGCTTCGCCCAGACCTGCGGGGCTGTCGGCGACAACGATACCGGCCTCTTTCATGGCTTCGATCTTGTCTTCCGCGCCGCCTTTACCACCGGCAACGATGGCACCGGCGTGACCCATGCGACGGCCCGGAGGCGCCGTACGGCCCGCGATGAAGCCAGCGGTCGGCTTCCAGCGGCCTTTCTTGCGTTCGTTGGCCAGGAATTCAGCGGCTTCTTCTTCCGCCGAGCCGCCGATCTCACCGATCATGATGATCGACTGGGTTTCGTCGTCCGACAGGAACATGTCCAGCACGTCGATATGCTCGGTGCCCTTGATGGGGTCACCACCAATACCAACAGCAGTCGATTGGCCAAGGCCGATGTCAGCAGTCTGTTTCACGGCTTCATAGGTAAGCGTACCCGAGCGCGATACAACACCCACCGAGCCACGCTTGTGAATGTGGCCGGGCATGATGCCGATCTTGCAGGCGTCAGGGGTGATGACACCGGGGCAGTTCGGGCCGATCAGACGCGAGGAAGAGTTTTCCAGCGCGCGCTGTACTTTCATCATGTCGAGGACCGGGATGCCTTCGGTGATGCAGACGATCAGCTCCATTTCCGCGTCGATCGCTTCGAGGATCGAGTCGGCCGCGAAGGGCGGGGGAACATAGATAACGCTGGCGTTGGCTTCGGTTTTCGCCTTGGCGTCGTGGACCGAGTCAAATACCGGCAGGCCAAGATGTTCCATGCCACCTTTGCCGGGGGTCACGCCGCCGACCATTTTGGTGCCATAAGCGATGGCCTGTTCCGAGTGGAAAGTACCCTGCGAGCCGGTGAAGCCTTGGCAGATTACTTTGGTGTTTTCATCAACGAGAATTGCCATGGTCTTAACCTTTCACCGCTTTCACGATTTTTTCTGCGCCGTCCGACAGGTTGTCGGCTGCGATCACGTCCAAACCAGAGTTGTTGATGATCTCTTTACCGGCTTCCACGTTGGTACCTTCGAGACGGACAACCAGCGGAACCTGCAGGCCGACTTCTTTCACGGCTGCCACAACGCCTTCTGCGATGACGTCACAGCGCATGATGCCGCCGAAGATATTGACCAGGATGCCTTTGACGTTGGGGTCAGAGGTGATGATCTTGAACGCTTCGGTCACTTTCTCTTTGGTCGCACCACCGCCCACGTCGAGGAAGTTGGCAGGTTCTGCACCGTAGAGTTTGATGATGTCCATGGTGGCCATCGCGAGACCCGCACCGTTCACCATACAGCCGATTTCACCGTCCAGAGCGATGTAGTTCAGGTCGTATTTCGACGCTTCCAGCTCTTTGGGGTCTTCTTCGGTGGTGTCGCGCAGTTCGGCGATATCCGGGTGACGGTAAACCGCGTTGCCGTCAAAGCCGACTTTGGCGTCCAGCAGTTTCAGGTTGCCATCGGGCATGACGATCAGCGGGTTGATTTCCAGCATCTCCATATCCTTCTCGATGAAGGCTTTGTAGAGATTGGCCAGCAGGGCAACGCACTGTTTAACTTGTGCGCCTTCCAGACCCAGCGAGAACGCAACGCGGCGGCCGTGGTAGGGCATGTAACCGGTGGCCGGGTCGATCGAGAAGGACAGGATTTTTTCCGGGGTCGAGGCAGCGACTTCTTCGATGTCCATGCCGCCTTCGGTCGAGGCCACGATCGACACGCGCGAGGTCTGACGGTCGACGAGGAACGCGAGATACAGTTCGCGTTCGATGTCCGAGCCCGCTTCGATGTAGATGCGGTTGACCTGTTTGCCCACGGGGCCGGTCTGGTGCGTCACAAGGGTGCGGCCCAGCATTTTCTTGGCTTCTTCGGCGGCTTCTTCCACCGACTTGGCCAGGCGGACACCGCCCTTTTCGCCAGCGTCCGCTTCAACGAAGGAACCCTTGCCGCGACCACCTGCGTGGATCTGTGCCTTGACGACCCAGAGGGGTCCGTCCAGTTCACCGGCTGCAGTTTTGGCATCCTCGGCCTTCAGGACAACACGTCCGTCCGAAACCGGGGCACCGTAGGAGCGAAGCAATGCCTTCGCCTGATATTCATGGATGTTCATGGAACTGTCCCATCTTGCTACGATTGCAGGACGTATTGGCACAGGTTTCGTAGGCCGCTAAGCACTTTTTTCCATACTGCGGCGTTTTGGACCGATTTTTCAAGGTTTGTGATCACACCCTGAAAATTAGTGATCACAAATGCGGGCGGAATACACATTCGAAGGAATCAATCCGAGTTTCCGCTTTGTTTTTAGGGATATTGCGCAAGCCGCGTAAAAGGCAAAGGTCGCGCGTGGGATTTGTCGCGGTTTCCCAAAAAAGAAGGGCCGGAGCCTGCGCTCCAGCCCTTCACAATCTCTGTCTTGCCGGATTTAGGCCAGCGAGCCGTCGATGCCTTTGCAGGCGTCAACCAGACCCTGAACCGCCTTGACCGACACGTCGAACATCTCTTGCTCTTCCTTGTTGAGCTTGATGTTGACGATCTTTTCAACGCCACCAGCGCCGATCACGGTGGGCACGCCGACATACATGTCTTTCACGCCCAGATCGCCGTCACAGTAGGCCGCGCAAGGCAGAACGCGTTTCTGGTCTTTGAGATAGGCTTCTGCCATTTCGATGGCCGAGGCTGCCGGAGCGTAGAAGGCCGAACCGGTTTTCAGCAGGCCAACGATTTCCGCGCCACCGTCACGGGTGCGCTGCACCATGGCGTCCAGTTTCTCTTGCGTGGTCCAGCCCATTTCGATCAGGTCGGGCAGCGGGATGCCAGCAACGGTCGAGTAACGCACCGAAGGCACCATCGTGTCGCCGTGACCGCCCAGAACAAAGGCGGTGACGTCGCGCATCGAGACGTTGAATTCTTCGGCGAGGAAGTGACGGAAGCGAGCGGAGTCCAGAACGCCAGCCATGCCGCAGACCTTGTTCGCGGGCAGGCCCGAGAATTTCTGCAGAGCCCAGACCATGGCGTCCAGCGGGTTGGTGATGCAGATCACGAACGCGTCCGGCGCGTGGTCGCGGATGCCTTCGCCAACCGATTTCATGACTTTCAGGTTGATGCCCAGCAGGTCGTCACGGCTCATGCCGGGTTTGCGGGCCACACCGGCGGTCACGATGCAGACGTCTGCGCCGGCGATGTCGGCATAGTCGCTGGTGCCCGACATGGCGGCGTCGATTTTTTCGACGGGGCCGGATTCTGCGATGTCCAGCGCCTTGCCCTGCGGCAGGCCGTCAGCGATGTCGAACAGAACAACGTCGCCGAGTTCTTTGAGGGCTGCGAGGTGGGCAAGCGTGCCGCCGATGTTACCTGCGCCGATAAGGGCAATCTTGGGTCTGGCCATTGGATTTCTCTCCGAGTCCGGTTGAATGATCGCGGGTGGCTTAGGCGCAAATTCCTTTCAAGGCAAGTGTGTGCAGGCGCGGCGAAGCGTTGCACTCGGTGTTTTCAGGCCAATATCCCTTTGGACTCCAATGGGCTAAGTGTCTTGCCGGATATCCGGGCAGCGGCTAGAAAGTTGAAAACACTTCAAGGCAGGAGACCCGACATCATGGAATCAACGGCAAAGATTTTCGCAGCATTGGCAGTGGCGGGCCTTCTGGTCAGCGCATGTGGCAATGGCGGCAACACCACCAACAACGTGACCACGACAACGGTCGGGGAAGAACTGGCCTCGCTTGAAAAGGCCTATGGCGAAGGCCTGTTGACCGAGAAGGAATACGAGGCACAGCGCAAGAAGATCCTTGACCGCAAAAAGTGATAGGCGTGACGTGCGGGGAATTGCGCGCCGCGAGCGGCTGAGGGCATGATCGACAGTTTCGGTCTGTTCGCACTTGCGACGCTTGCCGCCATGTTCGCGGGTATTTCAAAGGGCGGCTTTGGATCTGGGGCCGCCTTTGCCAGTTCGGCCATTCTGGCGCTGGTCCTGCCGCCTGCGCAGGCGCTGGGGTTGATGCTGCCGTTGCTGATGCTGATCGACGTGGTGTCCCTGCCGCATTATTGGGGCCGGTGGAGTGCGCCGGATGCACGCGTCCTGCTGATCGGGGCGCTGCCGGGCGTGGCCCTCGGGGCGGCCCTGTTCCATTATGCAAGTGATGATGCGCTGCGCTTTCTGATCGGCAGTGTGGCGTTGGGATTTGTGGTCTGGCAGCTCTGGCCCCGCAAGACGACCCGCGCGGCCATGCCGGTTTGGGTCGGTGGGATCGCGGGGCTGGTGGCGGGGTTTACCAGCTTTGTCAGCCATGCCGGCGGCCCGCCGGTGGCAGTGTACCTGTTATCGCGCAAGGTTGAAAAGACCACCTATCAGGCCACAACCGTCCTGATTTTCTGGATCATCAATATCGCCAAGGCCGTGCCTTATGCGTTTCTGGGTGCCTTTACATGGGAAGTGTTGAAAGCCGATCTCTGGCTGGCCCCCTTTGCCATTCTGGGAACATGGATCGGTGTCAAAGCGCATCACATGGTGTCCGAGCGCCTGTTCTTCGGGCTGACCTATGTGTTGCTGGCGGTGACGGGCGCCAAGCTGATCTGGGACGCGTTGGTCTGAAGTGACCGTCAGGCGGGATCACCGGGCGCAGGTGCAGTTTGCGCGATGTTTTCAAACGCCTGCCCCGCAGCAAGGATACAGGTCGATCCGTCCGGAAAGGTCATGGTCAGGGTCCAACTGCCTGCCTCGGACGCGAACCATTCGACAAAGCTGTTGTTCGCGCCAAGCCCGATCGCCTGCCGGGTTTCGCCGTACCCGTCTTGCAAGCGGTGCAGCACGATCTCGCGCGGGGCGCAGACCGCCTGTTGCGCGCTGATCTGATCGGCGGCCAGTGCCATCAGGCCGAATCCCATGGTTGCCTTGAGAAAGGAAGTTCTCATCTGAATGCCTCGCATTTGAAGGACCTATACGGGCCGGTTTCACAGCATCAGCCTGCCGCCAGACCGGGCAATTTGCCGTTAACGCAGCGTTCGCAGCAATTTCTTCTGCGTTGCGGCAAATTCATCCTTGAACTTTTCGGCAATTGGTGGGCATTTTCGCGCAACTTTATTTCGGAGAGACTCATGGATCAGCGCGCACGCCCCTATCGTTCGGTACTCTATATCCCCGGTTCCAAGGAACGGGCCCTTGAAAAGGCCAAGACCCTGCCAGTCGATGCCATCATCTTTGACCTCGAAGATGCCGTGGCAGTCGATGAGAAGGAAAACGCCCGCGGCATTCTGAAGGATGCGCTGGCGGCGGGTGGCTATGGTCAGCGGATGCGCATTGTGCGGATCAACGGGCTGGATACCCAGTGGGGCGAGGCAGATGCCAAGGCGGCCGCCCAAATGGATTGCGACGCGGTGCTGCTGCCCAAGGTGGAAAGCACCGCGCAGGTGGATGCCCTTGCCGCTCTGGTCGGGGACAAGCCGATCTGGGCCATGATGGAAACGCCGCGCGGGATGCTGAACGCAGCTGAAATCGCAGCACACCCGCAAATGGCCGGTTTCGTGATGGGAACCAATGACCTTGCCAAGGAATTGCAGTGCCGTTTCCGGGCGGACCGCCTGCCTATGCTGACCTCACTTTCGTTGTGCCTGCTGGCCGCCAAGGCCGAGGGCATCGTGATTGTGGATGGGGTTTATAACGCGTTCAAGGATGCCGAGGGTCTGAAGGCCGAATGTGACCAAGGGCGCGACATGGGCATGGACGGCAAAACGCTGATCCACCCGGCGCAGGTCGAAGTGGCCAATGCGGCTTTTGCCCCGACGGAGGCCGAGATCGACCTGGCCCGCCGCCAGATTGCCGCTTTTGAAGAGACCGAAGCCAAAGGTGAAGGCGTGGCCGTCGTGGACGGCAAGATCGTCGAGAACCTGCATGTGGTGACTGCCAAGGAAATTCTCGCGAAAGCGGATGCAATCGCCGCGCTGGAAGGCTAAGACAGGCCCCAAGACCAACAGGGGAGAGATAACATGTTTCTACTGGTTCTTGGGGTGTTGCTTTGGGCCGGAGCCCATTTTTTCAAACGCCTGATGCCGGATGCTCGGGCGAAAACGGGCGACGCCGGCAAAGGCGCTGTGGCACTAGCGATCGTGGCCAGCATCGTGCTGATGGTGATCGGCTATCGCGGTGCCGAGGTGGTCGACCTTTGGTATCCGCCGCTGTGGATGACCCATGTGAACAACTTCCTGGTGCTTGTGGCGATTTTCATGATGAGCCCCGCGCCAAGGAAAGGACGGATCCTGAACGGGATGCGCCATCCCATGCTGGCCGGGTTCAAGGCCTGGGCGATTGCTCACCTTCTGGTAAATGGCGATCTGGCCTCGGTGATCCTGTTTGGCGGGCTGTTCGCCTGGGCGCTGGCCGAGATGATCGTGATCAACAAAGCCGAGCCGAACTGGACCCCCACCGAACGCGGCACCTATGCCAAGGACGGGATGTTCCTGATCGCCTCGCTGATCCTGATGTCGATTATCGGCTATGTCCACTATTGGGTCGGTCCATGGCCTTATCCGGTGTAAGCACATGAAACTTTATAGATTTCTAAGCGAAGAAGACACGTCGGCATTCTGTCACAAGGTGACGGATGCCCTGAACAAGGGGTGGGAGTTGTACGGCTCACCCACCCAGACATTCTGTCATGTCACCGGCGTCATGCGCTGCGGGCAGGCGGTCGTTAAAGAGGTCGAGGGCACCTATACCCCCGACACGAAATTAGGAGAGCACTAATGGCCAAGACCAATCCGGGTCGGTTTTTCGAAGATTACACGCTGGGGCAGGTGATTGAACACGCGGTACCGCGTACGGTATCGGGCGGCGAGCGGGCGCTGTACCACGCGCTTTACCCGGCGCGTCATGCACTCTATTCGTCGGACGCCTTTGCGCAGAACTGCGGCCTGCCCAAGTCGCCGATTGACGATCTGGCAGCGTTCCACGTGGTTTTTGGCAAAACCGTACCGGACGTGTCTTTGAATGCCGTGGCCAACCTTGGCTATGCCGAGGGACGCTGGCTCAAGCCGGTATATGAGGGCGACACGCTGCGCTCGACCTCCGAGGTGATTGGCCTCAAGCAGAATTCGAATGGCAAGACGGGCGTGGTTTACGTGCGCACCCGAGGCATGAACCAGAACGACGAGGTCGTGATGGAATACGTGCGCTGGGTGATGGTGCGCAAACGCGACATCGATGCGCCCGCGCCGGACACGGTTGTACCGGAGCTGTCCAAGGTTATCGACGCCAAGGATCTGGTCATCCCTGAGGGGCTGGATTTCTCGAATTACGACTTCACGCTGGCGGGCGAAGCGCATCGCTGGGGTGACTATGAGATCGGCGAAACCATCGACCATGTCGACGGGGTGACGCTGGAAGAAGCAGAACACATGATGGCGACGCGGCTTTGGCAGAACACTGCCAAGGTGCACTTTGACGCCACCTTCCGCCCGGACGGGCAGCGCCTGATCTATGGCGGCCACATCATTTCGCTCGCGCGGGCGCTGTCTTTCAATGGGCTGGCCAATGCGCAGATGATTGTTGGCCTTAATGGCGGGGCACATGCCAACCCGGCGTTTTCGGGTCTGACCGTCAAGGCATGGTCCGAGGTGCTCGATAAAGCCGAGACCAGCGCGCCGGGCGTCGGGGCAATCCGTTTGCGTCTGGTGGCCACCAAGGGCGGCGCCCCGTTCGAACTGCGCAGCGAAGATGGCAAATACCAGCCCGAGGTTCTGCTGGATCTCGACTATTGGGCGCTGATGCCGATCTAAACTTTTGCCGGAATGATATTCTGAAAAGCGCCCGTTTGTCGGGCGTTTTTTATTCGTCGCCTAGCGTCCGCCACAACTGTCTGAATTTGTGATCACAAATATGGTGAGGTGATTCTGGCGAGAATGGCCGTGGTAAGGTCGCTTGGGTAGGCGATTTGGCCGGTTTAAACGTTTTTTACCTGACAATTTTGCTTTGATTTGAATATGTGATCACTTCTTTTTGCGTGTGATCACAAATGACGAAGAATCTGGGCTGTTGCGCCAAAAAACCGCGCCTTTAGCGCTGTCACAGCCGTGACATGAATCAAAAAATGCGTACTAAGGACGTGAGGGAAACCGAAAGGATTCAAAATGGCTGATGTGAACAGGGGCAACCGCCCACTTTCGCCGCATTTGTCGATTTACCGCCCGCAGCTGACATCTGCGACATCGATTTTTGCACGTATTACCGGCGTCGCCCTTCTTGGGGCTGCCGTTCTTGTCGTCTGGTGGTTCCTGGCCGCCGCGGCCGGGCCCGAGTATTTCGACTTGGTGAACGGGCTGATGACCTCGATCCTCGGGGATCTGGTGATGTTCGCCGCATTGTGGGCGGTTTGCTATCACTTCCTGTCCGGTCTGCGTCACCTTTACTGGGATACAGGCCACGGGCTCGAGATCGAAACCGCCGAGAAACTCGCCAAGGGTGTTGTGGTCGGCTCGTTCGTTCTGACCATCATCATCGCGCTGATCGTCTGAGGGGGGATAGATACATGGCATTCCTGACCGACCGCAAACGCGCCGAATACCGCGGGTCTTCGCGCCACGGCACCGAACATTTCTGGGGGCAGACCATCAGCGCCGTGGGCCTGGCAGTTTTGATCCCGCTGTTCATCTTCACCTTCGGCTCTATCCTTGGCAGCACGTATGAAGAGGTGATTGCCTATTACCAGCGTCCGTTCCCGGCCATCATTGCAGCGATGACCTTCATCGTGTCGATGATCCACTTCCGCCACGGAATCCAGGTGGTGATCGAGGACTATACCCGCGATCTTCAGAAGAAGTTCCTGATCATCCTCTTCACCTGCATCGCATACGCCATTGCGGCTGTCGGGCTGTTCGCCCTGGCCCGCATCGCATTTTAAGACCGGAGCCCGAACATGGCTGCTTACGAATACGAAACACACGAATATGACGTGGTCGTGGTTGGCGCTGGTGGCGCCGGTCTGCGCGCCACGCTGGGTATGGCCGAACAGGGCCTGCGCACCGCTTGCGTAACCAAGGTTTTCCCGACCCGTTCGCACACCGTTGCCGCACAGGGTGGCATCGCTGCGTCGCTGGCCAACATGGGTCCCGACAACTGGCAGTGGCACATGTACGACACCGTCAAGGGGTCGGACTGGCTGGGCGATACCGACGCGATGGAATACCTAGCCCGCGAAGCCCCCAAGGCGGTATACGAGCTGGAGCACTACGGTGTGCCCTTCTCGCGGACCGAAGAAGGCAAGATCTACCAGCGTCCGTTTGGTGGTCACACCACGGAATTCGGTGAAGGCCCCGCTGTACAGCGCACCTGTGCCGCAGCTGACCGGACTGGCCACGCGATCCTGCACACGCTGTATGGCCAGTCGGTCAAGAACAACGCGGAATTCTACATTGAATATTTCGCCATCGACCTGATCATGTCGGAAGACGGTCAATGTCAGGGTGTTGTCTGCTGGAAGCTGGACGACGGCACCATGCACGTCTTCAACGCCAAGATGGTTGTTCTGGCGACCGGCGGCTATGGCCGTGCCTACTTCTCGGCGACCTCGGCACACACCTGCACCGGCGACGGTGGCGGTATGGTGGCCCGCGCGGGACTGGCCCTGCAGGACATGGAATTCGTTCAGTTCCACCCGACCGGCATCTACGGCTCGGGCTGCCTGATCACAGAAGGCGCACGTGGGGAAGGCGGGTATCTGACCAACTCAGAAGGCGAGCGGTTCATGGAGCGTTACGCGCCACAGTACAAGGACCTCGCGCCGCGTGACTATGTTTCGCGCTCGATGACTATGGAAATCCGTGAAGGCCGCGGCGTCGGTGAGCACGGCGACCACATCCACCTGAACCTTAACCACCTGCCAGCCGAAGCTCTGGCCGAGCGCCTGCCGGGCATCTCGGAAAGCGCCAAGATCTTTGCAGGCGTGGACGTCACAAAAGAGCCGATCCCGGTACTGCCGACCGTGCACTACAACATGGGTGGTATTCCAACCAACTATTGGGGCGAAGTTCTGAACCCGACCGCCGAAGATCCAACCGCCGTTGTGCCGGGCCTGATGGCCGTGGGTGAAGCCGGCTGTGCCTCGGTCCACGGTGCGAACCGTCTGGGTTCCAACTCGCTGATCGACCTCGTGGTGTTCGGCCGCGCCGCCGCCATCCGCGCCGGTAAGGTTGTGGATGCCGACAGCGCCAATCCGGTTCTGAACCAGGCATCTGTTGATGCTGCATTTGATCGTTTTGACGCTCTGCGCAACGCCAAGGGCGGCACGCCGACGGCGGAATTGCGCCTGGAAATGCAGCGCACCATGCAAGCCGACGCGGCGGTGTTCCGCACTGACAAGACCCTCAAAGAGGGTGTCGAGAAGATGACCGCCATCGCGGCCAAACTTGACGATCTGCGGGTGACCGATACTTCGCTGGTGTGGAACTCGGATCTGATGGAAACGCTGGAACTGACCAACCTGATGCCCAACGCACTGGCCACCATTCATGGGGCCGAGGCACGCAAGGAATCTCGCGGCGCACATGCCCACGAGGATTACTCCGAGCGTGACGACAAGAACTGGCGCGTGCACACCGTCAGCCGTGTCGACGGCAACAAGGTTGATCTGAGCTATCGTCCGGTTGTGGTGGATCCGCTGACCACCGAAGACGAGGGCGGCATCAACCTCAAAAAGATCGCTCCGAAGGCGCGGACTTTCTGATCATGGCACTTGGTCGACAGCACATTCTGGATAAGGCAGGTTCCTGATGCGGGCCCTGCTGTCCAAACTGCGCGCGGACTCCGAACGGGTACAGCCTGTTCAGGAGAACGCGCCAGTGCTGTCGTCTTCGCCCGACAGTGTCTTTGTCTATGCAAGAAACGCGCTGCCGCCGATGCATCGCTTTGACGAAATTTCGGTGGTGCCGGTGACGGCAGACAATGGCATGGTGCTGACCGGCGGGCCGATCTGGCCCGAATGGCCAGCCGCCGGTCCCTATCGTCATAACCGGTCCGGGGTTCCCGTGGACCGCAGGCCGCCAGACCCGCAAGGGCCTGTGGCAGAGTTTGACGGCGAGGCCACCTGGGGTGGATATGCGGTCGGACATTTCGGACATTTCATGGTCGAGCACGGCACCCGTGTGCTGCAGGCCGCGACCGAGCATCCCGATCTGCCGATGTTGTTTGCACTTCAGCCCGGGGCCGGGCCGAACGATGTGCCGCGCTTCTTCTGGCAGGTGCTAGACTGGTATGGTGCCACCAAAGAGAATGTCCGCTGGGTGACGCGCCCCTACCGTGTGCGCGGTCTCTGGGCCGGGCCCATGGCCGAACAATGGGCCCACGTTCCGACATCCGAGGCCTATCTTGATCTGCTTGACGCCAATGCGGCGCGGCAGGCTCTGCCAGTCACGGGTGGCGAGATTGTATATGTCGCGCGTGACCGGATGGAAGCCACCGGCGAAGGTCACAACGCGGGCGAGCCTTATCTCTGTGCCCTGCTTGAACAGCTGGGTGTGACCGTCATTCGCCCCGAGACTCTGCCACTGCGCGATCAACTCGCCCACTATGCCAGCGCCAAGGTTCTGATCTTTGCAGAAGGGTCTGCCATGCATGGACGCCAGTTGCTGGGTCGTGCGGATCAGACGGCGTTGGTTTTGAACCGTCGTCCTAGTAAGCGGGTTGGCCTTGCGGCCTTGCATCCGCGCGTAACCTCTCTCGGATATGCAGAAGTGACACGGGGCACGGCCTCGGTTCTGTGGCCGAACGGAAACCCTTGGATCGTCAGGGCGATTTCCATCTACCAGGCCGAACGTCTTCTCGAAGCGTTTGACTCGGTCGGTGTACCCCTACGCTCGGTCTGGGATCAGACAGCCTATGAGGCAGCCCGGGATGCCGGAATCCGCAAGTGGATTTCCACGCGCTTTCACGAAAAACAGCCGATTGACCACGCGGCCTCGCTGCGCCGCGTGAGCCAGGAATTCAAAGCCTTGGGCCTTGAGCACCTGCTTAAAGACCTACCGGCAGGGGGGGCAGCCTGATGTCCCTGACCACAACCTTGCTGACCAACAACGCCCCGTCCTTTGTGGCGCAGTCATCTGTATTTGACCGTGCTGCCGAACTTGGGGCGGCCCTACTTGGGCCCAAATCGTGCAGAGATCTGAATTCCTGCACAAAGAAACCCACCGATACGGTCATTTCGACCGTCACGGCACCTGAGACCCTGACCTGCCCGGCAGCCAACGGCCTGCCTGCATTGCTTCGCTAAGGAGATGACCCATGGTTGAATTTGCACTTCCGAAGAACTCGAAGATCACCGTTGGCAAAACGTGGCCGAAACCCGAGGGCGCAACCAACGTGCGCAAATTCCAGATCTATCGCTGGAACCCCGATGACGGCAAGAACCCGTCGGTCGACACCTATTTCCTTGATATGGACAAGTGCGGCCCGATGGTTCTCGACGCGCTGATCAAGATCAAGAACGAGGTCGACCCGACCCTGACCTTCCGCCGCTCCTGCCGTGAAGGTATCTGTGGCTCTTGCGCGATGAACATCGACGGGATCAATACGCTGGCCTGTATCTATGGCCTGGACGAGATCAAAGGCGACGTGAAAATCTATCCGTTGCCGCACATGCCAGTGGTGAAAGACCTGATCCCCGATCTGACCCACTTCTACGCACAGCACGCGTCTATCATGCCGTGGCTGGAAACCAAGACCAATCGCCCAGCCAAAGAGTGGAAGCAGTCGATCGAGGACCGCAAAAAATTGGACGGTCTCTATGAATGCGTGATGTGCGCCAGCTGCTCGACCTCGTGCCCGAGCTATTGGTGGAACGGTGACCGGTATCTCGGCCCGGCCGCGTTGCTGCACGCCTATCGCTGGATCATCGACAGCCGCGACGAAGCCACCGGCGAACGCCTGGATGCACTGGAAGACCCCTTCAAGCTGTATCGCTGCCACACCATCATGAACTGTGCGAAAACCTGCCCCAAGGGTCTGAACCCGGCCAAGGCGATTGCACATATCAAGAAGATGCTGGTCGAACGGAACATCTGATCCGGTTCACGCAAGGGAAAAGGTAACGAGTGTCTCTGTTTGCGACGTTTTCCCGCCCTCTGGGCGTTGCCGGTGGCAACGCCGAGAGATGGGGCATCGATCTCGAAGTCCTGGGCGACGGTCGCGCCGCAGTTGTCTGGACAGAAGACGGAAACGCAGCCTCATGGCTGCGTTTTTTTGATGCGACCGGTACCTTGGTCGGGCCTGACCTTCAGGTGACGGGCCGCAGCAACCGCAGCAGCGTGACCGAACTGGAAGATGGCACCTTGGTCGTGGCCTATCTCGACCTTGACGATGCCTACGGGGATATCGTGGCGCGCCGCTATACCCAAGACGGGGCGCAGTTGGGGGCGGATCACATCATTTTCGCCCAGCAAAACCTGTCTCTCTCACCCGAACTCACGGCTTTGCCGGACGGTGGGTATCTCGCAGTCTTCACCTCGTTTGACTCCAACAGGTACGGGGTCTTTGCCCAACGCATGTCCGCAGTGGGCACACCGCAAGGGGATGTGTTCCGCGTGAACGAGACCCAAGACGGGTTTCAATCCAGCGGGCGTGCAGTTGCCCTGAGCAATGGCGGCTTTGCGGTCACATGGCGCGCGCGCGAGGTGGACGGCAGTCTCTACGCCGTGATGATGCGCGTCTATGCTGCGGACGGGACGCCGCAAAGTTCCGAAATCCGGGTGAATCAATTTGCCCGTGACAGCCAGACGTCGCCGGCGATCACCGCGCTGGCCGGGGGTGGATTTGCAATCGCGTGGCAAAGTGACGGGCAGGATGGCGACGGGTACGGGATATTTACCCGTGTCTATGCTGCAGATGGCGTGGCTGTGGGCGACGAGTTTCAGGTCAACGAGCTGACTTTTGGGGATCAGGCGGACCCAACGATTGCCGCGCGCCCGGATGGTGGATTTTCCGTGGTGTGGTGGCATGCGCCCGGTTCAAGCGCGTCTGTCATTCGCCTGCGCGATTTCGATGCCACCGGAATGCCTCTTGCGGGGGCTTATGAAGGCCCCTCAACAGAGAGCATATATCACTTTGGGCCGGTGCTGGAGATTGGTGAGGACGGCGCTGCCTATCTTGCGGGGGTGGCACAGAACGGTGCAAGCGGTGAGACCGATGTGTTTGTCGCTGTGTCCGGGCAAACCCTTGTCGGGGGCGACGAAGGGGATCGCCTGACGGGCACCCGTGCCGCGGATGTGATCCGGTCAGGAGACGGGAATGACACGATCCGTGCAGGCGATGGGGCGGACACGATTGTGGCCGGGTCTGGTGATGACCATGTGACAGCAGGCGATGGCCCGTCCGACCTGCGTGATCTGGTCTATGCTGGCGACGGGGATGACTATGTGGCCGCGGGGGCCGGTAATGATGAACTGCGCGGCGATGCCGGTGCCGACACCCTGAGTGGCCTGCAAGGGGCCGATACCCTGATCGGGGGGGATGGCGATGACATCCTGTCGGGCGGTGCGTTGGGTGATTTGCTCTTCGGGGGACCGGATGATGATTTCCTGAACGGGGGCTTTGGCTTTGACCGCTTGAACGGCGGCGCAGGCAGGGACCGGTTCTATCATCAGGGGGTGGCGGGCCACGGATCGGATTGGGTGCAGGATTTCTCCGACGAGGATGTGCTGGTCTATGGCGGCGCGGTCCAAGCCGACCAGTTTCAGGTGAACTTTGCGCGCACGCCCGGAGCCGGTCTGGAGGGCACGGAGGAAGCTTTTGTCATTTTCCGTCCCACGGAGCAGGTCTTGTGGGCCTTGGTGGATGGCGGTGCGCGCGACACTCTTTCGCTGTCTCTGGCCGGTGGGGAAACCTTTGACCTGTTGGCGTAAACCCGGGCAGGGCGATGCGGGTGGCGTTTTACCGTAAGGTCAAGAATGCATGGCGTGCATAGCCAGTTTGCAACAATGTCTGATGAAAGCGGTGCTTTAATTCCCTACATAGCGAGGCAAGGGAGGCGTTCTGATACCTACGGAGTGACCAAGATGACCTCGAACCACAAACCCGAAGACTTTGCCGAACGCGCTTTGGAGCTTTTGGAACAAGCCTATGCCTACTACCAGCCGCCGCTGCAAATGGTGGCCAAGGGGCAGGCCCGGAAAGACTCGGCTGACTATTTCGAATACGTCAAAGCCGCCTGATCAAAAGCGTCCCGATCACGGGACGCTTTTCCTCTTCGTGCCGCATGGCCGATGCTGATTTTGTCGAAATGCCTACGCCTGCTATCCTTGTGTCTACGCAAATAGGAGATATGGATATGCGCAAATTGGTTTTGATCGCCGCCATGGCCTGTGCCGGCTGGGCTCATGCGGGCGAAACACCTGCCCCGGACGGGGCGTCTGTTTACTTCATCAACCTTGAGAATGGTGCGACTGTCTCTGGCCCCGTGACGGTGCAGTTTGGTCTTACCGGGATGGGGGTGGCCCCCGCCGGGGTCGAAAAGGACAATACAGGCCATCATCATCTGTTCCTGAATCGCCCACCACTTGGCCAAGGCCCCGACGATGCAGAAATCCTGGAAAATGGTATCCCGACCGACGACAATCACAAACATTTCGGAGGTGGCCAGACCGAGGTGCAGCTTGACCTGCCTGCAGGACAGCACAGTTTGCAGCTGGTGCTGGGGGACCAGTATCATGTGCCCCACAATCCGCCGGTCGTCTCCGAAGTCATCGTGATCACGGTCGAATAAGGGATTGCCACTCCGGATGTCTGCGGGCAGGGTCACGCCATGACCGATGATGCTCTCCCTCCCGCCGACGCTGATGCCCGCCGCGCGATTGCGCCGGTGATCTGCTATCCGAATGAAACGCTGCCGGTGCCGCCCTTGTCGCTGTATCAGACAGCACGCCAGACGGCGCACAAGGTAGACGAGGTTCTGGTGCCGGCGCGGGATGCGCGATGTTTTCATGCACCCAAGGGACATTTCTTTCGAATCTCATCGGTGGACGGACCCCAGGTTGGCGATTTGAACCTGTGGAATGCCCATGATCTGAGAGAAAGGTTCTACTCGGGCAAAACCCGTGCGTTGCATGGCACCCATCTGACCACGGGTGAACGCATGTGGTCGAGCTTTCCGCATCTGCGCCCCATGGCAACCATCACCCATGACACGCTGTCCTGGTACGGGATCGACCCATATGGCGGCTCGGTCCATGACGTGATCGGCACGCGGTGTGATCCTTATACCGGCAACCTTCTGAGTGGCACACAGTATCACCATTGCTGCCATTCCAACCTCACCCGTGCGCTTGCTGCGGAAACGGGGCTGGGGCTGCTTGAGGCAGAACCGCATGTGCATGATGTGCTGAACGTGTTCATGTGTACCGGGTTCACGCGGGATACGGGCCAGTATTTCATGAAAGCCAGCCCCGTGCGGCCGGGGGACTATCTTGAGTTCTTTGCCGAGATTGACCTCTTGGGCGCTCTGAGCGCCTGTCCCGGCGGGGATTGTTCGAGTGAGCACAGTTCGGACACGGCCATGTGCCATCCGCTTTTGGTCGAGGTGTTTGCCCCGGCGGATGGCGTGCTGGACGGGTGGCAGCCCTCGGTGCCAAACGGGTATGATCGCAGCCACGGGGTGTAAAGTAGGAGGGGCGTTGCCCCTCTTGCGCCGGACGATGTCCAGCGCAATTCACCCCAAGGTATTTGTGCAAAGAAAAAGCCGGGACAGGTCAAACGTGCACGTGGTGCAGCCTGTCAAAGGTTTTCCGCCACTCTGACACTTCTGGGGCGATGGCCGCAGGATCGTTACTGCGCAGGGCCCTTGCGATGAGGGCGGCCAATCGCGGCGCATCTTCGGCCGTCATGCCCCAGCGCGCCAGTTCCGGCGTTCCGATCCGCAACCCGTTCAGATCGCCTTCGACCTCTGCAATCGGCAGCCCGATTCCACAGGCCAGAAGATTGGCGTTTCGCAGGGTTTTCGAGGCCGCTTGACCGCCTCCGAATGGCGCGGCTTCAACGGCAAACTGGTGAGAGAGGGTTGGTCCATGGCGCGTTTGAAACACTGGCAGGCCTTCGTCACGCAAGGCATGGGCCAGCGCCTGCGCCAGATCGATCATCGTGCGCCCATAGTCAGCACCAAAGTCGCGCCAGTCCAGAAGCGTCATCGCCAGTGCGGCGGATTTGGCCACATCGAAATTGGCGGTCATGCCCGGAAAGGCGATCCGGTCAAGGGTTTCGGCAATCCCCGCGTCATTGGTGACGATCAAGCCGGAGGCAGGCCCTCCGAGGCTTTTATAGGTGCTCATTGTCATTAGGTGCGCGCCAGCGTCCAGTGGGTTGGTCCAGGCCCCGCTGGCAATCAACCCGCATTGGTGCGCTGCGTCAAAAAGCACATACGCCCCGACCTCGTCAGCGATGGCGCGAATCTGGGCCACAGGGTGTTCGACGAGGTTGAGCGAACCACCGATGGTGATCAGACGTGGCCGGATCTCATGGGCAAGCGCGCGCAACCCGTCGAGATCGACAGAATAGCCATCCGTATCAATCGGGGCGGCATGACTGTGCACCCCATAAAGCCCCGCACATCCTGCGGCATGGTGGGTCACGTGCCCCCCCACGGCGGCGGGGGGCGTGATGATGGCATCGCCCGGTTTGGTTAACGCCATATAGCCGTAAAGATTGGCAATCGCGCCTGAAGGCACCCGGATCTCGGCATAGCGGGCGCGAAAGACCTCGGCGGCGAGTTCTGCCGCGATGACCTCGATTTCCTCGATCGCCTCAAGGCCCATCTCGTATTTGTCACCGGGATATCCAAGCGAGGGACGGCTGCCGAGACCGCTGGACAAAAGCGCTTCGGCGCGGGGCGACATGACATTGGTGGCCGGGTTCAGATTGAAACAGGCCTGTTCGTGAATGTGGCGATTGTCAGCGGCGAGACGATCAAGCCGGTCAGCGATGTGGCCGCTCTGAGAGTCGGCGGTCTGGGTGGCGATGTTCTGAACAAGGGTTTCGCAAGCAGTGGGCACCCATGGGCGCGGCGTGAGGTGAGGCATGGGATCTCCTTTGGGTTTCTGGGGTAGTCAAGACGATGCGGGGGCTTGACGCAAACCAGATTATGTAAATTCTAGGGCTAGAAAATCTTGGGGTAATGTATGGCGGTCAATCCTCCCCGGCCCAAGGGGCCACCGCTGAACGCGTTGCGCGCGTTCGAGGCTGCGGCGCGGCTTGAGAGCTTTACCGCCGCTGCGGATGAGCTTTGCGTGACACAAGGGGCGGTGGCGCAGCAGATCAAAACGTTGGAAGCCTGGGCAGGGGCCGCTCTGTTCGAACGAAAACCGCAAGGTGTGACGCTGTCAGCGGTGGGGCGGCAGGTATGCCCGGCAATGGTGGACGCATTTGACGCACTGGGGCGGGCAACCGTCGCGCTGCAACAGGTGGCCAGCCCCCATCGCGTACATATCGCGGCTCTGCCTGCCATTGCTCAGCTTTGGGTGTCGCCGCGCCTGCCAGGATTGCGCGCGGCGTTGCCCGGTCTGGAAATTTCCGTGACGGCCATGGAACACCCCCCGAACCTGGCACGTGAGCCGTTTGATCTGGCGATCTTCTTCGAGGCTGAAAGCGCTCAGACTCTTGCGCAGGATGCGATTTTTCCGGTTTGCACACCGGACCTTGCGCGGCGTTTGTCCTCACCCGAGGACCTGATGCAGGTGCCATGTCTGTGTGATGCAGTGTGGGAACAGGACTGGGCCACTTGGTTGTCGGAGCAGGGGCTCAAACTGCCGTTGCGGGGGCCTGTTTATTCGCTTTATGCGCTGGCTGTCGAAGAAGCCCTGAACGGCGCAGGGGTTCTGATGGGGCATGCGCCTCTGGTGCGCAGGTATCTGGAACAGGGCAGATTGGTTGCCCCGTTCCGCCATCAGGTCTTCACGGGAAAAGCGCTTGGTCTGCGCCACAGGGGCGGACGACCGCGCGCCGAACTGGCGGCACTGATCGGGCTACTATCAGGCGAAAGCTGCTTCTAGCGCGATTTCCACCATGTCGCCAAAGCTGCGTTCGCGGTCCTCTGATGGCAGGGCTTCGCCGGTGAGAAGGTGATCGCTGACCGTCAGAACGGCCAGGGCGCGGCGGCCATGGCGGGCGGCCAGATTGTAAAGCTCTGCCGCTTCCATCTCGACCCCGAGAATGCCGTGCCGGGTCATCTGTTCGTTGAGGTCGGGCCGTTCGTCATAGAACACATCTGCGGAATAGATGCCGCCGACATGGGTCTGTGTGCCCTTGGCCGCTGCTGCCTCGGCCGCCGCTTTCAGCAGGCTCCAGTCAGCGCAGGGGGCAAAGTTCAGCTCTTTAAAGATGCCCGAGGAAGGGGTCGACAGGCTTGATGCGGTCATGGCGATGATGACGTCACGCAGGCCAACTTTGCGCTGCATGCCGCCGCAGGATCCGATCCGGATCAGGGTTTGCGCGCCATAGTCCCGGATAAGCTCGTTCACGTAGATCGAGAGGGAGGGCATGCCCATGCCGGACCCGTGAATGGTGACCCGGTTGCCTTTCCATGTGCCGGTATAGCCCAGCATGCCGCGCACTTCATTCACGCAGACAGCATCGTCGAGAAAGGTCTCAGCTGCCCATTTGGCGCGGTACGGGTCGCCCGGCATGAGGACGGTTTCGGCGATTTCACCGGGTTTGGCTCCGATATGAATGGTCATGGCACGCTCCTGTTGTTCCTGGGCAGGATACCACCCGCAGCAAAGGCCACAACGCCCCATCCTTCACCTTTGCAAAAATACTCTCGCCGAAGGCAAAAGCCCCGGAGTTTCCTCCGGGGCTTTTTCAATGGGCGCGGGGCCGGGTGTTACTCTGCTGCGACCGCCTGGGGATCCACCAGCGTGACCACGTCTTTCATGATCGTGTTCAGCTCAAAGTCTTTGGGCGTATAGACACGGGCCACACCCATGGCGCGCAGACGCTCGGCGTCGTCGTCGGGGATGATCCCGCCGACAATGACCGGAACGTCGCCAAGCCCAGCTTCGCGCATGCGGTTCATCATGTCTTCGACAAGCGGGATATGGCTGCCTGACAGGATCGACAGCCCCACGACATGCGCCTTGGTTTCAAGAGCCGAGTTCACAATTTCTTCGGGCGTCAGTCGAATGCCGTCGTACTCGATATCCATGCCGCAATCGCGGGCACGGAAGGCGATCTGTTCGGAGCCGTTCGAGTGGCCGTCAAGCCCGGGCTTGCCGATTACGAATTTCAGGCGGCGGCCCAGCCGATCCGAGACCGCGTCCACGGCTTCGCGGATATCATCAAGGCCTTCGGTCTTGTTCGAGGGCGACGCGGAAACACCCGTCGGGCCCCGATATTCGCCATGCACGGCGCGCATTTGTGCGGCCCATTCCCCAGTGGTGACACCGGCCTTGGCGGCGGCGATCGAGGCCGGCATGACGTTGTCGCCGTTGCGGGCGGCCTTGCGCAGGTCGGCCAGTGCCTTTTCAACGGCACCGCTGTCGCGCGCGGCACGCCATTCGTCAAGACGGCTGATCTGTTCTTGCTCGACCGCAGGATCCACAACCATGATGCCGCCATCACCGGTCATCAAGGGCGAGGGTTCGCCTTGCTGCCATTTGTTCACACCGACCACGACGGTTTCCCCGGCTTCGATGCGGTTCAGGCGGTCGGCATTCGACTCCACAAGGCGCGATTTCATATAGTCGATGGCGCCGATCGCGCCGCCCATGCTGTCGAGGTTGGCCAACTCGTGGCGCGCGCCCTCTTTCAACTCGGCAACCTTCTTGTCTACGGCGGGGTTGCCGTCAAACAGGTCTTCGTATTCCAGCAGGTCGGTTTCATAGGCCATGATCTGCTGCATGCGCATCGACCATTGCTGGTCCCACGGGCGGGGCAGGCCTAGGGCTTCGTTCCACGCCGGAAGCTGCACGGCGCGGGCGCGGGCCTTTTTCGAAAGCGTCACGGCCAGCATTTCGATCAGGATGCGGTAAACGTTGTTTTCCGGTTGCTGCTCGGTCAGGCCAAGCGAGTTGACCTGTACGCCGTAACGGAAGCGGCGGTATTTCGGGTTCTCGACACCATAGCGGGTTTCGAGGATTTCATCCCAGAGGTCCACAAAGGCGCGCATCTTGCACATCTCGGTCACGAAACGGATGCCGGCGTTGACGAAGAACGAGATGCGACCACACAGCGCCGGGAAATCTTCCTCGGGCACGCGCGGTTTCAGCGCATCCAGAACCGCAATGCCGGTGGCCAGCGCAAAGGCCAGTTCCTGTTCCGGCGTGGCGCCAGCCTCTTGCAGGTGATAGGAACACACGTTCATCGGGTTCCATTTCGGAACGTTGGTATAACAATACTCGGCCACGTCCGCGATCATCTTGAGCGACGGTTTGGGCGGGCAGATATAGGTGCCGCGCGACAGGTATTCCTTGATCAGGTCGTTCTGCACGGTGCCCTGAAGCTTGGACACGTCCGCGCCCTGTTCTTCGGCCACGGCGATGTAGAGTGACAGGAGCCACGGTGCGGTGGCGTTGATCGTCATCGAGGTGTTCATCTGCTCGAGCGGGATCTGGTCGAACAGGGTGCGCATATCGCCAAGGTGACAGACGGGCACGCCTACTTTGCCCACCTCGCCACGCGACAGCACGTGGTCACTGTCATAGCCGGTTTGGGTGGGCAGGTCGAAGGCAACCGAAAGGCCTGTCTGGCCCTTGGCAAGGTTCGAGCGATACAGCTCGTTCGAGGCCTTCGCGGTGGAGTGGCCCGCGTAGGTGCGGATCAGCCAGGGGCGGTCTTTCTGCGTCTGCGACATGGATCGTCCTCATGAATCGGTAGGGCAACTTTGTTGCGTCAGAGCGTAGATATGCGAAATATCATGTGCAAGTCAATTCGCTGCGTCGCGGCAATTACGCTGCGACCACACATATCATCTTTGTGGCGCTGCGAAAGCCGAACAGATGTCGCAATACGCCCAGATGTTCGATGCCGGTGGCGACAAAGCCTTCCCTTTCGTACAGTGCGCGGGCGCGGGGATTGGTGTCGATCACGTCCAGACGCACCGCGTGCAAGCCGCGTAACAGGGCTTCGCGCTTGATCGCGCGCAACAAGGCCGTACCCACCCCCATACCGCGGGCATTCTGCGCGACGAAAATGCCATCCATCAAAAGGACGTCCTCGTTCAGGTCGCGTTCAAGAAGTCCAAGCAGGCCACCGCGCCAGATAGCGCCCAACGCCCCATAAACCTTTGCCAAATCCTGCAATCCACCGCCGACCAGCGCGCCGGATGCGGTTTTGAAGCCTGCAACGCCTAACAACGCGCCGTGCTTGTTGCGTGCGGCAAGAGCGAAGGCTGGGTTCAGCGCGGCTTCGATGAAGGTTTGGGCTTTGGCCTCGGGCCGCATGATGGGCCAAAGTTTACTCTGAAAGGCGTTCCAGAAGAGGCCAGCCACACAACTGTGTTCATCCGGGTGAAAGCCTTGCGTAATGATGATCTCTTCATCGGCGTTTTGATTGTCCATCATGCATTTTGATATTTACCTTGGTGCTCTGCATTGCAAGAGTTGCGCATGGGATCGACTGTCGAACTTCCGCTGTGGCTTTTCCTGCTGATCCTGCTGTTCGCGGCAGTGACGGCGGCAAGTCACCTCTTGTTCCCCTCGGTGCGCTGGTTCTTTCGCCGCCGCATGGAAAAGGCCGTGGAGCGGTTGAACCAGAGGCTTGAGCGTCCCATCGAACCGTTCAAGCTCGCCCGACGGCATGATATGATCCAGCGTCTGATCTATTCGCCGGACGTGACCGAGGCGATTGTCGAACACGCCCGCAAGAACGGGGTGCCTGAAAACGTCGCTTTTGCCGAAGCCAAAAGGTACGCGCGCGAGATCGTGCCGTCGTTCAGCGCATCGGCCTATTTCGGAGTGGCGATCCGGCTTGCGCGCTTTCTGAGTCAGGCCCTTTACCGCGTCCGGTTGGCCTATCTTGATGAGGACGGGCTGCAGAATATTCCGAAAGAGTCGACTGTTGTTTTCGTCATGAACCACCGGTCCAACATGGATTACGTTTTGGTAACCTATCTCGCTGCGGAACGCTCGGCCCTTGCCTATGCCGTGGGTGAATGGGCGCGGGTCTGGCCCCTGTCGCGGCTGATCAAGGCGATGGGAGCTTATTTCATCCGGCGCAAGTCGCGCAATGCGCTTTATCGCAAGGTCTTGGCGCGTTATGTCCGGCTGGCCACGGATGGCGGGGTCACGCAGGCCATGTTCCCCGAAGGCGGGCTGAGCCTTGATGGGGCGCCGCAGGCCCCTAAGCATGGATTGCTGAAATACATTGTCAACGGGTTCGAACCTGGCGGGCGTGATGTGGTCTTTGTCCCGGTTGCGCTGAACTATGATCGGGTGCTTGAGGACCGTATTCTTCTTGAGGCGCTGGAAGGTGGCGGGCGGCGGTTCAATGCCCGGATCAGCGTCGTGTCAGGCTTTTTCCTGAAACAGATGTGGCTGCGACTGCGCGGGCGCTATCACAAATTCGGATATGCGGCGGTCAGTTTCGGCCAGCCGTTGTCCCTGTCCGAGTTCCAAAAATCGCGCACGGGCGAGCTGTCCGAGGCGCTGGCCTATGCGTTGATGGACCGGATCGAATCTGTGGTTCCGGTTTTGCCGGTCCCGCTGGTAGCGTCGGTGATTCAGGATGCCGACGCGCCCCTGTCGCGTGCGGCGGTCGAAAATGCCTGCGCAGACCGGATCAAAGCCCTGGGCAAGGCGCATGTGCACCTGCCGCGGGATGATCTGACCTATGCGATCGAGGTCGGGTTGCGTACGCTGAGCGAGCGCAGGATGATCGAAAAAGAGGCCGGATGTTTCCATGCGAATCCCGATCAGGCCGCGGCTTTGGCGTTTTACGCGAACTCGATCAGGCATCTTTTGGGCTGATTCTGGGACATTTTGCGAGTGCAGCAGGAATTTCTGCGTTCGCTCGGTCATAAAATTACAAAATAGCACCAAATGAGGTTGCATTATTTCAAGTCCGTCGATACTCATCCTTCAGACGTCGCGATTCTGCGTCGCGGCAAAACGAGTTCAACTTGCAGGAGGCTGACATGGCTCTGGACACCGAAACCGGCATTGCGCCGTATGATGCGCCCGAAAAAGATCTTTACGAAATCGGCGAAATGCCGCCTCTGGGCTATGTACCCAAGAAAATGTACGCATGGGCGATCCGCCGTGACCGCCATGGCGAACCCGAACAGTCGTTCCAGAAAGAGGTTGTCGATACCTGGGAGCTGGGCAGCCACGACGTTCTGGTTCTCGTGATGGCCGCTGGTGTGAACTACAACGGTGTCTGGGCAGGTCTTGGTCAGCCGATTTCGCCGTTCGACGTACATGGCCAGGGTTTCCACATCGCCGGGTCGGATGCCTCGGGCATCGTTTGGGCCGTGGGCTCTTCGGTCAAGAACTGGAAGGTGGGTGACGAGGTCGTGATCCACTGTAACCAGGACGACGGTGACGACGAAGAATGTAACGGTGGTGATCCGATGTATTCGCCGACCCAACGTATCTGGGGCTATGAAACCGGTGACGGGTCGTTTGCCCAGTTCACCCGCGTTCAGGCGCAACAGCTGATGCCGCGTCCCAAGCACCTGACCTGGGAAGAGGCTGCTTGCTACACGCTGACGCTGGCCACCGCATATCGCATGCTGTTCGGCCACCACCCGCATGAATTGCGTCCGGGCCAGAACGTTCTGGTTTGGGGTGCTTCGGGCGGTCTGGGGTCCTATGCGATCCAGCTGGCCAACACCGCAGGCGCCAACGCCATCGGCGTGATCTCGGACGAAAGCAAGCGCCAGTTCGTGATGGATCAGGGCGCCAAGGGCGTGATCAACCGCAAGGACTTCAATTGCTGGGGCCAACTGCCCACGGTGAACAGCCCCGAGTATAACGAGTGGCTGAAAGAAGCCCGCAAGTTCGGCAAGGCGATCTGGGACATCACCGGCAAAGGCGTGAACGTCGACATGGTGTTCGAACACCCCGGCGAGGCCACCTTCCCGGTCTCGACCCTGGTTGTGAAAAAAGGCGGTATCGTCGTGATCTGCGCCGGCACCTCGGGCTTCAACTGTACCTTTGACGTGCGTTACATGTGGATGCACCAGAAGCGTCTGCAGGGCTCGCACTTTGCGAACCTGAAACAGGCTGCTTCGGCCAACCGCCTGATGTGTGAGCGTCGCCTTGACCCGTGCATGTCGGAAGTCTTTGCATGGGACGAAATCCCGCAAGCGCACACCAAAATGATGCGCAACGAGCACAAGCCGGGCAACATGGCGGTTCTGGTCCAGTCGCCCAAGACCGGCCTGCGCACCGTCGAGGACGTTCTGGAAGCCGGTAAAAAGTAAATTGCCGCGGACGGACGGGTTAATGCAGCCCGTCCAAATACCGAAAAATTAACGCCCGCGAATCACGTCGAATTCGCGGGCGTTTTACGTTTCTGAAAGAGAAATGCGTTTATTCAGCATCTTAGCCAATCCTGGCCCCGCCATTTTTGGGGAGTAAGAATACGTGAATTTCTGAGCCAAAATGATTCATGCTATGATTGTGTTAACGTTTCCTTAACCACCAAAAACGAGAGTTGAAGATGAAGTATAACTGGATACTCGACGTTCTCGCGGATTTGCGGACTTTCGCACAGGCCAATGACCTGCAGGCGCTTGCCGCCCAGCTGGAGGAGACCAGCAAAGTTGCTGCCGCCGAGATCGTCCTGGACGTGGAGGGTGCGGGTGCAACGACTCATGGGCATGACGCATCGGCGGGAGTCGATTCTCGAAGATCTCGGGAGCGCGCACGGGCTTGAGGCCCTACAAGGTGCGATCGAGAAACTGCGTGACCATTTCGGTGTCGATCACCTCGTCTATCACTGGGTCAACACGGACGGAGATCAATACGGATGCGGCACCTATAGCGATGCCTGGGTCGATCGCTATGTTGCACGGGATTACCTGCGTATAGATCCCGTCATCATCGGATGTTTCCAACGTTTTCATCCGGTTGACTGGAAATGCCTTGACTGGTCCACCAAAGCGGCCCGGCAGTTTCAGGTCGACGCAATCGCGCATGGTGTCGGCAATCAGGGGTTGTCCGTGCCCATTCGCGGCCCTAACGGACAATTCGCCCTGTTCTCAGCCAGCCATCAGTGCAGCGACCGGACATGGGAAGAATTCATCGGCAGAAATAGGCGTGACCTGATCCTGATTGCCCACGAGTTCAACGAAAAGGCCCTGGAATTTGAACCGGGACGCCAACCCGCCCAGACGCGCGCACTATCGCCGCGCGAAGTTGACGCGATGACCCTTTTGGCGTCGGGCCACAGTCGCGCGCAGGTGGCCGAGGCGCTGTCGATCTCGGAGCACACATTGCGGGTCTATATCGAGTCGGCAAGGTCCAAGCTGGGGGCCCTCAATACAACCCATGCGGTTGCGCGGGCACTCAGCTGGGGGCTGATAGTCGTTTAAAAAGGGTTAACGCAACGTGCGCCTTGTTAGGGAACGGTTAATCTTGATGTTCTACTTCTGTTCTCATTCAACAATGGGAAGGGATGCCAGAATGCTCCGTTATATCTATGCCAATGATCTCGACAAGTTCCCCAAGCTGAAGCGTTCCATGTTCCGTGACCGCGCCGACCAGTTCAAAACCCGACTGGGATGGGAGGTTCAGGTGGACGAAAGCGGGGAAGAACGGGATGAATACGACGCCCTCAATCCGCTTTACGTGATCTGGGAGAAACCGGACGGGTCGCACGGGGGATCCATGCGTCTGTTGCCGACCACCGGCCCTTGCATGGTGAATGACCATTTTCTCGACCTCACCGATGGCGTGAAAATCCGCAGTCCGTTCATCTGGGAATGCACCCGTTTCTGTCTGTCGCGTGATGCAGAGCCCCGCACGGCTGGCGCGCTGATGCTGGGCGGCGGAGAAGTAATGCATGGGTTCGGAATCGAACACTATGTGGGCGTTTTCGATGCGCGCATGGTGCGGATCTACCGGATGATCGGATCCTCGCCCGAGGTGGTCGGCGCCAAGGGCGAAGGGCGCGACCGGATCAGTGTCGGCCTCTGGGATTTCTCGGAAGAGGCGCGGCAATTGGTGGCCGAACGCGCCGGGATTTCTCCCGAACAATCACGCGCCTGGTTCAACCGTGCGTTCGGTGGCGAGTTCACCCCTCAGCTTGCACGGATTGCGTGACAAAAGCCCCATCTCGCGCTGGCGCTTGTTCGGGGGCGCCTGTAGGGTCTGCGCATGACACAGGCGCTGACCCTTTCACATGACCAGGCCGAGGCCTTTGACCGGATCACCGAGATGCTGCGCAGCGTCGGTGTGGATCTGGACGAAGGGCTTTTGACGCCGCCACGAGACGGCAAACAATCGGTGGCGGCCGTGATGGGCAAGGCCGGATCGGGCAAGACACTGCTGCTGGCGGAACTGGTCAAGGCCCTGGATGCGGCTGGTGTTGATATCGTGTCGGGGGATTACGAAGGAAAGCCGCGCAAGGATCGCCGAACCCTTGCGATTCTGGCTCCCACCAACAAGGCGGCGAGCGTTCTGCGGATGCGGGGCGTGCCAGCCACGACCATTCACCGCATCATCTATACGCCCGTTTATGATCCCGAATACGAAAAGATCGCCGAATGGTTGGCGGGCGAAGGTGAAAGGCCCGAAATCGAGGGCCTGACCGACGAGGCGCTGGATCGGGCTCATGCGTTTTATCAACTGCACAAATCCATTCCCGGTGCGTTGGCGGCAGCCGGCCTGCGGGGATCGGACTTTATCACCGGCTGGAAACGGCGCGACGAACCGCTAGACATCGGCCTGATCGACGAGGCCTCGATGCTGGATGACCGCCAGTACGAGGACTTGCGCGAAATTTTTCCGACGCTTCTTCTGTTTGGGGATCCGGCGCAACTGGCGCCGGTCAATCAATCAGGTGCGATGGTGTTCGACAGCTTGCCTGAACCGGCCAAGATGGAACTGCACCGCGTGCATCGGCAAGACGCCGATAACCCGATTCTGGATTTGGCACATGCCCTTGCGGACCCGGCGCTGGAGTATCATGACTTTGAACGTCTGGTGGAAGAAAAGGCGCGGCAGGATGACCGCGTGGTGCTGGGTCAACGGGTCGAGGTTGACCTCATGGCGCGCTCTCCGGTGCTGGTGTGGCGCAATGCAACGCGGATCCGGCTTATCAATGCGTTTCGCCGTGTCTACGAGGCTCCCGATGACATGTTGCTGGAGGGCGAACCTCTGATTTGTGACGGGATCGAACTGCCTGCCAAACATCGCAAGAAACGGCTGGATCTTGAAGCGCGGGGACTGATCAAGGGGGCGCAGGTGATCTATCTCGGGCCGGGGCGCAAGCCGGGCTTCTCGCGCCTGCACGTGATCGGGGCCGAGGATCCGCGCGTGTCGGCCGCGTCTATTGTGAAGATCGAGATGCCGGACGAGGAAGAACCCTTTATCCCGTATGCCGCGCGGATGGGGGCGACCTTTTTGCATGGGGCGGCCGTGACCATTCACAAAGCGCAGGGGTCGCAATGGGAACAGGTTCAGGTGTTTGCGCCGGACCTTTACGTGGCGGCCAAGATGGGGCGGGTCGAGGCGGGACAGCCGCTTTGGAAACGTCTGGCCTATGTCGCCATCACCCGTGCCCAGGAACGTCTGTATTGGGTTGTGCGCAACCGGTTGTCGCGACCGCAGGGGCCGCTGCGCACAGATGACCTGGTGACGGCGCCCGTGCCGTTGACGCTTGAACAGGAGGAAAGCGCATGAAATCGGTTCTGGTAACAGGGGCAAGTTCGGGCATCGGGCGGGCTGCCGCAGAAGAGTTTTTGCAAGACGGCTGGCGTGTGGGCGTTGTGGCCCGGCGCGCCGACCGTCTGGCCGAACTGGCGTCCGCGCATGACAATGTGGTGGTCCTGCCGGCGGACGTGACCGACCCCGCTGCAATGAAAGCCGCCTTTTCCGAGTTCGTGAGCGAGGCCGGGCGTCTGGACGTGTTGTTCAACAATGCCGGGATGTTCGGCCCCAGCGCCCCGATTGACGAGATTGGGCTGGACGACTTCGAGGCCGTGATGAACGTCAATGTGCGCGGCATGTTCATCTGTGCGCAGCTGGCGTTTCAGCAGATGCGCAAGCAGGCGCCGCAAGGTGGGCGGATCATCAACAACGGGTCGCTTTCGGCCCATAACCCGCGTCCGGGGTCGGTTTGCTATACCACCAGCAAACACGCCATCACCGGTATGACCCGCAGCCTGTCTTTGGACGGGCGGCCTTTTGATATTGCGTGCGGGCAGATTGACATCGGCAATGCCAGAACCGAGATGGTGGCCGATCTGACGGCTCGTGCCGCGCGCGAGAATCCCGATCAGCCCCCGATACCTTCGATGGATGTGAGCGACGCGGCACGGTCGGTTTTGCATATGGCGAAGATGCCGCTTGAGGCGAATGTGCAGTTCATGACCGTGATGGCCACCAAGATGCCCTATATCGGTCGGGGGTAGCCCATTCCGGCGTTAGCCGCCCTGACGTACAAACCGGAAGGCCGCCGAGGCACCCCAGCCTGCGGCAATTGCAATGGCAAGGGACAAGAGGCCATAGATCAGCGGCTGCTGTCGCGACAAGTTATAGAGCCAGCGTTCCAGACCCACCTTGCGCACGTCGATCGAGGTCTCGTAGGACGACACCACCTGGCCGCCACGGGTCAGTAGCACGCGCGTGATATAGTCGCCTTCGGTCAGGTTCGCCGGCATGGCGATTGAGGTGCGGAACAGGGTGTGTTCCTCAACCTCGACTGCGTTCTCAAGCGTCTGGTATAGGCCGTTTTCGGTGCGAATACGGATCACGGCCTCGGTAAAGCCCTGTGCGTTTTCAACATTCATTGGCGCGCCAACCGACCGGATCGCGCGCGGGATCGACACCTTGTGACGTAGGTCTTCAACTTCGCTTAGCACTTCGTTGAAAGGGGCGCTTGTGGCCACGGCATAGAAACTGGGGGCGGCATCCACTTCGACTCTGTCGGTATTGACCCAGATACCCAGCCTCTTTTCCTTGCGCCGCACCATGACCGGCTGCAAAGGCCCCGAAATGGCGACGACCACTTCCAGGGGTGGTTCTTCCTGAATTTCACTCTCGCGTTTTACAGCGCCGAAAATCAACACTTCGGACCCATCAAAATTCGCGGTGATGGCAACACGGTTCTGGCTGAGGCCAAGAACGACCTCTTCCCGCGCCAGAACGGGAGCGGCGACGAAGGCAAGAAGAAGGGCAAGGGCGCGCAGCATCAGTGGCCTCCTGCCGGGCCAAGGGAGTAAATCTCGGACGGCATCAGCAGCAGATCAAGGGCCAGATTGCCACACACGGCCAAAACCATGATGGCCAGAAGAATGCGCAGTTGTTCGGCCTTGAGGCGGGTGCCGATGCGGGTGCCGATCTGCGCCCCCACAACGCCCCCGATCAACAGCAGGACCGCAAGGGCCATGTCCACGGTATAGTTTGTCGTGGCATGCAGCAGCGTGGTAAAGGCGGTCACGAAAATGATCTGGAACAGCGAGGTGCCGACGACGACCTTGGTCGGCATGCCCAGAAGATAGATCATGGCGGGCACCATGATGAAACCGCCACCCACCCCCATGATTGCGGCCAGCACACCAACTGACAACCCGACAAGAAGGGGCGGGATTACCGAGATATAGAGGCCGGACACTCGAAAGCGCATCTTGAAGGGCAGGCCGTGAATCCAGTTGTGTTTCTTGCGTTTGACAGGGGTAGCGCTCTTTTTCGAGCGCCGGATCGCGTTCAGGCTTTCGATGAACATCAAGCCGCCAATCACACCCAGAAAGACAACATAACAAAGCTTGACCAGCAGATCGACCTGTCCCAGCGCCTTGAGATAGTTGAACAGCATCACCCCGAGGCCGGCCCCGATCAGACCCCCGATCAGTAGAACGGTGCCCATCCTGAGATCGACCGAGCGCCTTTTTAGATGGGCCAACACACCGGAAAAAGACGAGGCGACGATCTGGTTGGCCTCGGTCGCCACGGCCACGGCGGGGGGAATGCCGATAAAGAACAAAAGCGGCGTCATCAGGAAGCCGCCCCCGACCCCGAACATGCCTGACAGGATGCCCACGATCCCGCCCAGTCCCAAAAGCAGGAACGCGTTCACGGACACTTCGGCAATGGGCAGGTAGATTTGCATAAAACCAGTAAGCGGCAGGTGGTGTGATTTTGCAACCTGTCTGCTGTGCAAAACGCTGATAGGCTTGATGAAACTTTGACAACTGGACTTATCCGAGGCGGATTTCGCCCGCCTGAGGACGGATGCCAGCGCAGACCCGCCGTCTTGTGCAGGCGGGTCTGCGGGTGTTGGGCGCGATTAGCGTTCCTTTACGTAGGGCTCGCCGCCAGCCCGTGGCGGAATGGCCTTGCCCACAAATCCGGCAAGGATCACCACGGTCAGGATATAGGGCAGGGCGTCCATGACCTGCACCGGAATGACAATGCCGCCAAGGTCGATGTTCTGATAGCGCAAGGCAATCGCCTGCAAGAGGCCAAACAACAGGCAGGCATAAAGCGCGTGCCAGGGGCGCCACTTGGCAAAGATCAGGGCGGCGAGCGCGATAAATCCCCGTCCGGCGGTCATGTCCTTGACAAAACCGGCCTGCAGGGCGGTCGCGAGGTAAGCCCCGGCAATGCCGCACAGCACGCCACAGATCGCAACCGCCGCATAGCGCAGGCCCACCACTGACACCCCGGCCGTATCCACGGCTGCGGGGTTTTCGCCCACGGCGCGCAGACGCAGGCCAAAGCGCGTGCGGAACAGAACCCACCATGTGAGGGGCACCATGGCAAAGGCGACATAAACAAGGATCGAATGCCCCGAGATCAGTTCGTAGTAAAGCGGCCCGATGAGGGGCACATCGCGCAGCGTCTCGGCAAAGGGCAGGGTGATCGGCTCGAACCGGGCCCCGCCGATCAGGGACGGCGTGCGCCCGCCTTGCTTGAACCAGTCCTGCGCGACAAGCACGGTCATGCCAGCGGCCAGAAAGTTGATCGCCACACCCGAAATAAGCTGGTTGCCGCGAAACGTGATCGAGGCCACGCCATGCAGCGCCGAGAGCAGCAGCGACGAGACCACGCCCGCCAGAAGGCCCAACCAGACAGATCCAGTGGCATAGGCAAAGGCCGCCGAGAAAAAGGCCGCGGCCAGCATTTTGCCCTCAAGACCGATGTCAAAGATACCTGCGCGCTCTGAATAAAGACCCGCTAAACAGGCCAGCAGCAGGGGCGTGGCAAGACGCACAGTTGAATCCAGCAATTGGAGAAGCGTTAAATAATCCATCAGGCGTCTCCTTTGCGCAGGGCGAGGAAAAGCTTTTCAAGCGGCATCCGCACCATGTTGTCCAAGGCGCCTGTGAACAGGATTACCAGGGCCTGAATGACCACGATCAGTTCGCGGGGAATGGTGGTCCAGAGCGCCAGTTCTGCGCCCCCCTGATAGAGAAAGCCGAACAGTAGCGCGGCCAGCAGCACGCCAAACGGGTGACTTCGACCCATCAGTGCAACGGCAATGCCGATGAAGCCCGCACCTTCGGTAGAATTCAGGATCAGGCGTTCGCTTTCGCCCATCGTGGTGTTCACGCTCATCATGCCCGCCAGTGCGCCCGAAATCAGCATCGCGATGACGGTGATCTTGACCGGTGAAATGCCTGCGTATTTCGCGGCACTTTCCGAATGGCCGAAGGCACGGATTTCATAGCCCAGCCGCGTGCGCCAGATCAGCAGCCACACCACCAAACAGGCGATCAGCGCGAGGAAAAAGGTCACGTTGGCCGGGGCGCCGCGGAACATGATCGTATCGGCGGTCGAGAACATGTCGCGGAAGGTGGGCAGGTGGGTCGCCTCTGGAAACTTGGCGGTGGCCGGGTCCATGGCGCCCACAGGGCGCAGCAGGTTGACCAGCACATAGTTGAGCAACGCCGCCGCGATAAAGTTGAACATGATCGTGGTGATCACGATATGGCTGCCGCGTTTGGCCTGAAGATAGGCCGGGATCAAGGCCCAGAGCGCGCCGAAGAGGGCCGCGCCCACGCTGGCCCCGAGAAGCGCAAGAGACCAATGCGGCCACGGGATATAGAGACAGACCAACGCAACCCCCAGCCCGCCAAGCATGGCCTGCCCTTCGCCGCCGATATTGAACAGGCGGGCATGAAAAGCGACGGCCACAGCAAGCCCCGTAAAGATGAAATTCGTGGCGTAATAGAGCGTATACCCCCACCCGGCCGAGCGCATCAGCGCCCCGTCCACCATCAATTTGAACGCGGCCCAGGGGTTTTCCCCGATGGCAAGGATGACCAGTGCCGACAGGATGGCCGCCAGCAACAGCGAAATGAGGGGGATCAGGACGACATCCGCCCATTGAGGCATCTTATCCATTCTGCTCGCTCTCCCGTTCTTCTTGCTGCAGTGCGAATTGTTGCTCGACCACCTTGGCGATGTCGCTTTCGGGTTCCTGCGTGATCCCTGCCATCAACAGGCCCAGTTCTTTTTCGTCGGTCTGGTCAGGGCTGCGTTCGCCCATGATGTGGCCGTCAAACATCACGGCAATCCGGTCCGACAGAGACATGATCTCGTCCAGTTCAACACTAACCAGCAGGATCGCCTTGCCCTGATCGCGCAGGCCCACGATCTGTTTGTGGATAAATTCGATGGCCCCGATATCGACCCCACGGGTGGGTTGCCCGATCAACAGAAGGTCAGGGTTGCGCTCGATTTCGCGGGCCACGACGATCTTTTGCTGGTTGCCGCCGGAAAAGTTCTTGGCAGCCAGCTTGGGGTGGGGCGGGCGCACGTCGAACCTGTCCATTTGGTCCTGTGCGTTGGTCTGGATGCCTGCATTGTCCATCAGCAGGCCCTTTTGATAGACCGGGTCGCGGTGATAGCCAAAGACCGAGTTCTCCCACGCGGCGTAATCCATGATCAGACCTTCGCGCTGTCGGTCCTCGGGCACATGGGCAATACCCGCATCGCGGCGGGCCTGTCCGTCAGACCCCTTCCCTGAAAGCGGCAGGGCCGTACCGTTCATCCGAATGGTGCCGGTGCCTTCGGTAAAGCCGCCTAACACTTCGAGCAATTCCGACTGGCCATTGCCAGCAACGCCTGCAATCCCAAGGATTTCGCCCGCGCGCACATTCAGGTCAATGCCCTTCAGACGCTCGACACCCTTGTCGTCGATCACGCGCAGGTTTTCGATCTCCAGAACGGTGTCGCCCGGCGTCGCGGGCTTCTTGTCGACCCGCAGCAGCACCTTGCGCCCGACCATCAACTCGGCCAGATGTTCGGGGTTGGTCTCGGCGGTCTTGACCGTGGCGGTCATCTCGCCCCGGCGCATGACGCTGACCGTGTTGGTGATTTCCATGATCTCGCGCAGCTTATGCGTGATCAGGATAATGGTTTTCCCTTCCTCGCGCAGCCGGTCGAGGATGCGGAACAGCTGATCTGCCTCGGCAGGGGTCAGCACGCCCGTGGGTTCGTCGAGAATAAGAATGTCGGCCTGACGGTATAGTGCCTTGAGGATTTCGACCCGTTGCTGGTGCCCGACCGACAGGTTTTCGATCCGGGCATCGGGATCGACGTTCAACTCGTACTCTTCGGCCAGATGCGCCAGTTCCTTGCGGGCCTTGGCCAGCGAGGGCCGCAAGAGGCCGCCATCTTCGGCGCCCAGAATGATGTTTTCGAGGACGGTAAAGTTCTCGACCAGTTTGAAATGCTGGAACACCATGCCGATGCCCGCCGCAATGGCCGCCTGTGAATCCGGGATCGAGGTCTTTTGACCCTTGATCCAGATCTCGCCTTTGTCGGCCTTGTAGAACCCGTAAAGGATCGACATCAGCGTGGATTTGCCCGCGCCGTTTTCGCCGATGATCCCGTGGATCGTGCCGGGCATGACCGAGATCGAAATGTCCTTGTTCGCCTGAACGGGACCAAAGGCCTTGGAAATGCCTTTCAACTCAATGGCGGGGGCGGTCATTCTGTGCCTCCTGATGCGGGGGCAGTCAGGGTGTTTGCGGGCATGGGCATCCTTTCAAACAACTTGGGGCCGCGCCGCCATGGCACGGCCCCTTGGTTTCGTCAAAGCCACGCGGGCTTTGGTGCGCGGTCTTATTCGACCGGGCAGGTGTTGTCGCTCATGTAATCGTGCACGACAAGGGTGCCAGCCGCGATAGCGTCTTTGGCTTTGTTCACGTCATGCTTCATGTCGATGGTAACCAACGCTTCGTTGTGTTGGTCAAGGGCATAGTCGATGCCGCCATTGGCCACGCCCATTACGTAGATGCCCATGTCGAGATCATCGCCCGCCTTCATTGCGTCGTAAACGGCGTTGTCGACACGTTTCATCATCGAGGTCAGAACCTTGCCCGGGTGAAGGTAGTTCTGGTTGCTGTCCACGCCGATCGACAGGATGCCTTCGTCAGCGGCGGTTTGCAGAACGCCTACGCCGGTGCCGCCAGCCGCGGCATAAACCACGTCAGCCCCTTGGCTGATCTGTGCCTTGGTCAGCTCCGACCCCTTGACCGGGTCATTCCACGCTGCCGGGGTGGTGCCGGTCATGTTCTGAATGACGGTTGCGTCGGGGTTCACGGCCTTGACGCCCTGCACATAACCACAGGCGAACTTGCGGATCAGCGGGATATCCATGCCACCGATAAAGCCGACAGTGCCGGTTTTCGAGGCTTTGGCGGCCATCATGCCGACAAGGTACGACCCTTCATGTTCGTTGAACACGACCGAGCGCACGTTGGGCTGATCCACGACCATGTCGATGATGGCAAATTTCGTATTCGGATAGTCCGGCGCAACTTCGGCCAGAACGTTGCCAAAGGCAAAGCCGGTCATGACGATCGGGTTGGCTCCGGCCTCGGCGAAACGGCGCAGGGCCTGTTCACGCTGGGCTTCGGATTGCAGTTCGATTTCGCGGAAGGACTTGCCAAACTCACCTGCCCAACGGGTCGCCCCGTTAAAGGCGGCTTCGTTGAAGGATTTGTCGAATTTGCCACCAAGGTCGAAAATCAGGGCAGGTTCAGAAAGGGCAGTTCCGGCAGTTAGCGCAAACGCAGTCGCAGCGCCAAAAAATTTGGTCATCAGGCTCATGTGTATCTCCCAAGTAAAAGCGGGGCCGGTCATTTGGCGCCAGCCCCTGGCATGCAGACAGATCCTGTCAGATCATGACCTAGTAAGGCCGCAGTGGGGCAAAGGGGTCAAGCCGGATTCGACCATTTGGCCAAGAATCCGGCGCTTGCCCAAACGGAAAGCGGACTCAGGTCAGGGGACGTGACAGGATGCGGGCATCGACCGGCGGGCCAGCGGGGCGTTTATAATACCCCTTGCGGCGGCTCTGGTCGCGATATCCGGCACTTAGATAGAGATGGATGGCGGCGTGGTTGTCGTCGGCCACTTCCAGAAAGGCCATGTCCGCCCCGCGTGCGCGCGCGATGTCATGAAACGCCGCCAGCCATTTGGCGCCCAGTCCCTGCCCTTGGTGGTCGGGATGCACGGCAATGGTCAGCAACTCGGCCTCTCCGGCAATTTCGCGCCCGAGGGCAAAGCCCGCGTCATCGCCGACCACAAAGCAAAAGGGCGAGTCGAGCAGATCGCGGAACTCACCGGACTGCCAACCGCGCGAGATGGTGAACGCGGCCTGATGGATGCGGGCAAGGGTTTCCGGGGTCACGGCAAAATAACTGGTGCGGGGTCGCGCGGCGGGGCGGCATCGGCGGCTTTGATATACAGGGGGGCCGGCCTTCCGGGGGCCTTGTCCGCGCGCGTCTCGGCAATTCGAGCCATGTTTTCCACCAGTTTCATAGGGGACGGCGGGGCAATCACCGGCAGGTCCGTCGACAGTGTTTCAAACAGGGCTGGCGCCTTGCCGGGCAACACGGCATAGACCTGATCGCGCGGGGCGGCGACGGTCGGCACATGAGGGGCGGGATGGTCAAACGATGTGGCCTCGAACGTCGACACGCCCACGGCAGGCACTCCAAGGGCCAGCGCCAGCCCCCGCGCCGCCGACACCGAAATCCGAATGCCGGTAAAATTCCCGGGGCCAACCCCGACGCCGATCGCAGTCAGGTCGGCCCAATCATACCCCGCACTGCTCAGGACGTCTTGCAAAAGCGGCATCAGGCGTTCGGCCTGTCCGCGCGCCATGTCTTCGGAGAGGCCTCCGATCATGACACCGTCTTTCAGCAAGGCCGCGGCGCAATGGCGGCCGGATGTGTCGAAGGCGAGGGTCAGGTTCACGTGTCTGTCTTTCTGCCAGCGGCGTTCAATGCCAAGCGCCCTGTCTGCGGGTGGCGGGGCAGGTTGTCGTCGATATGCAACCGGGGCAGGGCCGAGGCCGCATGGCAATGCGGTTGCGGTGCAACGGTCGCGGCCTGATCCAGCAGGCCGAGCAGAACATAAACCTGTTCCGGCAGATACTCAAAACAGGCCATCGGGGGCAATCCGCAAGCCGCGCGGGTGCGGCGCGTGACGCCCGTGCCCTGATACAGGGTCGTGTCAGCCAGCGTAGAAATGTGCAAAGCGCCCTTTGCAAAGGCCGCAAAGGCAGGCGCGGGCGCCCCTGTCCAGCGCCGGCAATCTTCGCAATAACAATAGGTCACTGTCAGCGGCGCAGTGCCCAAATGCAAAGAGACGGCGCCACGATAGCACCGTCCCGTAAGGTCTTGGTCGTGATCCGGGGCGTCAGACGGCAACCGGACGCACCTCGGTCACTTCCGGAATGTAGTGACGCAGCAAGTTCTCGATGCCCATCTTCAGGGTCAAGGTCGAGGATGGGCAACCCGCACAGGCGCCTTGCATGTGCAGGTAGACAACGCCGCGATCGAACCCGTGGAATGTAATGTCGCCGCCATCCTGCGCCACGGCAGGACGGACGCGGGTGTCTAGAAGTTCCTTGATCTGGCCGACGATCTCTCCGTCGGGGCCGTCATGTTCGGCATGGCCCGCAGGCGCAGTGGCTTCGCCCGACATGACTGGCTGACCCGACTGGAAATGCTCCATGATCGCGCCAAGGATTGCGGGTTTGATGTGATCCCATTCGGCGTTTTCGGCCTTGGTGACAGTGACAAAATCATTGCCAAAGAACACCCCGGCAACCCCGCTCACGGCAAAGATGCGGGTGGCCAGCGGCGATGCGCCCGCGCCCTCTGACGAAGGGAAGTCCGCGGTGCCGGTTTCCAGAACAGTCTGGCCGGGCAGGAATTTCAGCGTCGCAGGGTTCGGGGTCGACTCGGTCTGGATAAACATTGCGGATACACCTTTTTCAGCTTTACCGAGGATATGCGCCTCGGGGCGGTCTGTGTCAAGGTTTAGAATCATTCTAAGGTGCCGTGCGGGCCCAGTACAGCGCCTGTTTCAGCCTGTCATCCCCCCAGAACAATTCGCCCGCAACGGTAAAGCTTGGCGCGCCAAATATCCCCAGCGAGACGGCCTGTTCCGTCTGGTTACGCAGCGCAGCCTTGATCTCAGGGGATTGGGCGGTATCTAACAACGTTTCGGACAGACCGGCGCGCGCAAGGCAAGCGATGAGAACACTCAAGTCGGATATATCCTCCCCTTCGGCGAACTGTGCGCTATAGACCGCTTTGCAAAACTCCGGCATGGCGTCCCCCGCGGCCACTGCGATCCGCGCGGCGCGTAGACCATTCTGAGGGAACAGGGCGGGCCTGCGAAAGGGCAGGCCCCGTGCCCTGCACAGCCGCGCCATGTCTCGCCACATGTATTGCCCCTTGGCGGGATAAAGGTTGAACGGAGAGCTGGTCCAACCCTGCGCCCCAAAGATCGGCCCCAAAAGAAAGGGGCGCCACCGCACGGCCACGCCTCGTTCCCGCGCCAAGTCCTCGATGCGCATCACGCTGAGATAGGAATAGGTCGAGGCGAATTCGAACCAGAAATCTACAGTGGGCGCACGGGACATGGATCAGGTGATCGCTTCCAGCCGTTCCTTGGACAGATCGCCCGGCACCACCGTGATCGGGATCGGAAGGCTGCCCGAGTTGCGCGAGAGCTGCGTCACAAGCGGGCCCGGACCTTTCTTGTCTGTGCCTGCGCCCAACACCAGAACGCCAATGTCTTTATCCTCGGAAATCTGCGCAAGGATTTCACGCACGGCCTCGCCCTCGCGAATGACCAGTTCTGGGTCCACGCCCTGTCGGTCCCGCATCCATTTGGCGAAGACTTCGAAATGGGCGTGAATGCGCTCGCGCGCTTCTTCCCGCATGATATCACCCACCCCGATCCAGTGATTGAATTCATCCGGCGGGATGATCGACAGAATCTGTACACCGCCCTGCGTGTGCGCCGCGCGCATCGCGGCAAAGCGCATGGCATTCAGGCATTCGCGGCTATCATCCAGAACAACAAGGAACTTACGCATTTGATGTCTCCCTCGCGGCGATCATGGCTCAAGCCCCCTGTGGTGGCAACGAAAGAAATCGGCCGCGCCTCAGGCCGAATGCGCCCAGTCCCAGTACATCTCGCGGACCCGCCGTGTCACAGGACCAACCTGATACTGCCGGTCGTCAAAGGCGGTGACAGGGGTGATTTTGGACATGTTGCCCGACAAAAAAACCTCGTCCGCATCTTCGAAATCCTCGAAACGCAGCACAGTTTCATGCACGGCCATGCCATCGGCGCGCATATTGCCAAGGTGGCGGGCGCGGGTGATCCCTGCGAGGAAAGTTCCGTTGGCAATCGGGGTAAAAACTTCACCATCCTTGACCATGAACACATTGGCCGTCGCGGTTTCGGCGACATTGCCCATGGCATCCGCCACAAGCGCGTTGGCAAACCCTTTGGATCGCGCCTCGATCAGCATGCGCGCATTGTTGGGATAAAGACATCCGGCCTTGGCATTGACCACCGCGTCCTCAAGCACGGGGCGTCGGAACCGTGTGCGGGTCAGGGTGGTGCTGGCCTCGGGCGTGGCCATTGGCACGGTTTCAAGACAGATCGCGAAGCCGGTGCTGTTTTCCTGCGGGGCGATGGCGCTGGCGGTCATGTCCGCCTCGATCCCCCAGTACATCGGACGAATATAGACGGCTTCGTCCTTGCCAAAGGCCTTGAGACCCTCGCGGGTGATCTCCAGCATGTCCGCGACACTGTGGGTCGGGGTCAGCATCAGCGCCTCGGCCGAGCGATTCACACGCGCCAGATGCGGTTCGAGATCGGGCGAAATGCCCTCGAAATACCGGGCCCCGTCAAACACGGTGGTGCCCAGCCAACTACCATGGTCGGCGGCGTTCATGATCGGCACATTGCCGTCATGCCATGTCCCGTTGAAATAGGTTCGGATGGTTTTGCCGATGGCCATGGTATCTCTCCCTCGCTGTGCTCGGGCCGGATGCTAGTCCCGACCCGAAGCAAGGTCCATCCCCCAGATGATACGGGGGCACATGCCCCGTCTTCACCTTGGCCGAAATACTCCGGGGGAGGCGTTTCAAAGGCCGCGCCTTTGAAACGTTGGGGGCTGGCCCCCGCCGCGCCCCGCGCGGCCCGGCCCAACGTCTGGCAGTGGCCGCAAGGCCCCGAAGACGACGGGAGTGCGCCGCCTCAGGCCCCGACCATCCCGACGATCTCGTAGGTCTTTTTAAGAATCGGCGCCGCAAGGGCGCGGGCCTGTTCCGCGCCGTGGCTAAGAATGCGGTCGATCTCGTCCTGCTCCTGCATCAGGCGGGCCATCTCGGTGCTGATTGGGGACAGCTTTTCCACCGCCAGTTCCGACAGGATCGGCTTGAATTCAGAGAACTGCTTGCCGCCTACATCGCGCAACACGTCTTCGACCGATTGTTCGGCAAGGGCGGCGTAAATGTTGACAAGGTTGCGCGCCTCGGGGCGATCCTCAAGCCCGTCTGACTCGGACGGCAACGCATCGGGATCGGTCTTGGCCTTGCGGATTTTCTTGGCGATGGTGTCGGCGTCATCAGTCATGTTGATGCGGCTGGCGTCGGAAGGGTCGGATTTCGACATTTTCTTCGAGCCGTCACGCAGCGACATAACGCGGGTCGCCGCGCCCTCAATCACCGGTTCGGTGATGGGGAAGAAATCGACACCGTAGTCGTGGTTGAACTTGATCGCCACGTCGCGGGTCAGCTCGAGGTGTTGTTTCTGGTCTTCGCCCACCGGGACATGGGTCGCGTGGTAGATCAGGATGTCTGCCGCCATCAGCGCCGGATAAGCGAGCAGGCCCAGCGAGGCGTTCTGCTGGTTCTTGCCGGCCTTGTCCTTCCACTGGGTCATGCGCTGCATCCAGCCCATGCGGGCAACGCAGTTGAAGATCCATGCCAGTTGCGCGTGTTCTGCCACTTGCGACTGGTTGAACAGGATGGATTTGTTCGGATCGATCCCGGCGGCGATGAAGCCGGCGCAGAGTTCGCGGGTGGCGCGGCGCAGCTTGTCAGGGTCTTGCCAGACGGTGATCGCGTGCAGGTCGACCATGCAGTAAACGGTTTCGAAACTGCCTTCGTTCTGCATGTCGACAAAGCGCTTCATCGCGCCAAGGTAATTGCCCAGCGTCAGGCCGCCCGAGGGTTGAATCCCGGAAAAGACGCGTGGGGTAAAGGTGGAGGACGTTTGGACCGCCTCGTTCATGATGTTTCTCCGTCTGGATTTATAGCTGCCGTTGCCTTACCCATGACCCAAATCGCCGTCAAGGAGAGCAGTATGTCCGTGCCCGATCACAACAGCCCCGTGAACCCCCTGCCGCCAGTCATCGTGGCGCTGTTCCTGCTGATCGCGGGGGTCGAGGTCACATTCTGGCTGGGGGCGCAGGGGATGGTCGGGGATGCCTCGGCCATTGGCTGGCGGATTGCTGCCTTGCAGAAATACGCCTTTTCCGGCGAAATCTTTGACTGGATGCTGTCCAGCGGAGTCTGGCCACCTGAGCACGTGATGCGCTTTGTCACCTACCTGTTCGTGCATGGCAATTTCACCCATGCTGCCTTTGCCTGCGTGATGCTTCTGGCGCTGGGCAAGATGGTGGGCGAGGTCTTTTCGGCCATCGCCACGCTTGCGGTGTTTGTGGTGTCGGGGATTGTCGGGGCGCTGGTCTTTGCCGTGATCCTGTCCACACCGGCCCCGCTGATCGGGGCCTATCCGGGCGTTTATGGGCTGATCGGGGCCTTCACTTTTTTGCTTTGGACACGGCTTGGGCAGATGGGCGAAAATCAGGCCCGCGCCTTCAGCCTGATCGGGTTTTTGGTGGGGCTGCAACTCTTGTTCGGGCTGATCTTCGGCGGCAATGGCGACTGGGTCGCCGATGTGGCCGGATTCGCGACCGGATTCCTGATGTCCTTTTTCCTCGTGCCCGGCGGCTGGCAAAAAATTCGCAGCAAGATCCGGCATGACTGATCCAGACCCCTGAACATTAAAAAAGGCGCAGGTGTGAAAGCCTGCGCCTTTTGCGTTTTCCGTGTCGTTGAAATCAGGCTTTGATCTGTTTCACCGCAAAAGCCATGGCGATCATGCTGATGCCGTTCGACAAAAGCTCGACCGCCAGAAGCGTGCCAAGAGCCACGACGGCAGACCCCGGAATGTTGGTCAGAACCATGCCACCCAGGATCAGCGAGATCACGCCGGACAGGACCACGGCCCATTTCATGCCGCCTTCAATGCCGAAGCCGAAGATGATCTTGAACACGCCCGACATCACGAACATGATCCCGACCACGATGGTCAGCGCGATCATGCTCGACAGCGGTTCGCCGAGGATGTTCACACCAAGGAACACCGCGATGATCCCCAGCAAAAGACCCCAGATCTTGCCACCCCAGCCTTCGGCGCCAAAGGCGGCAAAGACTTGCAGAATACCCAATATCAGGAACGACCATCCCGCGATGGCGGTCGCGACCAGCGAGGCACCAAACGGGTTTGCCAACGCGACAAACCCTGCGACCACCGACAGAAGGCCGGCGATCAACATGATAATCCAATTCATAGTACTTCCCCTCGAATTGTTGATCCCCCGAGCAAACGCCGGAAAAGGGCGTTTGGCAACAAAAACGCAAGGTCGTCGCGCAGGTTTTTCTCAGGTGTTGCGACGCGAGGCGCGTTTGAAATCCGAGATATGGAAGGCACCGATGAGGTGACCCACTCCGAAATAGGTGATGCTGCCTGACAGGATCAGCAACGCCAGCGCCAGCACACGCCAGTAATCCGTGCCCAGCATCGGCCCCAGCACAATCGTGGCCAGCCAAAGCTCTGCCCCCATGACGACCGAGGCCACACAAATCCGCGGCAGTCGTTTCTGGAACCGCGCGTCAAAGCGGGCGACATATCCCATCGGCTGCGCGCCACGCAAAAGGAAGGCCACCATCACCCACCCTGCCAGAGTGGTGGCAATGGCGGGTGCAACCCAGCCGATGAAAGGGGCGAGGCCAATCGCCACAACCGCATTCACAATCATGGCCCAGACCGCATAGCGAAACGGGCTTTTTGTATCCTCGCGGGCAAAGAACAGGGGCTGAAGAATTTTCTGCAACACAAAGGCGGGTAGCCCAAGGCCGTAGATCGCGACTGCGACCGCAATTGCCGCCGTGTCATCCGAGGTTGCCAGACCTCTTTCGAACAGGACTGATACTAGTGGCATCGGAATAACCATCAGCGCAATGGCACAGGGGATGGTCAGCGCCAGGGCGATTTCGCCCGCGCGGGAAAACGCAGTGCGCGCGCCTGCCTCGTCATGGGCCTTGAGCCGGCGCGACAGGTCCGGCAAGAGCACGATCCCTACAGCGATGCCGACGACACCCAGCGGCAGTTGGTACAGACGGTCCGCAGTATAAAGCCAGGCCACCGCGTGCTCAAAGTAGGAGGCGACTTGCTGACCGACCAAAAGGTTGACCTGCACGACTCCGCCGGCCAAGGCCGCTGGGACCGCCACCTTGACGAGATGTTTCATGTCGGGCGACCAGCGGGGGCGCTGCAAGGTCATCGGGAATCCGGCCTTGGCGGCCGCGACCCAGACCAGAAGCAATTGCGCGACACCGGCCACTGGGATCATCCAGATCAGGGCGCGCGCTACATCCCAGCCCGCATATTGCGCCGTGAGAATCCCGCCTACAAGCAGCACGTTCAGCAAAACCGGCGCTGCCGCCGCGGCGGCAAACCGCCCCGTGGCGTTCAGGATGCCCGAAAGCAAGGCCGCCAACGAGATGAACAGGATATAGGGAAAGGCAATGCGGCCAAACTCGACCGAGAGATCAAACTGTTCCTGCCCTGAAAACCCCGAAGCCAGCCCCCAGACCAACCACGGCATGGCGACCTGTGCCAGCAAGGTCAGCACAATCAGGATTGTGGCCAGCCCGGCAAAGGCCTCTCGCGCGAAACCCAGTGCGTTTTCTTCGCCTTCGAGGCGCTTGGAGAACATAGGCACAAACGCCATGTTGAAAGCGCCCTCGGCAAAGAACCGGCGGAACATATTGGGCAGGCGGAAGGCCACGACATAGGCTTCGTAAAGCGGCCCCGTACCAAGCATGGCAAAGATCAGTGCATCCCGCACGAACCCCAACACGCGGCTGGCCATTGTCCAGCCGCCCACCGTCAGAAAACCACGGATCAGGCGGATCTGTTTCACGAATTGGCCCTTTCGGCACCTTCTTCGATCGCCTCGCGCAGTTTTTTCTCAAGCGTGCGCTGCTTGTTCTGGGCGTGGAATTTCAGGCCGAACATGTCCTTGACATAGAAACTGTCGACAACCTGTTCGCCGAAGGTCGCGATCACCGCGCTGGCGATATAAACGTTGTTGTTGGCCAGCGTGCGGGTCAGGTCGAACAACAGGCCGGGCCGGTCGCGGGTGTCCACCTCGATGATAGTGTAAATTTCGGACCCTTCGTTATCGAAGGTGATCGTGGTTGGCACGCGGAACGCCCGTTCGCGCTTCTTGATCACATCGCGCGAGCGCATGGCCTCGGTCGCGATTACCTCGCCTTTGAGCGTCTTATGGATCATCTGCTCCAGACGTTTGAGGCGGCTTTTCTCGTAGGGTTTGCCCTCGATATCCTGAATCCAGAACGCGGCGGTGGCATAGCCATCCTTTGAGGTGAAGGTGCGCGCGTCCACGATATTGGCCCCGACAAGGGCCAGCGCCCCGCACATCCGGCTGAAAATACCGGGGTGGTCGGTCATTGCGAAACAAGCGCGGGTGGCGTCGCGGTCATCGTCCGGGTGCAGGTCGATACGGATTTCATCATCCTCGATCCCACGCAGAAGTTCGGCAAAGACCTTGTGCGCCGTCACATGCAGACCCTGCCAATAGGGGTCATAGTGGCGGCCGGTCTCTTTCTTGATGTCCTTGGGTCTCCAGTCCGAAAGTTCGGCGCGCAGGCGTTTCTTTGCCTCGGCACCGCGGGTTTCGCGCGTCAGCGCCTCCATGCCGTTTTCAAGCACGCGGCGCGTCTGGTTATAAAGGCTGCGTACCAGCGTGGCCTTCCAGTTGTTCCATGTATCCGGCCCGACGCCGCGGATATCGCAAACGGTCAGCACGGTCAGCAGGTTCAACCGGTCCACTGTCGAAACCGCCTTGGCGAAATCGCGCACTGTGCGCGGATCGGCGATATCGCGTTTCTGCGCGGTATCCGACATCAGCAGGTGGTAGCGCACCAGCCACTCGACCGTGTCACAATCGGCCTTGCTCAGACCAAGGTTCGGCGCGACTTTGCGCGCGATCTGCGCCCCTAGGATCGAGTGGTCAATATCCCGGCCCTTGCCGATGTCATGCAGCAGCATCGCCACCATCAGAACCTTGCGGTTGACCCCGTCCTTGATGATGCCCGAGGACACGGGCAATTCGACCTGCAACTCTTCGCGCTCGATCTGGGCATAGTTCGAGATCACCTGGATCGTGTGTTCGTCCACCGTGTAGGAATGATACATATTGAACTGCATCATCGCGACGATGGGTTCGAATTCTGGGATAAAGGCCGACAAAACGCCGAGTTCGTTCATGCGCCGCAGCGCGCGTTCCGGGTTGCCGTGCTTGAGCAACAGCCCGAGGAAAATCCGGCGCGCCTCTTTGTTGGCGCGCATGTCGTCATCAATCAGGTGCAGGTTGGCCGTGACAAGCCGCATCGCGTCCGGGTGAATCAGAAGTCCCGTGCGCAACCCTTCCTCGAAAAGCCGAAGAAGGTTCAGCTTGTCTTCGAGAAACGCCTCTTCGTCGTCGATGGCAAGGCGATTGTGAATGACCTTGTAGCCCTTCTTGATGCGGGGGCGCCGCCGGAACAGGCGTTCGTAGAGGGGGGCCGCCTTGGCGTGGTCGGCCTCCAGCTTGGTCAGAAGGATGCGGGTCAGGTCGCCAACCGATGTGGCATGCCGGAAATAGTCCTGCATGAAGTGTTCAACAGCGCGGCGCCCGCCTTTGTCGGCATATCTCATGCGTTCGGCCACATCGACCTGAAGGTCAAAGGTCAGTTGTTCGACAGGACGTTTCGACAGGATGTGGATGTGCCCGCGCACGGCCCAAAGAAAATTGTTAGCCTGCGCAAAACGGTCATATTCATCGTCGCGCAGCAGTCCCTTTTCCAGAAGGTCACTGGAGTTCTGAACATGGTAGACGTATTTCGCGATCCAGAACATGGATTGCAGGTCGCGCAAGCCGCCTTTGCCCTCTTTCACATTGGGCTCGACCATGTAACGCTCGCCCTGTTTCTTGTGGCGATTGTCACGTTCTTCCAGCTTGGCTTCGATGAACTCGCGTTCTGACCCCTTGAACAGGTCCGCCTCGAGCCTCTGGTCCAGTTCGTTGGACAGAGCCTCGTCCCCGCGCAGAAACCGGTGCTCAAGCAGTGCGGTGCGGATGGTAAAATCCTCGGCACCAAGACGCAGGCAGTCTTTGACCGTGCGCGAGGCGTGTCCGACCTTGAGCCTCAAATCCCACAGAATGTAGAGCATCGATTCAATGACACTCTCGGCCCATGCGGTGATCTTGTAGGGCGTCAGGAACAGCAGGTCGACGTCGGACTGGGGCGCCATTTCTCCGCGTCCATAGCCGCCCACTGCCATCAGGGCGATACGCTCACCCTCGGTCGGGGTTGGCAGCGGGTGCAGCCAGGTCGTCGCGACATGGAAGGCCGCGCCGACAAGGCAGTCGGTCAGCCACGTGTACGAGGTCTTCATCTCGAGCGCGTCAAACGGGTGTTCGAGAAACGCCGCCTCGATGGCCGCGTTGCCGGATTTGCGCGCCTTTTGCAGAATCGAGACCACCGCAGCCCGCAGCGCCATGGCGTCCGTTGTGTCGCCCGCCACGCGGGCCAACTCGGCACCGATTGCGGCCCGGTCAAAGATGTCGTCTGTGGGGCAGATCAGATCTGCCGCCGGATCAGGAAGATTCATCGGGTTCCGATCAGAAGCCGATTCCGCCGAAACTTGTTGGGGCTGGGTCAATGACAACCACCTTCTTGTCGCGCACAGTGGCTACCGCCAGTCCGCGTTCGTTTGTACCGTCGGCATGAAGTCGGAAGATTCCGTTCACACCCTGAAAACCTGCACCCTGTGTCAGGGCGCTTGTTGTCAATGCATCGCTTTTGCCTGCCTTGACCAGAGCACCGATTGCCGCAATGCCGTCATAGGCAAGGCCGCCAACCGGGTGAGGCAGGCCGCCATAGGCCTGTGAATAACGTTGCTGGAACTGTTGTGTCTTGATCGGATCGGGCATCGCGAACCACCCGCCCTGAACCCCCGGCAATTCCAGCGTTTGCGGCGGGATATCCCAGCGCGACAGGCCCACATACTGGATCGTGGTCTGGTCGATCCCGGCCTCTGGCAAAAGTTGCGAAAACAGGGGCAGCGCGCCCGAGGTCTGGGCCGTCAGAAACAGCGTATCCGCCTGACCGCCCGTGACGGTGGTCTTGACCTGGTCCACGGCGGCGATCACGCCTTGCTGCGAAAACTGATAGGCAACCGTTCCGACGTTATTCAGCCGTGAATTGGCGATTGCCTGGTTGGCCGCATTGCGGGCCAGCTGGCCGCTGACGGTGTCGGCATGCACGGTCACGACCCGCGATTTGCCCTGCTTTGAGGCAAAAGACATCAGACGGTCTGCGGTATTGTCGAAGGTCGGCCCCAGAACAAAGACGTTACCCCCTGCGATGGTCGTGTTGTTCGAGAAGGACAGGACATTGATGCCTTTGCCGGCCACGGCCACGCCGGCGGCATTGGCAGCTTCGCCATACAGAGGGCCGAGAATGATCTTTGCGCCTTCGTTCACTGCTTGTGCTGCAACCTGCTGGGCTACATCGGCGCGTCCTGCGGTGGCATAGACCCTCAGATCGATTTGAACGCCACTCAGGTCTGAAATCGCCAGGCGCGCGGCATTCTCAAGGCTTTGTGCCAGAACCGCATCCCCCGAATCGGCCGATCCTTTGGGCACCAGAAGGGCCACCGGCACCGGTGCCGAGGTGTTCACCGAAGGCCCGCCGCCGACCGTGGGTTCACAGGCGGCCAACCCCAGAAGGGCAAGGGCTGCGACAGCCCCTTTCAGAAATGTGCGGGCAGGGTTAAAACGGTTGAACATAAAACTCTCCTAACTCCCTTTTGGGGCGTGTTGCCGGATTGGGCGGCGGTCCTGTTGGTCGGGAATAATAAACGTCAGAAAAAGCGGGTCCAGCTTTGAATCACCAAATCCTGAGATTGCAACCGGGGTTGCACTTTGTCGCAACACCGATTGGTACGGCGCGGGATATCACGCTGCGCGCGCTTGATATTCTGGCCAGCGCCGACGTGATCGCCGCCGAGGATACGCGGTCGATGCGTCGCCTTCTGGAAATTCACGGGGTGCCGCTCGGGGATCGGCCTCTTGTGTCTTATCATGACCACTCGGGCGCGAAAGGACGTGAAAAACTGCTGTCTTTGCTCGCCGAAGGGAAATCCGTCGCCTATGCGTCCGAGGCCGGCACACCGCTGATTGCTGATCCGGGGTTTCACCTCTCGAAAGAGGCGCAAGAGGCTGGTCACACCGTGACCTCGGCCCCCGGGCCTTCGGCGATCATCACCGCGCTGACACTGGCCGGTTTGCCGACAGATGCGTTTTTCTTTGCGGGGTTCCTGCCCAATGCAAAGGGCGCGCGCCGTTCTGCGCTCGAGGCGGTCAAGGACGTGCCGGGCACGCTGGTTTTTTACGAATCCCCTAAGCGGGTTGGAGAGATGCTGCGAGATGCGGCCCGCGTTCTGGGCGGCCAGCGTGCTGCCGTCGTATGCCGCGAGTTGACCAAGAAATTCGAAGAGGTGCGGCGCGGCACGCTTGAAGGGCTGGCCACGGACATCGACGGGGCGCTCAGGGGCGAGATCGTTGTTCTGATTGACCGGTCCTCTGGCGAGGACGTGGCCGAAGGAGATATTGAAGAGGCGTTGCGCGGTGCGCTCGAAAACATGTCGGTGCGGGATGCGGCGGATAGTGTTGCCAAAGCCTTTGGCGTGAATAAACGGAAAATTTATCAATTGGCGCTTACCCTCTCTGCAAAGAAATAGGAGAGCCCATGTCACACCCGCCCCAAGCGGATGGTCAGACCCAGGCCCGGCAGGATCGGGGGCGGCAGGCATGGCATGCGGGGCAGGCAGCGGAACATGCAGTGGCCCGGCACTATGAACGCGCTGGATTGTCTATTGCCGCGCGCCGATGGCGCAAGGGCGGCGGGGAACTCGACCTCGTGATGCGCGATGGTGACAGTCTGGTCTTTGTCGAGGTCAAGAAATCCCGTGATTTTGATCGCGCGGCGGCCTCTCTCTCGGCGCGCCAGATGGCGCGGTTGCACGATGGGGCGGCCCTGTTCCTGGCCGGGGAATCCCTGGGTGAACTGACCGACTGTCGCTTTGATGTTGCGCTGGTCAACGCCCATGGCGAAATCTGCATCGTTGAAAACGCTTTCTGACAGGGCATTGCAAGGGGGCGTAGCTTGGGCCATGTAAGGGGCAACACCTGCATGAACTTGGCCAAAGGACTGCCCATGAAAATCGCCTTCCAGATGGACCCGATCGGGTCGGTCGACATCAACGCCGACAGCTCTTTCCGTATCGCCGAAGAGGCGCAGGCGCGCGGCCACGACTTGTTCTATTATTCGCCGGATCACTTGGCGTATGAAGAGGGGCAGATCACTGCCAAGGGCCACGCGATGACCCTGCGCCGCGAACAGGGCAACCATGTTGATCTGGGGCCGATGACCCATGTGAACCTGCGGGATTTTGATGTGGTCTGGTTGCGTCAGGACCCGCCGTTCGACATGCATTACATCACCTCGACCCATCTTCTGGACCGGCTGGCGCCAGACACGCTGGTGGTGAATGATCCGTTCTGGGTTCGGAATTACCCTGAAAAACTGCTGGTGCTGGATTTTCCCGACCTCACACCGCCCACCACGATTGCGCGCGATCTCGACACGATCAAGGCTTTCAAAGAGAGACACGGCGATGTCATCCTGAAGCCGCTTTACGGCAATGGGGGGGCGGGCGTGTTCCGTCTGGATGCCAATGACCGTAACCTGACATCGCTGCATGAATTGTTCACAGGGTTCAGCCGCGAGCCGCTGATCGTGCAGAAATTCCTGCCAGATGTCAGCAATGGCGACAAGCGCGTGATCCTTGTTGATGGCGAACCCGTGGGCGCGATCAACCGCGTGCCCGCCGCTGGCGAAACCCGCAGCAACATGCATGTGGGCGGCCGTCCCGAGAAAATCGGGCTGAGCGAACGCGATCTGGAAATCTGCGCCGCCATCGGGCCGTTGCTGAAACAAAAGGGCCAGATTTTTGTCGGGATCGATGTGATCGGCGACTATCTGACCGAAATCAACGTGACCTCGCCCACCGGCATTCAAGAGCTTGAGCGCTTTGACGGTGTGAACATCGCCGAGAAGATCTGGCAGGCGATCGAGGCCAAACTGGCCTGAGCGCCGCGATGAGTTGGCAAAAAGGACTTCTGAACACCAGTCTGCGCTGGATGGAGAAACCTCATTTGGCGCGGGTGCAAAGCCCCGTCTTTCTGCGCCGCAGTGCGGATGCAAAGGCGGCCTTCTGGTTTCATCCGCCGCGCGGCACGCGCTATTCCGTGAAGACGATTCCGACCGCGGCAGGTGATTTGCCTATCACCCAAGCCGTACCGCCGCATGCGAAGGCAGGGCGGGTGCTGCTTTATGCGCATGGGGGCGGGTATGTGTTTGGCTCGGCACGCACTCACCGGGCGCTGGTGGCACAGATCTGTGCGCGGATCGGGGCGGTCGGAATGCTGCCCGATTATCGCCGCGCGCCGGAGCACATCTTTCCAGCCGCGTTTGACGACCTGCGCGCCGCCTATGATCATTTGCTTGCCTCGGGGATCAAATCTGAAAACCTTCTGCTGGCTGGCGACAGTGCGGGCGGAGGGCTGGCGCTGGGGCTGCTAGGCGATCTTCTGAAACGGAACCACTCCTTGCCGGCGGGCGTTCTGGCCCTGTCACCCCTGACCGACATGACCTTTTCTGGCGACAGCTTCATTAGAAACCGCCACCGCGAGGCCCTGTTGCCCGCACATCGTGCGCGCGAAGCTGCTGAAATGTACCTGCAAGGCCATGATCCGACCGATCCGCGCGTGTCGCCTCTTCTGGCCGACTTTCGCGGGGCGCCACCGGTGTATCTGGCGGCGGGCACGACCGAGATCCTGCGGGATGACAGTTTGCGAATGGCAGAAACCCTGCGGGCGCAGGGCGTGAGGGTCGTGATGGAGTTGCAAGAGGATCTGCCCCATGTCTGGCCTCTGTTTCACGGGCTGCTGCCCGAGGCGCGCCAGACGCTTGACCGGATTGCAGGCTGGGTCAAACCTCTTTGGACATCTGCAGGCGGAAGCTGACCGCCTCGGCGACATGGGGGCGGCGCACGTCCTTGCTGCCCTCAAGATCGGCGATAGTGCGGGCGACGCGCAGAACACGGTGGTACCCGCGCGCGGACAGGCCGAATTTCTCGGCGACTTTCAGCAGGAACGACCGCCCTTCGGCATCTGGCGCTGCCACTTCTTCCAGCGCGGCGCCGTGAATGTCGGCATTGACGCGCGCGCCCTTGACCGTTGCGTAGCGCCGGGTTTGCAAGTCACGCGCGGCCGCCACGCGGGATGCCACCATGGCCGAGCTTTCGCCATCAGCGGGCAGATCTAGATCGCGATAGCTGACCGGGGGCACTTCGAGACGCAGGTCGATCCTGTCCATCAAGGGGCCGGAAATCCGCCCAAGATAATCCTCACCGCAATTGGGGGCACGCGAACAGGCGCGGGCAGGGTCGTACATCTCGCCGCAGCGGCAAGGATTGGCGGCGGCCACCAGAAGAAACCGGCAGGGATAACTGACATGGGCATTGGCGCGCGCCACCATCACGGTGCCTGTTTCAATGGGTTGGCGCAGGGTTTCCAAAACTGCGCGGGAGAACTCGGGCAATTCGTCAAGGAATAACACACCATTGTGGGCTAGACTGATTTCGCCGGGGCTGGCCCGCCGCCCGCCGCCCACAATCGCCGCCATGCTGGCCGTGTGGTGGGGTTCGCGAAAGGGCCGTGTGCGCGAGATGCCGCCCTGATCCATCAACCCCGCGACAGAATGGATCATCGAGGTTTCCAGTGCCTCTGGTGGAGACAGCGGCGGCAGGATGGTCGGTAGGCGCGCGGCCAGCATGGATTTGCCCGATCCCGGGCTGCCTTGCATGAAAAAATGGTGGCGTCCGGCTGCGGCAATTTCGAGCGCACGTTTGGCGCGCTCTTGTCCTTTGACATCCCGCAGGTCGCTGGCGGCGGCGGCGGCGGTCACCTCGCCGGGCTGGGCGGGGGGCAGAGGGGATTGTCCGGTGAAATGGCGCACCACTTCGGCCAAACTCTTGGCGCCGATCACCTGTGTATCACCCACCCATGCGGCCTCGGCGCCAGATGCTTCGGGGCAAAGCAGGATCCGGTTGCCTTCGGAGGCGGTCATGGCCGCAGGCAGCGCGCCGGTGACGGCCACCAACGTGCCGTCAAGCGACAGTTCACCAAGCGATACAGTGCTTTCTGTCGCGTCCTCGGGGATGATTTGCAGCGCGGCCAGGAGGGCCATCGCCACGGGCAGGTCAAAATGGCTGCCCTCTTTGGGCAGGTCAGCCGGGGACAAGTTTACCGTGATCCGCTTGGAGGGCAGCGCGATCGCCATGGCGTTTAGCGCGGCGCGCACCCGGTCGCGCGCCTCGGACACGGCTTTGTCCGGCAGACCGACGATGGAAAAGGCCGGCAAGCCGGGGGTTACGGCGCATTGCACCTCGACCTGATGGGCATCGACCCCTTCAAAAGCAACGGTATAGGCACGCGCGACCAATCGGAAACTCCCTGACCCCTTGCCCAAGGGTTAACGAGCCATGGTTAGCAAATCGTAAACCTGTCAGTGTTCGCGGTCGGCTTTAACCTTGGTAAATCGCCATGAACGCAGGCCAGGCGGCAGGGTCAGCCACGGTTTTGTCGCGGCAGAACCGGTTGCAGAACCCGATCCTGCGCCCGTCGATTTCCAGAACATGTGTCACCGGCGCGCCCGAATATGGACATGTGTCGTTTTCCGCTTGGTCCCCTTCGACAGCCTTGGCCTGCAATGGAACCGGCCCGGGCCACTTGGTCACGGTAAAGGGCTTGGCATACCAAGGCAGGGTCTCGCCCCGTACCAGCCCCATCGCGCGCCATTGGCGAAAAGCGGTGTCGTTCAGGTGGGTCTGCACATAGGCGGCGGCTTGCAGTCCGACCGGCAGGTTATACCCCGCAATCCGCGCCGCTACCGGGGCGTAAAAGGCATCGACCGCAGAATACGTTCCGAACAGCCACGGTCCGTCCTGAGCGCGGGTCGCAAAGGCGTGCGCCCAAAGGGTTTCGATCCGTGTCACATCCGCAAGAACATCTTCCGAGGGGGCGCTGTCGGCATAGGCGGTGCGCAGGTTCATCGGGCAGTCCCCACGCAGGGCCCCGAACCCGGAATGCATTTCTGCGGTCAGGCTGCGGGCCGTAGCGCGATCACGTGTGTGGTCGGGCCAAAGTGCAGCCTTGGGATGACGCGATGCCAGTTCTTCGGCAATGGCAAGTGAGTCCGATACGATTGCACCGTCCGGCATGATGACGGTTGGCACGGTTTTGGCCGGGGCAAATTCGGCCAGTTGATCGGCGACCGCCGCCTCTCCGGCAAAATCGAGCATGCGCGCGCTGCGTGCTATGCCGAATTTTTCAAACAAGAGCCAGCCACGCAAGGACCAGGATGAATAGGCGTAATCGCCAAGAATCAGTGTATAGGACATGGTCAGAAGCCTAGATTATTATGAATCATCACCAAAGTGAATGTTATTTATGGAGCCTATCATAAAACGTGATTTATTTTTTCGGCTTCCCAAGTGGGCAGTGTTCGCAAGATAGAAACGGAAAGGTTGTCGATCTTGTGCCCGAATGCCTCGGATCCGGTCATCTGCTCGGCACGGGCGATCTGGGTCAGGATCGCGCCAAAATGGGCCACAATGACAAGGTCACGCCCCGCATGTGCGGCCATCAAGCGATCCACCGCAGATGAGACACGCCGCACCACTCCGTTCCAGCTTTCGCCACCCGGCGCGGCGATATCGCCGGGCGTTTCCCAGAAGGCGCGCACATGATCGGGGTGGGTTTCATTCACTTCGACCCAGCGTTTCAACTCCCACTCTCCGAAATGAATTTCCCGCAGATCTGGATCATGTGGCAGGCGGACCCGATCGCGCTGGATCGCATCCGCAGTATGCACCGCGCGTACCAGGTCGGAACTCACCACCAGCGCATCTTTTGGCAGGGCCGCCTCAAGACGATCCAGTGCGGCGGTGTCGGACAGGTCGGCGGGCAGGTCCGACCAGCCCACCATGGATTTCGCATGTGTCGGCCCGTGGCGGACAAGGTAAAGGTGGCTCATGGCAGGGTTCCTTTCAGGACAAGTGGCAGGCCCGCTACGACAAACACGGCCAGATCGGCGCGGGCGGCAAGGCGCTGGTTCAGCTTGCCCTGCAGATCGCGGAATTGGCGGGCAAGCTTGTTTTCCGGCACGATCCCCATGCCGACTTCGTTCGAAACCACGACGACCCGTCCCTTGCAAGAAGACAGCGCCTCAAGCAGCCGCTCGGTTTCCTGTTCGATATCGTGTTCTGCAAACAAATGATTGCTTAGCCACATGGTCGCGCAGTCAAAAAGAACCACGTGATCCTCGGGCACATCCCCAAGCGCGCGGGCGGCTTCAAGCGGGCTTTCTACGGTATGCCAGTCTGGCCCGCGCATGGCGATATGGGCGTCGATCTTGCCGCGCATTTCCTCGTCAAACGCCTGTGACGTCGCGAGATAGATACGGGCCGCGTCGTTTTCCAGCACGAGCTTTTCCGCGAAGGCCGATTTGCCCGAAGCGGCCCCCCCAATCACAAAAGTCAAATGCGGTAGCAATTTTTTTCCGTCCGAAAGTGATCCAAGCCGAAGCAGGGTGCGTAATTCATGACAAAAGCGCAAGGAGGAAGGAAGACGTCATGGCACTGCAATCACCACAGACCATCAATATGACTCGCCGCATGATGCGCGCAGAAATGCTCGACGCCGAGACCGAACAGCAACTGGCCCGCGCGTGGCGCGACGAACGCGACCACGCCGCGTTGAACCGTCTCGTTCAGGCTTATATGCGGCTTGCCATTTCGATGGCATCCAAGTTCCGCCGGACCGGCATCTCGCAATCCGACCTGATCCAGGAAGCCTCGCTTGGCCTTATGAAAGCTGCTGACAAATTCGACCCAGATCGGGGTGTGCGGTTCTCGACCTATGCGGTCTGGTGGATCCGCGCCGGGCTTCAGGATCACGTGATGCGCAACTGGTCGCTGGTGCGCACCGGTTCGACCACCTCGCAGAAATCGCTATTCTTCAACCTGCGCCGCGTGCGTGCCCAGATCGAACGCGAGGCCATGGCCGCAGGCGAACATCTCGACAGTTATCAGATTGCGGAACGTATGGCGTCCGAAATCGGGGTGTCTATCTCGGACACCCAGATGATGATGGGGCGCCTGTCGGGGGCGGACATGTCGCTGAACGCGCAGCAATCGACCGAGGAAAACGGACGCGAGTGGATCGAACTTCTCGAAGATGAAAACGCGATTGGCGCGGAAAGCGTTGAACGCCGTCAGGATGGCGCCTATCTGAGCGAGCAACTCGCCAAAGCAATGGAGAACCTGACCGAGCGCGAGAAATACATTCTGCATGAACGCCGCTTGGCCGACGAAACCCGCACGCTGGCGAGCATCGGTGAAGAGATGGCGCTGTCCAAGGAACGTGTCCGGCAATTGGAGGCCAGCGCCTTTGCCAAGATGCGCGCAGCTCTTGAGCGACAGGGGGTTGGGGTGCATGACTTAGTGTCATGAAGCACCTGATTCTGGCGATTGCCGTCGTAAGTTCCCCAGCTTTGGCCGATGAGATCACGCCCGATCTGGTCGCGGGACTGCCCCCTGTCGACATCCTCTACCTGGGGGAGTTGCACGATAATCCGTGGCATCATGAAACACAGGCCGCCGTTGTTGCCGAAATGGCTCCGGCGGCCATTGTGTTTGAAATGCTGACTCCGGACATGGCCGGGCGCGTCGCGTCCGATTTGATTGGCAACAAGGATAAACTACAGGCCGTGTTGGAATGGGATCAGAGTGGCTGGCCTTCATTCGACATGTATTACCCGATCTTCGCGGCTGCATCGGGTGCGGCGTTTTACGGCGCGCAGGTCCCACGCGACGCCGTGCGGGCGGCAATCATGGACGGGGACGTGATTGATGCATTCGGACCAGACGCGGAACGCTACGGTCTGACCGATCCGCTGCCCTTGGAAGAGCAGCAGATGCGCGAGGCCAAACAGTTCGAGGCACATTGTAACGCCCTGCCGGAACACATGCTGCCTGGCATGGTTCTGGGCCAACGGTTGCGCGACGCGACCATGGCACAGGTCGTTGACCGGGCCCTTGCCGATACTGGCGGACCGGTCGTGGTCATCACGGGCAACGGGCATGCGCGTCTGGACTGGGGGGCGCCTGCGCTTGTGTCATCCGGTGCCACGCAGCGCAGCATCGCGCAGGTCGAAGCCGCGCCTGATGGGCCGGTGCCTTACGATTTTTACATCGTGACACCCGCCACAGACCGCGCGGACCCGTGCCTTGCCTTCAAGAAGGAATAGCGCCTGCCTGCTTGTGCGTTGGCGCGCCGCAGACTAGGGTCGGACAGACCTTATCCCAAGGGATGCCAAGATGCTGACAGATAAACGCATTCTCCTGATCATCGGGGGCGGAATTGCCGCCTATAAATCGCTGGACCTGATCCGCCGCCTGCGCGAACGCGGGGCTTGGGTCACGCCGGTCTTGACCAAGGCGGGGCAGGAATTCGTGACGCCGCTGTCGGTGTCGGCCCTGGCGGGCGAGAAAGTTTACCGCGATCTGTTCGACCTCACGGACGAGGCCGAGATGGGCCATATCCAGCTTTCCCGATCGGCAGATCTGATCGTCGTGGCGCCAGGAACGGCCGATTTCATGTCCAAGATGGTCACTGGGCAGGCCAATGACCTGGCCTCGACGCTGGTTCTGGCGACCGATACGCCGGTTCTGGTGGCGCCCGCGATGAATGTCCGCATGTGGGAGCACCCCGCGACGCGCCGGAATGTTTCGACCTTGCGTGGCGACGGGGTGATGTTCGTCGGCCCGAACGAAGGCGACATGGCCTGTGGAGAATTTGGTCCGGGGCGCATGTCCGAACCGCTTGAAATCGTGTCGGCCATTGAAACCGCACTGGCCGAGGGCCCCCTGACCGGGCGGCGCATCCTGGTGACTTCGGGGCCGACCCATGAACCGATTGACCCCGTGCGCTATATCGCGAACCGGTCGTCGGGTGCGCAGGGCAGTGCCATCGCGCGTGCCCTGACCACGATGGGTGCGGACGTGATTTTCGTGACCGGCCCGGCCGATGCAGAACGCCCCGAAGGCGCCCATGTCGTCGAGGTGGAAACTGCCGCGCAGATGCTCGAGGCGGTGCAGGCGGTTCTGCCGGTCGATGCTGCCATCTTTGCCGCCGCCGTGGCGGACTGGCGGGTAACAAGCGCGTCGGACAGCAAGATCAAGAAACAGGCCGGCGCGATCCCGTCGCTCGACTTTGCCGAAAACCCCGACATCCTTGCCACGGTCAGCCAGATGGCCGAAGGGCGGCCGGGTCTGGTCGTGGGGTTTGCCGCAGAAACCGATGACGTGATTGCCAATGCCACCGCAAAGCGCGCGCGCAAGGGGTGTGACTGGATCGTTGCCAATGACGTTAGCCCCGAGACTGGAATCATGGGCGGCAGCGAAAACGCCGTGACCCTGATTTCCGATGCAGGGGCCGAACATTGGCCGCGCATGGGCAAGCACGAGGTCGCACATCAACTGGCTGAACGTATTGCCGAACAGCTTGGGTGATGTATCTGGTCTGGTGGACCTGCGTTTCCAGCACGGGAAAGGACTGAGACTTGGTGGAAATCTGCCTGACATGGCTTGAGGACGCGGACCGGTCCGTCGCCTTGCCGTCTTATGAAACCGCAGGGGCGGCGGGGGCAGATGTGCGCGCCAATTTTCCCGCGTCCGAACGCAATGGCCTGACCCTGCAACCGGGCGCGCGTGCGCTGGTGCCCACGGGTCTGCGGATCGAGATACCGGCAGGATACGAGGTGCAGGTCCGCCCGCGCTCGGGGCTGGCCCTGAAACACGGCATCACACTGCCCAACACTCCGGGCACCATCGATAGCGATTATCGCGGCCCCCTTGGGATCATCGTCATGAATGCCGGCAATGCGCCCTTTCACATCGAACATGGCGCGCGTATTGCCCAGTTGATCGTGGCGCCGGTGTTCCAGGCATCCTTTACAGTGACAGAAAAACTGAGTGAGACCGAACGCGGCAGTGGCGGATTCGGCTCGACCGGGGTGGGCTGATGTTGTTGGTGTTCATCATGGCGGGCGTGCTTTACGGCATTGGCGCGGTCATGGGCGCGCCGAAGTCCGCGCGCTGGACGATGATCTTTATCCTTTATCTTGCCGTGCTCGGGGCCAACCTAGTGCTGCCCGAGGGCAACGGGCTGCGTATGGCCACAGGGGAGAGTCCTGCGCTCTGGCTCATGATCGGCGGATTTGTGGCGCTGGCGCTGGTGTATGGCGCGGGCTTGAATTGGTTGCGGTCACGGGCCCAGCCTGCGGAGGCCCCTGACGCCCCGGAAGACGACCGGTTGTTCAGCGACACGGAGTTGAACCGCTATGCCCGCCATATCGTTCTGCGCGAGATTGGCGGGCTTGGGCAAAAGCGGCTCAAGGATGCGCGGGTTCTGGTGATCGGGGCAGGGGGGCTGGGCTCGCCCGCGCTGCTTTATCTTGCGGCGGCAGGCGTCGGGACGATCGGCGTGGTCGATGACGATGTGGTGGACAATTCCAACCTGCAACGGCAGGTGATCCACAAGGACGCAGGGATCGGAACGCCCAAGGTGTTCTCGGCGCAAGAGGCCATGCAGGCCCAGAATCCGTTTATCACGGTGCTGCCCTATAACCGGCGCCTGTCGGCCGAAGATGCCAGGGTCTTGATCGCCGATTATGACCTCGTGTTAGATGGCACCGACAATTTCGACACGCGGTATCTAGTGAACCGGGCTTGCGTCGCTGCGGGCAAACCGCTGATTTCCGGCGCGCTGTCGCAATGGGAAGGGCAACTCAGCGTGTTTGACCCTGCCAACGACGCCCCGTGTTACCAATGCGTGTTCCCCGAGGCCCCGGCTGCGGGTCTGGCCCCGAACTGCGCCGAGGCCGGGGTTCTGGGGCCGTTGCCCGGCGTGATCGGCACGATGATGGCCGCCGAGGCAATCAAGCAGATCACGGGCGCGGGCATGGTTCTGCGCGGCGACATGCTGATCTATGACGCGCTTTACGGAGAAACCCGCAAGATCGCGATCAAAGCCAATCCGGCCTGTCCTGTCTGCGGCAGAGACACGGCCTGAGATCGGCCTGCGCGACGCTCTGAGAACGTAATTTCCGAGCAGTCTGGCGTTGAACATATCCTGCAGGCGCTTAGGTTGATTTGCAAAGGAGAACCTGCATGACGAACCCGCTTTTGTCCGACTGGAGCACGCCGTTTTCGCTGGCCCCGTTCGACGCCATTTCAGACGATGATTTTGCCCCCGCGCTGGACGTGGCCCTTGCCACCCACACGGCAGAAATCGCGGCCATTGCCGAAAACCCTGACGCCCCCAGTTTTGCCAACACGATCGAGGCGATGGAGGCCGCTGGCGAAGATCTCGACAAGGTCCTGTCAGTGTTCTTCACCGTGGCCGGTGCCGACAGCAACCCACAGCGCGAGGCATTACAGCGCGAATTTTCCCCCAAACTCGCCGCGCATTTCTCGGCGATTTCCTCCAACAAGGCGCTGTTCCGCCGCGTGGCCGCCGTCTGGGAGGCGCGCGATGGTCTGGGGCTGGACGACGAACAAGAGCGGGTTTTGATGCTGACACATCGCGGCTTTGTCCGTTCGGGGGCTGCGCTGGAAGGGGAAGCCGACACGCGGATGCAGGCCATTATGGGCCGGCTTGCGGAACTGGGCACAGCCTTTACCCAGAATCTACTGGCGGATGAACGCGACTGGTTCATGCCGCTGGCCGAAGGGGATCTGGAAGGGCTGCCAGGGTTCGTGGTCGAGGCTGCGCGTGCCGCGGGCAAGGAAAAGGGCGCAGGCGGGCCGGTGGTGACCTTGTCGCGGTCGCTGATCGTGCCCTTCCTGCAATTTTCGCCCCGCCGTGACCTGCGCAAGAAGGCCTTTTCCGCCTGGGCCGCGCGTGGCGCCAATGGCGGCGAGACCGACAACCGCGCGATCACTGCAGAAATTCTTGCCCTGCGCGCAGAACGCGCCAAACTGCTCGGCTATGACAGCTTTGCGGATTTCAAACTTGAAACCGAAATGGCAGGCACCCCTGCGGCAGTGCGCGAGCTGTTGATGGCGGTCTGGGAACCGGCCAAGGCCCGTGCCGAGGCCGATGCCAAAATTCTGACCGACATGATGCATGCCGACGGGATAAACGGCGATCTCGCCCCGTGGGACTGGCGCTATTATGCCGAGAAGCGGCGCAAGGTCGAACATGATCTCGATGAGGCGGCACTCAAGCCCTATCTGCAACTCGACCGGATGATCGAAGCCGCCTTTGCCTGTGCCAACCGCCTGTTCGGGCTGGAATTCGCACCACTACAGATCACACTGTATCACCCGGATTGCCGTGCGTGGGAAGTCACCCGCAACGGCGAACATGTGGCGGTGTTCATCGGAGACTATTTCGCGCGCGGTTCGAAACGGTCGGGGGCTTGGTGCTCGGCGATGCGTTCACAAGCGAAATTCCCCAAGTTTCAGGCCCCGGTGGTCATCAATGTCTGCAACTTTGCCAAGGCGGACCCGGCCCTGTTGTCCTATGACGATGCGCGCACCCTGTTCCACGAATTCGGCCACGCCCTGCATCAGATGCTGTCAAACGTGACCTATGAACGGGTCTCGGGCACGTCGGTCGCGCGAGATTTCGTCGAACTGCCGTCGCAGCTTTATGAACACTGGCTGGAAGTGCCCGAGGTTCTGTCCGAATTCGCCACCCATGCCGAGACCGGTGAGCCCATGCCGCAGGACATGCTCGACAAGGTTTTAGGGGCGGCCAATTTCGACATGGGGTTCCAGACTGTTGAATACGTTGCCTCTGCGCTGGTGGATCTGGCCTTTCACGAAGGGGCGGCCCCCGCCGATACGATGGCAAAACAGGCCGAGGTTCTGGACAGCATCGGGATGCCCGCGGCGATCACCATGCGCCATGCTACACCGCAATTTGCCCATGTCTTTTCCGGTGATGGCTATAGCTCGGGCTATTACAGCTACATGTGGTCCGAGGTTATGGACGCCGACGCCTTTGCCGCCTTTGAAGAGGCAGGTAGCGCCTTTGACCCCGAAACCGCGAAATCGCTTGAGGACAACATCCTTTCAACCGGTGGCTCGGTCGAGGCGGAGGACCTGTATAAACAGTTCCGTGGACGGTTGCCGGGGGTCGATGCCTTGCTGAAAGGGCGGGGGCTGGCGGCCTGATCGGTTGCCAGTGGTGCGTTACCCTTACGGGGTGGTTTTCAGATAGGGTGCACCGTTCTGAACACCGCCCCGGATCAGTTTTCCCGCTCTGGCCACTTCGGAAAAACTGTCCTGCCAGTCGCGGAAACGGTCATTGGTGATGATCGGGGCGTCCATGTCCCGCGCGGCCTGTAACAGGAATTCGTCCGCAGGAGTGCCTTTGGGCGAAACCATGACCTGTTTCACCGGCAAGTCCAGAAGGCGTGCCATCGCTGCATCGCCCAAAAAACGGTTAGACAGTTTATAGCCAACATTCGCATCAAAGATGACGCCGGGCCGATACCCCTTGGCGCGCAGTGCCTGAACCAATTGGTCGACAACCGCGATATTCGGCTTTCCATCCTGCCAATGCATGACGTTGGACCCGTCGATCAGGATGGGTTCGCTGGGGGCAGATCTGCGCTTGCTGAAAACCGCGCGCAGCCAGATCGCAGCACACAGCGCCGCCAGACCAATCAGGATCGGTTGCTGCGATGCCTCCCACTCGGGATCGAGGGGAGGCATCAAAACCGCCAGCATGGCACAGGCCACGCCGATCACGAGCCAAAGATGACCCATGGTGTCGGGCCTCAGATCGTCTGGTCGTAGTCGCCAACCTGGTCTTCGGTGCGGATGACCGCGTCGATATCGGCAAAGATCGCGCGCATTTCAGCTTCGCTCTCCGAGCTTTCACAGACCACCACAAGGTTCGGCGTGTTCGACGAGGCCCGCACCAGACCCCACGATCCATTGTCCAGAATGACACGGGCGCCATTCACAGTGACAACCTCTTTGATAGCGCGCCCTGCAAACGTCTCTCCGGCTTCGTGCTTGGCGACCAGTTTCTGTACCAGACGATCAAGCACGTCGTATTTCTCGGTATCGGCGCAATAGGGCGACATGGTCGGGGTCGACCAGGTTTTCGGCAGGGCCTTGCGCAGATCCGACATGGACATATCGGGGTTGCGGTCCATCAGTTTGCAGATTTCCACGGCCACGCGCATGCCGCAGTCATAGCCACGCCCCACGGGTTCCGCGAGGAAATAGTGGCCAGATTTCTCGAACCCGGCGAGGGCGCCGATTTCCTTGACCCGACGCTTCATGTGGCTGTGGCCGGTTTTCCAGTAATCCGCCGTCACACCGTGTTTTTGCAGCTCGGGATCCGAGGCAAACAGGCCGGTCGATTTCACATCCGCCACAAAAGTGGAATTCGGATAGAGTTTCGAGAGGTCACGCGCCATGATGACACCCACCTTGTCGGCAAAGATCTCTTCGCCTTCGTCATCGACCACGCCGCAACGGTCGCCGTCGCCATCAAACCCCAGCGCGAAATCCGCGCCCGAGGCTTTGACGCTGTCCGACATGTCGTGCAGCATTTCCATCGCTTCGGGGTTCGGGTTGTAATGCGGGAAGGTGTAATCCAGCCTGTTGTGGCTCTCGACCACTTCGACACCGATCCGTTTAAAAATTTCCGGCGCGAAGGCCGCCGCCGTGCCGTTGCCCGTGGCGCAAACGACCTTGAGCGGACGGGACATTTTGAAATCACCGACAAGGTCGTCGATATAAGCTTCTTTCACACCGTCCACGAATTCATACGAACCGCCGGCGACCTCTTCCCAGTCGCCGTTCAGCACGATGTCACGCAGTTCGCCCATTTCGTCCGGTCCATGGGTCAGCGGGCGGTCAAAGCCCATCTTCACCCCGGTCCAGCCATTGGGGTTGTGCGACGCGGTGATCATGGCGACGGCGGGCACGTCCAGGTGGAACTGGGCGAAATAGGCCATCGGCGACAGGGCAGGTCCGATATCCTTGACGTGGATCCCCGCGCGCATCAGGCCCTGGATCACGGCCAGTTTGATCGACAGGGAATAGTCGCGATAGTCGTTGCCAACCGCGATCACGGGCGCGATCCCGCGGCGGCGCATCTGCGTGCCCAATCCCATGCCAAGGGCAGTCATGCCGGGCAGGTTGATTTCCTCGGGGAAACGCCAGCGGGCGTCGTACTCGCGAAAGCCGGTCGGCTTGATCATCGGGTCGCGCAGAAATTCCCAGGTGTTCGGCGTCACCGTGGCAGCAGGTTTGGTCATTAGGTATCTCTTTAATTCGGTCAGATGTGAATCGGGTTTGCTTTAGCCAGCCTGTCAAAGGCCATCAACGTGTCAATTAGCGCGGGCATATGATGCAAATGTATCATGTTGGGCCCATCCGAGGGGGCGTTGTCCGGGTTTTCATGGGTTTCGATGAAAACGCCGGCAATTCCAAGAGACACTGCCGCGCGCGCCATCACCGGTGCAAATTCACGCTGCCCGCCGGAAGATCCGCCCTGGCCGCCCGGTTGTTGCACGGAATGGGTTGCGTCCATGATCACCGGATACCCTGTCTGCGCCATGCGGGGCAGGCCGCGCATATCGGTGACAAGGGTGTTATAGCCAAAAGACGTGCCGCGTTCCGTCAGCAGGATCTTGTTATTGCCGGTGCTTTCCACCTTGCTCACGACATTGTCCATGTCCCACGGGGCCAGAAACTGCCCCTTTTTTACATTCACGGCGGCGCCGGTCTGGCCCGCAGCCAGCAACAGGTCGGTCTGACGGCACAGGAAAGCAGGGATTTGCAGGATGTCGCAGACCTCGGCCGCCGGGGCGCACTGGGCCTCGGTGTGGACATCGGTCAGGACTGGCACCCCAATTGCGTCTTTCACGCCTTGCAGAACCTTCAGCCCCTCGTCGATGCCAAGCCCCCGTTTGCCAGAGACACTGGTCCGGTTGGCCTTGTCGTAAGACGCCTTGAACACATATTGCGCGCCGGCGGCATCGCAGGCTTCTTTCATCTTGCCCGCGATCATCTGCGCATGATCGGCGCTTTCAAGCTGGCACGGTCCGGCAATCACGGTCAGCGGCAAGTCGTTCGCCACCTTCAGGTTGGCAATATCGATGTGTTTCATTGTCTACGAAGATACCTGTTCACGAAGGATCGAGGCCGTTAGCGAAATCATCAGATAGATACCCGAGAAGATCAGGAAGGCCAGAACCGTGTTCTCGAAGGCCCGTGGATAACTCGGGTCCTCTGAGGCGACGGGCTCGACGCTGATGGTCAGGTAACGCACTTGTCGATTTGCTTCCAGCTCGGTCTGTTTCAATGTCTGCAGCGATGTCTGCATCATCATGTCAGCCGTGGCAAGGTCGGCCTGTGCCATCTGGATCTGCGCAGTCTTCTGGGCCAGCGAAGAATCGCCGGCAGTGGCGTCGGTCATCCGGTCTTCCAGCCCTTCAAGATAGGCGTTCAGGCGTCGGATATCGCCCCTGACGCCTTCGACGCGGGCCTTGTTTGGGCGCGGGTTGTCCTCAAGTGCGGCCAGTTGCAATTCCTTTTCCTGCAATTGGATCTGCACATTGTTGATCTGCGAGCGCAGGCTGGCGATCACGCCTTCCGGGTCTATGATGGACCCTTCCTGCATTTCAACCAGACGGCGTTGGGCATCGCGGCGTTCCTCGCGCGCTTCTTCAAGGCTCTTGCGGGCATCGCGCAGCTGGTCTTCGCGCTTGCGCTGTGACAGGTCGTCGACCCGGTCTTCCGCATAGGAAATCAGCTTGCTGGAGAAACGCGCTGCCACTTCGGGATCGGGGGCGACCACTTCCATGCGGATCACGCCCTCGGTCGGGTCATAGCCAAGTTTGACGTTTTTCTTGTAGACCTTGTAGGCTTCTTCGTTCGACGGGTTTTCTGGCAGGCGCTGAATCGGGTCGATGGTCTGGTCTGCAAAGACGCCCTTGAAATTCTCGTCCTGATCCAGCCGAACCATGGCGTCCTTGGATTGCAGGTAAGACTGTGTCGCAATTGAGTCTTGGTTGGTGGCGAACTGTGTGCCGGACAAGAGCGAGCTGAACCCCCCCGCAGTAGCCGTATCGGCCTGCAGGATCAGGAACTCCGACTTGGTGGAATACATCGGCGTGGCGATCACATAGAAATACCACCCCGTCAGCAGCGTCGGCAGAAACACGAAGACCGACAGGCGCGTAAAGAGCAGCAGCAGTTTGCGGCGGCGGCGGCGGGCGATGTCGCGCTGGATGTCGGCGATTTCGCGCGCGCGGCTTTCCATGGGTGACGCCATTTCGGTCGAGGGCAGGTTTTCCTTACCCATTGGCATGGTCTGGGGCAGCTGTACGCGCCCCTGCGCGCCCTGTTGACCCGCACCGGATTGATCCATGTTGACCAGTTCAAGCATGTTGGTGCGCTGGAAAGGATCAATCCCGTTGGCGCGCAACAGGCGCACCGCGTCATAGTCCGAGGTGGCCGCCAGCCCGTTTTTCTGGGCCACACGGCGGGCCATGCGCAACTGGCGCCCGGTCAACCCCTCGCGCTTGATCGCGTCGATTTCCTGTTCTGGGGACATGGCAGCGCTTTGCGCAGGCTGCGGCGGTGTCGGGGCGGCGGCCTGTTGGGGTTGGCGCGGTTGTTGCGGCGTTGGTTGTGCTGGTTGTGCCGGTTGGCTGGCCGCGGCAGAAGCCGCAGCTTCGCCCGTGAAGCGGTGATCAGGCAGCGCGCCGCCTGCATTGGCGGCAGGGCGAACCTCGCCCTGCGCGGCCCCGGCCTGGGGGCTGCGGCGGATACGGAACTTCTTAGCCTTGGGTTTGGTAGTCATAGAGCTGCTTTGCCTCTTCCAAGGTGTCAAACATATACAATTGCCCGTTCAGCAACACCGCGGCGGAACGGGCGAACTTTTCAAGCACATCGGGTTTGTGGGACACGATGATGATCGTCGTGGTGCGCAGGCGTTCTTTCAGGATGGCGCCCGCTTTCTTGTTGAATTCGACATCGGTCGACGCGGGCATGCCTTCGTCGATCAGGTACATGTCAAAGTCGAGCGCCAGCATCAGCGCAAAGGTGAACCGTGCCCGCATTCCCGAGGAATAGGTGCCCAGCGGTTGTTCGAAATACTCGCCCAGATTGCACAGCCAGCGGCAGAACGCCTCGACATAATCAGGATCCAGACCATACAGGCGCGCGATAAAGCGGCTGTTATCCACGGCATTGTGCCGGTTGACCACGCCCCCCATAAAACCCAGAGGAAAGCTGATCCGGCAATTGCGTCTGATCTCGCCCTCGTCGGGCTTCTCAAGTCCGGCGATCATGTTGATCAGGGTCGTTTTGCCGGTCCCGTTCGGGGCCAGAATGCCAAGCGAATTGCCCCAGTCCACGCGGAACGAGACGCGATCAAGGATCACCTTGTGTTGGGTGCCCGTCCAGAAGGACTTGCTGACATTATCAAATTCGAGCATCGTTCGCTCCGGCTCTGCTCTGCCCCTCCCTGTTACAGGAGTTTTCTTAACGCTCTGTGTGGCGCCTTTGGGCGTAATATGTCGGATTGACCCCCTTGATAGCAACGCCTTGCGGCGAGAATTTGGCGACAGGTGGTAAAAAAACCGACGCAATTGCGCGGGTTTCCGCGAATTCGGGTGTATTGCGCGGTGTTGCTACGCCTCTGCGTTGTGCGATGGGACGCCAGATGTGGGGTCAGAGCTGGCGTTTTTCGACCTTGAACACCTTGCCGGCCAGGATGGACACCCCTGCCGCCGCAAACGAGAACAGTGCGCCCATCTTGGCGGCATCCTGCACCGGACCTGCGTCAAACGCGACCGAGGCCACGAACAGCGATACGGTGAACCCGATGGCTGCGACACAGCCGATCACCACAAGATCCACAATCCGCATCCCCTCGGGAATACCCAGCCGCAATGGCACCGCCGCCAGCCAGCCGAAAATCAGGATGCCCACGGGTTTGCCCACAAGAAGCCCCGCCAGCACCAGCCATGTCGCGTCACCAATAGCCGACATCTGGACCCCGGCATTGCATAGACCAAAGAAGAACAGCACAATTTCAACCGGATGTTTCAGCGCATGTTCAATCACGTTTAGCAGGTCATGCAGGTGTGTTTCCGCCTCGGAAAAGACCCCGAAGCCTCGGTCGGCATGTGGGATGGCGGGGACAATCGGCAACAATCCCAGCGCCGGATGCAGGCCCGAACGCATGAAAGCGTACCAGCTGATCGCGCCCCCGACGAGATAGGGCAGGAAATGCAGGTTCTTGCGTACCCATGTCGAGTTGGGGCGCGCCTGGTTGTGCCGGTCCAGACGGCGCGGCAGCCAGTTGAACAGCAGGAAAATCGCGAAACAGGCCCCAAAGGACACCAACAGCCATTCGGGGGCCAATTCTCCGGACGGATAAAAGATCGCCAGAATGATCAGACCCGCGGCATCATCGGCAATGGCCAGCAACAGCAGGAAGCGCACCGCCGGGTGCCCGGCCCCAAAGACAAGCCGCCCGACCAGATAGGAAAACGCGATATCGGTCGCCGTGGGGATGGCCCAGCCATTCGCAACCGCGTCATAGGTATCGGACCCCAGCAGCATCGCCAGTCCAAGGTAGATCCCGATCGGACCAAACATGCCGCCCGCCGTTGCAAACAGGGGCGTAGCTGCCTTGGACCCGCGCAAGGATCCGTTCTTGAGAATCACGGCCTCCCACACTTCTTTGGCAGCGATGGCAAAGAAAAAGGCCATCAACAGGTCATTGACCAAATAGTGCAACGTCAGCGTCCGGTGGCCATGGTGATAATGGCCGATCGGGGCATGGTCCCAGATCTTGAACTCAACAAAGTTGTGATAACTTTCGTAATCGGTATTGGCCCAGACCAAGGCGATCAGCGCCCCAAGGATGAGCAATAGCGAGTAGTTCGTCAGAAAATTCCAGACGCGATACATCCCGTCGTGCCCCTCCCGTTGGCGCGTTTTTTCTTAGGCCTAGCGGAAAAAAGGAAACCGGGCAACGAAAGAGGGGGCGCGACATATCGCGCCTCCTGAATGTGTGCCGTGCAAAGAACGGACCGTGAGTGGGTTCGTGTTAGGCCACAACCTGCCAAGACATACCGGCCAGCACGGCCCCCAGCATGGCAAATCCGAGATAGGCCGCAAAGACGCGCGGCTTGACCAGCGCCCAGACCGCGATGGCTGCGGGGATGCAGCTCACGCCGCCGGCCAGAACGAAACTCATCGCCGCTCCGTTCGACATGCCCTGTTCCAACAGCGCATCCACCAGCGGCACCGCCGCATAGCCGTTCAGATAGGCAGGCGCGCCGACAAGGGCCCCCAGCAGGATGGTGCCCACCCCGTCGCCCCCCAGAACGCCTGCGATCATGTCGGCGGGGATGTAATGGATCATCAGCGCCTCGATCACATAAGCCAGTGTCAGCCATTTCAGAAGAAACGCGCCATTTTCAACAATCGCATCGCGGAACATGACGCGACGGTCAGCGTCTTGCCAAAAGGCCCATTTCGGCTTGCCCGAGAAAGGCTGCTTGACGCCACAGCACCCGCCAACCTGCGGCTTTTCCCGCAACGGATCGACAAAGACCGGCGATTTGGCAAAGGCCATTGTCAGGAACCCGCCCAAAAGGCCAAGCCCCACCGCCGACAGCGTTTTAGCCACCGCAAAATCAAAGCCCAGCGTGCCCGAGGTGATCGCGAACATTGCCGGGTCCATCAGGGGCGAGGCCAGCCAAAAGGCCATAACTGCCGAAAGCGGCGCCCCGACGGCCAGAAGGGCCGCGATGAAGGGAATGACCTCGCAGGAACAGAAGGGCGACAGCCCACCCAAAAGCGCGGCGAACAGGATCATCCGCGTTTCACGCCCAACAAATGCTTTGGCCAACAGGTTTTCGGCCCCAGTTGCCTTGAGATACCCAATGGCAAAAATGGCAAACAGGATGAATGGCGCGGTCGACAAAAGAGCCTTGGACCCGAAAACCACTGTGGGTGCCAATTGCGGCGGGTCCAGAAGGGCCACCGCGACCAGGATCAGCACCAGCGCCAGCCACGCCTTGTCGATCCGGGACCAGAGCGCGCCAAAAGGCGACGGAGATTGTGTGGTATCAGCCATGGTCATGGTCCTTTCCGGGGGTGGCGCAATCCGCGCAGCATTCCTTGAGCAGGAATTCCGACAGGGCGCGCACTTCGTCATAGGCCACGGCAGCACAGATGATCGAACGCCCCTGTTTGCTTTGTGTGACAAGCCCAGCCTGGGCGAGCACTTTCATATGATGGGTCAGGGTTGATCCGGTCACGCCCGTGCGCTGCCCCAGTTCCCCGATGCTCAGGCCCTCGTGCCCGGCGCGCACCAACGTGCGCAGCACGGACAGCCGCTGCTCTGACCCCAGCGCTGCAAAGGCTGTGGCGGCGAGAGTGAGAGAGATATCGTCTGTCGAATCATATTTCATATTTCTAGAAATATAGAAATAAAAAGCGTGCACAAGTTTTATTTCGAAACTTGTCGAAATAAAGCGCACCTTTCCCTTGGCACCGGATTGGCCCACTGTGCGGGCATGACGCTTGAACAGGACATTCGCGCCTGTCGGCTGTGCGCCGACCGGTTTGCCGCCACCGCCACAGCGCATCGCCCGCGCCCCGTGGTGTGGTTCAAGCCCGGCGCGCGCCTTCTGATCGTGGGTCAGGCCCCGGGCGCGCGCGTACATGACAGCGGCCGCCCCTTCACCGACCCCTCGGGCGACCGATTGCGCGACTGGATGGGCGTGGACAGTGACACGTTCTATGACCGGTCGCGGATTGCGATCCTGCCGATGGCCTTTTGTTTTCCGGGATATGACAACAAGGGCAGCGACCTGCCGCCCCCCAAGATTTGTGCCGCAACCTGGCGCGACCGGGTGATGGGCCAACTCGGGCAGGTCGATCTGACCCTGCTTGTTGGTGGATATGCCCAGAAATGGCATCTGGGGCACGGGGCAGGGGTGACCGACACTGTGCGGGGCTGGCGCGACCATGCGCCCAATCTCTTTCCCTTGCCTCATCCGTCCTGGCGCAATACGGCATGGTTGAAGAAAAACCCATGGTTCGAGGCGGATCTGCTGCCCGACCTGAGACGCCGCATCAAGGAGTGCCTTTCATGACGGATAGTGCGACCCCCCTCGATATCAGCCATGCCGCGATGGAGGCCGCGCCGGGCGATGATACCGCGCGTTTGCGGTTCTATGAACGGCTGGCGGATGCAGAACTGTTCCTGCTGCTTAGCAAAGAGGCCGAAGGCGACCGGATTGCGCCGGAACTGTTTGACCTGTCAGACCATTCCTTCGTTCTGGTCTTCGACACCGAGGAACGGCTGGCCGAATTTGTCGGCAAACCTGCGCCCTATGCCGCCTTGTCCGGGCGCGTGATCGCCGCGATGCTGGACGGGCAAAATATCGGGCTGGGGGTGAACCTCGAAGTGGCTCCGTCCTCGATCCTGATCCCGCCCGAGGCGGTCAGCTGGCTGTCGCAGACCCTGACCCATGCTCCCGACCAGGTTGAGGCCCGCCCCGAGGAATTCACCGCACCTGCGGGCTTGCCGGAAACGCTGGTCACGGCATTGGATCAGAAGCTGTCAACAGCGGTGGGGCTGGCGCGCATGGCCTATCTGGTCGGCGTTGCCTATGACACTGGCGCGCGCAGCCATTTGCTGGGGTTTGTCGATGCCATCCCCGATGCGCAGGGCGCGCTTGCCAAGGCCGTGTCCGAAGCACTGACCTTTTCCGGGATCGAGGCCGGAGCTCTGGATGTGGGTTTCTTTGCCGCCTCTGATCCGGTAGCCGCCCAACTGGCGCGTGTGGGGCTGCGGTTCGACCTGCCGGAACCGGCGAAACCGTCCGAATACATCCCCGTAACCCCTGGCAGCGACCCGGACAAACCGCCCAAGCTGCGCTAGGTCGGGCGCGCGTCCGGTAAGTTTAGTATCCCGCCGACCGGTCCACGAGATGCAGGAAGGGTTCGCCCGCCTCACCGCGTCGGACATTCTCGGCAATCACCCGCGAGGCTGACTCGGGCCGCGTTTCCGAGGCGATGTGCGGTGTGACCGTCACGTCCGGATGCGCCCAATAAGGATGATCCGCCGGAAGCGGTTCCACCCGGAACACATCAAGCGTCGCATGGGCGATCTGTCCCCTGTCCAGCGCCGCGAGCAGCGCATCATCGTCGATCAACGGGCCACGACCCGGATTGACGATAAAAGCCCCTTTTGGCATTCGCGCCAGCGCGGCCGCATCGACGGTATTCTCGGTTGCGGGCGTATTGGGCAGTAGCAGGACAAGGATATCGGCCCGTTCCAGCGCCTTGGCCAACCCGTCGGCTCCATGCAGGCAGGTAATGCCGTCGGCCTCTTTCGGTGTGCGGCTCCAACCGGTCACGGTAAAGCCCAGCCCACGCAAAGCCTTGGCGCAGGCCATCCCCAACGCCCCAAGCCCGAGGATGGTCACGCGCCGGTCTTCGGCCAGCGGCGGCACATAATCCCGCCACACGCCGTCCTGCCCCTTGATATGCAAATCCATCCCAAGGTGGTGACGCAGCACGTGCCCCGTGACCCATTCGACCATGCCTTGGGTCAGGCCGTAATCAACCATCCGCGCCAACGGCTGTGTCAGGGTGTCGTTTCCGACCACCGCCTCGACCCCAGCCCAGAGGTTCAGCACCGCCTTGCAGCGGGTGTAGGGGGTGAAATCCTGCACGTCGCTGTTTGGGGCGTAGACGATATAATCCACCTGTTCCTGCGCAAACTCCGTGCGCAGGTCCACATCAAGGCCCAACTCTGCAAAGGCGGCCCGCAGCGGCGCCTCGTAAGTGTCCCAGCGTTCTGCCTTGGCGGCAAACAGCACGTTGATCATGGTCTGGCTCCTTCTTGGGGCGGGGATGGGCGTTCCTGCGCAGTCAGGCCACAAGACAGGGACGGGTGCAAGGGCCTGTGATCGGCGTCTTATCGGGGGCGGTGTACAGCAGCACTCTGGATCAGGCCGAAAGCCAGCATCAGCACAAGCATGGCCGACCCGCCGTAAGACACCAGCGGCAGCGGCACACCGACCACGGGGGCCATGCCCATGACCATCGACATGTTCACGGCAAAGAACAGGAAGAAGGTAGAAATGATGCCATACGTCATCAGCGACGAGAACCGGTCTTTGTTGACGACCGCTGCGCCCAGACCGAACACGATCACCAACCCGTAAAGCGCCAATAGCGAGATGCCCCCGACAAACCCGAACTCTTCGGCCAGGGTCGTAAAAATGAAGTCGGTGTGCTTTTCGGGCAGGAAGTTCAGGCGCGATTGTGTGCCCTGCATGAACCCGCGCCCCGTCCAGCCGCCCGAGCCAAGCGCGATCTTGGACTGGGTGATGTGATAGCCCGCGCCCAACGGGTCGCTTGATGGGTCCAGAAACGTGTCGATCCGGCGGTACTGGTAGTCCTTGAGCAACTGCCAACTGGTGCCGCGCGACTGGAACACGGCAAAGACCAGGCCGGACGCCATGCCGCCCACCGCCGCAAAATAGGCCCAGTGGACACCCGCCATGAACATCACCATCGCCCCGCCGATCATCAGCAAAAGCGATGTGCCAAGGTCGGGCTGGCGCAGGACCAGCGCGGTCGGAATCAGGATCAGCGCCACCGGCAAAAGCACCCAAAGTGGACGCGAAGTTTTTTCTGTGGGCAACCAGTCGTAATAGGCTGCAAGCGCCATCACCAGGGTGATTTTCATGAGTTCCGAGGGCTGAAGTCGCATGAAGCCAAGGTCGATCCAGCGCTGCGCGCCCATCCCGACACTGCCCATGATTTCGACCAGAACCAGCAACAACAGCGATCCGAGATAGGCTGCGCCGGACACGCTGCGCCAGAACCAGATCGGCACCATGGCAATTGCGATCATCACCGCGAATCCCAGCAGGAACCGCTTGATCTGGGGTTCGGCCCAGGGCGAAAACGATCCACCCGCCACCGAATAGAGCATGGTGAAACCGACCCCGCAGATCGCCGCGAGCAACAACAACAGTGGAAAGTTCAGATAGAGAACCTTGCGCAGCCCGGTTGGCGCGGATTTGACGGAATACTCAAGATAACTCATGCGCGTCCCCCGTTCCGGTTGCCCTGCCGGTCGGGCATCATGGCGCGGATGCGTTCCTGCTGGGTTTCGATCTTGCGCCGATCTTTGGTTGGATAGGCCGCCAGCGGCGGGTCGCCTTGGTACAGGGCCTGCAACGTGATGTCGCGCGCGATGGGCGCTGCGGCGGTTGATCCGCCCCCGCCGTGCTCGACCACGACGGCCACGGCGATTTCCGGGTTTTCGTAGGGCGCGAAATTCACGAAAAGCGCGTGGTCGCGCCGTTCCCATGGCAGGTCCTCGTTGCGGAACACGCCCTGCGCGCGTTCGGCGGCAGTAATGTTGCGCACTTGGCTGGTGCCGGTCTTGCCGGCCATGCGATAGGCGTCTTCGATGATGCGGCTGCCATAGGCCGTTCCGCGCCGGTTGTTCGACACGGTGAACATGGCCTTGCGGATCTGGCGCAGGTTGTTTTCGTTCAATCCCAAAGATTCGGCCGGTGCGCCGCCCTGTTCGATGCCGTTGACCGACTTGACCAGCCGCGGCACAAGATCCAACCCCGAGGCTAGCCGCGCCGTCATCACGGCCAGTTGCAGGGGCGAGGCCAGCACAAAGCCTTGCCCGATCGAGGCGTTCACCGTATCGCCAACCACCCAGTCTGCGCCGCGCACCTGTTTTTTCCACTCTTTCGTGGGGTTCAGGCCGCGCGCGATCCCCGAGAGCGGCAGGTCGAACTTGTGCCCCAGACCCAGCTTGTCAGCCATCGCCGAAATCCGGTCGATCCCAAGCTCGAGCGCGATTTCATAGAAATAGACGTCACAGCTTTCGCGCAGGGCAGTTTCCAAATTCACATGCCCGTGACCTCCTCGTTTCCAGCAGTGGAAGCGGCGGTTTGATACCTCAAGGTGTCCCGGGCACCAGACCGTATCCTCGGCATCAAAAAGACCGGCCTCAAGCGCGGCAAGCCCTGTCACCATCTTGAAGGTGGACCCCGGCGGATAGGCCCCTTGAATCGATTTGGCGGCAAGCGGGCGGTACTTGTTTTCGGTCAGCGCGCGGTAGTCGGACACCGAGATCCCGTTCACGAACAGGTTCGGGTCGAAGGTGGGCGAGGAATTCACCGCCAGAAGGTCACCGTTGCGGCAATCCATGACTACGGCTGCGGCGCTTTCTTCCCCAAGGCGCAGTTGGGTATAGGATTGCAGGCGCTGGTCAATGGTCAGTTGCAGATCCTCGCCTGCCTCGCCTTCACGGCGGTCCAGTTCGCGCATTACACGCCCGACCGAGTTCACCTCGACCCGTTTTGTGCCTGCACTGCCGCGCAGTTCGGCTTCCTGTTTGGCTTCGACACCGACCTTGCCGATCTGGAACCGCGGAATGCGCAGCAACTGGTCGGGGTTCTCGATCTTGGACAGGTCATAATCGCTGACTGGTCCCACATAGCCGACCACATGGGCAAAATCCCCGGCCAGCGGGTAGATCCGCGAAAGCCCCACTTCGGGCGTGATACCGGGCAGGGCAGGGCTGTTGACGGCGACGCGACTCATTTCCTCCCAGGACACGCGGTCGGCCACGGTCACGGGCAGGAAAGGGGCTGAACGTTTCATCTCGGCCACGGCGCGGTTCACTTCGTCTTCGTCCAGTTCGACCAGCGTGGACAGGCGTGCCAGCGCCGCGTCGATGTCGCCCGCATCTTCGCGCACAATCGAAATGCGATAGGACTGCACGTTGCGGGCCAGCGGCACGCCGTTGCGGTCAAAGATTTCACCCCGCGCCGGTGGGATCAGGCGGATATTGATCCGGTTTTCCTCGGCCAAAAGGCGGTACTGGTCGGCCTGTTCCACCTGAAGATGGCGCATCCGCAGCCCAAGCAGGGCCATGAACCCGACCTGCGCCCCCCCAAGCAACAGGGCGCGGCGCGTGAACTTGCGCTGGGTATCCGCGATATCCGAGGGGGCGCGTCTCATGTAGCACCTGCCAGCGTATCATCATCCCCTGGGCCGGGCTTGCGCAGGCCCAACAGCAACTGCGACAGGAACACTACGGCGGGAAACAAAAGGATATTGGCGAAGGCTTGCATCAGGTTCAGCCCCAGCGGCGGTTGATCGACCAGAAAGACCGCGAGAAACAAACGGTTCAGCAAGGCAATCCCGAGGAAGGCGGCGCTGGCCGTCAGCCATTCGTTCGCAAAGGTGCCGTCGCGCAGCCCCTGTGACTGGCGTTTCATCATCTGGCGGGCCACAACCATGATCGCCGCCATCAGGCCGGGGGGGCGCATCAGGATGAAATCGGCCAAAAGGGTCACGCCCGCCACGGCCAGAACCGGTACGAATTCGGGTCGCCGGATGGCCCATGTCACAGTCAACACCACCAGCCAGTCTGGCCCGGCCCATCCGCGGGGCACATGGTTCAACGGCAAGAGTTGCAGATAAAGAATGACCAGCGCCAACAGGCAGTACATCACCCGCATCCGCCATTTCCGGCCTGTCCCGACGCTACCCATCCTGGGCCTCTTCGGGCATCGGGCCGATCAGATCAGTCTCGTCCGGCAACAGTGTCGAGGGGCGCACGATTCCGCCGGGTGTGTCGGGGCGGTCCTGTCCGTGATCCCGCAGAACCCGCAGGAATTCCAGTCGTTCATAATCGGCCGCCAGACGTACCCGCAGACGACCGCCGGGGTCGGTGGCCACTTGTCCGATCAGCAGGCCGCTGGGAAAGACGCCGCCGTCACCCGAACTGACCACCCGGTCGCCGGGGCGCACCTTGTCGGGGTTCTCAAGAAAATCGATATAGGGGGCAACCGTATTGTCGCCCACGATCAGCGCGGTCTGGCCCGAGGGCTGGATCAGCGCCGGAATGCGGCTTGAACTGTCCGACAGAAGGATCACGCGGCTGGTGGATTTGCCCACGCCGGAAATCCGCCCGACAAGACCGATCCCGTCCATCGCCGCCCAGCCATCCACGATCCCGTCGCGTTCGCCGATATTCAGCAACACCGACTGGCGGAACGGTGATCCGCTGTCAGCCAGCACAACGCCGGTGACATAGGTCAGGCGCGGATCAAGGCGCACGTTGTTGAGGTCCAAGAGGCGCGCGTTTTCTTGCTCAAGCTGCAAGGCGGCCTCTTTCCACGCTTTCATCTGCTGCAGCTCGCGGCGCAGTTCGGCGTTTTGCTCGCGCATCCGCTGATAGCTTTGAAAATCGCGGAACAGGCCCACCGTGGCCGTGACGGGCGTCATTGTCCAGTCAAACGAGGGCACCACCGCGTCCACCACCTGTGCGCGGAACCGTTCGACGCGCGGGCTGTCGATCCGCCACAACAGGAAAATTCCCAACAGACACAACAGAAGAACGGCCAGCAGAAGGCGTTTCAGCGGGCCGATATAATCTTCGCCTTGTGTCCGATCCTTGGCCACAGTGCCCCCTGGTCAGGAATGATACGGCAACCCTAGCACGGGCGATTTGCCCGCGCCAATCACGGGTTTAGCTGTCATAGTCGATGGCGTGACGCAGCTGTTTTTCGTATTCCAGCGCCTTGCCGGTGCCCATGGCCACACAGTTCAGCGACTCATCGGCGATCGACACGGCCAGACCTGTCTGTTCACGCAGCGCAAGGTCCAGATCGCCCAGCAGCGCGCCGCCGCCGGTCAACATCACGCCCCGGTCAACGATATCGGCGGCCAGATCGGGCGGGGTGGCTTCCAGCGCGGTCATGACCGCTTCACAGATCTGCTGTACGGGTTCGGCCAGCGCCTCTGCCACCTGGGCCTGGCTGATCTCGGTTTCTTTGGGCACGCCATTCAACAGGTCACGGCCGCGGATCTGCATCGAGGTGCCGCGCCCGTCATCGGGCATGCGGGCGGTTCCGATCTGGGTCTTGATGCGTTCGGCTGTAGATTCCCCGACCAGAAGGTTCTGGTTGCGGCGCAGGTAGTTGATGATCGCCTCGTCCATGCGGTCCCCGCCCACACGCACCGAACGCGCATAGACGATGTCGCCCAGCGACAGAACCGCCACTTCGGTGGTGCCGCCACCGATATCGACAACCATGTTGCCGGTCGGGTCGGTGATCGGCATGCCGGCCCCGATGGCGGCCGCGATCGGCTCTGCAATCAGCCCAGCGCGGCGTGCGCCTGCCGACAGCACGGACTGGCGGATCGCGCGCTTTTCAACCGGGGTCGCGCCATGCGGCACGCAGACGATGATCTTGGGTTTCGAGAAGGTCGACCGTTTGTGCACTTTGCGGATGAAGTGCTTGATCATTTCCTCGGCGGTGTCGAAATCGGCAATCACGCCGTCACGCATGGGGCGAATCGCCTCGATCGAGCCCGGTGTCCGGCCCAGCATCAGCTTGGCGTCCTCGCCCACGGCCAGAACCTTTTTCACGCCGTCCTTGACGTGATAGGCGACGACCGAGGGTTCGGACAGGATAACGCCCTTGCCCTTGACATAGACCAGCGTGTTCGCCGTTCCGAGGTCGATTGCCATGTCAGAGGTGAACAGGCCGCCCAGATTTCCCAGCATGTGATTTCAGTTCCCGCAGAATATCAGAATAAACCCGCGACTCTGCCGAGTTGCGGGCGATCTTCTTATAGGGACGGGACGCGCGTTGTGAAAGCCCCGCATAGGGGCAAATCAGCGTGAATCCGCCATGTTGCGCAGATTGTTTGCACCCCGCCCCCCTTCGGCTGCGAAAAGGTGGTCTTAAAGGGATGCGCGCGGTGGTTTCCAAATGAAAACGGGCGCCTCCAATGGGCGCCCGTTGAAGAGTCAGATGATGGAAAATCAGCCGCCCTGATTGGTTTGCAGGGTTTGCAGAACCTGGTCGATCGAGAAGCTCGCCGGTTTCTGGCGTGGCGGGTAATCCTTGAAGGTTTCAAGGAACTGCGCCACGAAGGCCTGCGCCGGCACCAGAAGATAGGCCCGTTCCAGACGCCATTGCGAGTAGCCGATAGATTCATGTTCGGCGCGTTCGAATGGATCGCTGTAAAGGTTCATGACCTTGGGCAGACGCAGCGGTGTCAGCGGTTCCTGCCAGACGTCGAACCCGTGGGCGCGCTGTTCTGCAAAGACCACTTTCCACTGGTCAAAGCGCAAATTCATCAGGTCGCCACCATCCGAGAAATACAGGAACTCGCGACGCGGCCCTTTCTCGGTTTCCCCGCGGAAATAAGGCATGAAATCATACCCGTCGAGGTGCACAGGCTCGTTCCCTTCACCAAACGGGGCTTCGGTCAGCATGCGCTCTTTCATGTCCGGTTCGCCAAGGGCCGACATGAAGGTCGGGAACCAGTCGAGATGGCTGATGATCTGGTTCGACTTGCGGCCCGGTTCGATGACGCCCGGCCACTTGATCATCATGGGCACGCGGAAGCCGCCTTCCCAGTTGTCGTTCTTTTCGCCACGGAACGGGGTGGTGCCGCCATCGGGCCAGCTGAACACCTCGGCGCCGTTGTCGGTGGAATACATCACGACCGTGTTGTCGGCGATGCCCAACTCGTCCAGTTTGTCGAGCATCTGGCCGACCATGCCGTCATGTTCAACCATCCCGTCGGGATAGACGCCCAAACCGGTGACGCCTTTGCTTTCTTCCTTGAGGTGGGTGAAGATGTGCATCCGCGTGGTGTTGTACCACAGGAAGAAGGGCTTATCCTGTTCGACCGCACGCTCCATGAAGTCAAGCGCACCTGCGGTGACTTCCTCGTCAATGGTTTCCATGCGCTTGCGGGTCAGCGGACCGGTGTCTTCAACCGATCCGTCAGCCGAGGATTTGATCACGCCACGCGGGCCAAAATTCTCGCGGAATTCAGGGTTCTTGGGGTAATCTTCGTTCTCGGGCTCTTCCTCGGCATTGAGGTGATAGAGGTTGCCGAAAAATTCGTCAAAGCCATGGTTGGTTGGCAGGTGTTCATCCAGATCGCCCAGATGGTTCTTGCCATACTGGCCGGTCACGTATCCTTTGGACTTCATGAACTCGGCGATGGTCGGGTCTTTCTCGGACAGCCCTTCCTTGGCGCCCGGCAGGCCCACCTTCAACAGGCCGGTGCGGAAACCCGATTGCCCCGTCACGAACGAGGCACGCCCTGCTGTACAGGACTGTTCGCCATAGCCGTGGGTGAACAACATGCCTTCCTTGGCGATGCGGTCGATATTGGGGGTTTCATACCCCATCATGCCTTGGTTATAGGCGCTGACATTCCAGTAACCGATGTCATCGCCCCAGATAATCAAAAAGTTCGGCGTATCTGCCGCCATCGCCACAGAGGATGTCATCATCCCTATGGATAGCGTCGCGGCCGCCGCCGCGCGTCTTGCAAAATTTATCATTGCCGTATTCCTTCAATCTCTCCCTGAAGTGCGGGACGATGTTCTTTTGGCCCGCCAGTTCAGTCTGCGTCCGAACCGGATTTCAATCAAGGGCGGCGTCGAATAGGAAAGTCAAAATATCCGAAAGAGAAAATATTCATTTTTCAATGTTTTATGCAGGTTTTCCCGAGGTGACGCCGGGCAATTGACGTTAGGGCAGGTATCCTCTCGGAAAAGTGAAAGACCAAAGCGTCCTTTTGGCGGTTCCAAACCGGGCCTTTTCACGAAAAAGGGCCCCGTACACGGGGCCCTTCCGGTCACTGTTCCCTTGGGATCAGGTGATATCGCGATAGGAAATCTCTTTCGCGTCAACCCCTTCGCCAAGCTTGGCGCGGCGCACCAGCAAGCGGTTCAGCGCGTTAATATAGGCCTTGGCCGACGAGACCACCGTATCAGTATCCGCCGATTGCCCGGTCACGACGACGCCATCTTCCTCGACCCGCACCGACACCGTGGCCTGTGCGTCCATGCCTTCGGTCACGGCATGTACCTGATACAGTTGCAGGCGCGCCTTGTTTGGGTGCAACTCGCGGATCGCCTTGAAGGTGGCGTCCACCGGCCCGTCGCCATAGGCGGTGGCCGAGATGTCCTTGCCTTCGATTTCCATTTCCACGGTCGACTCGGCCTGACCACCGGTGCCACAGATCACCTTCATCGAAACCAGTTTCAGCGCGTCATTGGCATCGTCGCCACCCACACGCATAAGCGCGATCAGGTCATCGTCCAGCACCTCTTTCTTGCGGTCGGCAAGGTCCTTGAACCGCACAAAGACATCTTTCAGCTGGTTGTCGCCCACTTCAAAGCCCAGATGTTCCAGCTTGTCGCGGAGCGCGGCCCGGCCCGAGTGTTTGCCCAAGGGCAGCGAGGTGCCGGCCAGACCGATATCCTCGGGGCGCATGATCTCGAAATTCTCGCGGTTCTTGAGCATGCCGTCCTGGTGGATGCCGCTCTCATGGGCAAAGGCGTTCTTGCCGACGATGGCCTTGTTCGGCTGCACGATAAAGCCCGAAACAGTCGAGACCCGGCGCGAGATGGCCATGATCTTGGTGGTGTCGATGCCGGTGGTCCAAGGCATGATGTCGTGTCGGGTTTTCATTGCCATCACGACTTCTTCCAGCGCGGTGTTGCCCGCGCGTTCACCAAGGCCGTTGATCGTGCATTCGATCTGACGCGCACCGCCCGCGACCGCGGCCAGCGCGTTGGCCGTCGCCATGCCCAGATCGTTGTGGCAATGGGTGGCAAAGATCACCTCGTCCGCGCCGGGCACGGTTTCGATCAGGCGCTTGATCAGGTTGGCACTCTCTTCGGGCGCGGTATAGCCCACGGTGTCGGGGATGTTGATCGTGGTGGCACCGGCCTTGATGGCGATCTCGATCACGCGGCACAGGTAATCCCACTCGGTCCGCGTTGCGTCCATCGGTGACCACTGCACGTTTTCGCAAAGATTGCGTGCATGGCTGACCGTTTCATGAATCTTGTCGGCCATTTCGTCCATGGTCAGGTTCGGGATGGCGCGGTGCAGCGGCGAAGTGCCGATAAAGGTGTGAATGCGGTTCTGTTCGGCGTGTTTCACGGCCTCCCAGCAACGGTCGATATCGGCGAAATTGGCGCGAGCCAGACCGCAGATGCGGCTGTTCTTTGAACGCTTGGCGATCTCGGACACTGCGGCGAAATCGCCTTCGGACGCAATTGGAAACCCTGCCTCGATGATGTCGACGCCCATCTCGTCCAGCATTTCTGCAATCTCGAGCTTTTCGTCATGGGTCATGGTTGCGCCGGGCGACTGTTCGCCATCGCGCAGGGTCGTGTCAAAAATCAAGACGCGGTCTTGGTGTGCGGTATCGGTCATTTGGAAGTCTCTCTTATCTCTCCTGAAGGCCTTGCGGCGGCTTGGGCGCGAAGCGGCAATCCTCTGAGCGGTCGCGCCAAGGCTGGCACGCTCAGAGGCGGGCTAGGAGAAGAAGGTCGGCCAGAATCGCAACAGGCGTCGCAGCGCGGGTGCGCTGTGCGGGTGCTGCGATATGGGCCTTGGTCATCATGGGGCGGATTTATACATGCCCCTTGGTAAATGAAAACCCCTTTTCGGGAAATTCTCGGGGCGGATAAGGGCATGAAAAAAGGCGGGGCAAACCCCGCCTGTTCCATGGACCTGTCGCCAGGTTCAGCCGTCGGTTTTCAGCGATCCGTCTTCCCAGTCGCCGGTGGCCTCTTCGCCCGTGGCATAGCGCATCGTGCCTTCGCCCTGGCGTTTGCCGGCCTTGAACATGCCCTCATAGACATCGCCATTGGCATAGGTGGCCACACCCATGCCGCTGATTTCGCCCTTGGACCATTCGCCAGCATATTTGAACCCGTCGGGCATGCGTATTTCCCCGATCCCGTCGCGCTGGCCGTTGGCGAACTGGCCTTCATAGGTCGTGCCGTCGGGATAGGTTGCCTTGCCCATTCCGTGACGCTGGCCATCCTGCCAATCGCCCTCGTACCGGTATCCATCGGCATAGGTCATGACACCCTTGCCGTGGTTGCGGGCATCCTTGAATTCGCCGGTATAGACCAGTCCGTTGGCATAGGTCGCAGTGCCTTCGCCCTCGATCACGCCGTTTTTCCAGCCGCCTTCATAAGACGACCCGTCGGGATAGGTGATCTTGCCGATCCCGTCGGCAAGGTCCTTGCGGAACTGGCCGACATAGATCGACCCGTCCGGATAGGTGACACGGCCTTCGCCTTCGATATGCCCGTTCACCCAGCTTCCGACATAGGTATAGCCGTCTGCGCCGGTAAAGGTGCCCTCGCCGTGGCGTTTGTCGGCCTTGAACGTGCCGATATAGACATCGCCATTGGCATAGGTGACCTTGCCGGTGCCTTCACGTTGTCCGGCCACCAGTTCGCCTTCGTAGACGTCGCCGTTTGGCTGGGTCAGCACCCCGGTGCCTTCAATCTGGCCCGCTTGCCACAGGCCCTCGTAAATCAGACCGTCGGGCATGGTCAGCTTGCCTTCGCCTTCGCGTTCCCCGCCGACGATCTGGCCGTTGTAAATCGCTCCGTCGGCATAGGTGATGCGCCCCATGCCTTCCTTGACGCCATTGACCCAGTCGCCTTCATAGACATAGCCGTTCGGGCTGGTCATGACGCCCTTGCCGTGGTGCATGGCGTTCAGGAATCCGCCCTCGTAGCGCACCCCGTTGGCATAGATCGCAACGCCCGTGCCATTGATCTTGCCGTCTTTCCATTCGCCCTCATACGTGCCGCCATCGGTAAAGGTGATCTTGCCGATGCCTTCGGGTTTGCCCTTGGCGAACTGGCCCTCATAGATCGATCCGTTGGGAAAACGGGCCTGTCCGTCGCCGCGGATTTCGCCATCGACCCATTCACCGACATATTCATACCCGTTGGGCAGGCGATAAGTGCCGATTCCGTGCTGGAGGCCGCCCTTGAAGGTCCCTTCATAAACGCCGCCATCATCATACTGCTTGGTCAGGATTTCCCCGTCCTGGGCGGTCGCCATCGTTGCCGTTCCAAGCAGCAGCGCAATCGCCGCGATCCTGAATGCCTGTTTGTTGCTCATTCGTCTTGCCCCCGAGGGTCCATCCCATGCCGGCTTACAGCCTTGGGGAGAAACCTAAATCAGCAGATCGTTCGGGGCAACGTCTTTTGAGGGTTTGGACTTTTCCTCGCGGCGCGTTCTGCTAAATCTTCACCGTGAAACGCCACAGGAGCGCATGATGTCCGACAGATTCCGGCTGACAATGGCCCAGGCCAACCCGACAATGGGCGACCTTGCAGGCAATGCGGCCAAAGCCCGCGCCGCGTGGGCGCAAGGCAAAGAGGCGGGGGCCGATCTCGTGGCGCTGCCGGAAATGTTCATCACTGGATACAACGCCCAGGATCTGATCCTGAAACCCGCGTTCCAACGGGCAGCGATGGCCGAGATCGCCAAGCTGGCCGAAGACTGCGCTGATGGGCCTGCGCTGGCCATTGGTGGACCGCTTGCCGAGGATGGCGCGCTCTACAACGCCTATTTCATCTGCCGCGATGGCAAGATCGTGCACCGCCAGCGCAAACACCACCTGCCGAACTATACCGTGTTCGACGAAAAACGTCTGTTCGACCAGGGGCCGCTTGGCGGGCCTTACGACGTGCATGGTGTGCGCGTCGGGTCACCCATCTGCGAGGATGCATGGTTCGAAGACGTGGCCGAGACCATGGAAGAAAGCGGTGCAGAAATCCTCGTGGTGCCAAATGGTTCGCCCTATTACCGGGACAAGTTCGACCGTCGCATGAATCACATGGTTGCCCGCGTGATCGAAACAGGTCTGCCGCTGGTCTATCTGAACATGGTTGGCGGGCAGGACGATCAGGTGTTTGACGGCGGGTCTTTCGTGCTGAACCCCGGTGGAGAGCTGGCCGTGCAATTGCCGGTCTTTGACGAGATGACCGTGCATGTGGATTTTGAACGCACGCCCGAGGGCTGGCGCGCGCTGCCTGGGGACAAGGCGCTGTTGCCTGCGGGCGAAGAACAGGATTACCGCGTCTGTGTCGAGGCGCTGCGCGATTACATGTGCAAATCGGGGTTCCAGAAGGTGTTGCTGGGCCTGTCGGGTGGGATCGACTCGGCGCTGGTGGCCACGATTGCCGTCGACGCTCTTGGCGCCGAAAACGTGCGTTGCGTGATGTTGCCCTCGGAATATACCTCGCAGGGGTCGCTGGACGACGCCAAGGATATCGCTGAACGTCTGGGCTGCCGCTATGATTTCGTGCCGATCGCCGAGGGGCGTGCTGCGATCACCAATACGCTGGCCCCGCTGTTCGAAGGCACCGAACCCGGTCTGACCGAAGAAAACATCCAGTCCCGCCTGCGCGGGCTGTTGCTGATGGCGCTGTCCAACAAATTCGGCGAGATGCTTTTGACGACCGGCAACAAGTCCGAGGTCGCGGTGGGCTATGCCACGATCTATGGCGACATGGCCGGGGGGTACAATCCGATCAAGGACATGTACAAAACGCGCGTATTCGAAACCTCGCGCTGGCGGAATTGTACAAAACGCGACTGGATGAAAGGTCCCGAGGGCGAGGTTATCCCCGTGTCGATCATCGACAAACCCCCGTCCGCCGAACTGCGCCCTGACCAGAAAGACGAGGATTCGCTGCCGCCCTATGATGTGTTGGACGCGATCCTCACGAGGCTGGTGGACGAAGAAAAATCGGTGGCTGATTGTGTCGCCGACGGGTATGACCGCGCCACGGTGAAACGGGTCGAGCACCTGCTATATATAAGTGAATACAAGCGGTTCCAGTCCGCCCCCGGCGCGCGCCTGTCGAAAAAGGCCTTCTGGCTGGACCGGCGTTACCCGATCGTGAACCGGTTCCGCGACGAAAGCTGAGGGGCGCGGCCGCGCCTTTGGCGCGGATGGGGGCGCTGCCCCCAAACCCCCGAGGTATTTTGCCCAAGAAAAAGCAAGGGGGTCAGTCGAAAGACCCTGTAAGATGGGTGATCTGGCAGCCAGGTGTCAGCCGGTCGACATCTTCCGCACGACAGAGTTCCGTGGCTTCGGTCATCACGGCCGCAGCGGCGGCTGCCGTGCCGCGCTGCATGGCGTAGGGCAGGGGGGCATCTTGTGCCAGTGCCAGTGAAAACGCCCCGACAAAACTGTCGCCGGCGCCGACTTTGCTCTGCACAGGTACCTTTGCCGGGGCGACGTGCAAGGTTGCCTCGGCGCTGGCCAGAACCGATCCTTCGGCCCCGCGCGCAATGATCACAAGATGCGCGGCATTGCGGCGGGCGAGGGCGCGGGCGAAAACGGCTGTGTCCGCACGGGTGGGCAGAGGTGCGCCGTTCAGGGTTTCGGCCTCGTGCTGGTCCATGCGCAGGATATGGGTGGTCACGCTCGGGTCATTGGCCAAGCGCACCAGCGGCGCGCCAGAGAGATCGGCCAGCAACTGGCCGCCGCTGCGGTCGACCGCTTCACATAGGTCAGCGAGAAAATCCTCGGGGATGCCCGGCGGCAGGCTGCCGCTGAGCACAACAATTCCGCCGGGGTGCAAAAGGTCCGAGACACGTGTCAGCATGGCGTCGGCTTCGTGCTGGGCCCAGTCGGGCCCGGGCAAGACAAACCGGTATTGCGCGCCGGTGCTCTGGTCGGTGACGGCAAGGCTCTGACGGGTTTCCCCCGGCCCCTTGAAGGTCAGGCACTGGATGCCTTCGTCCAGCAGCATGTCGAGCAGCCGGTCGCCCGTATGTCCGGCCAGAGCTACGAAACAACGGCTGTCGCCCCCGAGAATCCGGATTGCGCGGGACACGTTGATGCCGCCCCCGCCGGGATCGGTGCGCGGGCGTGCGCAGCGCAGTTTGGGGCCGGCGGACACAAAAGAAGCGGCGGTGGAGAAATCCACCGCCGGGTTCAGGGTAATCGTCAGGATATCGCGCATTGCGCCTCGTTTTGTTACAGCATCAGTTGGTATGATGCCGGAACATAATGGTATCCGTCGCCTTTTGTCTCGACATATCCGACCGCCGGCCACGGCATGTGATAGCCGACAAAAGGCACCTTGTCGGCGGCCATCATGTCAAGCATCTTGCGGCGGGTCGCGGCGGCCGCGGCTTTGTCCATGTCGAACTTTACTTCCCAGTCGGGATAGGCCAGCGACCAGACATAGTGGTTCGCGAAATCGGCACAGAGGTGCAGCTGCTGGCCTTCGCTTTCGATGCGATAGGTCATGTGGCCCGGTGTATGTCCAAAGGCCCCCATGGCGGTGATGCCGGACGCGACCGAGGCGCCGTCGTCGATCATGTCGAACCGTTCGGCATTGGGGCGGATCTTGGCCTCGAACGCCTTGTTGCCGTCGGTCTTGCTCCAGGCGTCGAATTCGACCGCGCCCGTGACATGGCGCGCATTGGCAAAGGTCACGCCGTTTTCACCGGCAACCCCGCCGATGTGGTCGCCATGCATGTGGGTGATCACGACGGTATCAATCTGGTCGGCGCTATAGCCCGCTGCCTCGAGCGCGGCGGTGATGCCCTCGGGGTTGAGGCCGGTGTCGAACAGGACGAGTTCCGAACCGGTGTTTACGACCGTGGGCGTGAAGAAGAACTGCGCCTTGTCGGTCGGGATGTTGGCCGAGGCCGATGCGCTGGCGAACGCTTCCTCGGACACGTTCATGCCGAAGATGTTCTGCGGGCCTTCCACGGTGCGGGTGCCGACCAAGAGTGTGGTAACCTCGAACGCGCCGAGTTTCATCCGGTTGAAGCGGGTCGCGCCGACCCCCATCATCTCGGCTCCGGCGCGGGCGGGCGCGGCTAGCAACGAAGCCAGCGGAAGGGCGGCGGCCCCCATCAGGATGGATCGGCGGTTCAGGCGCGGCGAAGAAATGGACATGTGTATTGCTCCCTGTTTGTGGTGCCACCTACGGTAGGGGGCGCGCGGGCTTCGCACACAGAGATCGCGCAAACGTGAAGGTTTCGGGGGAAATGCTACAGGTTTTCTTCCCAGAGGTGATGTGAGTGACCGTGCCAAGGGTACCTTTCAAAGTTCCTTTGCTGGACAAACGCAGCCACTTGTGGAAAGGGAAGCCGCAACAGGAGAACACCCATGACCACCACCCGTTTCGCGCCCTCTCCCACGGGCTATATCCATGTTGGCAACCTGCGCACCGCGCTGATGAACTATCTCATCGCGCGCAAGGCGGGGGGCACTTTCATCTTGCGGATTGACGACACCGACCCCGAGCGGTCGAAACAGGAATACGTGGATGCGATCCAGCAGGATCTGGAATGGCTGGGCATTACATGGGACCGGATGGAGCGCCAGTCCGACCGTCTGGACCGTTACGAGGACGCGGCACAGAAGCTGCGCGACATGGGCAGGTTCTATGAATGTTTCGAGACCCCGACCGAACTGGACCTCAAGCGCAAGAAACAGCTGAACATGGGCAAGCCGCCGGTCTATGACCGCACCATGTACCGCCTGTCGGCCGAGGAAAAGGACGCCTTGCGCGCCGAGCGTGGCAATGGGCATTGGCGTTTCCTTCTGGATCAGGAGCGGATCGAGTGGACCGACGGCATCCTCGGAGATCTGTCGATTGATGCGGCCTCGGTCTCGGACCCGGTGCTGATCCGGGGCGACGGTCAGATGCTTTATACGCTTGCCTCGGTGGTGGATGACACGGATATGGGCGTGACCCATGTGGTGCGCGGGTCGGATCACGTGACCAACACGGCCACGCAAATCCAGATCATCGAGGCGCTGGGCGGGACCGTGCCGTCCTTTGCCCACCATTCCCTTTTGACCGGCCCGCAGGGCGAGGCATTGTCGAAACGCCTTGGCACCCTGTCGCTGCGTGACCTGCGCGAGTCCGGCGTCGAGCCGATGGCGCTTTTGTCGCTGATGGCGCGTCTCGGGTCGTCTGACCCGGTCGAGCTGCGATCGTCGATGGAAGCGCTGGCAGAGGGGTTCGATCTGACGCATTTCGGATCCGCGCCGACCAAGTTCGACGAACAGGATCTTTACCCGCTGACCGGGCGTGTGCTGCATGACCTGCCGCTCTCGGAGGTGGCCGGAGATGTGGCCGCTGCGGGCGTGCCGGATGCACTGGCCCAGCAGTTCTGGGACGTGACCCGCGAGAACATCACCACCCGCAAGGACCTGGCGGCATGGTGGAAACTGTTCTCGGAAGGGGCCGAGCCGGTCATTGACGAGGAAGACAGGGAATTTGTCGCCGAAGCGATGGCGCTGTTGCCCGAGGGGCCGTTTGACGGTGACACCTGGGGCAGCTGGACCAAGGCCGTGAAAGAAGCGACGGGCCGCAAGGGGCGTGGGCTGTTCATGCCGCTGCGCAAGGCGCTGACCGGACAGAGCCACGGCCCGGACATGTCGGCGGTGATGCCGTTGTTGCAGGTGGTCAAGGCGCGGGGCTAAGGCCGGTGCAATGAAAATGTGCGCCTGCGGCGCGCAGGTTGAGCCGGCCCTTGACGGGCCGGCGGCTCTGTCTCCGGCGGGCGTGTTTTCGCAAAGGTGAAGAACGGGCTTTGGCGCGTCATGCCCGGTGCAGCGTGACCTTGAGAGCCGCCAGGTGGTCGTCGACCATTTGTGTTTCATCTGCGCTCAGGGACTGGTGGCGCGGATAGACTGGGGCGGCGCGGTCATCCAGAACAGGGGCGGTCCATCCGGCGGTGGTGTTGAAGAAATGGGCCACGCCCGCCTCGCCGAATTCCCGCAGATAGCCTTGGGCGACCACGTCGATATAGCTCAGAAGCACCGGATGCTCGACCGTCGGGGCGCCGTGTTTGCCATGGGGCACGGTGTAGACCGAGATGTTGACCGGATCGGGTTTCGGATGGGTCACGGCGTGGCACACCCGTTCACGATCATAGGCGTGTTCACGCCCGTCCAACGCGGCCCAGTCGTCTCCGGGGACATGCGCGATCAGCCCGTCAATCGCGGCGCTGTTGTCCGGCACGACTGTCAGATAGGCGACCGGGCGCAGGTCGGTATGCCGCCAGACCCGCCGCCAGCCACGCAAGCGGGCCGGGTGAATGTCGGTGTAATCGTGGGTGTTGCGGTTGACGAGGCTGCCATAGCCAAAGAAATAAGGGGTACTCATGCGTTCAGGGATCAAATCTGTTGATCCATGTCAATTCCCGTTGCACCTTAAATGCGCATAATGCGTAAACCTTTGAAATGGATGGACCGCCAGCGTGCGCATTACAAAAAGAACAAATATCGCGATCCGTGTGCTCATGTATTGTGCCGCGCATCAGGACAGGCTTGTGACCAAGGCCGAGATCGCCGAGGTCTGCAAGGCGTCGGAAAACCATCTGGCGCAGGTGATCAACCAGTTGGGCCAGATGGGCGTGATCCATACTCAGCGCGGTCGCAACGGGGGGTTGGAACTGGCCCGCTCGACCAAGGAAATCGAGATCGGACCGATCTTCCGCGAGATGGAATCACCGGTGCCTCTGGCCGAATGTTTCGCCGATGCCGACAGTTCCTGTCCGCTGGTGTCGGCCTGTCGTCTGCGCCTTGCGCTTCAGGACGCGGCCGAGGCATTTTACGACCGTCTTGACGGGGTGACGCTGGACGGGCTGGTCTGCAACAACACCGCTTTGCTGAGCATCCTTGCGCCGGAACCCTGCCATAGCTGATTGAAATCCCTAAATCTTTCATAAGGGTGACATGGCGAGAGCTTTGGGGCTTGTCAGCCGGATTCCTGCACACTACCGTATGCAGCAAGTGAGTCGGGAGAACCGGATTGTCCGGTGCCGAAGGAGCAACCGCCCCGGAAACTCTCAGGCCGACAGGACCGACTCGCCGTCAAAATGAACTCTGGAGAGTGGTGCGAACGCACCCGCCGAAGGGATAACGATCTCAGGCCAAAGGACAGAGGGGGCATCGCCCGCACGGGGCTTTTTCGTGCGAAAGGTTGATGCCGGATGTTTTCCAGAACATGGACTGCTCCGGGAAGGAAGGAGTAACACCATGGGAGAGCTGCATCGCACGCCCCTCTATGATTTGCACGTGGCGCTGGGGGCCAAGATGGTGCCCTTTGCCGGATACGAGATGCCCGTGCAGTACAAGTTGGGCGTGATGAAAGAACATCTGCACACCCGCGCGGCGGCGGGATTGTTCGATGTCAGCCACATGGGGCAGGTGATTCTGCGCGGTGACAGTTATGCAGCCGTGGCTGCGGCCTTCGAGACGCTGGTGCCCATGGATGTTCTGGGCCTTGGTGTGGGCCGCCAGCGCTATGGGCTATTCACGAATACCAACGGCGGGATCGACGATGACCTGATGTTCGCCAATCGCGGCGATCATCTGTTCGTGGTGGTGAACGCGGCCTGCAAGGAGGCCGATATCGCCCGCATGAAGGCGGCGCTTGAGCCGGATATATCGGTCGAGGTCATCACGGACCGCGCTCTTGTCGCGCTTCAGGGCCCGGTGGCCGAGGTCGCGCTGGCCCGGCTGGCCCCGGCGGTGGCAGAGATGCGGTTCATGGATGTGGCCGCGGTCGACCTGATGGGCGTCGAGGCATGGGTGTCGCGGTCGGGATATACCGGCGAAGACGGTTATGAAATCTCGATCCCCGCCGCACAGGCCGACACACTGTGCCGGGCGCTGCTGGACATGGACGAGGTCGAAGCCATCGGCCTTGGCGCGCGTGACAGCCTGCGCCTCGAGGCGGGGCTTTGCCTCTATGGCAATGACATTGACGCCATTACCTCGCCCGTCGAGGCGGGGCTGACCTGGGCGCTGCAAAAGGTGCGCCGTGCAGGCGGTGACCGCGCAGGCGGATTTCCCGGTGCCGAACGGATCCTTGGCGACCTTGCAGAAGGCGTCGCCCGCAAGCGGGTCGGACTGGTGCCCGAAGGCCGCGCCCCGATGCGCGCCGGTACCGAGATTTACGCGGGCGCAGAAGACGAAACCCCCATCGGCGCGGTGACTTCGGGCGGGTTTGGCCCGAGTTTCGAGGGACCGGTGGCCATGGGGTATGTCGGTGCGGCCTATGCCACCGACGGCACAGAGCTTTTTGGCGAGGTAAGGGGCAAACGCCTGCCCCTCAAGGTGGCGAAACTGCCGCTTGTGCCCGCAAACTTCAAACGTTGATACCATCAGGGAGACCCCAGACATGAAATTCACCGAAGAACACGAATGGTTGCGCATCGAGGACGATATCGTCGTGGTGGGCATCACGGCGCACGCCTCCGAACAGCTGGGCGATGTGGTCTTTGTAGAACTGCCCGAAGCAGGCAGCGAAGTCACCAAGGATGACGAGGTTTGCGTGATCGAGTCGGTCAAGGCGGCGTCGGATATTCTTGCCCCGCTGGACGGCGAGATCGTCGAGGTGAACGAGGCGCTGGTGGACGAGCCGGGCAAGGTCAATGACGATCCCATGGGCGATGCGTGGTTCTTCAAGATGAAGCCGGCCGATCTGTCCCAGATGGACGATTACATGGACGAAGCGGCCTATAACGCCTTTATCGGCTGACGCCGCGCGGGGCCGCCAGCGCGTCCCCGCATTTTGAGAGTTTGGGCAAACAAGAAGCCCGGATGGCGCGTGAGTCAGAGCGCGCCACAGGACATGTGTTGGAGGATGCCATGCCTTTTGAACCGACAGACTATCTGCCTTATGATTTTGCCAACCGCCGGCATATCGGTCCCTCGCCCGAGGAAATGGCCGAGATGCTGGACACGGTCGGCACCACCGATCTGGACGCGCTGATTGACGATACGGTGCCGCAAAGCATCCGCCAAAAGGGCCCGCTGGATTTCGGGCGCCCCATGTCCGAACGCGAATTGCTGCATTACATGCGGGTCACGGCCTCGAAGAACAAGGTGCTGACCTCGCTGATTGGACAGGGCTATCACGGGACGGTGACGCCGCCCGCGATCCAGCGCAATATCCTTGAAAACCCGGCGTGGTATACGGCCTATACCCCCTATCAGCCCGAGATTTCCCAAGGCCGCCTCGAGGCGCTTTTGAACTTTCAGACCATGATCTCGGACCTGACCGGTCTTGAGGTCGCCAATGCCTCGCTTCTGGATGAGGCGACGGCTTGTGCCGAGGCGATGGCCATGGCGCAGCGCGTGTCGAAATCCAAGGCCAAGGCGTTCTTTGTCGACCGTGACTGCCACCCTCAGAATATTGACGTGATCCGCACGCGTGCGAAACCGTTGGGGATAGAGGTGATCGTCGGCAACCCTGACAAGATGGATGCCAGCGCCGTGTTCGGCGCCCTGTTCCAGTACCCCGGCACCTATGGGCATGTCCGCGACTTTACCAACCACATTGCCGCCTTGCATGAGCACAAGGCCATTGGTGTGGTGTCGGCCGATCCGCTGGCACTGACCCTGCTGAAGGAACCGGGCGCGATGGGGGCGGATATCGCCGTCGGCACGACCCAACGGTTCGGTGTGCCTGTCGGCTATGGTGGGCCGCATGCGGCCTATATGGCGACCAAGGACGCCTACAAGCGCAACATGCCGGGCCGCATCATCGGCGTTTCGATCGACAGCCACGGCAACCGCGCCTACCGCCTGTCGCTGCAAACCCGTGAACAGCATATCCGCCGCGAAAAGGCGACCTCGAACGTCTGTACCGCGCAGGCGCTACTGGCTGTGATGGCATCAATGTATGCGGTGTTTCACGGGCCCAAGGGGCTCAAGGCCATCGCCCAGCGGATTCACCGCAAGACCGTGCGTCTGGCCAACGGGCTTGAGGCAGCGGGGTTCAAGGTGGACCCGCAGGCGTTCTTTGACACGATCACCGTGGATGTCGGCCCCCTTCAGGCAGCTGTGATCAAATCGGCGGTGGATGAAAAGATCAACCTGCGCAAGGTGGGTGAAACTCGTGTGGGGATCACGCTGGACGAGGCCACACGCCCTGCCACGATCGAGGCCGTCTGGCGCGCCTTCGGGATCGAAAAGGCGGATGACGATTTCACCCCGGAATATCGCGTGCCCGACAAGATGCATCGCCGGACCGAGTATCTGACCCACCCGATTTTCCACATGAACCGGGCAGAAACCGAGATGATGCGCTACATGCGCCGTCTGGCAGACCGCGACCTTGCGCTTGACCGCGCCATGATCCCGCTCGGGTCTTGCACGATGAAGCTCAACTCGGCGGCGGAAATGATGCCGGTCAGCTGGCGCGAGTTCTCGCTGATCCACCCGTTTGTGCCTGACGATCAGGCCGAAGGTTATCTGCACCTTATCAATGACCTTTCGGACAAGCTGTGCCAGATCACGGGCTATGATGATTTCTCGATGATGCCGAACTCGGGGGCACAGGGCGAATTCGCGGGTCTTCTCACGATCGCGGATTACCATGAGAAACGGGGCGAGGGGCATCGCAATGTCTGCCTCATCCCGATGAGCGCACATGGCACCAACCCGGCCTCGGCCCAGATGGTCGGCTGGAAAGTGGTGCCGGTGAAATCCGACGACAACGGCGACATCGACCTCGACGATTTCCGTGCCAAGGCCGAGCAGCATTCCGACACGCTGGCGGGGTGCATGATCACCTATCCCTCGACCCATGGCGTGTTCGAGGAAACCGTGATCGAGGTCTGCAAGATCACCCATGACCACGGCGGACAGGTCTATATCGACGGGGCCAACATGAACGCCATGGTCGGTCTGTCGCGCCCCGGCGATCTGGGCGGGGATGTCAGTCACCTGAACCTGCACAAGACGTTTGCCATCCCCCATGGCGGCGGGGGGCCCGGCATGGGGCCGATCGGGGTCAAGGCGCATCTGGTGCCGCACCTGCCCGAGAAATCCGGTGCAGTCAGCGCCGCGCCCTATGGATCGGGGTCGATCCTTCCGATTTCTTGGGCCTACTGCCTGTTGATGGGGGGCGAGGGTCTTACGCAGGCGACCCGCGTTGCGATCCTGAACGCGAACTATATGGCCAAGCGGTTGGAAGGCGCGTTTGACGTTCTGTACAAGGGGCCGACGGGCCGCGTCGCACATGAATGCATCATCGATACCCGACCCTTTGCCGAAAGCGCGGGCATCACGGTCGAGGATATCGCCAAGCGCCTGATGGATTGCGGCTTTCACGCCCCGACGATGAGCTGGCCCGTGGCGGGCACACTGATGATCGAGCCGACCGAATCAGAGACCAAGGCCGAAATCGACCGGTTCTGTGACGCCATGCTGGCCATCCGAGCGGAAATTCGCGAGATCGAAGAAGGGCGGATGGATGCGGAAAACAACCCGTTGAAAAACGCGCCCCACACGATGGAAGACCTCGTGCGCGACTGGGATCGGCCCTATAGCCGCGAACAGGGCTGTTTCCCGCCGGGATCGTTCCGCGTGGACAAATATTGGCCCCCGGTCAACCGCGTGGACAACGCCTATGGCGACCGCAACCTTGTCTGTATCTGCCCGCCAATGGATGACTACGTGGAAGAGTGAACTGAAAAAGGCGCCCCGCGGGGCGCCTTTTGTTTTTGAGTATTTATGGAGAAGATGAAGCCTATTCCCGCGCGCGCAGGATACGGGCGGGGCGCGCAGCAAGTGGCGCGGCGGCAAAGACGAGGCTTGCCAGCAGCGTTGCAATGATGCCGCCACCGATGATGGCCACGGCATTGGGCCAGATCACCGCGAACTCTGTTTCCAGCACAAAAAACGTGACCGCCCAGGCCCCTGCGATCCCCGCCAGCAACGCGACGCTGCCTGCCGCCGCCCCCGTCAGGGCCGCACGCAGGGCAAAGGAGGTCAGGATGCGTTTGCGCGATGCCCCCAGTGTTTTCAGGATCGCGGCCTCGTAGATGCGGCTGGTCTGGCTGGCCGCTGCCGCTCCGATCAGCACAAGGAACCCCGTTACGAGCATGACAGATGCCCCGTAGGAAGTGGCATCCGCCAGCCCCGACAACAGGTCCGACACGCGCGAGATCGCATCGCGCACGCGGATCGCCGTGATGTTCGGATAGGCGTTGGACAGATCGCGCAGGATCGCGGCCTCGGCCTCTTCCTCGGCATAGACTGTGGCGATGAAACTATGCGGCGCACCGGACAGGGCCGCCGGGTTCATGACCATGACAAACCCCATGCCTGCAGTCGAAAAATCCACCTCGCGGAAGCTGGTGATCGTGCCGGTGATGTCGCGCCCCAGGATGTTGATGGTGATCGTATCTCCCAGCTTGAGGCCCATCTCCTCGGCCTCTTCCGCGGCAAAGCTGATCTGGGGCGGGCCGGTATAGTCTTCGGGCCACCACTCCCCGGCGGTCACGGTGGTGGTCTCTGGGATCGAGGCGGCATAGGTCACGCCCCGGTCGCCCTGAACGACCCAATGTTCGCCCGCGACCTCGGTGGCGGGGCGGTCATTGATACGGGTGATCAGCCCGCGCAACATCGGCGCGGTTTCAGTATCCGATACGGCGGGGTCTTCGGTCACGCGCCTCAGGAAGCCGTCAATCTGCGTCTTCTGGATATCGACAAAGAAATAGGACGGTGCGACATCCGGCAGGTCACGCGCAATCGCCGTGCGCAGGTTGCCGTCGATCTGTCCAACCGCTGAAAGCACACTCAGGCCCAGACCCAGCGACAGTACCACCGGAAGGGCCGGTTCATGCGCCGAGGAAATGGCATTCAGCGCCCATCGCAGTGCTGGCCGGCGCCGTGTGCGCGGGGCCGTCACCTTGGCGACGCGTCCGGTCAGGGCGGCCGCCACGGCCAGAAGGACCAGCGCCCCGAGAATGCCCACCGCCGCCCAAAGCGTCAGCTGTGCCGACCCCGAGAACCAGCTGGCCAGCGCCAGCAACACCGCCAGCAAAAGCGCCGTCACACCCAGATACCGGACTGCGGGCAGGGCACGCGCGGCCCCGGCGGCATCGCGGAACAGGGCGGCCGCGCGCACGTCTTCGGTGCGCGCCAGCGGCCAGAGTGTGAAGATCAGCGCCGTCAGCACGCCGTAAAGCGCCGCTTCGACCAGAGGGGCAGGATAGAGGGTAAAGATCGCAGGAACCGGCAGGCTCGATTGCAGGATCGGGCCCAGCAGAACCGGCAGGCCCGCCCCGAGCACAAGGCCCATCGCGATACCAATAAGGGACAGCACACCGATCTGGAAGAAATACGTCAGAAAGATCGTCTGCCGGTCGGCACCAAGGCTGCGCAGGATGGCGATCACGGTGGTTTTGCGCGACAGGTAAGCCCGGATCGCCGCCGACACGCCGATCCCGCCCACGGCAAGGCCGGACAACCCGACCAGGATCAGGAACGCGCCCAGCCTCTCGACAAACTCGGCGACGCCCGGCGCGCCGTTGCGCGAGTCCCGCCAGCGTACGCCACTTTCGGCGAACCGAGTCTGCATCTCGGTCTTGACCGCCTCAAGATCGGTCCCGTCCGGCAGGTCCAGCCGATACTTGCTCTCGTAAAGAGTGCCGGGTTGCAAAAGGCCCGACTCTTGCAGCGCCGCGGTCGCCACGATGCTGCGCGGGGCCAGCCCGAATCCGCCGGCATTGTCCGGTTCATTCGTCAAAGCCGCCGTCAGGCGAAATGTTTGTGTACCCAGTTTGAACCGGTCTCCGATCTGCAATCCCAGCCGGTCGATCAGGATCTGTTGCATCACCCCGCCGGGCAGCCCGTCTTCCACCGCCAGGGCAACCTCAAGTGGAATGTCCGGCACCAGTGTCACCGCCCCGATCAGTGGATAGGCGCCGTCCACCGCCTTGACCTGAGTCAGGCCACGCTCAGCGGTTTCGCCGCGGTCGACCACGGCCATCGACCGGAAATCAATGATCTCTGACATCCGCTCCGAGGTTTCGAGCATCCACGCGCGCTCTGCATCTGACGCAAAGCGATAGGTGAACTCCATCTCGGCGTCCCCACCCAAAAGTGCGGCACCCTCGGCAGCCAGACCGGCCTCAATGCTGGACCGCACGCTGCCGATGGCCGCGATGGTGGCGACCCCAAGGGCAAGACAGGCAAGGAAAATGCGAAACCCGGCAAGCCCGCCGCGCAGTTCCCGTTTGGCAAACCGCCAGGCCAGCGCGGCGCTCATGCCGCCGCCTCGTGCTGGTCGACCCGGCCATCGCGCAGGCGCACCACGCGGTCACAACGGCGGGCCAGCTCATTCGAGTGGGTGACAAGAACCAGTGTTGCCTGATGCCGGTCACGCAACTGGAACAACAGATCGATGATTGCCTGCCCGTTGCTCTGGTCAAGGTTGCCGGTCGGCTCGTCCGCCAACAGGATGTCGGGGCGCGGCGCGACCGCCCGGGCCAAGGCCACGCGCTGCTGTTCCCCGCCCGACATCTGGCGCGGGAAATGGTCGGCCCGGTGCCCCAGCCCCACCGCCTCGAGCTCGGCCATGGCGCGGTCGAACGCATCCTTGTGCCCGGCCAATTCAAGCGGGGTCGCCACGTTTTCAAGCGCGGTCATGGTCGGGATCAGGTGGAAGCTCTGGAACACCACGCCCATATGGTCGCGCCGGAACCGCGCCAGCGCGTCCTCGGACATGGTGCCAAGGTTCTGCCCCAGCGCCATGATCTCGCCCCCGGTGGCCAGTTCCAGCCCCCCCATCAGCATGAGGAGCGACGATTTCCCCGATCCCGACGGCCCGACGAGGCCAAGGGTTTCCCCCTTTGCCACCTCAAGCGAGATCCCGTGCAGGATTTCGATCCGTCCGGCATTGCCATCCAGCGCCAAACGCGCATCTTTAAGGGAAAGAACTGTGGTCATGAAATAAGGAGCCCCGATGATGTGGTGTTCAAGGCTATATGGTGGCGTGACGGGCATGGGCAAGGCACTGGCACTGGTTTTCGCAGTTGCGTCGCCGGTTTCGGCGGAACAGATCGGTGTCGTGGCCTTTGGCGACAGCCTGACCCAGGGCTATGGCCTGATCGAACAGAACGGCTTTGTCCCGCAGATGCGGAAATGGCTGGCCGAGAACGGCGTCGATGTGCGTCTGGTCAATGCGGGTGTCTCGGGTGACACCACTGCGGGTGGCCTTGCGCGGATCGACTGGACCCTGACCGAGGATGTCGACGCGATGATCCTGACGCTTGGCGGTAATGATATGCTGCGCGGGCTGGACCCGGCCGTGTCTCGCGCGAACCTCGCGAGCATCCTCGACGCAGCCCGTACCCGCGATGTCGAGGTTCTTTTGGTGGGGATGACTGCGGCTGGCAATTACGGGCCCGATTACAAACAGGCCTTTGACGGGATGTATCCCGCTCTGGCCGCTGAATACGGCACACTGTTTCACGAAAATTTCTTTGCCGCTTTCGACAGCAGCGACCCCGCCGCCGTCGCTGGCCTCATGCAGCCGGACGGTATTCATCCCAACGCCGAAGGGGTGGCGCTGATCGTGAACGATCTGGGTCCGGATGTGCTGAAACTGCTGGAACGGGTGGCAGAGTAACGCTCTGCTCTTTTTCTTGGGTGAAATACCTTGGGGGTCCGGGGGCAAAGCCCCCGGCACGCGTAATGCGTCTTATACCAGCGACAGGTTGGTCGCGGCTTCACGGCCATTGCGGCCGGTTTCGAGTTCAAACTCGACTTTCTGGTTGTCGGCCAGGCCGGTCAGACCCGAACGTTCTACGGCCGAGATGTGTACGAACACGTCTTTGCCGCCGTTATCGGGCGCGATAAAGCCATAGCCTTTGGTGGTGTTGAACCATTTGACGGTACCTGTGGTCATCGTCATGTCTCCTGTTAATCAGCTGCCCACGGAATTGCGGCAGGTCGGCATAGTCAGTATTTGATCGAGTGACTGAGCCGGTGGGAACAGAAGGTCGAGTAACTTAACGCTGCACCGTGGATATGGGGCAGACTCGCCCTGTCTTCAACTGTTTTCTGATCTCCTTCGCGACATTTTGCTGGCCGCGTCGATCAATTTTTAGGCAGTCTTTCCCGCCAATTGCAAATTTTAATTTTTACCAGTTGATAAAAAAATAGAGTCATGAGAGCCTGATTCCAATAGCCAAACGATGAAATGGGGAGAAACCATGACCGCATCACCGTTGAGCGAAGGTGTCACAGCCGGGCGACTGACGTCCGAGCAACTGGCCGAAAACTTCGCGGATTTGCACCCGCGTCTGGACGATCACGAGGCCCTCGTGGCGGCGGATCGTTGCTACTTTTGCCATGACGCGCCCTGTATGACCGCCTGTCCGACCGATATTGATATCCCGCTGTTCATTCGCCAGATCGCCACTGGCACGCCCGAGGCGGCGGCGAAAACGATCCTGAGCCAGAACATCCTTGGCGGCATGTGCGCGCGGGTCTGCCCGACCGAGACCCTCTGCGAAGAGGTCTGCGTGCGCGAAGTGGCCGAGGGCAAGCCGGTCAAAATCGGTGAACTGCAGCGCTATGCCACCGACACGCTGATGGACGCTGGCGTACATCCGTTTGAACGTGACGCCCCCACCGGCAAGAAGATTGCCGTGGTCGGGGCCGGACCCGCCGGTCTGTCTGCGGCGCACCGCCTGGCGATGTATGGTCATGATGTGACCGTGTTCGATGCACGCCCCAAACCGGGCGGGCTGAACGAATTTGGCATCGCGTCCTATAAATCGGTCGACAATTTCGCCGCGCGCGAGGTCGACTGGCTCTTGTCCATTGGTGGCATCACGGTGGAAACCGGCAAGGCGCTGGGTGATGGCCTGTCGCTCGACAACCTCCAGGCCGAATTTGATGCCGTGTTCCTTGGCATCGGCCTTGGCGGCGTGAATGCGCTGCGCGTCGACGGGGAAGACAAGGACGGTGTCGATGACGCAGTCGATTTCATCGCGGACCTGCGTCAGGCTTCTGATCTGGGCAGCGTGCCCATCGGGCGCGACGTGGTGGTGATCGGCGGTGGCATGACCGCAGTGGACGCCGCCGTTCAGGCCAAACTTCTGGGCGCGCTGAATGTCTCGCTGGTTTATCGCCGTGGCCGTGACCGCATGAATGCCAGCGTCTTTGAACAGGATCTTGCCGCGTCCAAGGGCGTGCGGATCATCACCAATGCCTCGCCCAAGGCCGTAATCGGCAACGGGGCGGTGCGCGAGATCGAGTTTGAATATACCGACGACAACCTGACCCCGACCGGCCAGACGTTCCGGCTTGCCGCCGATCAGGTGTTCAAGGCAATTGGCCAGACGCTTGAAGGGGACGGGTTGCCCGATCTCGACGGGGGCAAGATCGCCGTCGATGGCACCGGGCGCACCAGCATTGATGGCGTCTGGGCAGGGGGGGACTGCGCCAGTGGTGGCGATGACCTCACCGTGACCGCCGTTGCCGAGGGCCGCGACGCGGCCGAAGACATCCACGCCGCGTTGTCGGCGTAAGCAGAGGGAGATCAGCAAAATGGCCAATCTCGAAAGCGATTTCATCGGGATCAAATCCCCCAACCCGTTCTGGCTTGCCTCGGCGCCGCCCACGGACAAGGAATACAACGTGCGCCGCGCCTTTGATGCGGGCTGGGGCGGTGCTGTCTGGAAAACCCTTGGCGAAGAAGGCCCGCCGGTCGTGAATGTCAACGGCCCGCGCTATGGCGCGATCCACGGCGCCCACCGCCGTCTTCTGGGGCTGAACAATATCGAACTCATCACCGACCGCCCGCTCGAGGTGAACCTCGAAGAAATGTTGCGGGTCAAGCGCGACTATCCCGACCACGCCCTGATCGCCTCGGTCATGGTGCCCTGTGAAGAAGACGCGTGGAAAAAGATCCTGCCGATGATCGCGGAAACCGGCTGTGACGGGTTCGAACTGAACTTTGGCTGCCCGCACGGCATGGCCGAACGCGGCATGGGCTCGGCTGTGGGGCAGGTGCCTGAATATATCGAAATGGTGACCCGCTGGGCCAAAGAGTCGACGGGCCTGCCGGTGATCGTCAAGCTGACGCCCAACATTACCAACATCCTTTATCCCGCCACGGCGGCGATGCAGGGCGGGGCCGATGCGGTCAGCCTCATCAACACGATCAATTCGATCACCTCGGTCAATCTCGACGTGATGTCGCCCGAACCCATGATCGACGGCAAGGGCACCCATGGCGGCTATTGTGGCCCGGCGGTGAAACCCATTGCCATGAACATGGTCGCCGAAATTGCCCGCAACCCCGAGACCGCGAAACTGCCCATTTCCGGCATTGGCGGCGTGACCACATGGCGTGACGCGGCCGAATTCATGGCGCTGGGCGCGGGTAATGTACAGGTCTGCACCGCGGCCATGACCTATGGCTTCAAAATCGTACAGGAAATGATCTCGGGCCTATCGCAGTGGATGGACGAAAAGGGCTATACCAACACCGCCGACTTTGTCGGCCTGGCCACGCCGAATGTCACCGATTGGCAGTATCTGAACCTCAACCACGTGACCAAGGCGGTCATCAACCAAGATGACTGTATCAAATGTGGCCGCTGCTACGCTGCCTGCGAGGACACCAGCCATCAGGCCATCGCAATGTCCGAGGACCGCGTCTTCACGGTCAAGGATGACGAATGCGTTGCCTGCAACCTGTGCGTCAATGTCTGCCCGGTCGATAACTGCATCACCATGCGGACGCTGGACGCGGGTGAAATGGACGAACGCACCGGCCAGCCGGTGTCGGCCGATTATGGCAACTGGCTTGCCCACCCGAACAACCCGTCGGTTCAGGCAGCAGAGTGAGGTCTCTGCCCGACCGATAGGCCTGTGCCCCTCGGGGCGCGGCCACTGCGAGACTCCTCCCGTGTCTTGCAAGACACCCGCCGCAGCCCGCCGCTGCGGCGGGTTCTTTTTGGGGGCAGATGGGGCGTGGGCATTAGGTGTTTCGAAAGGTATGGCGGCGCTGAGTTTTGTACAAACTGCACAATACCCCGCCCAGCTTGGTACAATCCGGACCAAACCGCCCCGTCGTCAGGGTGTCAGCAGTTTCCGGAACAGCGTGTCGAGATAGGCCTCGGCCCCGTCAAGACCACCGCTTTCGGCAGGCATCAGTACACGGACCTGCGCGTCGAAATCGGCGTAATGCTGTGTAGTGGACCAGATCGAAAAGATCAGGTGGCGCGGGTCGATCGTGGCGATCCGCCCGGCGTCGATCCAGCTTTGGATCAGGGCGGTTTTCTCGTCGAACAGCGGTTTCAGCCCGCTTTCCAGATGCGGCGCCATACGCGGCGCGCCCTGAAGTATCTCATTGGCAAACAAGCGGCTCTCCCGCGGAAAGGCGCGGGTCATCTCGACCTTGCGGTGCACATAACGCAGGATTTCGTCCAGGGGTGCGCCCTCGGGGTCAAGCTGTTCCAATGGCTCAAGCCAGCTTTCCATCAACTGGTTCAGCAGGGTGACGTGGATTTCTTCTTTTCCACTGAAATAATAAAGAATATTTGGCTTCGACAGCCCCGCCTCCTCGGCGATCTGGTCCAGCGTCGCGCCGCGATACCCATGCCGCGAAAACACCTCGAGCGCCGCATCCAGAATGCGTTTCCGGTTGCGCACCTGTATCCGGCTGGGCTTTTTCGCTTGTGTTGTAGGCATTTGGCGGGCGTCCTTCGGGGTTGAATGCGGACTTTACGGCAGCCGCAATGTGGCGTCCAGCACTCTCAGGAAGTGACGCCGATCCCGCGCAGGATGATCTCTTTGACGCTTTGCTTGGCTTCTTCCCATTGCCCGTCCGAAAGCGGCGCGCCCCCGTTGAGGGTTTCGATCTGGTGGCCGAAATCGGCATAATGCTGGGTCGTGGCCCAAAGCATGTAAAGCAGGTGGTTGGGGTTGACCGGCGCCATGCGGCCTTCGGCGATCCAGCGCCGGATAATGGCAGCGCGGCCCTCGGTCCACTCCATCAGCGTGGTCTCGAGATAGTCCTGGATCACCGGCGCGCGGTGCATGACTTCGCTGGCCCAGACCTTGGACCCTGCGGGATGGCGACGAGAGATTTCCATCTTGGCGTCGATGTAAGCCCCGATTCCCTCGGCCGGGCCGTCGGCATTGTCAAAGGTGTCGGCGGCCTGAAGCCAAATCTGAAAGATGTTCTGCACCACCTGCCGGTAGAGCGCTTCCTTGGTGGGAAAATAGTAGTGCAGGTTGGCCTTGGGCAGGCCCGCGACATCTGCGATCAACTGCATGGTGGCCCCGCCAAACCCCGCCTCGGCAAAGACTTTTTCCGCTGCTGACAAAATAAGCGTTTCGCTTTCCTGGCGGCGTTCTTTTTTGCTGTTGCTGCGCGATGCTTGTGGCATGTCAAAAATCCGTTTCAGAAAAATCTTGACCGGTTGGTCAGACTGTGGTGCCCTGAACTTGACCATACGGTCAGGATCAATCTGATGGCAAGAGGCCCACTGAGAAAGGGCCCGCATCACGACAGACAAGGGAGTGTCGACATGGCCGCACCAGGCGAGAACCTCAAGATCAACGGCGATCGGCTGTGGGACAGCCTGATGGAGATGGCCAAGATCGGCCCCGGCGTGGCGGGCGGCAACAACCGCCAGACCGTGACCGATGAAGACGGTGAAGGCCGCGCGCTGTTCCAGACCTGGTGTGAAGAGGTCGGCTGCACCATGGGGCTGGATACCATGGGCAACATGTTCGCCGAATATCCCGGCACCGACCCCGAGGCTTTGCCGGTCTATATCGGATCACATCTGGATACGCAGCCGACGGGCGGCAAATATGACGGGGTACTGGGTGTTCTTGGCGGGTTGGAAGTGTTGCGCACGATCCGCGACCTTGGAATCAAGACCCGTCGCCCCATCGTGGTGACCAACTGGACCAACGAGGAAGGCACGCGCTTTGCCCCGGCGATGCTGTCCTCGGGCGTGTTTGCGGGCATTCATACCGAGGATTGGGCCTATGACCGCGAAGACGCGGAAGGGCTGAAATTCGGGGACGAGTTGAAGCGCATCGGCTGGTGCGGGGATGAACCCGTGGGTCAGCGCAAGATGCACGCCATGTTCGAGTTGCATATCGAACAGGGCCCGATCCTTGAGGCCGAAGGTAAGGATATCGGCGTTGTCACACATGGTCAGGGCCTGTCATGGACGCAAGTCACGATCGAGGGCAAGGACGCGCATACCGGTTCGACCCCGATGCCGATGCGCAAGAATGCGGGGCTTGGCATGGCGCGCGTGTTGGAAAAGGTGGACGAGATCGCGCTTAGCCATGCGCCCCACGCGGTGGGCGCTGCGGGGCATATCGACGTCTATCCCAATTCGCGCAACGTGATCCCCGGCAAGGTCGTGTTCACGGTCGATTTCCGCAGCCCGGAACTGGACGTGATCACCGACATGGAAAACCGTCTGCGGGTCGAGGGCCAGAAGATCGCCGATGAAATCGGGCTGACGATTTCCTTCGAAAAGGTCGGCGGGTTCGACCCCGTGAAATTCGACGAGGGCTGTGTGACGGCTATCCGCAGCGCGGCAGAGCGGCTGGGTTATTCGCATATGGATATCATTTCCGGCGCGGGCCATGATGCCTGCTGGATCAACCAGGTGGCACCGACCGCGATGATCATGTGCCCCTGTGTCGATGGCCTGTCTCATAACGAGGCCGAGGAAATTTCCAAGGACTGGGCCGCGGCGGGCACGGATGTGCTGATGCATGCGGTGCTGGAAACGGCGGAAATCGTGGAGTGATCGCATAGGGCCGGAGCGGGGGCCAGCCCCCGCGCCCCCGGAGTATTTTTGACAAGATGAAGCATGGGGTGGACCCTTGCCGACAGGGAGAGAATAGATGGGAAGCAAAGTCATCAAGGGCGGCACCGTCGTGACCGCAGACCTCACATATGAAGCGGACGTTCTGGTCGAGGGCGGTGTCATCACCGAGATTGGCAAAGATCTGAAGGGCGACGAGGTGCTGGACGCAACAGGCTGTTACGTGATGCCAGGCGGGATCGACCCCCACGTGCACCTCGAGATGCCGTTCATGGGCACCTATTCCAGCGACGATTTCGAGTCTGGCACGCGGGCCGGTCTGGCGGGCGGCACCACGATGGTGGTTGATTTCTGTCTGCCCAACCCGGGCGAAAGCCTGCTGGATGCCATCAAGCGGTGGGACAATAAATCGACCCGCGCGAACTGTGACTATTCCTTCCACATGGCGGTGACCTGGTGGGGCGAGCAGGTTTTCAATGACATGAAAACCATTGTCGAGGATCGCGGCATCAACACTTTCAAGCATTTCCTCGCCTATAAAGGTGCGTTGATGGTGAATGATGACGAGCTTTACGCCAGCTTCAACCGTCTGGCCGAGTTGGGCGGGATCGCCATGGTGCATGCCGAGAACGGCGATGTCGTGGCCGAGATGACCGCAAAACTGTTGGCCGAGGGCAATACCGGCCCCGAGGCGCATGCCTATTCGCGCCCCAGCCAGGTCGAGGGCGAGGCCACCAACCGCGCGATCATGATTGCCGATATGGCGGGCGTGCCGCTTTATGTGGTGCATACTTCCTGCGAAGAGGCGCACGAGGCGATCCGCCGGGCGCGTATGCAAGGCAAACGCGTCTGGGGCGAGCCGCTGATCCAGCATCTGACGCTGGACGAGAGTGAGTATTTCAACAAGGATTGGGACCACGCCGCGCGTCGCGTGATGTCGCCCCCGTTCCGCAACAAGAAGCATCAGGACTCACTTTGGGCGGGCCTGCAATCGGGGTCACTCTCGGTTGTGGCTACCGACCATTGTGCCTTTACGACCGAACAGAAACGCTATGGCGTGGGTGATTTCAGCAAGATCCCCAATGGGACCGGTGGTCTTGAGGACCGTATGCCGATGTTGTGGACCCATGGCGTGGCGACCGGGCGTCTGACCCCGAATGAATTCGTCGCTGTGACTTCGACCAATATCGCCAAGATCCTGAACTGTTACCCAAAGAAGGGCGCCGTTCTTGTTGGGGCGGATGCCGACCTTGTGGTGTGGGATCCTGAGAAAGAAAAGACCATTTCGGCCGGCAGCCAGCAATCGGCGATTGATTACAACGTGTTCGAAGGCCACCACGTGAAGGGCCTGCCGCGCTTTACCCTGACCCGCGGTCAGGTCGCGGTGAATGACGGGGCGATCCAGACGCAGGAAGGCCACGGCAAATTCGTGGCGCGCGAGGCCAACACCACCGTGAACCGTGCGCTGTCCACCTGGAAAGAGCTGACCGCACCACGTCCGGTCGAACGCTCTGGCATTCCTGCGACGGGCGTATAAACAACCAGCACCCCGGCCAAACGTGCGGTCGGGGTGCCAACAAGCAAGCCACAAGGCCAGCGGAGCGAGATTTTGACGAACGACCCCGTAATCAGCGCGAAAAACCTGTCGCTGACATTCCAGACCAACGATGGCCCTGTCCATGCGTTGAAAGACGTGACCCTTGATATCAACAAGGGCGATTTCGTGAGCTTTATCGGCCCGTCAGGCTGTGGCAAGACGACGTTCCTGCGGGTGATGGCCGATTTGGAGAAACCCACCGCTGGCGAGATCACCGTGAACGGGGTCAGCCCCGAGGAGGCGCGCAAGGCGCGGGCTTATGGGTACGTGTTCCAGCACGCGGGGCTGTATCCGTGGCGTACGATTGGCGGCAATATCCGCCTGCCGCTTGAAATCATGGGCGTCAGCAAGGACGAACAGGATGCGGCGGTCAAAGAGGTGCTGGAGCTGGTCCATCTGGACAATTTCGAGAACAAGTTCCCTTGGCAACTGTCGGGCGGGATGCAGCAGCGCGCCTCGATCGCGCGGGCGCTGGCCTTTCATGCCGATATCCTCTTGATGGACGAACCTTTCGGGGCGCTGGACGAAATCGTGCGCGATCACCTCAACGAACAGGTGCTCGAACTCTGGGCGCGGACCAACAAGACCATCGGTTTCGTGACCCACTCGATCCCCGAGGCAGTGTATCTCTCGACCAAGATCGTGGTGATGAGCCCGCGTCCGGGCCGGATCACGGACGTGATCGAAAGCACGCTGCCGAAAGAGCGTCCGCTGGAAATCCGTGACACGCCGGAATTTATCGAGATTGCCCACCGCGTGCGCGACGGGCTGCGCGCCGGGCACGAGGATGACGCGTAATGGCGGCGCTTTGGTATAGGGTGGGGCCGGTGATCGCGGTGGTGATCGCGATTTTCGTCCTCTGGTATGCGGGCGCGGTCGCGCTCAATTCCGCATGGGCGCATGACAAGGCCAAACGGGCCGGGGTGGAGTTGACCACCTCGGAACTGATTGCCGACACGATGAGCCAGAAAAAACCCAAGCTGCCCGCGCCGCATCAGGTGGGGGCAGAGATCTGGAAAACTACGGGGGCCATGGTCGCCCGGGGCAAAGCGTTTTCGAAACGGTCCCTGATCTATCACAGCTGGATTACGCTCAGTTCGACCTTGTTGGGCTTTGCCATGGGCACGGCGCTGGGCATCGCGCTGGCGGTCGGGATCGTCTATAACCGCACGATGGACATGAGCGTGATGCCGTGGGTCATCGCCTCGCAGACCATTCCGATCCTCGCGATTGCGCCAATGATCATCGTTGTGCTGAACGCTGTGGGCATTTCCGGGCTGATCCCCAAGGCGGTGATCTCGATGTATCTGTCCTTTTTCCCCGTGGTCGTGGGCATGGTGAAAGGGCTGCGCAGCCCGGATCACATGCAACTGGACCAGATGAAGACCTGGAACGCCAATGCATCGCAGGAATTCTGGAAGCTGCGGCTGCCGTCGTCGATGCCGTTCCTGTTCACGTCACTGAAGGTGGCGATGGCCGCATCGCTGGTTGGGGCCATTGTGGGTGAACTACCCACGGGGGCTGTTGCCGGACTAGGCGCGCGTCTGCTGGGCGGCAGTTACTATGGCCAGACGATCCAGATCTGGAGTGCCCTTCTGGTGGCCGCGGCCCTAGCGGCGGCGCTGGTCGGGCTGATTGGGTGGATCCAGAACATCGTTCTGAAACGCATGGGGATGGCGCGATGACTCTGGTAATTCTTGGTTTTGTCACGTGGTTTGCCGGCTGGCGCCTGAATGTCTGGCTGGCCAACAAGCCCCGCACATCCTTTACCCGTCTGGCGGTGCCGATCATCTTTGGCGTGACCCTGATCCTTATGTGGGAACTGTTCGTGCGCGGTCTCGAGATTTCTCCGGTGCTGTTGCCACCCCCGTCGATGATCGCGACCGCCTTTGCCGAGTCGACGGACATTCTCTGGGAAGATTTCGTCCAGACCGTCATAAAGGGGGCCCTGTCGGGATATGTCATCGGGTGCGGTTCAGCCTTCCTGACTGCGATTGCGATTGACCGGTTCCCATTCCTGCAGCGGGGTCTGCTGCCGGTGGGCAATTTCGTGGCCGCGCTGCCGATCATCGGCATGGCGCCGATCCTTGTAATGTGGTTCGGGTTCGACTGGCAATCCAAGGCGGCGGTGGTCGTGGTGATGGTGTTCTTCCCGATGCTGGTGAACACGGTGCAGGGGCTTCAGGCGACGGACCACATGCAGCGCGACCTGATGCGCACCTATGCGGCCAGCTATGCCCAAACCTTGATCAAACTCCGTCTGCCTGCGGCGATGCCGTTCATTTTTAATGGTCTGAAAATCGCGTCGACCCTTGCCTTGATCGGGGCAATCGTGGCTGAATTCTTCGGGTCGCCCATCAAGGGCATGGGGTTCAGGATTTCGACGTCGGTCGGACAACTGGCGCTGGATCTTGTCTGGGCAGAGATCGTGGTCGCCGCGGTCGTGGGCTCGGCCTTTTACGGAGGCGTGGCCCTTTTGGAAAAAGCGGTGACCTTCTGGCACCCATCACAACGAGGCTGACAACAGCCCGCAACACATGAAGTTCAACAAGGAGAGTGTAATAATGAAAACCCTAGCAAAAACCCTTGGCGCCGCCGCGCTTGGCTTTGCAGCCAGCATGGCCCAGGCCGCCGATGACGTCACGCTTCAGCTGAAATGGGTCACCCAATCCCAGTTTGCCGGCTATTACGTCGCACAGGACAAAGGCTTTTACGAAGAAGAGGGCCTCAATGTCACTATCAAGCCCGGTGGCCCGGATATCGCCCCGACGCAGGTGATCGCAGGGGGCGGGGCCGATGTGACCGTCGAATGGATGCCGGCCGCTTTGGCCGCGCGTGAAAAAGGTCTGCCTCTGGTCAACATCGCGCAGCCTTTCAAGTCGTCGGGCATGATGCTGACCTGCCGCAAGGATGCCGGCATCGCGTCGACCGACGATTTCAAGGGCAAGACCCTTGGTGTCTGGTTCTTCGGCAACGAATTCCCGTTCCTGAGTTGGATGAGCAAACTGGGCTACTCCACCGATGGCGGTGACGATGGCGTGACCGTGCTCAAGCAGGGCTTCAATGTGGACCCGATCCTGCAAGGCCAGGCCGCGTGTGTTTCGACCATGACGTATAACGAATACTGGCAGGTGATCGACGCGGGCCTGACCCCCGATGACCTCATGGTGTTCAAATACGAAGATCAGGGCGTCGCCACGCTTGAAGACGGTCTTTACGTTCTGGAAGAAAAGCTGGCCGATCCTGCCTTTGAGGACAAGATGGTTCGCTTCGTGCGGGCTTCGATGAAAGGTTGGAAATGGGCCGAGGAAAACCCTGAAGATGCCGCGATGATCGTTCTGGACAACGACGCCTCGGGCGCACAGACCGAAGAGCACCAGATCCGTATGATGGGCGAAGTGGCCAAGCTGACCGCAGGGTCGAATGGCGCACTGGATCCAGCCGATTACGAGCGTACGGTTGAAAGCCTGCTGTCCGGTGGTTCGGACCCTGTCATCACCAAGAAACCGGAAGGCGCATGGACCCATGCGATCACCGACAAGGCGCTGAACTAAGCGTCAGACCGCGGGGAGCAACGCGGGGATGGGCCAGGGGGAAACCTCTGGCCCATTTTTGTGGCAGGGGTTCCATTCGCGGGGGCGCTTCATATATAACGAAAAATGAATATATATGCGGAGTTTCAGATATGAGCGGCAAAAAACTGACCTGTCTTGAGTGTGGGCAAGTGAACCGCGTGCCCGCGGACAAGCTGGGCGCAGGTCCCAAATGCGGCACCTGTGGGGCCGGATTGATGTCCCCCAAGGTGGCCGAAGTCGATTTGGCCACGCTGCAAAAGGCGGCGCGCCATGACGATGTGCCGCTTGTCGTGGATTTCTGGGCCCCATGGTGTGGCCCGTGTCGGCAGATGGCGCCTCAGTTCAAGCAGGCGGCGCAGGAGTTGAGCGGGCTGGCGCGTCTGGTCAAGCTGAACACCGAAGATCATCCACAGGCTGGCATGAAGTACGGCATCCGTGGAATCCCGACCATGGCCGCCTTTGCCGGTGGGCGAGAAAAAGCCCGTCAATCCGGGGCAATGCCTGCGGCCAATATCGTGTCTTGGGTGCGCCAGAGCGTGTGATCTAGCGCCGGAAGCGGTTGAGCACGTAGCGAGGCAGGCGCCGCGCGACAGCCAACGCCAGTTCGGGATATTCCACCTCTCCGGCCAGAAGACGCATGTACATCATGCGTACGGTGCCCGAGCGCCGGAAGGTGCCTGTAAAGGCGCCTTGCCACCGGGGCGCGAAAATGATCCGTCGCAGCCGCCGCGCAATCCGCAAGGACCGATGCATCTCGCGCAGGGATGTCTTGTAGCGGTCCAGCGCGGTTGACGGGGCGTTGTCGGTCAGCGCGTCGATTGCGGCCTGCGCCGCCAGCTGACCGCTTTTCATGGCAAAGGCGATGCCCTCTCCGGTGATCGGATCGACCAGCCCCGCCGCATCCCCCGTCAACAGGATATTGTCGCGTCCGGGCGTCTCGCGGAAATCGCCAAAGGGCAGGTGGTGCCCCTTGAACCGCTTCTGGTCAGGGTCCAGCCCAAGGCTGTCCAGGTAGTCGGACATGCGCGCCTTCAGATCGGGGTTTGGGTCGCGTAATCCGCCCACGCCCACGGTGGTTGACCCCTGCTTGGGAAAAGACCAGCCATAGCCCCACGTCGCAGCAGCAAAATCAATGCGCAAAGGGTGCTCGGCCGGGTTTTGTTCATCTGGCGTAGCCTCGATTTCAAGGCCAAAGCCGATGGTCTGCGTGTCGAACGCCTTGCCAAACAGATGCCGTGCTGTGATCGAATTGACCCCGTCCGCCCCGATGATCACGCGCGCGCCAAATCGCGTGCCGTCGCGCAGCGTGACGCTGGTGTCGTCTATCCCGGAAATGGCGCGCCCTGTGAGGTCCGTGGCCCCGGCCGCACAGGCATGTTCGAACAGCGTATTGTCGAGGTCTTTGCGCATGGTCAGATTGAAAGCAGGCACGTCTTCAAGCCGGGCCAGTCGCACACCGTCATGCCAGAACTCGATCGCATCGCGCGTCACGGTACAGCTGGGATCAAAGGGGCGGCCGAAAATCTCTTGGTAGTAGGTCCGGCTGCGCCCCGTAAACAGCCCGCCACACAGCTTGTCACGCGGAAAACGCGCCTTGTCGAGCAACCCCACGCGCAGGCCCGATTTCGCCGCCCAGCACGCCGCCGCACTGCCCGCCGGTCCGGCACCGATCACGAGGATGTCGAAATTCTGCATGGCCTACCTTTCGTCCCCGTGCTTCTACCAGCTTTTCGCTCGCAATCCAGCAGGTTAGGATGGGTCAAAGACAAGAGGATCGTGTCATGACAGAAGAAATCTATCCCAGCGGAGAGGCGACCTTGCGCACCGTGGCCATGCCGTCGGATGTGAATGTCAACGGAGACATATTCGGGGGCTGGGTTCTGGCGCAGATGGACATTGCCAGCGGTATAATCGCGGCGCAACGGGCGCAGGGGCGCGTGACCACCGTGGCGGTTGATGCGATGAAGTTCATCCGCCCCGTCGCCGTGGGGGATATCCTCTGCGTCTGGGCTTGGGTCGAACGGATCGGGCGCAGTTCGATGGGGATCCGCATCGAAGCTTGGGTCGTCCGCCATCGCAATCGGGCCAAGGAAAAGGTGACCGAGGCGGTGTTCACCTATGTGGCGATTGACGAAGAGGGCAAGCCACGTCCGGTTCCGCCAGAGGCGTCCTAGTTAAAAATCTTGCCGATTGTGCGCAGGATCAGTGAGAGGTCGGTGAAAAAACCCTGCTGGTCGGCATATTTGCGGATGTAGACGGCTTTTTCCGGCAGCACCTGTTCGAGATAAGCGCGTTCGGGGTCATCGCTATTCGCGATCAGGCTACTTTCGTCGATATATTCGAGCGAGGCAAAGTCGGTGATTCCGGGACGCAGGCCTGCCATAACCTCTTGCAGGTCGGGCGGGTATTGCGCGAACAGATGAGGAACCTCGGGGCGCGGGCCGACCATGCTCATCTGTCCGAACAGGACGTTGACCAACTGCGGCAACTCATCCAGCTTGGTTTTGCGCAAAAACCGGCCGCTCTGGGTGATGCGATTGTCCTCCCCCGTTGTGATCGCGCTGTCATTCCCATGTGGCCGGTTACGCATGCTGCGGAATTTGAAAATGCGAAAGGTCTTGCGGTCCTTCCCGACGCGTTCTTGCCGGAAAAAGATGGGCCGTCCGTCATCGATCAGAATGAACAGGGCCGCACCGATCAGAAGGGGTGAAAACACCACAAGGCCAAATAGTGAGGAAAGAATGTCGAATATGCGCTTCAGCACGCCAGGGCCTCTTTCAGGGCACCAACCACCTCGTCCACCTCGGCGCGGGACATAGTCGGAAACAGCGGCAGGGTCAGGCATCCTTCGAAATAGGCATCGGCGGCTGGATAGCCCTCGTGCGCAAGGATCGCCGCCCCGGACCAGTAGGTCAGCTTATGCAGCGGCGTGTAATGCACCGAGTACCCGATCTGGCGGGCTGCGAACAACTCGGTCACCTGCCGGCGCGCTTCGAGCCCGCCATGCAGGCGCACCGGATAGATGTGCCACGAATGGGTGTCTTCCGATGACGGGCGCGGTGGCAGGTCAAGCGGCAACCCCTGCAAAGCGGCGTCATACCAACCTGCGGCTCTTGTCCGGCCCAGTCGCATCGCGTCCACGTGGGCCAGTTGGTGCCGTCCAAGCGCAGCCGCGAAATCGGTCATGTTGTATTTGAACCCGGCCTCGATCACGTCATAGCGCCATTGGTCGTTTCGCGTGGTGAAACGCGCAAAGGAATCCCGGTCGATGCCATGGGTGCGCATGGTGCGAATACGGGCGGCAACGGCCGTGTCCCGCGTGACAACCATGCCGCCTTCTCCGGTGGTCATGGTCTTGTTCGCATAGAAGCTGAACACCGCCACGTCCGAGGCAAAAGACCCGATATGTTTTGGACCGATCCGGGACGGGATGGCGTGGGCCGCGTCCTCGATCAGGGGAATGCCGCGCGCCGCACAGGTCTCGGCCAGATCGGTCAGGTCAACGGGATAGCCGCCGAAATGCACGAACATGACCGCCTTGGTGCGCGGGCTCAGCGCGGCTGTGACCTTGTCCAGATCCGCCCCCAGCGTGTTCGGATCCATATCCACCAGAACGACGCGCGCGCCAAGGTAAGCGGCAACTTCTGCCGTGGCGGTAAAGGTCAGGGTCGGCACGATGACCTCGTCACCGGGTCCAACACCCACCGCCTCAAGTGCAAGATGCAGTCCGGCGGTGGCCGAGTTGACGGTCACGGCATGGGTTTCACCCCCGACATAGCTGGCAAATTCCGCCTCGAATGCCGCGCATTGGGGGCCGGATGTCAGCCAGCCCGAGCGCAGCACATCGGCCACGGTGTTTACGGCATCTTCGGAGAGGTCGGGGCGGAAAAAGGGTACGGGCATGCGTTGCATCTCCGGGGGTGGGAGTCTGCCGATAACCTAACTGAATGCATGTGCGGGTGCACCCCGTTTGTGCGGGCTTGTTCTGTTTTCGTTGTAGAGGAAGGGGAATGTCTGCGGCGAAAGGGGACGGGAACGCCGCAGACATTTTCAGTATCCAGCAGCCTGTCTTGTGGCTGCGGGGTCATGGCTGTCGGCCTCGTCACCGGGGGGCGCGGTCAGCGCGTGGCGAGCAGTGTCCAACAGCCAGAGGAAGAGGAAAAAGGCAATTGGATAGCCGACAGCAAAGCCGAGATAGGTCGTAACCGCCTGCAAGACGCCATTTTCCAGAACCACGATCTGAACAGCGGCCATGAAAAGGCCGATCATGCTGCAGATGAAGATCAAAACAATGGCCATCAAAGCCTCCTGCCTTCGACGCGGGGACAGATGCGTCGTTCCTGTGTGTCCAAGCCACCAGCAGAATGCGTCAACAATAAGGCGCCCCTGCGGCGTGAATTGGTCAGTCCGTGAATGAGCGGTTTTCCGCAACTTCGCAGCCAGAAGTTAACCTAGGGTAAATTTCTTTGAGGGCCAGAGGAAAATTGTCCGTTTTGTACAACCTCTGGGGCGGGATTGTACAAAACGGTCAGGGGTGATCAAAAAGCATTCTTTTTATTGAATGTGTTTTCGAAATATCGTAAACCACCCTGGAACACGCCGCGCCGCCGCGGCCACCAGATAAGGAAGTTTCTCATGTCTCTTGATCGCACCGTCATGGCCTTCGCCGGTTTCATGGTCCTGCTGAGCGTCGTGCTCACCGTTTATGTGTCACCGCTGTGGATGTGGTTCACGGTCTTCATCGGCGCCAACCTGATCCAGTCGGCCTTTACCGGATTTTGCCCCGCAGCCATCATCTTCAAAAAGCTGGGCGTGAAAGAAGGCACCGCGTTTTAAGCGAACCGACACCTGAATTGGAAAGGCCCTGCCAGTTGGTGGGGCTTTTTTGTTGGGAGAGTTTTAACCTTTGCCAGCGATGATCGGGTATGTCCCGGCATCTGCGCTCCAAGGTCTGCCCATTTTCTTCACCGTCGCGCTGACATAGCGGGGTGGACGGTTGTTGGTGGGCGAGGTCGGGATATTGCGAGAGGCCGTCCGCGTGACGCGGGCGCGCCCGCTGTTCGAAATTGATGCGTGAGTCGTGTTGCCGAACGACATGCAGGCGGTGTGTCGGTTGCCGGAGGGGGATGGGAACTCTTCGCACCGTTGTGATGCTATCAAGGCGCAGTTTGCAAAAATGTGCGCCGCATGGTGGGGTGCAAAACCGGCCTACAACAGACGGGTCGCGTGGGTAGCGCGTCCTATCGAGTTGGACAGACTGTGAAACGCGCGAAGCAGGATGCCGACGTCTGGAACGCCGGGTCTGAGAACACCAGATCCGAGACGCGGATGATTACGCGGCCCGTATCCGGTATTGCTGGTCCAATCCGGTGAAACACGGATTGGTCCCCCGCGCGGTGGCTTGGCCCTATTCCTCGCTTCACCGAGATATCCGTTTGGGGCAGGTCGAACCGGAGTTTACCGGAGAAAAGGCGGCCGGGCATTGTGAGGAATCTATGTAGAGTCGGCTGGCAACCTACCTGTGGCTGGTTCGTTACTCTGTCAATTTTCTCAGTTTCGATTGATCCAAGAGTTTCGCGAATTCCTGCATATATTTGTTAACAGATCTATTTTGCATCAACTCGACTGCAGCCATCTGTCCCACCGCTGAAAACGCTGCTTCCCAAGCTTGAGCCCCGTTTTCCTTGAACGCCTGTTTCGATTCTTCAAAACAGCGGTCGGCCAATAGTGCTTCGACCAAGTCTGCCATTTTTCTGTTTAGTGAGTCAGCGGTTCCCTGAGTGAGGGAAACCACCTTGCCAGCATCCGGATGTTTCGAAGAGTGACGAGCTCCATTGTGCCATGTCGATGCGATCCAGATCTGTTGTTTGCTTGACCAGGCGGTCTGACATCTTGGCTGAGGCAGGTTCTGCAATCGCTTCTTTACAAAATACAAAAACCGCAGCGGTTAAGATCGATGGAAAAAGCTGATTCATGGTTTCGCCTGTAGCTTTGGAAATAAGATACGTGCAGCCATGGGAAACAATGCGCGTGAAATATCTCCTTGCAGTGTGGTTTATTCTAGTTTGTGTGCAAGGTTTGTTACGCCATTGCATTGCCAGACGACAAAAAAAGGGCGGCCCTTGAGCCGCCCTTTTGAATTACCGCGTAAACTTCTTGTGCTTCAAGCGCTTGGGCTCCAACGCATCCGGTCCCAGTCTCCGCTTTTTGTCCTCTTCATAATCTTCGAAGTTGCCTTCGAACCACTCCACGTGGGCGTCGCCTTCGAAGGCGAGGATGTGGGTACAGATCCGATCGAGGAAGAAGCGGTCGTGCGAGATGACGACGGCGCAGCCGGCGAAGTCAACAAGCGCGTCTTCGAGGGCACGCAGGGTTTCGACGTCCAGATCGTTGGTCGGTTCGTCGAGCAACAAGACGTTGCCGCCTTCTTTCAACAGACGCGCCATGTGGACTCGGTTGCGTTCCCCGCCCGACAGCAGGTTCAGTTTCTTCTGCTGGTCGCCGCCCTTGAAGTTGAAGGACGAGCAATAGGCGCGGCTGTTCACTTGCGCGTCGCCCAGTTCGATGATCTCGGCGCCGCCCGAGATGGCCTCCCACACGGTGTCGTTGTCGTTCAGGTCATCGCGTGACTGGTCGACATAGGAGAGTTGTACCGTGTCGCCATAAGTGACCGAGCCGCTGTCGGGCTGTTCCTGACCGGTCAGCATCTTGAACAGGGTCGATTTACCGGCGCCGTTGGGGCCGATCACGCCGACGATGCCGCCGGGGGGCAGGCTGAACGAAAGGTCTTCAATCAGTTGCTTGTCGCCATAGTGTTTGGCGATGTTTTCGACCTCGATCACCTTGGAGCCAAGGCGCGGGCCGTTGGGGATGACGATCTGGGCGCGGGTGATTTTCTCGCGCTCGGATTGCGACGCCAGTTCGTTATAGGCGTTGATCCGGGCCTTCTGTTTGGCCTGACGGGCCTTTTGACCCTGACGCATCCATTCAAGTTCGCGTTCCAGCGTTTTCTGCTTGGACTTGTCCTCGCGGGCCTCTTGCTCAAGCCGTTTGGCCTTTTGTTCGAGCCATGCGGAATAGTTGCCCTCGTAGGGAATGCCGCGGCCGCGGTCGAGTTCGAGGATCCAGCCGGTGATGTCATCAAGGAAATACCGGTCGTGGGTTACGCAGAGGATGGTGCCCTTGTAGTCGATCAGGTGCTGTTGCAGCCATGCGATGGTTTCGGCGTCGAGGTGGTTGGTCGGTTCGTCAAGCAACAGCATGTCAGGCGCTTCGAGCAGCAGCTTGCAGAGCGCGACGCGGCGTTTCTCACCGCCCGAGAGTTTCGAGACATCGGCGTCATCGGGCGGGCAGCGCAGGGCCTCCATCGAAACATCGACCTGTGCGTCGAGATCCCAGAGGTTTTCCGAATCGATGCTGTCCTGAAGGGTAGTCATCTCTTCCATCAGCTCGTCCGAGTAGTTCTCGGCCATTTCCATGGCGATCTGGTTGAAGCGGTCGACCTTGGCCTTTTTCTCGGCCACACCCAGCATGACGTTTTCGCGCACGGTCAGCGATTCATCCAGCTGCGGTTCCTGCGGGAGATAACCGACCTTGGCGCCCTCGGCGGCCCATGCTTCACCGGTGAAATCGGTATCGAGACCGGCCATGATCTTCATCAGGGTCGATTTACCGGCGCCGTTGACGCCGACAACACCGATCTTGACGCCGGGCAGGAACGACAGGTGAATGTTCTCAAAGCACTTCTTGCCGCCGGGATAGGTCTTGGAAACCCCCTGCATGTGGTAGACGTATTGATAGGATGCCATGGGTTGCGACTCCGCTTGGGTAAAACTGTGTTGCCGGTTGTGATAGCGAATGGTCGCACGAGGGGCAATGCAGGGAAGGGCGCGCGGTGTCTTTCCGTGCGGGGCGGGCTGCGCTGCTTCGCCGATTGACAACGCGCCGGTGCCACGCCACACCGTCCCGAACCTTCAATTGACGAGATACATTACGCAATGCGCCGGCTTTGGATCCATATCGGTCACGACAAGACGGGATCGTCGTATCTGCAGGCGCTATTTGCGCGCAACCTTGATTTGCTGGCCGCGCAGGGGATCGGATATCCGGTGCGCAAGGAGCTGATCGAACCGGCGATTATGGGGATCACGACCTCGGGCACGGAACATGGTGACGATCTTGAGGACCGGATCGCGGCGATCCCCGACGGGCAGGATGTGTTGCTGAGTTACGAAGGGTTCTTCAATAGCCTGGCCGAGCAGCATGAAACGGAACTGGCGCGCTGGCGCATGTGGTGTGACCGGTTCGGCTTTGCCTCGGTGCATGTGCTGCTGTTCACGCGCAATCCCATCGGGCATGCGACTTCGTCCTACATGCAGATCGTGCGCGCGCACGGGGGGACAGGGCCGCTGGACACCTATGTGAGCCGGTACAACCGTCCGTTCATCGTTATGAAGGTGCTGCAGCGCTTACAGGCCGAGGCCTGCGTCGGGTCGATCACGGTGCGCAATTATTCGCAGGTGCGCGGGAGCCTGGCCGACGAGGTGATTGCATGGTTGCCGGTCGAGCCCGGGGTGCGCTTTGAAGAAAACAAAGGTGAGGTCATCAACCGGGGCCTGACCGATGCCGAGATGATCGTGACGCGCTGGATCAATAAACGGTCCCCGGGACTGGGGCGTCAATTTGCAATCCAGGCGCAGCGGTCTTTTCCGGATCTGAAACCGTCCAAGGTTTGGCCCAGCTATGTCGCGCAACAACAGTTGCAGCGCAAGAATGCCAAGGCGATGGCGGCAGTGAACCAGATGGCAGGGGATATGGGACGGTACGAGTTCGACGTGCGCGAGCCCCATGAAGAGGACCGCAATCCGGTCCAAATCACCTTGACGGCCCTGCGGATGAGCGGAGCATGGGCCTTTGCGCGGTTCAAGGCGAAGGTAGGCCGGCTATTGCGGCGCTGATCACAGGTGTTTTTCGAAAAAATGGTCGGGATAGGGATCGTCGTTAAAGCGGTCGATTTCCGTCCAGCCGGTGTTTCGGTACAGGGCAACCGCCTCGGGCAGAGCCGAGTTTGTGTCGAGCCTGAGCGTTGTGATGCCAAGGTCACGGGCCACCTCCTCGACCCGGTGCATCAGACGGTGCGCCATGCCAAGACCGCGCGCCGACGGAGACACCCAAAGGCGCTTGATCTCGGCAAAATCCTTGTCCGTGCCTTTGAGACCGACGCAACCAAGAGGCATGCCGTCTGAAAACGCCACGATGAAGGTGCCGCGCGGGCGCAGCATGTCGGCGGCGTCGGGATCGCGACTGAGATTCACGTCAAAGCCAGTCTTAAAGCGGCGCGCCAGTTCATCGTAATAGGCATGCAGGCAAAAGAGTGCATCAGGACTGCGCGGGTCGGTTTCGCGCAGCACCACTTCGTCTTGCCCCAGCGCCGAGGCGATCAGGTCCATGGCCTGTAGCAGGGTTTCCGACGACACGTGCCGATCAAGAAGGTCGCGCGCCTGTGCGTTTGACAGGGCGTCATAAGCTGCCAGTTCGGTCTGTCCTGCCTTGGTCAGTTCGGCGACGCGGCGGCGCCCATCCTGGGGTGCTATGTGCAATGTAATCAGGCCCTCGTCCTGTAGCGATTTGAGAAGTCGGCTGAGCACGGTTTTGTCGAGCCCCAGATAAACCCGCAGCGTTTCGAGATCGCCGCCCTTGTGGCCGATGGCGTGAATCACACGGGCCGGACCCAGTGGACGCCCGCGCCCCAGAAAAGACTGGTCCAGCGCCCCGGTGGCACGAGTGACGGCCCGGTTAAAGCGGCGGATACGTGCAATCGGATCAAGAGACATTTGTTTACCTGTGTCAACTAATTTGGTCACACTACGAAATTTCCTATCTGCGTCAATAGGCAAAGCGCCGTTGTGTTGTTGTCACGCGCGGGGCAGCGCAGTACATCCGGTGCCATGCTTGGCGCAACGGGGAAATATCGGGGACTGTCCATCGGGTTGCTTGGGGGGTCGTTCGACCCGCCGCACGAAGGCCATGTCCACATCACGCGCGAGGCCCTGCGCCGGTTTGATTTGGATCGCGTGTGGTGGCTGGTCTCTCCGGGCAACCCGCTGAAATCCGAGGGGCCGGCCGCTTTGTCGCGGCGGATAACGGCGGCGCAGAAGATGATGCAGCATCCCAAGGTCGAGATTTCCGATTTCGAAAGCCGCGCGGGCACACGGTATACAGCCGAGACCGTGGCGACCCTGCAGCAGGCTTATCCAAGGGTGCGCTTTGTCTGGTTGATGGGGGCGGATAACCTGGCGCAGTTTCATCTTTGGAAGGACTGGCGCGAGATCATGGCGCGGGTGCCAGTGGGGGTGTTGGCCCGCCCCGGTGACCGGATTGGCGCCCGCAGTGGCATGGCGGCGCGGATCTATGCGCCCTATCGCTTGAAGGCGCGTGAAAGCCGGTTGCTGGCGCATGCAGAGGCTCCAGCTTGGTGTTTCGTGAATATGCCGATGCAGGATGTGAGTTCCACGGAGCTGCGCAAGACCGGCCGCTGGGTCAGGTAGCGGCGCGGCGGGGCCGGTTCAGCAGGGCCGAGGCCAGACCTGCTCCGATGATCAGGCAAAGGCCGGTGACGGTCAGAAGATCGGGCAAGTCCGCGAAGACAAGCCAGCCAAGCGCGACCGCCGAAATCAGTTGGAAATAGACGTAGGGTGCAAGCGTTGTTGCATCCGCCTTGGCATAGGCGAACAGCAAGAGAAAGTTTCCGCCCATCGAGAATATGGCGCTGGCAAAGGTCAGCCCGATGATGGCAGGGGTGAGGTCGGGCACCAGCGCGAAACAGAAGGGGGTCATGACCAGGGCGCTCAGGAACAGTTGCGTGAACAACAGGCTGCCGGGGCGGCCCACGGCGGCAAGCCAGCGCGAAGAGGTCAGGAAGGCCCCGTAGAACAGCCCTGCCAGCAGAGCAAAGCCGATACCGGGAACGGGGGCATATCCGGGCCGGACCACCAGCAAAACCCCCGCAAACCCGAGCACCATCAGGGCCGAGCGCGCAAACGTGACACGTTCGCCCAGAAACAGGATCGACAGCACATAGCTGAAAATCGGTCCGACGAAAAAGGCCGCAAACACATCGGCCACGGGGGCGGTTTGAAGCGCGAACTGGATCGAGGTGATGCCGCCTGTCAGCAGGAGCGCGCGAAACCAGATCCGCCAGTCCCGCATCAGGCGGATTGTGTCAGCCCGCACCAGCGGCAGGGCGATCAGGCTGCCCAGAAGAAACCGCGACCACGCCACGTAGAGCGGGCTGGCCTCGTGCGCAGAGGTCAGCAGCTTGCCCGCAGTATCGCCCGCGGGGATCATCGACATGGCGACGAACATGATGAGAAGGGCTTGCCACATGACGCGACCGCTAACACGTTCTTTCGGGACGGAAAATGCTTTTCCCCGTCTTGTCTGAAACGGGTGCGCGGGGTTAGGGTCGGGTTATGACCAAAGGCATTTCAAGACGTCTGTTTTTAGGAGGGATTTTGTCCGGTGCGGCGCTGCCGCTTTGGGCCAATCCGCCCAGCACATCCTTGCGCCCGGTGGCGCGCCCATCCGATCTTCAGAAACGCGCCGCGCCGGGGGTGAATACTCTGATCCGGTCGCTTGGGTTGCGCGGGGATGTGGGGTTTGCCGTGGCGGATGCCAAGACAGGCCGTGTGCTTGAGGGACAACAGGCGCAATCGGGCCTGCCGCCGGCCAGTGTAACCAAGGCGCTGACAGCGATGTATGCGCTGGATGTATTGGGGGCGGACCACCGGTTCGAGACCACGCTTGTCACCACCGGGACCGTGCAGAACGGCGTATTGCGGGGTGATCTTGTTCTGGTCGGTGGGGGAGACCCGACGCTGGACACCAATGCGCTGGCCGCGATGGCGGCGCAACTCAAGGCGTTGGGCGTGCGCGAGGTCAGGGGGCAGTTCCTGGTTTATGGCGGGGCGTTGCCCTTCGTGCGCAAACTGGACCCGTCGCAGCCCGACCATGCCGGGTACAGCCCGGCGATTTCGGGCCTCAGCCTGAATTACAACCGTGTCCATTTCGAGTGGAAACGCAGCGCAAAAGGCTGGGTCACAGCGATGGACGCGCGCAGCAACAAGTATCGCCCGGCGGTGAGCATCGCGACGATGAAAGTCAAGAAGCGCAATGTTCCGGTCTATACCTATGAGGGGCGCAACAATATCGACCATTGGACAGTCGCCTCAGGCGCGCTGGGCAATGGCGGCGCGCGGTGGTTGCCGGTGCGGCAACCGGAGCTTTATGCGGGGGATGTGTTCCGAACGCTTGCGCGGTCCCATGGCATCGTTCTGAAACCGGCCCGCAAGACCGCGAACCGGCCCGCAGGCAAGGTTCTGGTGCGCCACCAGAGCGGGCCGTTGCAGCCGATCCTGAAAGCGATGTTGAAATATTCCACCAACCTGACCGCGGAAATGGTGGGGCTGGCGGCATCACAGCACCGTGGCGCGCCGCTTGGGTCGTTGAAGGACAGTGCCAACGAGATGAACCGCTGGGCGCGGCAGCGGCTGGGCATGCCCAATGCGGCCCTCGTGGATCATTCGGGGCTGGGGGCAGCGTCGCGTTTGCGGGCGGACGAAATGGTGACGGCCCTGACGCAGGCAGGCACGAAAGGCGCGTTGCAGCCCATTCTGAAAGAGTTCAAGTTCCGCGATTCCAAAGGGCGGGTTCTCAAACAGCAGAACATCCAGGTGGCGGCCAAGACAGGCACGCTTAATTTCGTGAGTGGTCTTGCGGGCTATGCCACGGCACGGGATGGCACCGAACTGGCCTTTGCGATTTTCGTGGTGGATTCGCAGGCCCGCGCGGCGATCAAGGCGGCGGATCGTGAACGTCCGCCCGGCGCCCGGACCTGGAACCGCAAGGCCAAGCAGTTGCAGCAGAAGTTGATCGAACGCTGGGCGTTGCTCTACGGGGTATGACAGAAGAGAGGGGCGTCGCCCCTCTTGGCCCCGGACGGGGTCCGGTGCCAATTCACCCCAAGGTATTTTGCCCAAGAAAAAGACCGGGTCAGGTCATGTGACGTGCGCGCGCGCCCCGTTCGATGGCGGCGGCGTGCAGGCGGTCGATGTCGAGTTCGTAGCGGATTTCCTCGAGCAGGCGCAGCTCTGATTCGGCGAGAGATCCGTCGGCTGCGGCCACATCGCAGGCCAGCGCGTAGGCGGTTTCAAACAGGCGGTCAGGCAGGCTTTCGCGGATCAGCCCGAACAGGGCGGCCAGCCCGTCTTCCTGTTCGAACAGGTCAAACACGGTTTGCGACACGAATTTCAGGCGGTCCAGATCATAATCGGCAAAGACCGGCAGATTGTTGACGGCCGACTGGATCTTGACCAGTTCGGCGGTACGGATCTGTTCGTCCGAGGCCGAGATGGCCACCATGACGGCAACAAGGCTGTCTTGCGGGGTAAGCGGGTTCGGGATGTCCTGAGGCAAGAGCGAAGTCCTTTGCATAATCTCTTGCTTCCGAGAATAGGGGTGTGCCCGCCCGCCAGCAAGGGGCGATCAGCCAGTTTGCGCGCTGAAACGATAGGTGATGTCGGCGAAGCTGGATTCCGCAAACCCGTAAGAGAAGCGCAGCCCCTCGGGGCCCGCCACGGTGCCGTGTTCGGCATTGGCGGGGACGTAGATGGCGACGCCGGGTGCGATCTCGTGGGGGATGCCGTCGATCGTGACGGTGCCGCGGCCTTCCAGGCCGAAATAGAACTCGGCGGCGTCGTGACGGTGCGGGTGCAGCATGCCGTGGGGATCGAATTCGGCGATGCCGAGCACAAATTCCTTTGGCGCGTCGCTATTGCCGTTGATCAGGGTGCGCCAGCGGACGGTGCCGTAGGCCGGATCGGTGCCGCCTTCAAGCGGGACATTGGCTGCGTCGAGCGAAAACGCCGTGCTGGATGGTTCGGCAGGGATATTGTCGGCGATCAGGCCAACGGTGTCATATGCGGTTTGCGTGGTCATGCGCGCCTCCTGTTGTGTGCAGCCATCTAAGTGGCTTGGAGGTGGCGCGACAATGCGCTAAAACTGCACTGTAATATACACTGAGGTTATGATGTCAGTGCGCTTGCCCGCCTTTTCCGGTCTGACCGCCTTTTACGCTTCTGTGCGTCATGGCACGCTTACGGGGGCGGCCAGAGAGTTGAATGTGTCGCAACCGGCGATTTCGCGGCGAATAGCGGCCCTGGAGGCGGATCTGGGGTGCCATCTGTTCGATCGGAGCCGGAAGCCCGTGAAGTTGACTCAACAGGGCAGGGATCTGGCGCATGTGTTGCGCGCGAGCTTTGGTCAGATCGAAATTGTTACAGAGCGGCTGCGCAGGGGGGGTGCACAGGGCGTTGTGACCGTGTCTGCCCCGTCGGGGTTCGTCGGATCATGGCTGATCCCCAAGCTGGCAGAACTGGAAGCAGAGTTTCCGGAGGTCACGATTCGTATCATCAGCCAGGAGTATGGTGATCCCGAGCGGCCGGGCGATGTGTCTGTGCGTTTTGGTCTGCCGGATGAAGGAAACGCCGGCGAGGCGCGAATCCTTGGGACGGGGGTGTTTCCCGTGGCAAGCCCGCTGTATCTCGCGCGGCGTCAGGGTAGAACAGACGGGTTTGGTGGAATGACCCTGTTGACGATGGAAGCAGCGCGGCGGCATTGGCATGACTGGCCCAGCTGGTTCCGCGCCCAAGGGCAAGACATGCCGGATGATGTGCGGCTTATGGATTTCAACTCCTATGCCATGATGGTGAACGCCGCGTTGGCCGCGCAGGGTGTGTGCCTGTGCTGGTCCGGATTGCTGAACGATTTCCTTGAAAGCGGGGCCATGGTGCGGCTGGGGCAGGCCGAGGCGCAATCGGCGCGCGGCTATTACGTGGCCGCCCGAGAGGGGCTGGCGGCGCGGCGAGAGGTGCGGGACGTCGTGGATTGGATCGTGACGCGCGGCACGGAAGTCGCAGAGGCGGGATAAACCCGTTCAACAGGGCATGTTTTGCAGCTATATGTTGACCATGCTGCAACGGCATAATAGCAAGCCGCGGTCCGTCCTGCATAGGGCAGGCGGTCCCCTCTGATGGAGTTAATAATGTCTGAACTGCGCGAAGCTGCACTCGTTTCGAAAGCCTGGCCCTTTGAAGAAGCGCGCCGGGTGCTCAAACGGTATCAAAAGCAGCCCCCCGAGAAGGGGTTTGTGTTGTTCGAGACGGGCTATGGGCCGTCGGGGCTGCCGCATATCGGCACCTTTGGCGAGGTTGCGCGCACGACGATGATCAAGACCGCCTTCGAAGTGATTTCGGATATTCCGACCAAGCTGATCTGTTTTTCGGACGATCTCGACGGGATGCGCAAGGTGCCCGGCAACGTGCCGAATTCGGAAATGCTCTACGATCACCTGCAAAAGCCGCTGACCTCGGTCCCCGATCCGTTCGAGGAATTCGAGAGCTTTGGCCACCACAATAACGCCATGCTGCGCCGGTTCCTGGATACGTTCGGGTTCGAATACGAGTTTTATTCGGCGACCGAATTCTATGGCACGGGCCAGTTTGACGAGATTCTGAAGCGCGCGGTCGAAAAGTACGACGAGATCATGGCCGTGATGTTGAAATCGCTGCGCGAAGAGCGTCAACAGACCTATTCGATCTTCCTGCCGATCCATCCGGAAACCGGTCGTGTCCTGTATGTGCCGATGAAAAACGTCGATAAGGAAAACCACACGATCACCTTTGACGACGAAGACGGTAAGGAATGGACGCTGCCTGTCACCGGCGGCAACGTGAAACTGCAGTGGAAGCCGGACTTTGGCGCGCGCTGGGCGGCGCTGGAAGTCGATTTCGAGATGTATGGCAAGGACCACAGCACCAACACACCAATCTATGACAGCATCTGCCGTATTCTTGGCTGGCGCGCGCCGGAACACTTTACTTACGAACTGTTCCTTGATGAAAACGGGCAGAAGATTTCCAAGACTTCGGGCAACGGGGTGTCGATCGACGAATGGCTGACCTATGCCTCGACCGAGTCTCTGGCCTACTTCATGTACCAGAAACCCAAGACCGCCAAGAGGATGCATTTCGACGTGATCCCCAAGGCGATGGACGAGTATAACCAACAGCTTGTCGCCTATCACAAACAGGACCTTAAGCAGCAGCTGAACAATCCGGTCTGGCACATCCACGGCGGCGATGTTCCGCAGTCTAACATGGTGGTGCCGTTCTCGATGCTGTTGAACCTTGCCTCGGCGGCGTCTGCGCATGACAAGGAAACGCTGTGGGGCTTTATCCGCCGCTATGCGCCGGATGCGACGCCGGAAACCCACCCCGATCTGGACGCGGCGGCGGGGTATGCGGTCAAGTATTTCGAGGATTTCGTCGAACCTGCGAAAACCTTCCGCCTGCCGACGGATCAGGAGCGCTCCGCGCTGGAAGAGCTGGCAGCGGCATTCCGCGATGGCGACACCGCGCTGGACCTCATCGTGCGCAAGAACGAGATGATGGGCAACGAAGATCCGCTGCCCGAGGTCGACTTCGGTTCGGATGAGTTCCTGCAATCTGTCGTGTTTGCCGTGGGCAAGCTGCACGGGTTCGAGAACCTGCGTGACTGGTTCAAGGCGCTGTACGAGGTGCTTCTGGGTGCTTCGCAGGGGCCGCGGTTCGGTGGCTTTGCGGCCCTGTACGGGGTCGAGGAAACCGCGGCGCTGATCGACAAGGCGCTGGCGGGCGATCTCGCTTAAGGCGGACATTTGCGATGATTTTGGGGGCACGGGGCCAGCGGTCTCGTGTCCCTTTCTTTTGAAGCGATCCTTGCGCGCGCTATCTGGTGCAGCGGGAGGATATGTTATGCGCTTTCTTACAACGATTGTTCTGATGGTTGCGGCGGGGATGGCCTCGGCGGACACGTCAAAGGTCAAGTCGGTAATCCAGAACCAGATCGCGGCCTTTGGTGTGAACGATTTTGACCGGGCCTTTCAATATGCGAGTCCGTCCATCCAGGGCCTTTTCGGATCGCCGGACCGTTTCGAGGTCATGGTCAAGGAAGGATACCCGATGGTGTGGCAGGCTGAGGCCGTGCAGTTCCTTGACCTGCGCGTAATTTCGGGCCGGTTGTGGCAAAAAGTGGCGGTGCGCGATGCAGACGGCGTGGTGCATCTGCTGGATTATCAGATGGTCACGGTGGACGGTGTCTGGCGCATCAATGCCGTGCAGAAACTTCCGCAGGCGGGCGCAGGGGCGTAAGGCGGCACCGTCACGGTGGGGTCGGCCTGCGTTAACAGGCGTTTGATATTTCCCTTTGCCAAGGTTCGGGCCGGTTGTGGCCGGATGGGCAAGCTTGGAAAGGGACTTCATGAACAAGGCAATTACGGATGGCGTGCTGTTTATGCCGTCAACATTCAGGGACGGTCTGGATGTCTGGTCGCGAGGCGACGGGACGCAAGGGTCGGACACCTATGAAAACGCGGTGAACGCGGCATTTGTGCCCAGCGATCAGGACTTTGCGGGCTGCCTTGAGCTGCAGAAAACCGCGACGACCCAGAAATTGCGGTACATGGGGCAGACGCCGATGCTGCCCGGTTGCTATCTGCGCATCACGGCGCGGGTCAAGGCGATGAGCGGGGCCCTGCCCGCGGTGCGGATTGCGGGCTATGCTGCCTATAATAACGCGTCGCACGTGTCTGGATTGGTCGAAACCGGCCCCGAGACCCAGTTGACCAGCTATGGCGAGGTGGTCGAGGTCAGCGCGATTGTCGGCACGGGCGCGCGGGGGGGCGTGGACATGGTCTGGGGGCGTGCACCTGTCTATGGCCATTTCGGACTGGATCTGACGGGGCCGACCGGCGGGATCGTTCGGATCGACGATATCGTGATCGAGGATATCACCGGCGCCTTCCTGCGTGACATGATGAACTGGGTGGACGTGCGCGATTTCGGTGCTGTCGGGGATGGTGTCGCCGATGATGCACCGGCCTTTGCGGCGGCCAACGCTGCCGCAGACGGGCGCGAGGTTCTGGTGCCTGAAGGCCTGTTCCATCTGGCAAGCAGTGTCACGATGGATGTACCGGTCCGATTTCAAGGCACGGTCACCATGCCCGAGAACCGTTATCTGACGCTGAACAAGAATTTCGACCTACCGGCCTATATCGCGGCCTTCGGTAACGAAGAACTTGGCTTCAAAAAGGCATTCCAATCCCTGTTGAACAATGCGGATCACGAGTCACTGGATCTGGGTGGGCGGCGCATCACCGTGACCGAACCGATTGATCTGCAGGCCGTGGTCGCAACCAAGGACTCATATGCGCAGCGCCGCGTGATCCGCAACGGGCAGTTCTATGTGTCGGGCGATTCTGCGTGGAATCCGGACGTGGTGACATCGCAGGCGACCTATGATTCGGCTCAGGCCCGCACGCTGCGCAATGTGAGCAATGTCGCGAATATTCCGGTGGGCGCGCTGGTGTCGGGTAATGGTGTCGGGCGCGAAGTCTATGTCGAGCGCAAGAATGTCTCGACGCAGGAGTTGACCCTGTCGCAGCCGCTTTATGATGCGGAGGGGACGCAGAATTTCACCTTCACCCGTTTCAAGTACATTCTGGATTTCAGCGGCTTCGAGCGGGTCAGCATGATCAACATCGAAGATGTGGATTTCCAGTGCAACAGCATGGCCAGCGGGATTCTGCTGTCGCGTTCCGGGGTCGCCTTTCATGTGCGGGACTGTTTCTTTACCCGTCCCAAGCATCGCGGGATCACCTCGCCCGGAACGGGGTGTCAGGGCATGCTGATTGACCGCTGTAATTTCATCACCGCCGAAGGGGGCGCAAGGGCGCAGGACCGCATTTCGGTGGCGATCAACACCAATGCGAACGACGTCAAGGTGCGCAACAACCGCGCCAGCCAGTTCCGGCATTTCCTAGTCATCGGCGGGATGAATGCGGTTGTCACCGGCAATCATTTCTTTCAGGGCGACGGAGAGGATGCAGGCGTGCGCACGGCCGGGGTACTGATGGCGCTGTCGCATATTTCAATGAATTTCGACAGCAATTATGTCGACAATGCCACGATTGAGTGGACCAATGAATACGACGCGACACCCGATTTCACCGGTGGATACTCTTTCAGCGCGCTGAGTGTAACGGACAACGTGTTCCTGTCCGGCGACGTGGCCCCTTGGGTCGCATATCTCGTGATCAAGCCCTATGGCACGGGGCACTACATCACCGGCCTGACAGTAACGGGCAACAAGTTCCGTAGCATTCACGGCAGTATGAACCGGGTGGATCGGGTGGATACGAGCTTTGCCAATCTCGATATGAGCAAGGGCAAACATGTGCTGGTGGAAGGCAATACCTTCCACGCGATTGCAACGCCCTGTTACAACCCGCTGCAGGTGGATTTCGAACAGTCCACCCCCCAGCGCACATGGGTCGTCGATCTTGAGGACAAGCTGCCCTTTGGCGGGCGGGCCCGGACGGTCGAGGCGGTGGTGCCGATCTCGAAGATCGAAACCTCAAGCAATGTCGGGGTCTACACGATGCCTTATGCGCGCACGGAACAGGGCAGCAACAATGACGAACTGCATCTGAAATGGGAGCGTGACGTCAGGGGCGAAGTCTCGGTGACGGTGCGTATGGACTAGGGCGCGCGGTGGCTAGCGCCAGAAGGCCATCCATTCGATGAGGTCGACCAGTTTGCGCATCAGCATCAGCGTCGCCTGACCGTCCAGCCAGATCAGATCATAGGCCAAGCCGCCGAAAATGATCAGGGCCAGGAAAACTGCGATCGGATTGGTCATAAAGAAATGCGCCTTCGGATGCGTGTCGGTCATCAAAGGATATGCCCGACAGCGTCCGAAGGCGCAAGATTGGTTCAGGAGATCGGGACGATTACATCGAGCCCATCTTCTGGGCCACGTCTGCCATGCGGCAGGAGAAGCCCCATTCGTTGTCGTACCACGCAAGAACGCGAACCAGACGCCCGCCGATGACTTTGGTCTGGTCGGCGGCGAAGATCGAGCTTTCTTCGGTATGGTTGAAATCTGTCGAAACCAGTTTCTCTTCGGTGTAGCCCAGCACGCCTTTCATCGGGCCAGCGGCGGCTTCGGCCATGACGGCGTTCACGTCTGCCTCGGTGACGTCCTTCTTGGCGACAAATGTTAGGTCCACGGCCGAGACATTCGGGGTGGGGACGCGCACGGCGGACCCGTCCAGTTTGCCTTTCAGTTCGGGCAGAACTTCACCGAGTGCCTTGGCTGCACCGGTCGAGGTCGGGATCATCGACATTGCGGCCGCGCGGGCGCGGTACAGGTCTTTGTGGCGACGGTCGAGCGTCGGCTGGTCACCGGTATAGGCGTGGATCGTGGTCATGATGCCCGACTCAATGCCAAACGCGTTGTTCAGAACCTTGGCGACAGGGGCCAGACAGTTGGTGGTGCAGGACCCGTTGGAGATCATGGTGTCCGAGGCTTCGAGCATTTCGTCGTTCACACCGAACACGATGGTCTTGTCGACGTTCTTGCCGGGGGCCGACAGCAGCACTTTCTTGGCGCCACGCTCGAGGTGGGCCTTGGCCTTTTCACCGTCGTTGAACTTGCCGGTACACTCCATGACAACGTCGACACCCGACCAGTCGAGTTCGTCCATGTCATAGGTCGAGAACATCTGCATCTCGCCCGCGCCAAGATCCATCATGCCTTCGCCGATCTTGACCTCATTGCGGAAGCGGCCATGGACCGAGTCATAACGGATCAGGTGCGCCGCGGTTTCCAGCGGGCCGGTGGCGTTGACCTTGACGACCTTGACGTCGTCGCGTGCGCTTTCGGCAATGTGCATGAGAGTGCAGCGGCCAATGCGGCCAAATCCGTTGATACCTACAGTGACGGTCATGGTTGACGTATCCCTTTGTTCAGAATTTGCGGGCGGTATACGGGGGATGTTTCCTTTCGGAAAGGGTAAAGGGCGACGTCATCCGTGGTGTTAGCGGTAAATGTGACGCCGTGGCATCGGTACACTGCAGATCGCGGCGTCGCAGCCGGTCACAATGCCTTGAACGCGTCCAGCGCACGCACCCGCGATTCCTTGAGATCTGCCAAGGGATGGGGATAGGTTTTGCCCAAAGCGACATCCGCCGCCTTCAGAACCAGCGCAGGGGCCGCCCATGGTGCATGGATAGAGCGGTCGGGCAAGGCGGCAAGTTCGGGCACGTAGCGGCGGATATAGCTGCCTTGTGGGTCGAACTTCTCGCTTTGGGTCACGGGGTTGAAAATTCTGAAATAGGGGGCGGCATCCGCGCCGCTGCCCGCCACCCATTGCCAACTGGCCGCGTTGTTCGCAGGGTCCGCATCAAACAACGTGTCATCAAACCAGGCAAGGCCGTGGCGCCAGTGGATCATCAGGTTCTTGATCAGGAAAGACGCCACGATCATACGCACGCGGTTGTGCATGTAGCCGGTCTGCCAAAGTTCCCGCATGCCCGCATCGACGATGGGAATGCCAGTTTGCCCTGTCTGCCAGCGGCGCAGCTCCTCTGGCGCGTCGCGCCACGGGAAGCTGTCGAATTTCCGGTTCAGATTGTGGGTCGCAATGTCGGGATTGTGGAACAGGATGCTGTAGGAAAACTCGCGCCAGCCCAGTTCCGAGAGAAAATGGTCGCGGTCGCCCGAGGCATCCCGCGCCCGCGCGGCGTGCCATACGGTATTGGGGGAAACTTCCCCGAAATGCAGGTGCGGCGACAGGCGCGAGACATTTTCCTGCGCCGGAATGTTGCGGCCTTCCTTGTAGCCGTCCAGCCCGTCGGACAGGAACGCCTCAAGCCGTGCCCCTGCGCCCGCTTCGCCCGGGGTCCAGTCCGACATAACATCGGTGTCCCAGCCGATCCCGTCGCGCAGACCTAATTCGTCAAGCGCGCAGCCGTCCACGGTGTCGGCAAAGGATATCTCTGGCGCGGGCAGGGGTGTCCGCGGCGGCGGGGCCGCCATGCATCCCTTTCGGAAAAACGGCGTGAATACCTTGTAAGGCGTGCCGTCCGCCTTTTTCACATCCATCGGCTCCCACAGAAGCGTGCCGTTTTCGCTATGCACCTCAAGCCCTTCGGCCTTCAGCGTCGATTTCAACGCAGTGTCTACGGTGATGCCCGCGGCATCATAGCGGCGGGTCCATGTCACCACCGATGCGCCGGTCTGGTGGGCCAGATCCGGCAGGCAGGTCAGGGGATCGCCCAACATCAGCACCAGACGCCCATCCAGCGCCGTGTTCAGGGCCGTGAGAGAGCGATGAAGCCACGCCGCGCTGGCCCCGCCAAGCGGCACCTTGTCGTCGTGGATATAGACGGGAATAACCTTGCCCGCACGGGCGGCACGGGTGAGGGCAGGGTTGTCGTACAGCCGCAGGTCGCGGCGAAACCAGTGGATCGCAATAGTCATGCCCGGAACCTAGTATGCGGCGCTCTCTTGTCGAGGGGAAAGACATAAGATCCGACGCAAAATGGACGTTAGAGCTCAGGTTTTGCCGCAGGCCAGGTCGTTCAGGATTGGACAGTCGGGGCGGTTGTCCCCTGCGCATTCCGACACCAGAAGCGCGAGGGTTTCGCGCATCGACTGCAACTGGGCAATCTTCTCGTCGATGCGGATCAAATGTTCCTGCGCCACTTTCTTGACGTCGGCGCTGGCGCGGCTTTCGTCCTCGTACATCGCCATCAGTGTCCGGCAGTCCTCGATCGAGAACCCAAGCGCCCGTGCGCGCCCCAGAAAGGTCAGTTTGTGCAAATCATTCTGACTAAAGCGGCGATAGCCGTTCTCGGACCGGTCGGGCGTGATCAGGCCGATATCTTCGTAGTAGCGGATGGTTTTGGCAGGAAGGCCGGACTTGCCTGAAATCTCTCCGATATTCATGGCTTACTCCTGTGAAGTGATGGGCATGGCAGGGGATATGCGGCGCAGGCGCAGCGCGTTGGTCAACACGAACACCGACGAAAGCGCCATCGCGCCAGCCCCCAGCATGGGCGAGAGCTGCCAGCCGAGCAGCGGATAGAACAGCCCGGCGGCTACCGGGATCAGGGCGATGTTGTAGATGAAGGCCCAGAACAGGTTCTGGCGGATGTTCTTCATCGTGGCGATCGAGACATCCAGCGCGTTTACCACACCAGCAGGGTCGCCCGAGACCAGCACCACGTCGGCGCTTTCGATGGCGACATCCGTGCCGGTGCCTATGGCGATGCCGGTTTCAGCCACGGCAAGCGCTGGCGCATCGTTGATGCCGTCGCCGACAAACGCGACCGGCCCCTTGGCCTGAAGCTTGCGCACCGCGTCGGCCTTGCCCTCGGGCAGCACGTCAGCCTGTACGTTGCGGATGCCCAGTTCGGCAGCAATCGCCGCCGCTGTGGTCGCGTTGTCCCCGGTGATCATGGCGACCTCGATCCCCGCCGCTTCGAGAGCCTGGAGGGCAGGGCGGGCGCTGGGCTTGATCGGGTCCGCGACCGAAAATACTCCGGCCAGTTGGCCGTCGATGGCGACAAAGAACGGGGTTTCGCCTTTGGCGGCGGCTGCCTGAGCGGTGCCTGATAGCGGCGAGAAATCCACGTTTTCGCGGATCATCAGCCGCGGGTTGCCGATCAGGACGGTTTGCTCCCCGACACAGGCCGTGACGCCGTGGCCTTCGATCGCCGTGAAATTAGTGGCTTGCGGCAGATCTAGGTCTTTGGACAAGGCCGCGCGTTCCACCGCAAGGGCAATCGGGTGTTCCGACTGGCTCTCGACCGCGGCGGCCAGTCGCAAGACCGTGTCCGCGTCAAAGCCGCTGGCGGGGGCCAGCAGGACGAGTTCGGGCCGCCCCGCCGTAAGCGTGCCGGTCTTGTCGAACGCGACGGTCGTAATCTCGTCCAGCTGTTGCAGCGCCTCGCCCTTGCGGAACAAGACCCCCATCTCTGCGGCGCGCCCGGTGCCGACCATGATCGAGGTCGGCGTGGCCAGCCCCATAGCGCAGGGGCAGGCAATAATCAGCACCGAGACCGCCGCCACAAGCGCGTGCGCCAGCCTTGGCTCCGGCCCGAACAAAAGCCAGCCCGCCAGCGCAAGCAGCGCAACACCCATGACAACCGGCACAAAGATCAGAACGATCCGGTCCACAAGCGACTGCACCGGCAGCTTGGCGCCCTGCGCCTGTTCCACCATGGCGATGATCCGCGCCAGCATGGTATCGCTGCCCACGCCCGTCGCCCGGAATGTCAGCGCGCCCGTGCCGTTGATCGTGCCCGCGATGACCGTGTCGCCTGTGCCCTTGGCGACAGGCAGCGGTTCACCCGAGATCATGCTTTCGTCGATATGGCTGGTGCCGGTCAGAACTTCGCCGTCCACTGCCACCTTTTCGCCGGGGCGCAGGTGCAGCGTGTCGCCGACATGCACCTCGTCCACGGGCAGTTCGATCAAGGCGCCATGGCGTTCCACCCGTGCCGTTTGCGCCTGCAGGCCGACAAGCTTGCGGATCGCGTCGCCCGTGTGCCCTTTGGCCCGTGCCTCGAGCCAGCGGCCCATCAGGATCAGGGTAACGATCACTGCTGCCGCCTCGAAATAGACATTGCGAGCGCCCTCGGGCAGCAAGGCCGGCGCAAACAGGGCCACGGTGGAATAGCCCCACGCCGCCAGCGATCCCAGCGCCACCAATGAATTCATGTCAGGCGTGCGGCGCCAGAGCAACGGTATGCCCTTGCGATAGAACACCTGCCCGGGCCACAGCATGACCAGCGTTGTCAGCACGAACTGGAGCGTCCAGGATGTCTGGACCCCGATATTCATATGCACCCAGTGGTGAAAGGCGGGGATCATGTGTCCGCCCATTTCCAGCACAAAGACGGGCAGGGTCAGAACTGCCGCCAGCGCAAAGGCATTGCGGGCCGGTGTGATCTTGTCGGTTTCGGACCCCGCGGGCGTGTCACCCCGGCGCGGGGTTGCGGCATAGCCACTGTCTGTGACCAAATGGGCGAGCTCGGCCGCGCTGACCGCGCCACGCAAAGTCCGGATCGTTGCGGTCTCGCTGGCAAGGTTGACCTGCGCCGCGATCACGCCCGGCTGCGCGGTCAGGGCTTGTTCAACCCGCGCCACACAGGACGCACAGCTCATATCCGCGATGTCCAGCACGATCACGTCCTCGCGCGCCGGATAGCCGGCGGTCTTGAGGGTCTGGCGAATGTCGTCGGCAGTTGCGGTGGTCAGTGTGACATATCCGCTGGCCGCAGCGAGGTTCACTGTGGCTTCGGTCTGTCCCGGCATCGCTTGCAATGCGCGTTCGGCCCGTCCGGCGCACCCGGCGCAGCTCATCCCGTCGATCTCAAAACGCAATTTGGCGGCGGCAGTCATGGGCGCAGCCCTCCGTTACAGTTGTTCTTTCCTTATAAAGCTTCCTGTTTTGGGAAGGTCAAGGCTTCCTGTGGCTGGATGGTTGTCGATTTTTGCGCCGCTAGTGCGCGGGTGTCAGGCGCGCCTGCATCGGGGTCATGCCGGTCCATCCGTGAAAAGCGCGGTAAAACGAGTTCGGATCGCGATAGGCCAGCAGATAGGATATTTCCTCGATGCTCATGTCGTCCTGACGCAGGTAATGCAACGAAAGTTCCGAGCGGACCTCGTCCAGAACCGCCTGAAAGGTGGTGGCTTCGTCCTTGAGTTTGCGTTGCAGGCTGCGGCGCGACATGCACAACCGTTTGCACGCGGCATTGACCGAAGAGTCGCCCGCCGGAAGCATCTCGAACAGGGTCTTGCGCAGGCGATCGGTGGTCGGGGTGTCCGGCAGTTTTTCCGCCAGTTGGCGTTTCAGGTCCCGTTCAAACCCGGCCAACAATTCGGCATTCTGCGAGATCAGCGGGCGCGTGGCGTCTTCGTCACTGAGATGGATCGCGGCGATTCCCGTGCCCGATGGCGTGACGCCAAAGTAGTCGAAAAGATCGGGTGTCATCCGCGCCCCGACCGGCAGGGTGATGTCGCGCGGGATGATATGTTCGGCGGTGAAGGTCCGGCTGCATTCAAGGAAATAGACCAGTTCGAACAGCGCCATCTGGGCGGGCATCTCGACCGTCGGATCACTGGACTGAAAGGTCAGGGATACCGTGTCGCCCGCGCGCAGCACCTCGAGCTTGCACGGTGCGATAAGGGGTTTGAACAGTGCCATGCGTTTGACGCCGCTTTCGATGTCGGGGCTACAGGAAAAGGCAAAGACCGGCGGCACGAACGGTCCGTGGGCGTAGAATTTTCCGAGAAACAGCGGCAGGTCATCGCGTTTGGCCTCGTCAAAAACGGCCTGAAAGATCGCAAAGAACTGCTCTGCCGTACTGCCTTTACCCTCGTGTTCGATATGGTCCGCAGGCAGGCCGGCGCGGCGCAGAACCCGCACTGGATCAATCTTCAGAACCCGGCACAGCTGATAGAATTTTTCGCCGCTGGCATAGAGAAGTTTCTGGGTCATGGTCCCCACCATGTTTCGGATCTATCGCGCGCAGGATGGGGCAGCAACGCGGCCCAATCCACCGCACTTGGCGACTTTGGCACCATCTGAATGAATTTTGGCACAATCTGCAAGTTGTAATGGCGGATTTAATGCTAACCTTTAATGCAACGGATAAGCCAGCAGGAGAAAGCGCGTGAAACTCGTTGTGGATGGAAAGACGCATGACGTGGATGTCGAAGACGACATGCCGCTGTTGTGGGTGCTGAGAGATGAGATTGGCATCAAGGGCGTGAAATACGGCTGCGGCGTTGCGGCCTGCGGCGCCTGTACCGTGCATATCGACGGGGTGGCCGTGCGCTCTTGTCAGACGGCTGCGGGTGATGTGACCGGAGAGGTGACCACCATCAACGGGCTGGGTCAGCCGGACGCACTGCACGCGGTGCAGGAAGCATGGATCGAACATCAGGTGGCGCAGTGCGGCTATTGCCAGTCGGGCCAGATCATGCAGGCGGCGGCGCTGCTGGCGGAAACGCCGAACCCCACCGACGACGAGATTGACACGGCCATGTCGGGCAACCTCTGCCGCTGCGGCACCTATCCGCGCATCCGCGCCGCCGTGAAAACCGCCGCCACCAAGGTGCAGGGAGCGTAATCATGGGCAAAGTTGGAAAAATTGCACGCCGTACCTTTCTGATCGGGTCCGCTGCCGTCGTGGGCGGCGTCGCCTTTGGGGTCTACAAGGCAAAAACCCCCTATGCGAACCCGAATGAAACCGACCTCGCCTCGGGCGCGGCGAGCTTCAACCCCTGGGTCGTGATTGACGGCGACACGATCACGTTGATTGGCCCGCACGGGGACAAGGGGCAGGGCGTGGCCCATTCGCAGGCCATCCTGATCGCCGAGGAAATGGATCTTGATCTTGGCCAATTCGAAACCAGTTTTGGCAAGCCGGACAAGGCTTATTGGAATTCCGCGCTAGCGGATGAGGGCGTGCCGTTCCCGTCCACGGATGACGGGTTCACCGCCGAAACCATGCGCAGCATCATGGGGGGGGTGGTCAAGCTGATGGGGATGCAGATCACCGGTGGCTCGACCACGATCCCAGACAGCTTTGACAAACTGCGCCGGGCAGGGGCCGTGGCCCGCGAAACGCTCAAGGCGGCGGCGGCCGAGAAATCGGGTATCAACACCACCGCGCTCAAAACCGAGTCGGGCCATGTCATTCTGCCCGACGGCACGCGTCTGAGCTATCAGGAGCTTGCCCCGATTGCAGCGGGTCTTGAGCCTGTGACCGACGTCACCCTGCGCGACCCTGCCGAATGGCGCCTGATTGGCAAGCCGACCCAGCGGATCGACATCGTGGCCAAATCCACCGGCACCCAGACTTACGGGATCGACCTTGATATTCCGGGGCAGGTGCATGCCGCGGTCAAGGTAAACCCGCGTCAGGGCGGTGTGATGAACGGGTATGACGCCACTGCCGCCCTAGAGATGCGCGGTGTCTCGAAGGTGGTCGAGATCACCAACGGCGTTGCCGTGATTGCCGACAATACCTGGCGAGCGATGCAGGCTGCCGAAGCGATTGATTTTGACTGGGGTCCGGCGCCCTATCCGGCAGAGCAGGCGCAGCACTGGGAGGAGATCGGCCGTTCTTTCGTCGCGGATCGTCTGGACAAGACATGGCGCGATGACGGCGACACGGCGGCGGCCCTGTCGGCGGGCACGCCGATGAACGCCGAATACCGCGCGCCCTATGTGGCCCATGCTCCGCTAGAGCCGCTGAATGCCACCGTTCTGGTGGAAGGCGGCGGTGTGACTGTCTGGGCCGGGCATCAGATCCCGCGCCAGCTTCAGGTTCTGGTTGCGCAGATCACGGGGCACGATCCCGAACAGGTGACGTTTATCAACCAGTATATGGGCGGCAGTTTCGGGCACCGGCTTGAGTTCGACAACATCAAGCAGGCCGCCGAGATCGCGAACCAGATGCGCGGCACGCCTGTCAAGCTGACCTATTCGCGGGAAGAGGACTTTGCCCACGATTACCCGCGGCATATCGGCATGGCGCGCGGCGCAGGTACCGTCAAGGATGGCAAGGTCGAGGCGATTGACCTTCAGGTTGCAATGCCTTCGGTGATCGAATCCCAGATGGGGCGCGCGCAGATGCCTGTGCCCGGCCCCGACAGCCAGATCGTTGCCGGGTCGTGGAACAACCCTTACAATCTGCCGAACTACCGGATGCGAGGCTATCGCGTGCCGCAACTGGCGCCGGTGTCCTCTTGGCGTTCGGTCGGGGCGTCGGCCAACGGGTTCTTTTTCGACAGCTTTCTGGATGAACTCATCCACGAGGCTGGTGCCGACCCGATGGAAGAGCGTATCCGCCTGATGGGTCACGACGTCAGCCGCAAGGTGCTTGAGGCTGTCGCCGAGATGTCATCCTGGGGCGGCGAGCTTGGCCCGAACAAGGGGCGCGGCGTCGCCTTCGTCGAGAGCTTTGGAGTTCCCACGGCCGAAGTGATCGAGGTGACCAATACCGACGACGGGATTCGCATCGACAAGGTCTGGATTGCCGCCGATGTCGGCACTGTCGTCGATCCTGTGAACTTCGAAAACCTGATGCAGGGCGGGGTCGTGTTTGGCCTTGGTCACGCGATCAACAGTGAAATCACCTATGCTGGCGGCATGGCCGAACAGGCCAACTACTGGGACGCCGAAGGTATGCGCCTGAACCAATGCCCCGAGATATTTGTCAAAGGGCTTGAAAACGGCACCAAGGTGCGTGGTATCGGCGAACCCCCGATCCCGCCTGCGGCCCCGGCGCTGGCCAACGCGATCTTTGCCGCCACCGGCCAGCGCATCCGCGAGATGCCGTTCAACAGGCATATCGACTTTGTCTGACAAGCGTGACGACAGGGCCGCCGATCCGTCGGCGGCCTTGTGCCAAAACAGGCGGTAATCACGGAAATCTGTGTCGTCGCCTGTTTGGGAATCTGCTAGAAAGGGGCCATGATCAAAGCCATCGCTCTTGCATCCGGTCTTGCACTGTCCACCTTCGGCGTCGCATGGGCCTGCGGGTTCCACAACTATGCGCCCAAGCCCGGCATTGTGGACCAGATGTTATCTGCCGAGCGGATCGTTCTGGCGCGGGCGGATACGGCAAACCCTTTCCGCTATGCTGTGACACAGGTTCTGCACGGGCCTGCGGGCGATGCAGGTATTCCCTTTCTGGTCGATTCGACCACCCGTCAGAAACTGTCGCGCATGGCCAGCGATGCGGTGCTGTTCGTGACCGATCCCGAGACCGGCGACTGGAAGCGTATTGCCTATGTCGATAGCGCCATGGCACCGGTGCTGGAGAGCATCCTCACCCGCTTGCCCGCTTGGCGCTATGGCGGTGATCTCGAACGGTTCCAGATGTTTGCCGACCTCGTGCGCCACCCCGACCGTCAGGTGCGCACTTTGGCGCTGAGAGAACTGGATCAGGCGGACTACGCCGTGCTGTCACAGCTTTCCCTTTCGCTGGATGTGCCCACGATGGCGGCCCGCCTTGGCCAGACGACTGAACGGGATCTGACGCCGATCCGTATCCTGCTTTTGGGGTTCAGTGAAGACCCGCTGGCCCAAGAGATCGTGCAAACCGGGATGGAAGCGAACCTTGCCTTTGCGGGTCTGTCGCTGGGGCCGTTTGCCACCGCTTATGTCGAGGCGTTCGGGGTCGATGCGGTCGGCCTGTTTACCGGATCCCTGCTTGCCGCACCCAACGTGCCCATGGCCAACAAGGAATCCCTGATCGAGGCACTTGCCATTCATCGTCAGTCCGGCGATCTGGCGCTGGGGCACCAGATCATCACGGCAGTGGAAGACGTGCTGGACGCCCATCCGGAACTGGCCCCGCTGGTTGCCCGCCAGTTCGGGGCGCGCCACGAATGGGCCTTTCGCCACGCGTTGGCAAAGGCCCTGCACGCGGGCACGGGTTTTGGCGAACAGGACAGGCTGGACGTGGCCGATTACCTTGCCTTTGCTGGGCTGGGCGGCGACCCCCTGCAATAGTGCGCGGTTTACCAGTTCCGGCGCAGCAACAATCCAACCCGCATGAAAAGGATCAGGCCAAAGCTTGCAATCGTGGCCACGGGATCGGCGTAAACGCTGACCAGTCCGTAATAGACCGCCCCCCCGATCAGTGAGATCGTCGCGTAAAGGTCTTCTTTCAACACGCTTGGGGTGATGTTGCACAACAGGTCGCGGATCATACCGCCCGCCGTGCCTGTCACACAGCCCAGAACGATGGCAATCACGGGCGCCGCGCCCGCCCCAAGCGCCACCTGCACGCCCGTGATCGTGAACAGGGCAAGGCCAATCGCATCAAGATACATCAACAGCGCCAACCGCTGCCCGTTGCCCGCCGGCATCTTGGCCGCGACCCAAAAGCTGAGGATCGAGGCAGGCACCGCGACCGAGATATAGCGCAGGTCGGTGATCCAGAAGGCCGGTGTCAGACCCAGAAACACGTCGCGCAGCGTGCCGCCGCCCATGGCCGTCGCGACCCCGAGAACCGTCGCACCGAACAGGTCCAGCTCGAACCTGCGCGCCTGAATAGCAGCCGAGGCGGCCATGACGGCCGTGGCGATCAGCGCCAGCGAGGAAAATGTGAGCGTCAGTATATCCATGACATCACCCTAGAGCGCCCTGTGGGTAAGATCGACACCCGCCGCCACGAAAAACGCCCCCCGCAGGGCAGGGGGCGTTTTCCTTGGAATGCAGCTTGCTCTTATTCGAGCTCGATCATCAGGTCCTTCGCGTCGATTTGGCCACCGGCCTGCACATGCACCGCCTTAACCGTGGCGTCACGCTCGGCGTGGATACCGGTTTCCATCTTCATCGCTTCGATGGTCAGCAGCAGATCGCCTTCCTTGACCTGCTGGCCCACGCTGACGGCAACACTGGCCACCACGCCGGGCATCGGCGCGCCGATGTGGTTGGCATTCCCCGCTTCGGCCTTGGGCCGCGCCGCGGTCGAGGATTTCACCAGACGGTTGGGCACGCGGATCACGCGGGGTTGGCCGTTCAGTTCGAAAAACACTTTGACCTCGCCGTTCTCGTCGGTCTCGCCAATCGCTTGCAGGCGGATTTCCAGCGTCTTGCCGGGGTCGATTTCGGCCGAAATCTCTTCGCCCGGCTCCATGCCATAGAAGAAAGTCTTGGTCGGCAGGGTGCGCACCGGACCATAGGTGCGGTGGCGGCCCATGTAATCAAGGAAGACCTTGGGATACATCAGATATCCGTTCAGGTCCTCGTCATCGACCTTGTAGCCTTCCAGCTCTTTTGACAATTCGGCGCGGGTCGTCTCAAGGTCAACCGGCGCGAGGTGTTTGCCGGGGCGTTCGGTGTTGGGTTGTTCGCCCTTCAGCACCTTGTCGATGATCGCCGAGGGGAAACCGCCCGGGGGCTGGCCCAGATTGCCGCGCATCATGTCGACCACCGAGTCCGGGAAGGCCACGTCATGCGACGGATCTTCGACCTCGGCGCGGGTCAGGCCTTGGGATACCATCATCAGCGCCATGTCGCCAACCACCTTGGAAGACGGCGTTACCTTGACGATATCCCCGAACATCTGGTTCACGTCGGCATAGGTCTGTGCGACGTCCGGCCATTTCTCTTCCAGCCCCAAAGACCGGGCCTGTGCCTTGAGGTTGGTGAACTGGCCACCGGGCATCTCGTGCAGGTAAACCTCGGAGGCGGGAGCCGCGAGGCCGCTCTCGAACGCCACGTATTGCGCCCGCACGCCTTCCCAGTAATCCGAGATTTCACGCACAGCTTCGATATCCAGACCGGTGTCGCGGTCGGTATGGCGCAGCGCCTCGACGATCGAACCAAGGCAGGCTTGCGAGGTGCCGCCACTGAACGCGTCCATGGCTGCATCCACCGCGTCGACACCCGCATCGGCCGCGGCCAGAATGGTCGCTCCCGCGATGCCGCTGGTGTCATGGGTGTGGAAGTGGATCGGCAGCCCGACCTCTTCCTTCAGCGCCTTGATCAGAACCGTGGCCGAGGCCGGTTTCAACAGGCCTGCCATGTCCTTGAGACCCAGCACATGCGCGCCTGCCGCCTCAAGCTCTTTGGCCATCGCCACATAGTATTTCAGGTCATACTTCGCACGGTCGGGGTTCAGAATGTCGCCGGTGTAACAGACCGTGCCTTCGCAGATCTTGCCGGACTCCACCACCGCATCCATGGCGACGCGCATGTTTTCGACCCAGTTCAGGCTGTCGAACACGCGGAACACGTCCACGCCGGTTTCCGCAGCCTGCCGTACAAATTCCTGCACCACGTTGTCGGGATAGTTAGTATAGCCCACGCCGTTCGAGGCGCGCAGCAGCATTTGCGTCAGAAGGTTCGGCATCCGCTCGCGCAGGTCGCGCAGGCGCTGCCACGGGCATTCCTGCAAGAAGCGATAGGCCACGTCAAAGGTCGCACCGCCCCAGCATTCGACGCTGAACAGCTGCGGGATGTTCGCGGCATAAGCAGGCGCCGCCTTGATCATGTCGATCGAGCGCATCCGCGTCGCCAGCAGCGACTGGTGCCCGTCCCGCATCGTGGTGTCGGTGAGCAGCAGTTGTTTCTGCGCTTTCATCCAGTCGGCCACCGCCTGCGCGCCCTTGTCCTCGAGAAGGTTACGGCTGCCATAGGCCGGTTCCGCGCGGTTTGCAGGCGGGCGCGGTGCCTTGAGGTCGGCCGGCGGCATTGGGCGATCGGTGGTCTCGGGGTGTCCGTTCACGCTGATATCGGCGATATAGGTCAGAACCTTGGTGCCCCGGTCCTTGCGCTTGGCGAACTGGAACAGCTCGGGCGTCTCGTCGATGAACTTGGTGGTGTATTGGTTGGTTAGGAAGGTCTTGTGCTTCAAGAGGTTCTCGACGAACGCAATATTGGTGCTGACACCGCGAATCCGGAACTCGCGCAGGGCGCGGTCCATGCGGGCGATGGCCTTTTCGGGCGTCGGTGCCCAGGCGGTCACTTTCGTGAGCAGCGAGTCATAGTAACGCGTGATCACCCCGCCCGCATAGGCCGTGCCGCCATCAAGGCGGATGCCCATGCCCGTGGCTGACCGGTACGCGGTGATACGGCCATAGTCGGGAATAAAGTTATTCTGCGGGTCTTCGGTCGTGATCCGGGTTTGCAGAGCATGGCCATTGAGGCGGATGTCATATTGCGAGGCTTTGCCGGTGGCTTCGGCAATGCTCTTGCCTTCGGCGATCAGGATTTGGGCCTGAACGATGTCGATGCCGGTGACTTCTTCGGTGACGGTGTGTTCAACCTGCACGCGGGGGTTCACTTCGATGAAATAGAACTTGCCGGTCTCCATATCCATCAGGAATTCGACCGTGCCGGCGCATTCATAGTTCACATGGGCGCAGATTTTGCGGCCAAGCTCGCAGATTTCTTCACGCTGTGCCTCGGAAAGATACGGAGCAGGGGCGCGCTCGACAACCTTCTGGTTGCGGCGCTGGACCGAGCAGTCGCGTTCGTAGAGATGATAGATGTTGCCCATCTTGTCGCCAAGGATCTGAACCTCGACGTGGCGGGCGCGGGTGATCATCTTTTCCAGATACCCCTCGCCATTGCCGAATGCGGCTTCGGCCTCGCGACGGCCTTCCAGTACCTTTTCCTCGACCTCGTCTGGACCAAAGATCGGACGCATGCCACGGCCACCGCCGCCCCAGCTTGCCTTGAGCATCAGGGGATAGCCGATCTCGGCCGCCTCGGCGCGGATCGCGTCCATGTCATCGCCCAGAACTTCGGTCGCAGGGATCACCGGCACACCGGCCGCGACGGCGACCTTGCGGGCCGATGCCTTGTCGCCAAGGGCGCGCATGGTTTCGGCTTTGGGGCCTATGAAAGTGATACCGTTCGCTGCGCAGGCATCGACGAATTCGGGGTTCTCGGACAGCAGGCCATAGCCCGGGTGGATCGCATCCGCCCCGCTTTCCTTGGCGACGCGGATGATCTCGTCAATCGACAGGTAGGCCGCAACCGGCCCCATGCCTTCGCCGATGCGATACGCTTCGTCCGCTTTGAAACGGTGCAGGCCGAATTTGTCTTCTTCGGCAAAAACGGCGACGGTCTTTTTCCCCATCTCGTTTGCGGCGCGCATCACGCGAATCGCGATTTCACCGCGGTTGGCGATTAGGATTTTCTGAAAGTCAGGCATGGGCAGGCTCCCCTCTTTTGTGCTCTGTCCAAAAAGTGACCAATGCCTAAGGCATGGGCTGCTTTGCGCGCAATACCAAGGACTGCGTAGTCTTGTTACATTTTCGCAAGGTTTTGTTCATTTTTTGGACATGAGCATAATTTGAACGGTCACGCGTTTGTGCGCAGCGACGTATTGCAACGCGAAACCGTCCGTGGCAGTAAAATCATGTTACATCAAAAAATCGGAATGTGAACATGTTAACTCGCCGCTCGTTTCTCTGGACCGCCACCGCTGCGGCGTTCATGCCCGCGTTGGCCCATGCCAACCCCGCCAAGATTAGCGCCGCTGACGCGCTGGAACAGGTCCGGGCGGGCAAGCTGATCCTGATCGACGTGCGCACTCCCGGTGAATGGGAACAGACCGGCGTTGCCAAGGGCGCGTGGCCGCTGGACATGACCCAGCGCGATTTCGGGCCGAAATTCCTGGCCGTGCTGGAACGCAATCCGGACCATGAGGTCGCCATCATTTGCCGCACAGGCAACCGGACGGGATACTTGATGGAAGTGCTGGAAAAGAACGACATCAAGGGCGTTCTGGACGTGTCGGAAGGCATGGCCGGCGGGCCGAATGGCAAAGGCTGGATTCCTTCAGGTCTGCCTGTTGTGCCCGGTCGTGAAGCGGTCGACAACCTGCCTGCAGACCTCAAGGCGCTCTAGGTCACAACGCACGTGTGCAGATCGGCAAGGCTGGCTGCTCCGATCTGCCCCATATTGGCCTGCATGTCCTGACGCAGAATATCCACCAGATGATCGGGTCCCTTGGCGCCAAGCGCAGCAAGGGCATAGTGGAATCCCCGCCCCAACATCACGAAATCTGCGCCTAACGCCATGGCGCGCAGAATATCCAGACCTGTCTCAACGCCGCTGTCCAGAATGAGCGGCAGTGATGTGGCTGCGCGGATTGCGGGCAGGGCCTCGATCGTGGCAGGGGCGGCGTCGAACTGGCGCCCGGCATGGTTCGAAATCCAAAGCGCATCCACACCCATCGCCTCCAGTCTCGGCGCGTCTTCTGCCCTCAGCACGCCTTTGACCAAAAGCGGCCCGTCCCAGTGGTCGCGTAGCCATTGCAGATAGGCCCAGTCCGGCGAGGTCCGCAAAAGATAGCCCGCATGGGCGGTCGAACTCAGCCCCGTCACCTGCCCGGCATATTCGTCGATCAGGCGCATACGCGGCATCCCGCTGCGCAAGATGGCCAGCGCCCAGGACGGACGCCGCGCAACCTGAGCCAGAAGGCGCGGGGTAAGGCGGGGCGGGGTGGTCAGGCCGGACCGCACCTGCCGTTCGCGGCGGCTCGCCACCGGTACGTCCACGGTCAGAACCAATGTCGTAAACCCGGCGGCCTTGGCCCTCTGCAGGATATCGCGGCGAATGTCCGCGTCCCGCGGCGGGTACAGCTGGAACCACGCATGGTCTCCGATATGCGGGGCCAGATCATCGGGCGTCTGCGTGGCAACGGTGGATAGGCAAAAGGGAATGTTCAGACGCTTGCCCGCCTCGGCCAGCATCTGTTCCGCACCGGGCCAGATAAGACCCGACATGCCCACGGGCGCGATCCCGACGGGCAGGGGGTGGTCTGCGCCCAGAAAGTGCACCGCTGTGTCACAGGCAATATCGCCGTGCAGGATCGACGGCAGAAACAGGATCTCGTCCAGCTTGGCACGGTTGCGGGCCTTGGTTCGCTCATCCCCGGTGGCGCTGTCCAGATATTCCCAGACAAATTTGGGCAGGCGCGCCTGTGCTTTCTGGCGCAGATCGGACAGGGCGGGATATGTGGCGTGAAGGTCCATGCCCCCGTTTTCCGCCGCATCCGCAGCTTTGTCCAGAGACCGCGCAGCCGCGCCACACGCAACAGTGCGCGCTGGCGGGAAATGCACTTGGAACATAAAGAGAACTTTTCTTCACGCTTTGCAAGGGCTACATTGCGCCGCATGAGCAGTTTTGACGAATCCGACGCTTTCGAGAGCGCCTCTCTCTCGGCCCGCGCGATGGCCGCGCGGCCTGTGTCCACACCTTATCTGGACGAGTTGAACCGGGCCCAACGCGAAGCCGTTGAACGGCTGGACGGGCCTGTCCTGATGCTGGCCGGGGCGGGCACGGGCAAGACCAAGGCCCTGACCGCGCGGATTGTACATCTTCTCAACACCGGTCGCGCGCGCCCCAACGAAATTCTGGCCGTGACTTTTACCAACAAGGCCGCGCGCGAGATGAAAAACCGTGTGGGCGGTATGCTGGGCCACACGGTTGAGGGCATGCCGTGGCTGGGCACCTTCCACGCGATCTGCGTGAAACTGTTGCGCCGTCATGCCGAGCTGGTGGACCTCAAATCGAACTTCACCATTCTGGACACCGACGACCAGATCCGCCTTCTGAAACAACTCATCGTCGCCAACAACATCGACGAAAAACGCTGGCCTGCCCGCTTGCTTGCCAACCTCATTGACGGCTGGAAGAACAAGGCGCTGACCCCGGCCAAGCTGCCCGCAGCGGATGCGGGTGCGTTCAACCATCGCGGCGGGGAGCTTTATGAGCAATACCAGTCCCGCCTGCGCGACCTGAACGCGACCGATTTCGGCGACCTGTTGTTGCACATGGTCACGATCTTTCAGGACCATCCCGACGTTCTGGCCCAGTATCAACGCTGGTTCCGCTATATTCTTGTCGACGAATACCAGGATACCAACGTCGCCCAGTATATGTGGCTGCGCCTTCTGGCGGGCGGGCACAAGAATATCTGCTGCGTCGGCGATGATGACCAGTCGATCTATGGCTGGCGCGGAGCCGAAGTGGGCAATATCCTACGCTTTGAAAAGGATTTCCCCGGCGCCCATGTGGTGCGGCTCGAACAGAACTACCGATCGACCCCGCATATCCTCGCCGCCGCCTCGAACGTGATCCGCGGCAATGCCGACCGTCTGGGCAAGGAACTCTGGACCGAGGCGGATGAAGGCGAAAAAGTCCGTCTGATCGGCCATTGGGACGGCGAAGAAGAGGCCCGCTGGATCGGTGAGGAGATCGAAACCCTGCAACGCGGTGTACGTGAACGTCGCCCGCTGTCGCTGGATGACATCGCCATCCTCGTGCGCGCCTCGCACCAGATGCGCGCCTTCGAGGACCGCTTTTTGACCATCGGTCTGCCCTATCGTGTGATCGGTGGGCCACGCTTCTATGAACGGCTCGAAATCCGTGATGCCATGGCCTACTTCCGCCTCGTCGTCTCGCCCGAGGATGACCTCGCCTTCGAGCGGATCGTGAACACCCCGAAGCGCGGCCTTGGCAATGTCGCCCAGCAGAAAATCCAGACCTGCGCCCGCGACAATGGCGTGTCGCTGATGGAAGGGGCCCGTATCCTGATCGCGGAAAAGGGCATCGGCGGCAAAGGCGCCAAGGAACTGGCGCTGCTGCTCGACAACCTCGACCGTTGGCGCGCCATGATGGCCCGCCCGCAACCGACGCTGGCGGATGACGATGCCATTCTTGATGATGAAACGGGCCCTATGGCCCAGCCCCTGCCGCTCGACGCCCCCGATGTCAGCCATATCGAACTGGCCGAAATCATCCTTGATGAATCCGGCTACACCACCATGTGGCAGAATGACAAAACACCCGAGGCCCCGGGCCGCCTTGATAACCTTAAGGAACTGGTCAAGGCGCTGGAAAGTTTCGAGAACCTGCAAGGGTTCCTCGAACATGTCAGCCTGATCATGGACAACGAATCAGACGAGGCCGAGGAAAAGGTCACCATCATGACCCTGCATGCGGCCAAGGGGCTGGAATACCCCGCCGTGTTCCTGCCCGGCTGGGAAGACGGGCTTTTCCCCTCCCAGCGCAGCATGGATGAAAGTGGCCTCAAGGGGCTCGAGGAAGAACGCCGTCTGGCCTATGTGGGCATCACCCGCGCCGAGGAACTCTGCACCATTTCCTTTGCCGGAAACCGGCAGGTTTATGGCCAGTGGCAATCCCAGATGCCCTCGCGATTTATCGACGAACTGCCCGAGGATCATGTCGAGGTGCTGACTCCGCCGGGGCTCTACGGGGGCGGGTTTGGCGCCGCCGCGCGGCCCTCGGCCTCAGCGCTGGATGATCGGGTGGCCAGCGCCAACACCTATAATTCGCCGGGCTGGAAACGGATGCAGGCCCGCGCCGGCGAACGCGGCCTGTCACAGCCCCGCGAATCGCGCAATTCCGTCATCGACGCAAACGCGATCTCGAGTTTCACCGTCGGCGACCGCGTGTTCCACCAGAAATTCGGTTATGGCACTGTGATCCATATCGAGGGCGACAAGCTGGAAGTGGCGTTTGAAAAGGCGGGCACCAAACATGTCGTCGCCAGCTACGTCACCGCGCCTGACGACATCCCGTTCTAGGGCATTCGGGGGCGGGTACACACCATCGCCCAATCTTCACCTTCGAAAAATACTCCGGGGGAGTCGTGCAAATTCAGCGAATTTGCACG